>NZ_CP086111.1:975000-1680000 GCF_016806835.2 Skermanella rosea | reverse complement strand
ACGCGATGCCCGCCAGGACCAGCTCCGGCAACTGGGTGCCCAGGAACAGGGGCAGGTAATAGGACGGCAGATCGGTGGCCTTGATCATCTCCCCGTTGACCAGGACGGAGCCCGGCCATGGGAAGTTCGAGAACACCGTCGCCGCACGGATCGGGTTCAGCGGCTCCTGCCAGGCCCAGGGCCAGAATGCCGCCATTGCCAGATACATGACTGGCAGCATGGGCAGGAACGACAGCGCCAGATCGCCGATGGTGCGGGCCAACTCCCGCCGACCGGCTCCCTGCCCCGCGACCAGCATCAGGTACAGGACGAGCGCGGCGGCGAGATACAGTCCCGCAAGCAGTCCGACGATACGGGTGCCGAGGGTGATCCCGAGCACCGCTCCGAGACCCAGCGCGGTGCGCAGCGGAACCCGGGGCAGCGTCTCCATGGCGCGGCACATCAGGTACAGGGACCACGTCATGCCGCAGGCGAAGGGAATGTCCTTGGGATTGATGAACATGTGGCCGTAATAGGCCGGCGTGACCACCATCAGCAGCAACGCCAGGAACCCGACCCACGGGCCGCCGAACAGGCGCCCCAGGTGCCAGACGCCGGCAAGCCCCAGCAGCCCGACCAGGCCGCCCAGCAGGTGCCGGGTTTCGTACTCGCCGAAAGGCGAGATGGTGTTGGCCATGGCGGCGATCAGATCGAAGGAGCCGCCATACAGGTACAGGTTGAAATGCACGAACACGGAGCGGTCTTCGAAACCGCTGAGATAGAAGGACAGGATCTTCTTGCCGTAGGTGTTCTGGATCTCCTCATCCCAACTGATGCCATAGTGCTGGAAGGTGGCGGCGACCAGGACCAGCACGGTCGCCAGGATGAGCATCGACAGGGTATCGAGCGGAGTCCAGCCGGAGACGTCGGCAGGTCGGGAACGCCCGTCGCCACGACCAACGGTGCTGCGCACTGGTATCATCGGAAAACCCTTGCCCCAGGGGAATGGAAGACTCTGCCCGGTTCCCGGTTCTTCTTGTCTCCCGCCATGACCGACGGCCCGAACGGCGACGGTCGAGATCGGATCCGGAATCTCAAGCGCGCGAAATATCCGAGAGACATGCTAATTCCCGGTTAATTCCCGACGGGGTGGCCCTGAAGACCGGTGACCATATTCCGGCCGCAATTCGGGACTATGGCAGGATGATCATCCCGGCTCCGATCGTCCGGCATCTCCGAATCCCGAAGCTACAGAAGCGGGCGGCCATTTCCGCCCAGGACGCGGGCCTGCCCCGTACGAAGGATCCCTTAGCGGACCGTCATGGAAATCTTCGACCTCATCCATCGCTACGGCGACCTGTTCTATGGCGTCGTGGCCGTCTGGACCTTCCTGGAAGGCGAGACCATCGTGATCTTCTCGGGCATCGCGGCCCGCGAGGGCGTGGTCAATCTCACCCTGCTGATCTCCTGCGCGTGGATCGGCAGCTTCCTGGGCGACCAGATGTATTTCATGCTCGGACGCCATGCCGGCACCCGGATGCTGAACCGCTATCCCCGCTGGCAGCCGGGCGTGGACAGGGCCCTCGGACTGCTGGAGAAGTACAGCACCGCCTTCATCCTGAGCTTCCGCTTCATCTACGGCGTCAGGAACTTCAGCTCGTTCGCCATGGGGATGAGCACGATGTCGTGGCGCCGTTTCGCGCTGCTGAATTTCGTCGCCGCAGGGATCTGGGCGGCATGCTTCGCCGGCGCCGGCTACGCCGCGGGCGCGGCGCTCCAGCAGGTCGTGGGGGAAATGGCGACGGCAGTGACGGTCGGCCTGCTCGGCGTCTTCATCCTGGCCGCGGCCGTCATGGGTCTGGTGTCGTGGCGCCGCCGGCGGGCGCTCGCCGTCCCCGCCGTGGCGGCCGCGGTCAAGGCTGGGCCGGCGGCACTTTCCTCAGGCGAACGACGCCCTTGAAGTTGTTCGGGTCGACCGGCTCGCCCTTGCGGGTGATCTGCAGGCGGCCCTGGCGGGCCAGGTGGATCGCCTGCTGGCGCACGGCCGTCATGTATTTGTGCCAGCCGTCCGCCGGCATTCCGGGCGTCTTGGTATCCTTGTAGAAGGTCTGGGCGACCTCCTGCGGGGACACGGATCCGCCATCCTCGATCATCGCCAGGATGCGTTCGGTGATCGGGTCGGGCTTCTGGTTCTTGCTGGCATCGTCGGTCATCGGGCCCTCATAGCAGACCTGCGGGGAACGGCCAAGGGCCGCGCGTCAGGCATCGTCCCCGTCGAGAGCCCGGCGCTTCATTTCCGCCGCGATGGACCGGCGGACCTCCTCCGGCTGGGCGGCGACCGCATCGACCAGATGCCTGAGGCGGCGGCGGGTACCGTAGAGCTGGTCCAGCAGGCCGAGGACGACCGGCATGGCCTCGTCGTCGATCGCCATATCGTCGCGCATCTCGCAGATCAGGGTGACGCGGGCGACGTCCAGGTCGGTGAAGACATAGCCGCCGGCCCCGTGCTGCGGCCGGACCCAGCGCCGCTCGATCCACAGGATGAGATCCCGCCGGTCGATCCGGCCGACGGCGGCAAGCACCTGGTCGAGCGCCATCATCGTGATTGCTCCAAGGTTTCGCGGGGGTCCTGCGGGTGGCTCTCGTACCAGCGCCGGATGAACTCCTCCAGCTCGGCGTCGGGCTGCCGGGGCAGGACCGGGCGCACCGTGACATACTGGTCGCCGCGCTCGGCGCCGCGGGACGCCGGGACGCCTTTCCCCTTCAGCCGGAGCACGGTACCGCTATCGGCCCCCTTCGGGATGGTCATGGCGACCGGCCCGTCGATGGTCGGCACGCGGACCTTGGCCCCGAGCAGCGCCTCCGCCAGGGTCACCGGCAGGTCGATCCGGATGTCGCGCCCATCCCGCCGGAACACCAGATGGGGATCCACCTCGATCCGGATCAGGGCGTCGCCGGCCGGACCGCCGCCCAGTCCCGGGGCTCCCTGCCCTTTCAGCCTGACGGTCTGCCCGCTGTCGATGCCGGCCGGGATCTCGACGTCCAGCGTCCGGCCGTCGGGCAGCGTCAGGCGCTTTCGCGACCCGTTCACGGCCTCGAGGAAGGATACGCGCAGGGAGTAGTTGACGTCGCCGCCGCGCAGGCGGAAGCCGCCCGTACCGCCGGTTCCAGCGGCCCCTCCCCGCCCGGCGCCGCCTCTCCCGGCGCCATGATGGCCGAACAGGTCGGCGAAGAAGCTTTCGATGTCCTCGTTGTCGACGAAGTGCTCTTCCGCCCCGTAGCGGCCGCCGCCACCCGCGTCGGCGAAGCCTCGATAGAAGCTGCGCGGCGTCTCGGCCCCGCTCGCGTCGATCTCCCCGCGGTCGAAACGGGCGCGCTTCTCGGGATCGGACAGCAGGGCGTAGGCGGCGGAGATGTCCTTGAAACGGGCCTCCGCGTCGGCTTTGCCCGGATTGATGTCGGGATGGTACTTCTTGGCCAGCTTGCGATAGGCCTTGCGGATGTCGTCGTCCGTCGCGGTCTTCGAAAGTCCCAGGATCTCGTATGGATCGGTCATTGCAGGCACCGGTGCCGAGGATTGGGTCTCCACCGTATAACAGCGCGTCCCGGCGGGTCGTCTCAACCGATCATTCGGCGATCGGCATGCCGCGTTTGTGCTTGACCGCCGGCCCACGCACCCCGTTTAAACGTTTCGGGCCCGGCGGGGCCGGTGTCGATCGGGAGAAGCGGATGGGCGGGCAGCGGTTCTGGCGGTACATGCTGATCTGGGCGCTGCTGGTCGCGACGATCTGGATCGGCGACCGGTTCGTGCGCGGCGTCTTCCTGACCGCCAGCGAGCCGAGGGCCGTCACGGCGCGGGGATCGCTGGCCGAATCGGAGGAATCGACGATCGCCCTGTTCGACGCGACGGCGCCTTCGGTCGTCTATATCTTCACGGACCGGGCGGAGCCGGCCGGCGATCCCGGCGGACGGGGGTCGCGCGGGGCCGGGTCCGGCTTCATCTGGGATGCCGCGGGCCATGTGGTCACGAACCACCACGTGGTCGAGGGCGCCACCCGCGTCGCGGTCCGGCTGGACAGCGGCGAGGCCGTCCCGGCCCGGGTGATCGGCTTCGCCCCCAACAGCGACCTGGCCGTGCTGAGGCTGAGCGAGAACCGGGCGGCGCTCCGCCCGATCCCGATCGGCACCTCCGACGACCTGAAGGTCGGCCAGTCGGTTTACGCCATCGGCAATCCGTTCGGACTGACCCGCAGCCTCAGTACCGGCGTGATCAGCGCCCTGGAACGGCGGCTTCCGGCGGGCAGCGGGCGGGAGATCGCCGGCGTGATCCAGACCGACGCGGCGATCAATCCCGGCAACTCGGGCGGACCGCTGCTCGACAGCGCCGGGCGGCTGATCGGCGTCAATACGGCGATCCTGTCCGGGTCGGGCAGCTTCGCCGGCATCGGATTCGCGGTGCCGGCCGACACGGTCAACCGGATCGTGCCGAAGCTGATCCGGGACGGCCGGGTCCCTACCCCCGGCATCGGCATCCGCGTGGCGCCCGAGCAGGTCGGGGCCCAGCTCGGCGTGACCGGGGTGGTCATCGCCGAGGTGATCCCGGGATCCGCGGCCGACCGTGCCGGCCTGCGCGGCTTCGACCAGTCCGGACGGCCGGCGGGCGACGTCATCACCCACGCCGCCGGACACCCGGTCGCGACCCTGGCGGAACTCGCGACGCAACTGGAGCAGACCGGCGTCGGGCATCCGGTGACGCTGACGATCTGGCGCGAGGGCCGGACCTTCACCGTCGACGTGACGGTGATCGACATTTCCTGAACCGGCGTTATCCGCCGGCCAGGCCGCGCAGCAGCCCCCAGGCCGCGTCCAGCCTTGCGGAGGATCCTTCCGCCAGCGGAACCACCAGGGTGCCGTCCTCACGCCGCCGGGCTCCTTCGGTGCGCTCGACGAACTCCTTCAGCCCCTTCGGCTCGTGCCGGAACGCGATCAGGGCGCCGCGCGGCCCGACGTCGAGCTGCTCCACGCCGGCGTCGCGGCACAGGCGCTTCAGTTCGCCGAGGCCGATCAGGGTGCCGACCTCCGGCGGGACCGGGCCATGGCGCCGCGCCAGGTCCTGGGTGAAGGCCTTGGCCGCCTCGGCGGTATCGAGGGCGGCGATGGAGCGGTAGAGCGCCATGCGCTCGTCCAGATCGGCGACATAGCTCTCGGGTATCAGCACGGGCATGCCGAGCGAGATCCGGGGGGTCCAGAACTCCTCCGGCTCCTTGCCGGCCTGGACCGCCTCGATCGCCTGTCTCAGCATCTCCTGGAACAGGTCGACCCCGACGGCGCGGATGCTGCCGGACTGCTCCTCGCCCAGCAGGTTGCCGCCGCCGCGCAGTTCCAGATCCTGGCTGGCGACGTTGAAGCCGGCCCCTGGATCGCTCAGCATGGCGATGGCGTCCAGTCGGCCGCGCGCCGCGTCCGACAGGTCGGCTTCCGACTCCACCGTCATCCAGGCATAGGCCCGCGTGCTGCCGCGCCCGACCCGGCCGCGCAGCTGGTGGAGCTGCGCCAGGCCGAACATGTCGGCCCGGTGGACGACCAGCGTGTTGGCGTTGGGGATGTTCAGCCCCGCCTCAATGATGTTGGTGGCAAGCAGCACGTCGGCGCCGCCGCGCACGAAGGCCGTGATCGCGTCGTCCAGCTCCTCGGGCGCCATCTTGCCGTGGGCGCGCAGCACCCGAAGATCGGGAACCAGGGCCTCCAGCCGCTCACCGACCAGATCGAGGTCGGCGAGCCGGGGGCAGACATAGAAGCTCTGGCCGCCGCGCTCCCGCTCGCGCAGGAGCGCCTGGCGGATGATATCGCCGTCGTAGGTCAGGACGCGGGTGCGGACCGGCTGGCGCTCCACCGGAGCGGTGCCGATCAGGCTGAGGTCGCGAAGCCCGCCCAGCGCGAGCTGAAGCGTGCGCGGGATCGGGGTCGCCGTCATGGTCAGGACGTGGACGCCCTCGGCGATGTCCTTCAGGCGTTCCTTCTGCTTGACGCCGAGCCGCTGCTCCTCGTCCAGGACCAGAAGGCCGAGATCCTTGAAGCGGACGGCCTCGCCCAGGAGGGCCTGGGTGCCGACCGCGACACGGGCCTGCCCGTCCGCGATCCGCTGCCGCGCCGCCTTCGCCTCGTCCGTCGCCGTGCCGCCGGTCAACTCGACGATCTCCATCCCGAAGCCGGAGAAGCGCTCGCGGAACTCGTCGGCGTGCTGCCGGGCGAGCGGCGTGGTCGGCGCCACCACCACGACCTGCCGGCCGGCGGCCGCTACCGCGAAGGCGGCGCGCAGCGCGATCTCGGTCTTGCCGAAGCCGACGTCGCCGACCACCAGCCGGTCCATCACCTTGCCCGACGCGAGATCGGCCAGCACGTCGTCGATCGCCGTCTGCTGGTCATCGGTCTCCGTATAGGGGAACCGGCCGCTGAACCGGCGGTAGGCCGCGCGGTCCGGCACGATCGGATCGACCTGGGCGAGCGACCGCTTCGCCGCCGTGGCGATCAGCTCGTGCGCCGCGTCGCGCAGTGTTTGCCGCATGCGCTCCAGCCGGTTGGGCCAGGCGGCGGCGCCCAGCTTGTCCAGCTGGATCGTCTCGCCGGGCGTGCCGAACCTCCACAGCAGGTCCACGTTCTCGACCGGGACGAACAGCTTGTCGCCCTGGCGGTAGACCAGGCGCAGGCAGTCGTGCGGCGCTCCGCCGGCGTCGATCGTCTCCAGCCCCTCGCACAGGGCCACGCCGTGATCGGCATGGACCACCAGATCGCCCAGGGCGATCGGCGGCACGTCGGGCAGCAGGGCGTCGCGCCGGGCATCGGCGGTCCCGGCGTTCCGGCGCCGATCGGGCCGGATTATGTCGGCCCGCGCGATGACGCTGATGCCATCCACCTCGAACCCGGCCGCGACCGGCAGGGTCGCGACCGCCGCGTCGCCGGCTCCGGCGTCGCCCCAGGTCTCCGCCGTGGGCATTTCCGGCATGCAGATCCGCCGTCTGAGCGGGCCATGCTGGACATCGCGCTCGACCGCGAACAGGACCCGCGCGCCGCCGGCGCGGAGGCTGCGGACATGCCGGGCCAGCTTTCCGCCACCGTCGTCGTCATGGAAGCTCGGACCGGGACGGGCGCCGCCGTCCGGCACGACCTCGCCCGCTTCGGGCGGAGCCGCACGGAACGCGAGGACCGCGCGCGGTTCCAGGCAGACGTCCCAGGCTCCGGCATCGACGAAGACCTGCTCGGGCGGTAGCGGATGGAAGGCCGGCAGATGGGCCTTTTCCTCGATCGTGCCCATCGCCTTGCGCGCCTGGAAGGCGTCGGCGACCTGCTCCAGGTAGTCGTCGCGGTCGGATTCCACCCCGTCGTCCAGGGTGACCGGGCAGCCCGGCAGGTACTCGCACAGGGTCTCGGTGCCGCCGTAGAACAGCGGCAGCCAGTGCTCCATCCCGGTGAGCCGCCGGCCGTGCCCGACCGCCTCGAACAGCGGATCGTTTCCCTCGACCCGCCCGAACTGCTCCTGGTAGTTCGTCTGGAAGCGCGCGATGCTCTCGTCGGTCAGGACCACCTCGGACACGGGCGGCAGTTCCAGCCGCTCCAGTTCCTCGCCGCCGGCACCGCCCCGCCGGACCGCGTCCAGGGTGCCGTTCAGCAATTCCAGCAGCAACGGCGTCCGGTGGCCGGGCGGCAGGATCTCCACCCGGTCGTCGTCCCAAAGGAAGTCGCCGACCTCCTGGACCGTCTCCGCCGGGGAATACCCGTTCCGCAGCAGGAAGCGCCTCAACGGCTCCTCGACGTCGTCCTCCGGCGCCGCCCGGAAGGTCGCCGCCTCCAGCACGCCCTGGGGCGGCAGGCGGCGCAGGAACGCGGCGGCCGTCGCCAGGATCAGCCTCGGCCCCTCGGCCGGGCGGCCCAGCCTCAGCAGCGTATCGACCCGGCGGGCCGCGACCGCCGCCGAGGGGGAGCGCCGCTCATAGGGCGCGCAGTCCCAGCTCAGCACCGGCAGAACCTCCAGTCGCGGGGCGAAGAAGGCCAGCGCACGGCGCAGCCGCACCAGCCGCCGGTGGTCGCGGACGATATGGAGCAGGCCGGCAGGGTCCGCGCGTTGCGCCAGATGGCCCAGCAGCATCCCGTCGAACCCCTCGGGCACGCCCGCGACGGTCCGCCGTCCGGGCCGGCCGAGATCGAGTTCCAGCCCGTCGAACGGGCACGCGTCACGGCCGGGGACGCGGTCCGCTTCAAGATTGTGGTCCATGGACAGGTCGAATCTGCTATCGTTGCAAAGAATATCGAGCTTTCACGACCCGGTCGGGACGTCAGCCTGTCCCGATGGGAACCGGAAAACAGGCCTTTTCGCCGATCGTTCCTGCGGCAGCGTCCGTCGAAGCGGCCCACACCGACCCGGTGCAATCGTCCCAGGATACCATGCGACTGATCTGGCAGATTCTCCTGATTGCGGGCCTGGGCGCCGGTGCCGCGGGCGCCTGGTACGCCGTTCCCGCGCTGCGCGGCGACGGTCCCCGGGCGGCGGCGCCCGACCGGGCCGCGCGGCCGGTCAATGTCGTGGCGGCGCCCGCCCGCATCGGGGAGATCGCGACGGTGGCCGAGGCGGTCGGCACGCTGCGCGCCAACGAGGCGGTCACGGTGAACTCCAAGCAGACCGGCATCATCCGCGCGATCCGGTTCGACGAGGGCCAGTGGGTCGAGCGGGGATCCGTCCTGATCGAACTGGACGACGCGGAGGCCCGCGCCCAGCTCGCCGTCGCCGAGGCCGACCGGCGCAACGCCCAGCAGCTCCTGGAGCGCTCGCGCACCCTGCTGACCCGCCAGGCGGTCGCGGAGGCCAGGGTCGACGAGCTGACCGCGGCGCTCGACCGGGCCGACGCCGCGGCGCGGGCCGCCCGCGCCCGGCTGCAGGAGCTTGTCGTCACCGCCCCCTTCGCCGGACAGACCGGGCTCCGGCGGGTCAGCCCGGGCGCGCTGGTGACCAGCGGGACGGCGATCACGACGCTCGACGACATCCGCACGGTGAAGCTGGATTTCCGGGTGCCGGAGGCGGCGCTGGGCGGGCTCCGGCCGGGCCTCGCGGTGTCCGCCACGAGCCCGGCCTTCCCGGGCGAGACCTTCACCGGCGTGGTCGCCGTGATCGACACGCGGGTCGATCCGGTGACCCGGGCGGTCGAGGTGGTGGCCTCCCTGCCCAACGACCGGCTCCGCCTGCGGCCCGGCATGTTCATGAACGTGGGCCTGACCCTGTCGTCCCGCGCCGACGCCGTGCTGATCGCGGAGGAGGCGCTGGTTCCGCTGGGCGAGCGCCAGTTCGTCTTCGTCGTGGCCGACGGCCGTGCCCTGCGCCGCGCCGTCACGATCGGACAGCGCCGGGGCGGCATGGTCGAAGTGGTCGAGGGCGTGAAGCCCGGGGAACTGGTCGTCGTCCGCGGCACCCAGCGGGTGCGCGACGGCGCCCCGGTGGAGGCGGAACAGGAGCCCCCCTCCGCCGGACGTCCGGCTGCCGGGAGCTGAGCCATGGTCCTGTCCGACGTCGCGATCCAGCGCCCCGTGCTCGCCATCGTCCTCAACGCGCTGCTGGTGGTCTTCGGCATCTTCGCCTTCGCCAAGCTGCCGGTGCGCGAGTATCCCAGCGTCGACCCGCCGGTCGTCTCGATCAGCACCAATTACGAGGGTGCGTCGGCCGAGGTGATCGAGACCCAGATCACCCAGGTGATCGAAGGTGCCGTCAGCGGCGTCGAGGGGATCAAGACGATCCGCTCGACCAGCCGCGAGGGATCGTCCAACGTCCGGATCGAGTTCCTGCTGACCCGCGACATCGAGGGAGCCGCCAACGATGTCCGGGACCGCGTCTCGCGCGCGGCCCGCAGCCTGCCGGACGAGGCCGACGCCCCCGTCATCGCCAAGGTGGACAGCGACAGCTCGCCGATCCTATGGGCGACCCTGACCAGCGACCAGCTCAGCCGGCTGGAGCTGACCGATTATGCCCGGCGCGTCCTGGTCGACCAGATCACCGCCGTCCCGGGCGTCGCCGACGTCCGGATCAGCGGCCAGCGGATCTATGCGATGCGGGTCTGGCTGGACCGGAGCGCGCTGGCGGCCCGCAACCTGACCGTCCAGGATGTCGAGACGGCGCTTCGCCGGGAGAACGCGGAGCTGCCGGCCGGCCGTATCGAATCGGCGCAGCGCGAGTTCACGGTCCGGACCGATACCCGGCTGTCGCGCGCGGAGCAGTTCTCCCGCATCGTCATTTCACAGCGCAGCGGGGACTTCATCCGGCTGGGCGACGTAGCGCGGGTGGAGCTGGGCACCCGCGACGACCGCGGCGACTACACGGTCAACGGCCGCGCCGCCGTCGGCCTGGGGATTACCAAGCAGGCGACCGCCAACACTATGGAGGTGGCGGACGGGGTCAAGGCGCTGCTCCGGCAGATCGGCACCACTCTGCCCGGGGACGCGGCCATCGAGGTGTCGTTCGACGAAAGCGTGTTCATCGCCGAGTCGATCTACCAGGTGTTCCACGCGCTGACGATCGCGCTGGGCCTGGTGGTCCTGGTCACCTGGGCGTTCCTGCGCGACCTGCGCGCCACGATCATCCCGGCGGCCGCCATCCCGGTGTCGATCATAGCCGCCTTCACCGTGCTGGCGGCGCTCGGCTATTCGATCAACGTGCTGACCCTGTTGGCGCTGGTGCTCGCGATCGGGCTGGTGGTGGACGACGCGATCATCGTGGTCGAGAATGTCAGCCGCCGGATCGAGCTGGGCGAGCCGCCGCTGCTGGCGGCCTATCGCGGCGCCGGCCAGATCGGCTTCGCGGTGATCGCGACCACGGCGGTGCTGATCGCGGTGATCTTCCCGCTCGTCCTGCTGCAGGACACGGTCGGCCGCTTCTTCAAGGAGTTCGCGGTCACGCTGGGGGCGGCGGTCGCCTTCTCCGCGCTGGTGGCGCTGACGCTGACGCCGATGATGTGCTCGCAGGTGCTGCGTGGCCACCACGGCGGCGCGGTGTTCCGACTGACCGAACGGTTCTTCGACGGCATGACCCGGGCCTATTCCAGGCTCCTGGACGGCGTGCTCGCCGCACCCGTCCTGATGCTGGCGCTGCTCGGCGCGCTGACCGGGGCCACCTGGTACCTGTTCACCCTGGTGCCGCAGGAGTTCACCCCGCCGGAGGACCGCGGCAGCTTCCGCATCACGGTGACCGCGCCGGAAGGCGCCAGCCAGGACTTCACCAAGCGGGAGATGGAGGCGGTCGAGCGCATCCTGGCGCCCTACCGGGAAAGCGGCGAGGTTTCCAGCGTGCTGGCGATCCTGAACCCCGGATGGGGCGGCCAGACCGGCGTGAACCGGGCGACGATCCAGGTCCGGCTGGCGCCGTGGGACCGGCGCGCCCGGCCGCAGTCGGCCCTGATGGCGGACCTGCGCGGCAAGCTGCAGGCGGTGCCGGGCGCCCGGGTCGCGGCCTTCGCGGGCGGCGGTATCGCCCGCAGCGGCGCGCTGAACCAGGTGCAGGTCGTCCTGGGCGGCAGCAGCTACGAGGAGCTGGCGGTCTGGCGCGACCTGCTGATCGACCGCCTGCGCGACGAGCCGGGGTTCGGCACGATCCAGGCGAACTACGACGAGACCAAGCCGCAGCTCCGGATCACGGTGGACCGCGATCGCGCGGCCGACCTGGGGCTCGGCACGCGGGACATCGGCGAAACCCTGGAGACGCTGGTCGGCGGGCGCACCGTCACGCGCTTCACCGACCGCGGAGAGGAATACGACGTGGTGGTCCAAGCCACGGGCAGCGACCGCGCCAACCCACGCGACCTGTCGAACATCTTCCTGCGCGCCGGATCATCGGAAAAGCTCGTGCCGCTCTCCAGCGTCGTGACCGTCCGGGATATCGCCGGCCCCAGCGAGCTGGGCCGGGTCGATCGGCTGCGCGCTATCACCGTCACGGCCAACCTGGAAGGCATCGCCATGGGCACCGCCGTCGAGGCGGTGCGGCAGGCCGCAGCCGAGGTGTTGCCGGGCCAGGTACGGCTGAGTTTCGACGGGTCGGCGCGCGAGCTGCAGGAATCGAGCGCCGCGATCTATTTCGCGTTCGGCATGGCGCTGCTGATCGCGTTCCTGGTGCTGGCCGCCCAGTTCGAAAGCTTCACCCTGCCCTCCATCGTCATGCTGACGGTGCCGCTGGCGCTGTTCGGCGGCCTGGGCGCGATCGTCGCGAGCGCCATGACGCTGAACATCTATACGCAGATCGGGCTGGTGATGCTGATCGGCCTGATCGCCAAGAACGCCATCCTGATCGTCGAGTTCGCCAACCAGATGCGCGACGAAGGCGCAGCCATGGACGCGGCGATCCGGGAGGCCGCCGCGACCCGGCTGCGCCCGATCCTGATGACCAGCATCGCCACGGTGTTCGGCGCGGTTCCGCTGGCCATGGCCGAGGGCGCCGGAGCCGAGAGCCGGACCGCGATCGGGCTGGTGATCGTCGGGGGTGTCTCGGTCGGGTCGCTGCTGTCGCTGTTCGGCACTCCCCTGCTCTACAGTCTGCTGGCGCGTCGCCTCCAGCCGATCGGGCGGATTCGCCGCCGTATCCAGGAGTTGGAGGTGCAGCACGTCAAGCCGAGGGAAGGCTTACCGGCGGAGTAGGCTCAGCTGGCGACGCCCAGCGAAGCGTGCGGCGCGGAGGCGACGGCGCGGATCGCATCCAGCACCGGGCGCCCGTCGCACCCTTTGGTAATGTAACGCCGGGCACCCGCGGCGAAGGCGCTCTCCGCTGTCGTGCGGTCGCTCAGGCCGCTGAAGACGATGACCGGCACTTCCGGATGGGCATCGGTCAGTTCACGGAGCGCAGCCAACGGCTCCTTGCCCGGCATGGTGAGGTCGAGCAGGACGGCGTCCGGGCGGAGTTCCGCGACCGTATCGAGCAGCTCATCCGCGGAGTACAGGCAACCGACGCAGTCCATATCGGGCGTCGCGTCGATGGTGGCCTGCGTCGCCATGACGATCATGGCGTTGTCATCGACACAGAGTACCTTGATCGAGTGGACCGCCTTCATTCATGCCTCTTATGGACAGAACCGTCTTACTCAGAGGTCATATCCGAACCGTCGCGAATATGCAAGTAGATAGGCCGGATCGAAGCCCCCTGGCCATCAGGCATAGGTTGAGTACCCCTCCAGCAGCTTCATCAGATCGGGACCGGCGATCGGGCGGCTGAACAGGTAGCCCTGGATCTCGTCGCAGCCCAGGCGGCGCAGATGCGCGAGCTGCTGTTCGGTCTCGACCCCTTCGGCGACGATGCGCCGGGACATGGAATGGCCCATGTCGATCACCGCGCGCACGATCTCCGCATCCTCGGCGCCGGTGGCGATGTCGGTGATCAGCGAGCGGTCGATCTTGATGGTCTCCAGGGGCATCAGCTTGAGGTAGCTGAGCGACGAGTAGCCGGTGCCGAAATCGTCGAGCGCCAGGTGGACACCCATGTCGGCCAGTTCCTGGAGAAGCTGGACGACCTCGACGCTGTCCTTCATCACGACGCTCTCGGTGATCTCCAGCTCGATGTCGTCGGGCTTCAGCCCGGTCCGCTCCAGGATGTCGGTCAGGGTGGCCGGGAACGAGGGCCTGATCTGCCGGACCGACAGGTTGATCGCCATGCGGATCTTCGGGAAGCCCCGGTCGATCAGCAGCCGGCACTGGCGGCAGGCGGTTTCCAGGACCCACTCGCCGACGGGATTGATCAGGCCGGTTTCCTCCAGCACGGGCACGAACGAGGCCGGCGAGACGTTGCCGAGTTCCGCGCTGCGCCAGCGCAGCAGGGCCTCGCACCCGCAGACCGTCCAACTCTTGAGATCGACCTTGGGCTGGAACACCAGGGAGAATTCGCCCCGTTCAAGGGCGCGGGCGAGGCCCGACTTGATGGCGATCCGGGTGTTCACCTCGGTATCGAGATCGGAGGTGTAGAAGCATTTGTGCGGCGGCTCCGCCTCGCGGGCGCTCCAGAGCGCGGCGTCGGCATTGCGCATCAGGATGTCGGAATCGACCCCGTCGCCGGGGAAGGTGGTGATCCCGAGGGCGGGAGAAAGCTTGACCTCGATCCCGTCCATTTCGACGGGTGCCTCGAAGGCGGCCATGATCCGGTCGGCCAGCACGCCGATGCGGGCGGACTGGTCGATGTTGGGTGCCAGCACCGCGAACTCCGAGGCCTCCAGCCGCGCCAGCGTGTCGGTGGACCGCAGGCAGCCGGCCAGCCTCCGCGCGGCTTCCTGGATCACCTGGTCGCCGGCGGCGCGCCCCATGCTGTCGATCACCATGCGGAACCCCAGCAGGTCGATCAGCAACAGCCCGCCATGGCCGCCGTCCTGCTGACGCTCCTCCGCGGCGAGCGACAGGCGTTCGGTGAACAGCGTCCGGTTGGGCAGCAGGGTCAGGGCGTCGTAAAGAGACTGCCGCCGGATCAGCGTCTCGAAATGGGACCGTTCGGTGATGTCGCGGGCGATCACGACGAAGACGGGCGGCGCCTCGTTGCGCAGGAGCTGGACCCTTGCCTCGACCTCGTAGGTCGAGCCGTCGCGGCGCTGGTGGAAGGTCTCGAAGCAGATCTCGTCCATGGTGCCGTCCTGGAGCGGACGGAGCAGTTCGGCGAACGCCTCCTCGCCGAACTCGAACTTCAGGTCCATCGGCGTCATGCGCATCATCTCTTCGGCCGAGTAGCCGAGATTCTCGCGCGCCTGCCGATTGACCAGCACGAACCGGAGAGTCTCGGCATTGAAGACGAAGATCTCGTTGATCGACTGCTCGATGATGCGGCCGAAACGGGCGGTCTGCTGCTCGACGCGGGTCCGTTCCGTGATGTCGCGGAGGACCACCACATAGGCCCCGCCACCCTCCAGGTTGACCCAGGCGATAGAGGCTTCGGCCGGAAATTCGGTCCCGTCGCGCCGCAGCCCGCAGATCTGCCGCCGCTCGCCCATCAGCCGAGAGCCGTCGGAGTGGGCCCGGAACTCTCCCATCTGCCTGCCGTGCTGGGACCTGTAGCGTTCCGGAAGCAGCATGTGGACGGACCGCCCCATCACGTCGGCCGTGTCGTACTGGAAGATCCGTTCCGCCGCGCGGTTGAACAGGACGATCCGGAACAGCGCGTCGATGACCACGAAGGCATCGCCCGCCAGGTCCAGGATCGCGTAGAGCGGAGTTGCGTGGACGGCGGTCTCCGGCGTCAGCAATCCGTGGAAGCCGACCGACGAAACCATGCCATCCGCCATCGGAGCGCCGGGACTTCCGTCCTCCTCGTGCCCGACCTCAGACAGGGTCGCCATCAGCTTCTCCTCACGCAGGGCGGATAGCCGGTCCGCGCACAACAACCGTATGGCGACAGTGCCTAACGTTCACACGGATGATACGATTGCGCCGTGAGGAATCAATGGGTTTCAAGCGAGAAACAATCTGGCTCCGATGCTAACTTCCCGCGCCGGCTGCAATGTCGCGCCCCGCAATGCTGCAGTGCGTCATTAAGAAGCGGGCAATAACGGCGGGCTGGTTGAGGTCGAGCACCGGAACGGCCACTTCCGGCACGGGGCCGTCGCAAGCGACCGCGACGACCGACGGGTCATCGAGCGCCAGCAGCGGCTTGCCGGTGGCGCGTCGGAATACTTCCAGCTTCGGGTGGGGCGAGCGCTTGAAGCCCTCGATCAGCAGGAGATCGACCGGGGTCATGTGCCTGACCAATTCCTCGATCGAGGGCTCGGGCTCCCCCCGGTTCTCGTGCATCAGGGCCCAGCGGTTGGCCGAGGTGATCAGCACCTCGGTGGCTCCGGCCATGCGGTGGTTGTGGGAGTCCTTGCCCGGCTGGTCGACGTCGAACGCGTGATGGGCATGCTTCATGGTGGAAACACGCAGGCCCAAGGCGATCAGCTCGGGCAGAAGGCGGACCATGAGCGTTGTCTTGCCGCTACCGCTCCAGCCGGCGATGCCGAATATCTTCATGGTGGATCCGTTGCTGCGATCGTGCCGCAGATTAGGACGGCAGGGTCCGATCCGCTACGGTGAAGGTCGGCGGCGTCCGCCGAATCACGAAAGAAAAGGAAGAAGGAAGTACGATGGCGTGGGTGATCCTGTTCGTGGCCGGGCTGCTGGAGACCGGCTGGGCGATCGGTCTCAAGTACACGGAGGGGTTCTCGCGCCTGTGGCCGAGCATCCTGACGCTGATCGCCATGGCCGCCAGCCTCGTCCTGCTGGCCTATGCGCTGAAGACCCTGCCGATCGGCACCGCCTACGCGGTCTGGACGGGAATCGGGGCTTTCGGTACCGCCGTGCTCGGCATCGTCCTGTTCGGCGAGCCGGCGACCGCCGGACGGCTGGCCTCCATCGGCCTGATCGTCGCCGGCATCATCGGCCTGAAGCTGGTCGACTGAAACGCGACGGGCGGGGAGGTCGTCCGAAGACGCCCTCCCCGCCCGTGCGAAAGCCGGCGGTCAGGATCCGGTATTCAGGCGGCCAACCAGATCAAGCGGCTACTGTCGCCCTCCGCGACGGCATCGGCGCGGGTGCGGAGCGCCCGGTGCCGCTGGTCGACGAATTCGCGGAACAGGCCCTTGTCGGCCAGGATCTCCTGGGCGCGGGCGGCTTTGCGGGGATCGGGGTTGCCGGTGAGGCGGCGCAGGGTGTTGGCCGCAATCCGAAACTCGACAGCGAGGTTGCGCGTCATCGTCACATCCTTTCAATTCTCTTTTCAGAGGCGGACGGACGATGAGAAAACGCCCGGCCGCCTAGCTAGTCGGACCGTTGTCGCTCACGCGAAGCTCCAGGGTAGAGTGCGGACACGGCAGCCGAAGCCGCCGGTCCATGCACGGATGAACAGAGCAATAGGCCGTTTCGTTCGGCGAAGCAACCACCTTACGACGTTTTTGCCGCCGATCTTTCGTCGTAGGAACCCTTTTGCAACAGGGGTGTCAAGCCATGGAAACGTCCTGAATTCTCCCCATATCAGCGGCAAAGGAGAGATTTCATGAACCCTGTCAGCCTGATCCTGAACATCCTGTGGATCGTCACGGGCGGCATCTGGATGGCTGCGGCCTGGCTGTTCGCCTCGGTGATCATGGCGATCACCATCATCGGACTGCCCTGGGCGCGTTCGGCGTTCAACATCGCCAACTACACCCTGATGCCGTTCGGACGCACCGCCGTTTCCCGCGACGAATGGGACGGCCGGGAAGACCTGGGCACCAGCCCGCTCGGCTTCATCGGGAACGTGATCTGGTTCCTGCTCGCCGGCTGGTGGCTGGCCCTGGGCCATGTGATGACCGCCATAGCGCTTGCGCTGACCATCATCGGGATCCCGTTCGCCTGGGCTCACCTGAAGCTGGCGATCATCTCGCTGTGGCCGATCGGCAAGCGGATCGTCGACAACGAGGAACTCGAGGCGCGCGCCCGGGAGGGTTACCGGATGCCGGGGACCCTGTAGGCCGGGTCCCCGCAACAGCGTCTTCGCCGGGAAGCCGCTCAGCGCAACGGGCGAATGCTGGAGTCGATCCCGGCCGCGGCCGGAACATCCGGATCGTACCGCTGCATCTCCTCAAGCTGCGCCCGGGTCTTGTCGATCACGGCCTGCCGGTTGTCGTCGCTCAGCACGACCTCGTTCCAGGGGACGGCCACCTGCCGCTCCCCTATTCCGGCCACCCCGCCCCATTCCAGAACGACATAGTCGATCCGCCCGTCGGGGGCCACCAGGAGGTTCTCGATCGTGCCGACCTTGCGGCCGTCGGCCGCCACCGCATCTGTCCCGATCAGGCTTTCGACCTCGCTGGTGGTCGCCAGCGGCCCTTCCTGGGTCGGCGGGTTCCCGTGGGTCGTGGGGCTGGTGGGGCTGGTCGCCTGCTGGGCCCAGGCCGGCACGGCGAATGCCAGGAAACAGGTGGCGGCGAGGGTGACCGTCGTACGCATGGCGGGTCTCCGAAGTCTGTATTGGAGGGGTTTTTGCAAACCCAACCCCCGAGCGGACGGATAGGTTCCTGGACCGTCGGCAGGATCCGTCGCGTGGGGGGTTAACCAACTCTCAAAACAGTTTGCCTATCCTGCGGCAGCATGCCCCACCCCGCATGTCTGGCCACTCCGCACGTCTTGGATCCTGAAGATGCCCATCCCCTCGCGCTGGTGCTCGATTTCCGCCGTGCTGTCGTTGATCATCCCGGCGGTTTCCTTGCTTGCCCCGGTTTCCGCCTCGGCGCGGGCCGCCGAGACGGTGGCCGTTCTCGACGCCATGGAAACCGGGACGGTACCGCACTCCGCAGTGGACGCCCTCCTGGCGAGAGCCGGCACGGGCGACGCGGAAGCGGCCGAGGTGGCGGGCCGGCTGTACGACCGGGGCATCGGCGTGAGGTGGGATCCGCCCACGGCGTTGCGCTGGTACACCGCCGCAGCCCTGGACGGTTCCGCTTCGGCCGCGCGCGATGCCCAGAGACTCTGGCGCGGCATGCCGCCGGTCAGCCAGCGCCGGGCCGAGGCGCTGCTGGCCCAGGCCTTCACCGACGCGCAACTGGCTTCGGTCGGCATCGGCCCGGTCAAGCGGCCGGCGACGCGGCGAAGCTGGATGACCCATCTGGAGGCCGCCGGAATTTCCTCCCCTCCCACGCCGGCCGGCCAAGCGTTGCCGGCCGCCTTGCCGGTGTCGGTTCCGGCCGCCGCCGCGGCAACCCGGGCGTCGGCCGTCCTGGCGGCTCCTGCGGTGCCGGCTCCCGCTCCGCTTCCGGCCGATGCGGCGGGACCGCGGATCCCCCGCCCCGCGCTGAAGCCCGCCTTGCCCGGCGTCGAACGGATTTCGGTCTCGGCAGCGGCGAAGCCTCTCATCCCGGCGCTCAAGCCGAAACGGTGAGCCTTCCCCCGCCCGGGACGCCGCCCAGCCGGGGCGGCGGCCCGGGGGGCACCGGTCAGAAACCGCTTTCCCGAATCAGCACGCCGACGGCGAACCGCCAGGTTCGCGCGATCACGCTCTCGCGCTCGCCCTGCAGCAGAATCCGGCCTCGAACGACCTGGTCGGGCGCGGAGAGCCCGGCGTCGGGACGGATCAGCACGCGATAGACCGGACTTTCCGGGATCAGGCTATCCCCGGCGCCGCGGACGTCCCTTACCGCCACGTCGCCGCCATGGATCGACGCCAGCACAGGCTCCGGCAAGGCGCGGCTGCTGCCGTCGTCGATCGCCACGACGGTACCGGGCACCGACGGCTGGCCGAGGTCGTCGGGATGGAAGACGCCCGGCGTTCCCACCGAGATCCGGGCCAGGTCCGCTTCGGCGACGTAGGCCTCCAGGATGGCCGAGGCAGGATCGATCACCGTCGCCAGGGGCGTGTTGGCCGTCAGCCATTCGCCAGGCCGGAGCGGGTCCGCCAGTTCGACCACCCTGCCGTCCATCGGCGCCGTGACCAGCAGCCGCGCCAGTTCGCTCCGGTAACCCGCCGCCTGTGCCAGCGCGCCTTCCAGCTCGCGCCAGGAAACCTGGTTGCGTTCCAGCAGGTCCCGGCTCATGCCCTGGAACTGGACCTGCCAGCGGGACAGCTCGGCGCGCCGCTCGGCCTGGCCCAGTTCATGCTCCAGGTCGGGCGACCGGAAGGTGAACAGCACCTCTCCCGCAGTGACGACCTGACCGGGCCGGACGCGCACCTCTTCCAGGCGGGCGGCGCGCGGGATGAACAGCTTCAACTGCTGCTCCGCGCGCAGGATCGCCGACGCCGGCACGGTGCTGCGCCACGGGACCAGCACCAGTGCCACGACGCAGCCCAGCGCCGCCAGGGTCGCCAAGCTGTGACGGTTCAGTCGGACGCGATCGCGCCTCATGCCCCACTCCTTGAGTTCGCCCCAGATCGGCCTGGCGATGAACCAGACCAGCTCGACCACCATGAGGAAGATGCCGAGCAGCTTGAAGAACAGGTGATAGACAAGCAGCGCGATGCCGAGGAACAGGAAGAACCGGTAGATCCAGGTGCAGTAGGCATAGGCCAGCAGGACCCGCCGCGTGTGACCGGGCCAGCGCTCCGGCACGGGATCGCCCAGGCCGAACAGCATCTCCCGCAGGCGCCACCGGGCCAGCGCGAAGGAGCGGTCCTGGAGGTTGGGGATGTCCAGATAGTCCGACAGCAGGTAATAGCCGTCGAACCGCATGAACGGGTTCAGGTTGATCGCCAGGGTGAGAAGCCAGGTGCTCGTTGCCAGCAGGAAGGCGGCGCTCCGCACCGGGCCGTCCGGAAGGAAGCTCCAGGCCAGGGTCGCCGCCGCGGCCAGCGCCAGTTCCGCCGCCATCCCGGCGGCGCCGATCGCCAGCCGGCGGTGCCGCGACGGCAGCTTCCAGGCTTCGCTGGTGTCGGTGTAGAGGACCGGCCAAAGCACCAGGAAGGCGACCCCCATGGTCGGCACCCGGCAGCCGAACCGGTGCGCGGTGAAGGCATGTCCCAGTTCGTGAAGGATCTTGGCGCCGGTCAGCGCGATCCCGGCGAGGATCGCTCCTTCGAGGGAGAAGAAGTGCGGGAAGGTGCCGAGGAACGCGTCCCACTGGCGCAGCACCAGATATCCTCCGACCAGCGCCGCCATGACCACCGCCGCCAGGAATCCGCGCGTGAACATCCACGCGACCAGCGGGAACGCGGCCTTCAGGAAGCGGTCCGGGCGGACCAGCGGGATGCGGACGAACAGGTAGTTCTTGAGGAGCCATTTGGCCGGCCCCATGCGCACGGACCCCGCCTGCCGGACGAGCCGTTCGATCGCCTGCTCGCCCCGTGCCTGCAGCAGGTTGCTCGCCATCAGGAAGCGGGCGACCGTCTCGACATGGTCTACCGAGACGTCGAGCATGGTCCGGCGCCGGATATCCGAGGCGATCGTCTCCATGTCGCCCGAATCCCAGCGCGACAGGATCTCGAACTCCAGCCAGCCGATCCGGAAGAAGCGGTTGTTGGCCGGGTCGTGCAGCGTCCAGGTCGGCGCGCCGTCCCGGGTCCGCGGGCCGGCATGGAGGGTCAGTTCCTCCCGCAGCGGCAGCAGGCGGGCCGGCTGCTGTCCCCCGCCCGGGCCGACGGCGGCGGTCACAGGCCCAGCCGCTGGCGCAGCGCCGCCAGGGGGCGGCGCATGATGTAGTAGAACAGCGTCGTTTCCTCGCCATGGACCTTCGCGATGCCCTTCATGCCGATGCGCGGCCGGGCGGCATCGGCGGCAAGGCTGGCCTTGAGGCGGTAGGCGAGCGCGCCTTCCGGCGTGGGACCGGCCTGGTAGCTGGCGAAGGTGAGCGTGCCGGCGATCGGGTGCTGCGGATCGACGTTGAGGAACAGGGTGACTTCCGACCCCTGCTCCAGCGCGATGGCGTCGGCGACGGGCAGGTGGATTTCAAGCTCGATCTCGCCCGGGTCGGCGACGACAAGGATGCGTTCGCCGATCGAGACCGGCTTGCCGATCCAGTCGTTGACGTCGTCGAAGATCGCGATACCCGGGCGCGGCGCCTTGACTTCTATGCGGTCCAGCAGGTTTTCCAGATAGGCCACCTCTGCCGCGTTCTGCTCCATGCGGCCCTGGAGGATCGCCAGGTTGGTCTTGCTGCGCGGGTCGAACACGGCCTGCTGCGCGGCCTGCCGGTACTCGGCCTCGCCGACCTCGTGGGCCTTGCGGGCGACGTCCAGCCGGTTCTGAAGGCGGGCGGGGTCGAGCGCCAGCAGCACCTGCCCCTCGGCGACCATCTCGTTCGGCCGCACCTCGAACCGGTCGATCACCCCGTCGATCGGTGCCCGCACGACCACCGGCTCCCTCGGTATGACCTCCGCGGGGGCCAGGGCGGACTGGCGGACGGGCATCCAGGCAAGGCCCGCCGCGAGCGCAAGGACGATCAAACCCAACCGCCCCTTCCGCCGCTCCACCCAGCCGGCCCGGCGGCTGCTGTGCCGGTCCAGCAAAGCCGCCCAGGAATGCGCGTAGGCGTCGCCCAGATAGGCCATGAGATGGCGGTCGTGGTCGGTCCATGGTTCGTCCCGTGCCAGCAGCAGGCAGCCCAGGCGCTGACCGTCGACGCCGTCCAGGGGAATCCTCAGGGCATGGGACGGCAACCATTCGCCCCAGGCGTCCGCGAGTTGCGGCGGCACGAGGGAGGCGTCCACCGCTTCGATGGCGCCGCCGGCCTCGGTCCTCGAATCCAGGTGCTTCAGCAGCTTGCACAGCCAGACCAGGAAGGGGGCGTTGGCGTCGGGCAGCGCCAGGCCGGACACAGCCGATACCTTGCCGTTGCCGACGCTCGTGCGCCGCCACAGGATCGCCTGGCGATACCGCACGAGGGCGTGTGTTTCGTTGACGACGAGAAAACCGAATTCCTCCGGCGTCGCCGCGTGCCGGATACGTTTCTCCAGTTGCACGAGTCCGGTGACGCTGAGCAGCTGCCGGTTCAGGATATCGTTCATCGGGTCCGTTCGACAAAGTCCGGTGGACCCGAAGCTTTAGGCCTTTCTGGTTAAGATTCGCTAAGCCTTTAGCGATAATTCCCGAGCCGCGGCTTGCCGGCTCGACCGGCATTCGCCGTCACTTCTGGAAGACGTAGGTTCCGGGCGCGGGTCCCAGTCCCTCGCCCACGGGCGGCGGCGGTCCAGGATCGGGAGTGCCTTGCTCCACCAGCCAATCGGACCAGGCCGGCCACCAGGAGCCGTCCCGGCGGGGCGCCGACTCGACCCAGGCGTCGGGATCGACGTAGCGGTCCTCCGGACGGCGGGTGGCGATCTGGTAACCACGGCCGCGATGGCCCGGCTCGCTGACGATGCCGGCATTGTGGCCGCCGCTGGTCAGCACGAAGGTCACCTTGGTGTCCGTCGGCAGGTTGATCTTGTAGACCGACCGCCAGGGAGCGATGTGGTCCCGCGTGGTGCCGACCGCGAAGATCGGGGCGCGGATGTCGCTGAGCGAGACCGGCCGGCCATCGACCAGGAAGCGCCCGCCCATCAGCTGGTTCTCCAGGAACAGGCTGCGCAGGTACTCCGCATGCATGCGGTAGGGCATCCGGGTCTGGTCGGCGTTCCACGCGACCAGGTCGTTGGCCGGCTCGCGGCGGCCCTTGAGATACTGTTCCACCTGGCGCGACCAGATCAGGTCGGTGGACCGCAGGAGCTGGAAGGCCCCTGCCATCCGCGTGGTGTCCAGGAAGCCCCGGGCCCACATCATGTGCTCCAGGTAGGCGATCTGGCTGTCGTCGATGAAGACGGTCAGCTCGCCGGCCTCCGTGAAGTCGGTCTGCGCGGCGAGCAGCGTCACCGACGCGAGCCGGTCGTCCCCGTCGCGCGCCATGGCCGAGGCGGCGATCGCGAGCATGGTGCCGCCCAGGCAGTAGCCGCAGGCATGGATCCGCCGTCCCGGCAGGATGCCGCCGATCGCGTCCAGCGCGGCCATCACGCCGTCGGTGCGGTAGGCATCCATCCCGAGGTCGCGGTCCTCCTCGGTCGGGTTGCGCCAGGAGACCATGAAGACGGTATGGCCCTGCCCCACCAGGTACCGGACCAGCGAGTTCTCGGGCGACAGATCGAGGATGTAGTACTTCATGATCCAGGCCGGCACGATCAGCAGCGGCTCGGCCCGGACCTGGGGCGTGGCCGGATCGTAGCGGATCAACTCGATCAGGTGATTGCGGAAGACCACCCGGCCGGGCGTCGCCGCGATGTCGCGCCCGACCCGATAATGCTCCGTCCCGACCGGCGGCTCGCCGCCGACCTGGTGCCGAATGTCCTCGACCAGGTTGCGGGCGCCCCGGACGAGGTTTCCGCCCGCCTCGAGCAGGGTGCAGGCCAGCACCTCCGGGTTGGTGGACAGGAAGTTCGACGGCGCGCGCCGGTCCAGCCATTGGCGCGCCATGAAATTCACCTGGTTCTCGTGGCGTCGGCTGACCCCCGAGACGCCCGTCGTGGCGGCGTTCCACCACTCCTCGGTCAGCAGGAAACCCTGCACCATCGCGTTGAAGGGCCAGAAGCTCCATTCCCGGGCGGAAAAGCGCCGGTCGCCCCCGTGGGGCTCGGCGACCGGCGGGGGACTGCGACCGGCGGCGGCACCGGCGACATAGTCGCCCCAGTGGGCCATGCTGCTGACCGCCTTCTGGCCGAGGGCGATCTGCTTGGCCGGCGAGGAGGCGAGATGAAGTGCCCAGTCCATCCAGGCCAGCATCACCGCCGCGGGCGACACGCCCCCGGTGGCCTGGGCCATCATCGCGTTCATCAGGTGATCGACGACTTCCAGGTCGCTCGACGTCCCATCGCCCTGCAAGCCCGACATGACCGTTCCCCCTGGACGAAACCGGCGCGATGGTCGCCCAGAGCGGGCCGCCGCGCAACCCGGTTGCGCGGCGGCCGGGCGGGCGGCGTCAGGCGCCGTCCTGCCAGGGATTGACCCAGTTGAGCGGCTTCCCGCCCCCGAACACCCGGGCGATCTCCTCGGCGGCGGAACGCTGGAGATCGGCGACCGACTGTTCGGAATACCAAGCGGTATGGTCGGTCATGACGACCCCCGGAACCTGCATCAGCAGGTTGTCGGCTCCCGGCGGCTCCCGTTCGAAGACATCCAGCCCGGCACCGAACAGCCGGCCCTCTATCAGGGCCTCGACCAGCGCCGCCTCGTCGATCAGGCCGCCGCGGGCCGTGTTGAGCAGGATGGCCGTGGGCTTCATCAGGCCGATCATGGCGCGGTTGATCAGGTGGCGCGACTCCGCGCCGAGGCTCGCATGCAGGGAAATCACGTCCGAATCCAGGCAGAGCCGACCGAGCGGGACCAGTTCCGTGCCCTCCGGCGCCTCTGCCAGGGCCGGGTCGTGGACAAGCGTCCGGGCGAAGCCCAGGGGGGCGGCCTTGCGATGGAAGGCCGCCCCGATCCTGCCGTAGCCGATCAACCCAAGCGTGCCGCCGGCCAACCGGTGCATCGGTTCCGCCCGCGCCACGTTCCACCGGCCGGACCGCACGTCCCGGTCCCGCGCCGGGATGCGCCGCGCCACCGCAAGCAGCAGGCCGAGCGCGTGGTTGCTGACCTCGTCGACCCCGAACTCGGGCACGTGGGCGACCGGAATGCGACGCTCTGCCGCGGCCGCCAGGTCGATCGTATCGAGCGCCACGCCGTAACGGACGACCACCCGGCACCGCTCCATCGCCTCGAAGGCGGCTCTGTCGAGCGGGCATTCGCGTACCAGCACCGCGTCGGCCGTGCGAATCGCACCGTTCAGCAGATCCCGGTCGCCGCGGCAGGCCCGCTCCACGAGGCTGGCGCCGAACGGCCGCAGGACGTCACGTTCCTTGTCATAGCTGCCGAAGCCGCCCTCCAGGACGACGACCAGCGGCGCCACGGGCGGCGCCGAGTTGCGGGCCTGCGGAGTGTCCACGCGTTCCTCCCTGAACCGGACGGCATCAGCCGGATTATCTTCGCCAAGCCCAGTTTGGGGGCAAAGCCGGGGAGCACGCAGCACAAAAATGGCTCAATCGAGCAGGGAAATCAGCAGCGGAACCATGATCGCGGTCGCGATGCCGTTGAGCGCCATGGCGATGCCGGCGAAGGTGCCGGCGATCTCGTTGACCTGGAACGCCCGGGCCGTGCCGATCCCGTGGCTCGCCACCCCCACGGCGAAGCCGCGTGCCCGCCAATCGCCGATCCGGAGCAGGTCCATCAGGGGCGTCACGACCATGGCCCCGATAATGCCGGTGATCATCACGACGACGGCGGTCAAGGACGGGATGCCGCCGATCTGCTCGGTGATGCCCATGGCGATCGGCATGGTGACCGACTTGGAGGCGAGCGAGCGCGAGGTTTCCAGGCTGACGCCGAACAGCATCGCGATGCCGACCGCCGACAGGATCGCCGTGACCGACCCCGCCACCAGCGCCGCCAGCATCGGCAGGGCCGCGCGCCGGACCTGGGAGAAGTTCTGGAACAACGGCACGGCGAGGGCCACCGTGGCCGGCCCCAGCAGGAAATGGACGAACTGGGCACCGTCGAAGTAGGTCTGGTAGTCGGTCCCGGTCACCATCAGCAGCGCCACCAGCAGGACCACCGCGATCGCGACGGGATTGACCAGCGGCCTGCGGCCGGCCCGCTCGAACAGCCACTGGCCGATCAGGTATGCCGCGATGGTCACCGTCAGCCAGACCAGCGGGCGGGCGGTCAGATAGACCCAGACATCCTGGATCGCCGGTTCGATGACGTCCGTGATCATGCCCGCCCCCGGTCCGATGGCGCCGCGTCGGCCCCGGTCAGGCGCGAGACGCCGCGGAAGACCAGGACCGCGACCACCATGGTCAGCACGGTGCTGCCGAACACCGCGGCCGCGATCCCGAGCCACTCACCGCGCAGGCGGTCGAGATGCTGGATGATGCCGACCCCGGCGGGAACGAACAGCAGGGACAGGTTGGCCAGCAGGGTCCGCGACACGTCGCGCAGCGTGTCCGGAATGCGACCCCGGGCCATCAGGACCAGGAACAGCAGGATAGTCCCGAGCACGGGACCGGGCACCGGAAGGCCGAGCAGGCGGGCCAGCAGCTCACCCGCCAGCTGGCAGGCCAGCAGGCCCATCAAGGCGGCAATCATTCGTCCTCTCAAATCGACTTGGGCGCCGCTGCAAGGGAGGTCAGCGGCCGAACAGGCCCCGCAACTGCTGTGCCGGATTGCTCGACCCCTGGCCCGGCGCCGCGTTCTGGCCACCGGTCAGCCCCTCGATCAGGCCCTTGACCGCCTCCTCCGGCTTCTTGCCCTTCAGCCCTTCGATCTGCTCGCGGATCGCCTCGGGATTGCGGATCGCCTCCTCGGCCAGGCCGGCGAGATCGGGCGCGAAGCTCGGGTCGGTCAGGCTGCCGCGCACCAGGATCGGCACCGCGATGCCGGTGACGTCGCGGGTACCGCCCTGCCCCTCGATCGTGCTGACCAGCCGGGGCTGCAGCCGGTAGTCGATCGTTTTCGGCGGCAGCGCCACTGTGCCGCGGCCTTCCAGCCGGAGCAGCGGCGCCAGCAGGCGCAGGTCGTCATTCCGGACCACGCCGTTCTGGACGGTGAAATTGCCACCCAGTTCCGCGAAGTCGGTTTGCTGCGGTTCGTTGCCGACCGGCTGCCCCTGGAAGGCGGCCGTCGCGTTGCGGACCATGGCGGCCAGGTTTATGCCCTTGATCGCCCCGTCGGTGAAGGTCACCGACCCCTGCCCGTTGAGCCCCTCGACCATCGCCCGCTCGCTGGCCCCGGTGGTCTTGAGCGAGGCGACCGCCCGGGCCGTGCCGGCCAGCCGGTCGAAATCGGCGAACCGGGTCAGCACCGGCTCTGCCTGGACCCCGTTGATCCGGAGATCGAGCGCCAGGGCCGGCACCGCGCCGGAGGCATCGGCGTTCATCTGGCCCGATACCGTTCCGTCGAACAGGGCGGTCTCGCCGAGCACGGTCCGGAGCCGGCCGCCGTCCAGCGTGATCGCCATGTCCGAAGCACCTACATCGACCCCTTTGACGGTCAGCCCGGCCAGGGCGATCTTGAGGTCGGCATCGACCGTGCGGAGGGCGCCGAGGTCGATCGGACGGGTGCTCCACCCCGACGAATCTTCGCCGGGAGCGGAGGCGGGCGCCGGTGCCGCCGACGCCGGCTGCGCGGGCGCCTGCTCCCCGGCAGGCCTGGGCTGGTTCAGATACCGGTCCAGGTTGAGCCGGGCAACAGTCAGCACGCCGTCGATCTTCGGCCGAGGTCCGGTGAGGGCGACCGCGACATTGCCGGCCGCCTCCACGTCACCCGCCTTGTAGGTGCCGTTGGTGAGCGCGATCCGGTCGGCGTTCGCCGCCAGCCCGCCGGCCACCGACGCCGACTGGACAGGCAGGTCGCCCGGGTCGTTCCCGGTCGCCCAGGCCACAAGCTGACGCAGTTCCGGCGCACGGAGGTCCAGCCTGCCGGTCGCCCCGGGTCCCGCGGCCGCCCGTTCCAGCGCGCCGTCGAACCGGATCGACAGCAGGTCGCCGGTGACCGCCGCCGTCAGCCCGGAGGCGCCGGCCTCGACCAGGGCACGCGGCTGGTCGATGCGGGCGTCGATCGTCACCGGCCGATCGCGGAACACGAGGCGGCCCTTGATGTCGGCCGGCTGGGAGAGGTCGGGCGCCATGAGGGTGACGTCCACGTCGGTGACCTCGTGCAGCGCCTGCGTGCGGGCGTCGAAATAGCTGACTTGGCCGTCCACCAGCTCCACCTCGCCGAACCGGAGGTCCGGCAGGCCGGCGGCCTGCTCCTGCCCGTCGCCCGGCCCGGCCGGCGCAGGCTCCGGCTGGTCCGTCGCCCGGGGCTGGTCGAGCACCCAGTTGGGGCGCCCCTGGGCATCGACCTCCAGCGCGATCCGCGGTTCGCGCAGGACCAGCGTGTCGACCTGGACCTCTCCCCGCAGCAGCGGCCAGGGCTTCAGCTCGAGTTCGAGCTGGCCGAGGCGGACCATCTCCGGAGTACGGGCACCCTGCGGGCCGGCGAACGAGACGTCGTTCAGCTCGATGGCGAGCGTCGGCAGCAGGGAGAGCGAGATCGGCCCCTGGATCCTGAATTCACGGCCGGTACGCTGGGTGACCTCGGCCTCGATGCGTCCCTTGTACTGTTCCACCGGAACGAGGAACGGCACCGCGACCACCCCCGCCACCAGGACGACGGCGACCAGCACAAGGCCGATCAGGAACTTTTTCATCCGTTATGTCCTTTTCTCTGGCCGGTCCCGGCTGGCCGCCTCTCCGGCCAGGCCGATGCGGCGCCCGAAGGTGTAAACTCCCGCAAATCGGCGGTGGACCGGCGGACCCCGGTTTACGGAGTTGCCCGGGATCGCTACATCTGACCGTATAGAGCGCTTTGCCACATGCATATGTCATGCGCCAGCACCGCAGGACAGCCAAGGGTGAAATTGCAGGCATCCATGATCTAACCTGCTAGAATGGATCTTCCAATGACGGCTGCCGTCCACGCAAGACGAGCCGCGGCGCGGGGGAGAGGAAAAAGGATACCATGAGCAGCACAGTGTTTCCGTCAGCGGCCAACGACTCTCCCAGGTCGTCTTCTCCCATCGTCGACCCGTTCGGCCGTTCCGTCAGCTATCTCCGCGTCTCGGTCACGGACCGGTGCGATTTCCGGTGCGTCTACTGCATGGCGGAGGATATGACCTTCCTGCCGAAGGCGGAGGTCCTGACCCTGGAGGAACTGGACAGGATCTGCAGCGCCTTCGTGGGGCTGGGCGTCTCCAAGCTCCGCCTGACCGGCGGCGAGCCGCTGGTCCGCAAGGGCATCATGAACCTGATCCGGTCGCTGGGCCGGCATCTCGGCAGCGGCGCCCTCAAGGAGTTGACGCTGACGACCAACGGCAGCCAGCTGGAGCGCTACGCGACGGAACTTTACGACGCGGGCGTCCGCCGGATCAACGTCAGCATCGACACCCTCGATCCCCACAAGTTCGAGGCGATCACCCGCTGGGGCAAGCTCGACAAGGTGCTGGCCGGCCTCAAGGCCGCCCGCGAGGCCGGGCTTGCCGTCAAGATCAACTGCGTCGCCCTGAAGGGCGTCAACGACGACGAATTCCACCGGCTGGTGGCCTGGTGCGGCGACGAGGGCTTCGACCTGACCTTCATCGAGGTGATGCCGATGGGCGACATCGGCGGAGAGGCCCGGTTGGACCAGTATCTGCCGCTCTCCCTGGTCCGTTCCAGGATCGCCGAGCGCTGGACCCTGAACGAGATCGACTACACCACCGGTGGCCCCGCGCGCTACGTGGAGGTGCGCGAAACCGGGCGCCGGATCGGCTTCATCACGCCGCTCACCCACAATTTCTGCGAAAGCTGCAACCGGGTCCGGCTGACCTGCACCGGCACCCTGTACATGTGCCTGGGCCAGGAGGATGCCGCCGACCTGCGAACCCCCGTCCGCATGAGCGACGACGACGCGCTGCTGGTGGAGCGCATCCGGGAAGCCATCGGGCGCAAGCCGAAGGGCCACGACTTCATCATCGACCGCCGCAGCAAGGCGGCGCCCGTGCCGCGACATATGAGCGTGACGGGCGGTTGATACCGGTACCGGGCCCCTGGCCTGTCCATCCCAAGACGACGGAAGAGCAGTCCAGAGACATGCCCGAGGGACATCCGACGATCGCGTTCGTCGCCGCCGACACGAACGAGGCGCGCAATGCGCAGGTGCGGCTGGCGCATCGCTACGGCAACACGCCGCTCGACCACGCGGACACGGTCGTGGCACTCGGCGGCGACGGCTTCCTGCTGGAGACGCTGCACAGGACGCTGAAGCGGCCGGTTCCGGTCTATGGCATGAACCGCGGCTCCGTCGGGTTCCTGCTGAACGAATTCAGCGAGGAGAACCTGGTGGACCGGGTCGCCCGCGCGCAGAAAGTGACGCTCCACCCGCTGCGCATGGTCGCGATCCGGGAAAACGGCGAACGGACCGAGGGCCTCGCCATCAACGAGGTGGCCTTGCTGCGCGAAACCAGGCAGGCGGCGAAGCTCCGGATCACCGTGGACGGCGTCGTCCGCTTGCCGGAGCTGATCTGCGACGGCTGCCTGGTCGCGACGCCGGCCGGGAGCACCGCGTACAACCTGTCGGCCCATGGCCCGATCCTGCCGCTGGGATCGAGCATCCTGGCCCTGACGCCGATCAGCGCGTTCCGCCCGCGCCGCTGGCGCGGCGCGCTGCTGCCCCAATCGGCGCGCATCGTGTTCGACGTGCTGGAATGCTCCAAGCGCCCGGTCAGCGCGGTCGGCGACTTCACGGAGGTCCGCGAGGTGATCCGGGTCGAGGTCCATGAAGATCGCGACGTCTCCCTCACCCTGCTGTTCGACCCGGAGCACAATCTGGAGGAACGTATCCTCAAGGAGCAGTTCGCCCCCTGACGTTTCCGCCCGCCGGACGGATCAGCGCTTCCGTCGCCGATCCTCGTAGCGGCAGGTCAGCAGGTCGTCGAAGCGGCCGATGAAAGTCAGCCCGTCCTCCATCTCGTATTGCCAGCGCACCTCGCGCCCGTTGTCCCTCAGGACCCGGAACAGCGGCCCGAAGCTGGTGATCTCCTGGTTGCGGCTGTCGACGCAGACCACCTCGAACGGCCCTTCGCGGGCGAGTTCGACGGTGGGAGGCGGGGCCTCGTTCTCGGGCGAGAACTGCGCGGCGGCCACCGACGGCGCAAGCGCCGTGAGCAACGACAGCACGGCAGCAAGGAGGGGCCGGCGAGGCAGGATCATGGATGCGAAATCATGGTCTGGGATCCGGAGCCGTCTCGGAAGGATCCCCGTCTAACCCGCCCGCCAGCCGCAGCGCAACGGTGCATTGGTCGAGATAAACGCCCTACTCGGCGGCATCCAGCTTGACAGCATCGCCGGCGTAAGCGGCGAGATGCCGGATCAGCATGGTCAGATGGGACTGCAGGCGGCCGAAACCCTCGTTCTTCTCCAGCGTCTCCTCGTTCATGTAGAGGCCGCGGTGGATCTCGAACTGCAGGCTGTGGAGACCGCGCTTCGGGTCGGAATAGCGCCGTACCAGTTCGACCCCCTTGTAGGGATCGTTGATCCTGACCCTGTAGCCCAGGCTGGTCAGGAACGCGGCGACGTACCGGGTGAAATCCGGTTCGCAGGTGGTTCCGTCCCGGTCCCCCAGGACGAAGTCCGCCCGGGTGACCGGATCGCGGCCGAAGGTCGGCATGGAGTGGCAGTTCAGGTGGTAGACCGTACCGAAGCGGGCATAGGCACGGTCGATCGCGCCGGCGACCTGCTCGTGGTAGGGACGGTAGTAGCGGTCGATCCTTTCGGCCACGTGGGGCACCGGGAGGCGGCCGTCGTACATGGGGATGCCGGGCTTGCACAGGCGCCGGATCAGCCCCATGCCGGCATTGCTCTTGTCGCTCGGCCTGAGCGGTTCCGGCCAATGCCCGTCGAGCAGTTCCGGCTCGATGTCGTCGATCGCCCGGTTGACGTCGATGTAGCTCCGCGGGAAGAGGGCGGCGATCAGCGTGGCCCCGGCCTCCGGCGCGGCCGAGACCAGCTCGTCCACATGGGTATCCTCCGCCTGCCGGAGGGCCGGCAGCGGGCAGACGAAATTGAAATCCCGGGGGTAGACGGAGCCGCTGTGGGGCGAGTCGAGCACGAGCGGGACCATCTGCCCGACCGGATCGTCACGCACCAGCACATCTTCGATCACAAAGCTCATCAGACCTCCGCCCGGCACAAAGCCGCTCCGGATTGGAGTTTCGAAATTGTTACACCGACGATATACCCCGTGCCGTGCGTACCGTCGATGGAAACCTTCGGGGTTCCGGTCCATACCGGAGGCTGGAGCGTTTCCGTCGCATGCCTGATTCGCACGGCTTTGCTCCTGTACAGGTTTGTCCATGGTCGCGCCCCCTCCTATAGTGGACCGGCCGGCCGAAATGGGACAGCCGCGACGCAGCACTCCGCCGCCCATGGCCCCGAGGGAACCAGTACGTTGACCCAGACCGCCTATCGGATCGAACTGACGCCGCCGGACATCACGCCTTACCGGGCCGGCAACACCGGCATCGATTTCGTGACGACGCTGGACAGCGGCAGGAGCGGCCCGCACGTCCTGGTGAACGCGCTGACCCACGGCAACGAACTCTGCGGCCCGGTCGCGCTGGACTTCCTGTTCCGCCAAGGCGTACGCCCGGTCCGGGGAGCCCTGACCCTCTGCTTCGCCAATACGGCGGCCTACCAGTGCTTCGATCCGAAGCGGCCGGGCAACTCGCGCTTCGTGGACGAGGACTTCAACCGCGTATGGGCGGAGGACGTCCTGGACGGCCCGCGCCGCTCCGTCGAGCTGGAGCGGGCCCGGACCTTGCGTCCGCTCTACGACACCGTCGACCTGCTGCTGGACCTGCATTCGATGCAGAACGCGACCGCCCCGCTGGTGCTGTGCGGCGCCACGGACCGCGGGTGCGACCTGGCCAAGGCGGTCGGCGTGCCGGAATGGGTGGTGAGGGATTCCGGGCATGCCGCCGGACGCCGCCTGCTCGACTACGCCCCCTTCGTCGATCCTGCCGCGCGGAAGACCGCCCTGCTGGCCGAATGCGGGCAGCACTGGGCGGCATCGTCGGCCGACGTGGCGATCGAGGTGACGCTCCGCTTCCTGCTCGCGACGGGAACCGTCACGCCGGAGTTCGCCGCCCCCCATCTGCCGCCCACCCCGCCGCCGCCCCAGAAGGTGATCGAGATCACCGAGGCGGTCACCATGGCCGGGAGCGACTTCCTGTACGAGGCGGACTATGTCGGGATGGAGATCATCGAGCGCGCCGGAACCCTGATCGCGCATGACGACGACCGGGAAATCCGCACGCCCTACGATGATTGCGTGCTGATCATGCCGTCCCGGCGGCTGCGCCGGGGACAGACGGCGGTCCGGCTCGGCCGCATCGTCTCCTGACCGGCCGATGACCCATCCTCCTGCCGACCGGTGGCGGAACGCGATCCGCAGCCTCAAGCCCGGCCTGCTCGCGCTGACCCTCGCGCTGGGCACCGCCGGCGGCGCCCTGTTCGCCTTCTTCAACCTGCCGCTCGCCTGGATGATCGGCTCCATGGTGTTCTGCACGGCGGCGGCCATGGGCGGCTTGCCGGTCCAGGTGCCCGGCGGCCTGCGCTCCGCCATGATCATGATCCTGGGCATCATGCTGGGCAGCGCCTTCAACCCGGACATCGTGGGCCGGCTGGGCGACTGGGTGCTCAGCCTGACCGGACTTGCGCTCTACATCCTGACCGGCGGCGCGCTCGGCATCCTGTTCCTGCGGCGGGTCGCCCGCTACGACCCGATCACCGCCTTCTTCACCGCGACGCCCGGCGGGCTGAACGAGATGGTGATCGTCGGCGGGGCGATGGGCGGCGACGACCGCACCATCTCGGTCGCCCACAGCGCTCGGGTCATGCTGGTCGTCATGGTGGTGCCGGTGTGGTTCCAGTTCTTCGAGGGCTACAGCCCCGCCGCCAGGGGTCCGCTCGGGCCGGGCCTGACGGAGGTTCCGCCGGTCGACCTCGCGCTGCTGGCGTCCTGCGCCGTCGGCGCCCTCCTGGGGAAATGGCTCCGCCTGCCGGCCTACATGCTGGTCGGCCCGATGCTGCTGAGCGCCGCGATCCACCTGGCCGGCCTGACCGCCGGCAAGCCGCCGGGCGTGCTGGTCGCCGCGGCGCAGATCGTCGTCGGCGCCGCGCTGGGCAGCCGGTTCTCCGGGGTCAGGCTCAGCCGGATCGCCCATACGCTGGCGATCGCCTCCGGCCTGACGCTGATGCTGCTGGCCGTCACGATGGTCTTCTCCGTGGCGCTGCACTGGCTCACGGGGATACCGCTGCCGGCCCTGGTGCTGGCCTTCGCGCCGGGCGGGCTGGCGGAGATGAGCCTGGTGGCCCTGGCGCTCGGCGTCGATGCCGCCTTCGTCTCGACCCACCACATCGTGCGCATCGTCCTGATCGTGTCGCTGGTCCCGCTGGTCTTTCGGGTGTACCGCCACATGGCGGCCCGCCGACTGCCGAAGGACTCCGAAGAGCCACCCGCCCCCTCCGGCCGGTAAGGCGAACCATCTGGCCGGGCCAAGCGTTGTCGCTGCATGACCAGCAATATCGCCGCCCCCCATCTGGAAGGCCGCCCCCGGGCCACCGGACCGATGCCGAACCACTCCCAGGGTGCGGGAGGCCGGAGCACCGCCGAGCGGGTCGCGTTGATCGGTCTGTTCAGCCTCGCCGTGCTCTACACGCTGTATCTGGCGCGCGACCTTCTGCTGCCCGTCTTCCTGGCGCTGCTGCTGAGCCTGCTGCTGCGGCCGCTGGTCAAGGCGCTGCGCCGCCTGCGCATCCCCGAGGTGGTGAGCGCCATCTTCCTGGTGGCCCTGCTGCTCGCGGGGCTGGTCGGCGCCGCCTTCAGCCTGACTGAGCCCGCGACCTCCTGGATAAAACGGGCGCCGGTCGTGATGCGCGAGATGGAGTTCAAGCTGGGCGACCTGCGCGACTCGATCGAGAGCGCCCGTCGCGCCTCCCACCAGATAGAGCAGATGGCGGCGGCGGCCGACGACGAGGCCCAGGCGGTCATCGTCCGGGGACCGACCCTGGCGGAACAGGTGCTGACCCAGACCCAGGTGGTGGTGGCCCAGGCCTTCATCGTGCTGGTGCTGCTGTTCTTCTTCCTGGCCGGAGGGCGCAGCATGCTGGAACAGGTCATGGGCTCGATGACCAACCTGGAGGCCCGCATCCATTATGCGACCATCGCCGGGACGGTCCAGAAGAACATCGCGGCCTACCTGGCGACCGTCACGCTGATCAACACCGCCCTGGGACTGCTGACGGCCGGCATCATGACGGTGCTGGGAATGCCCAATCCGGGGCTGTGGGGCGTCATGGTGGCGCTGCTCAACTTCATCCCCTATCTCGGCTCCGGCGTCAGCCTGGTGGTCATCGGCGTCGTCTCCGCCCTGACCTTCGACGACCTGCTCCAGATCGCCGCCCCGCCGCTGGCGTTCCTGGTCCTGACCGCGATCGAGGGCAACTTCGTGACTCCCATGATCGTCGGCCGCCGGCTGACGCTCAACCCGATCGGGGTGTTCCTGACGATCCTGTTCTGGGGTTGGCTCTGGGGCATTCCCGGCGCGCTGATGGCGGTGCCCATCCTGGCCGTCTTCAAGATCCTGTGCGATGCCCACAAGCCGCTGCATCCCCTGGGCGCGCTGCTCGGCGGCAAGCCGGGCATGTAGCCGCACCCGCCGGTGCGGATAGGCTCGCACCCCCGGTCCGATCTGTGGCATTTTGCGGATCACGGAAACGAGGGGGAGATCGGCTGTGGAACTGGTTCTGAACGGCTTTTCGCTGTTCGTGATCGCGGTCGTCGCGTTCGCGGTCATCACCGTGCTGCTGGGCGTCAAGACGGTACCGCAGGGGCAGGAATTCACCGTCGAGCGCTTCGGCCGCTACACCAGGACCCTGTCGCCCGGCCTCAACCTGATCGTCCCCGTGATCGACCGGGTGGGCGCCCGGCAGAGCATGATGGAAACCGTGATGGACGTGCCCTCGCAGGAGGTCATCACGCGGGACAACGCCATGGTGAAGGTCGACGGCGTGGTGTTCTTCCAGGTGCTCGATGCCGCCAAGGCGTCTTACGAGGTCAACAACCTTCCGACCGCCGTGCTCAACCTGACCATGACCAACATCCGCACGGTGATGGGCTCGATGGACCTGGACGAGTTGCTGTCCCAGCGGGACAAGATCAACACCCAGTTGCTCCACGTGGTGGACGAGGCGACCACGCCCTGGGGCCTGAAGATCACCCGGATCGAGATCCGCGACATCCAGCCGCCACGCGACCTGGTCGACAGCATGGCCCGCCAGATGAAGGCCGAGCGCGACCGCCGCGCCTCGATCCTGGAGGCCGAGGGGCAGCGCGCCGCGGCGATCCTGCGGGCCGAGGGCGAGAAGCAGGCGGCGATCCTCCAGGCGGAGGGCCGGCGCGAGGCCGCCTTCCGCGATGCCGAGGCGCGCGAACGCGAAGCCGAGGCGGAGGCGACGGCCACGCGGGTGGTCTCCGACGCGATCGGCGGCGGCAACGTCCAGGCGCTGAACTATTTCGTCGCCCAGAGCTATGTCGAGGCCCTGGCCCGGATCGCCGCCGCGCCGAACCAGAAGATCCTGTTCATGCCGCTCGAAGCCTCCAGCCTGATCGGCACGATCGGCGGCATCGCCGAACTGGCGAAGGGGGGCTTCAGGAGCGACCCGCCGCCCGCGCCGCCGCCAAGCCCGCCGGCACCGCCGCCTCCCCCGGCCGGCCCCTGGTCCACCACCTGAGCGGCCGGAGGCGCCATGGAAATCGAATCCTGGTACTGGCTGGTGACCGCCCTCGTCCTCGCGGCGATAGAAGCCTTCGTGCCCGGCACCTTCTTCATCTGGCTCGCGGTCGCGGCGGCGGTGGTCGGGCTGACCCTCCTGGCGCTGCCGGATCTGCCATGGCAGGTCCAGTTCCTGACCTTCGCGATCCTGTCGATCGGCTCGGCGGTCGGGTTCCGGCAGTACCAGCGCCGCCATCCCGAGACCAGCGCCGACCCGACCCTGAACCGGCGCGGCGCGTCCCTGGTCGGCAGGCTGGTCGTGCTCGAAAGGCCGATCGTGAACGGCAGGGGCCATGCCTTCGTCGGCGACACCCTGTGGACCGTCACCGGCAAGGATCAGCCGGCCGGCAGCACGGTCAAGGTGGTCGGCACCGACGGCATCATGCTGAAGGTGGATTCCCCCGACCGGGCGGGCTGATTAGCCGGTGCCATCCCGCCCGGTGACGGGTTAATGTTGGGGAGCCAACCACCTATCCCGGATTCGAGGAATCGCCTTGGCCCAGCCAGCCCTGTCTACGACCGCCCCGGCATCCGAACAGCTGCCCCGCCAGGGGTTCTTCCTGCTGGCGTCGCTCGCCCTGTTCTGGGGCACCAACTGGCCGGCGATGAAGCTGGCCGTCCTGGACATGGACCCCTGGACTTTCCGGGCGATCTGCTTCGTGGCGGGTGCCGGCGGGCTGATGCTGTTCGCGCGCGCCCGGGGCCTCAGCCTCCGCATCCCGCGCGGCGATCTCGGTCCGCTGATCCTGACGGCCTTCATCAACGTCACCTGCTGGCAGGTCTTCTCCGCCTTCGGGCTGACGCTGATGGCGGCCGGGCGCGCCTCCATCATCGCCTTCACCATGCCGCTGTGGGCCTCGATCCTGAGCGTCATCTTCCTGCGCGAGCGGATGACGGCGCTTCGGGTCGTCGGCCTCGCCCTCGGCCTGACGGCGCTGGCGATCCTGCTGATCCCGGAGTTCGGGCGCATCGGGGGAACCCCCTGGGGAGCCGCCATGATGCTGGCCGCCGCGGTCTCCTGGGCGGCGGGAACGGTGATGCTCAAGGCGATCCCCTGGCGGATGGAGACGGTCCAGCTCGCCGCGTGGCAGCTCGCGATCGGCGGACTGCCGGTGATCGCCGCCGCATTCCTGTTCGGCCGTCCCTCGTCGGTGCTGGACCTGTCGACCCCGGGGGCCCTCGGGGTGATCTATGCGGCGCTGATCCCGATGATCTATTGCCACTGGGCATGGTTCCGGATCGTCGCGCTGTTCCCGGCGAACATCGCGGCGATCGGGACCCTGTCCATTCCGGTGGTGGGCGTCTTCTCCAGCGCCCTGATCCTGGGCGAGCCCCTTGCGGGCGCCGACCTGCTGGCGCTGGCCCTGGTCGTCACCGGCCTGTTCATCGTCCTGGTACTGCCGAGCCTGCTGCCGGGACGGTCCCGGCCCGCCTAGAGATCGACGCCGCCTTCGGGGTTGCCGGGGTCCAGGGGAATGCGGGGCGCCTCGGGGGCTGCCTTCGGATCGATCCGGCGGATGATGATGTCCCCGTTCTCGGTGATCTCCGGCAGGTCGTAGCGCGGCAGTTCCTCGACCAGCTGTTGAAGCCCGAGCATGAGCTTGTTCAGCCCCTCCATGGCGAGGTCCGTGCCGCTCGGCTCCCGCTGCGGCGGAACCGCGGGGTCGGCCACGACGGGCGCCGCGGCCAGCATCGCGCTGACGCACAGCATCGAAATCGACAGGCGCATGATAGTCCCTCCTCGCCGCCCTTCGGGCGGTCTCCGAACCGGGGACGCAGGATAGCGCGCCGCCCGCCCGGCGTCAGGGGCCAATCGGGAGTGCCGGGATGGTCGCCGGCCTAGCTGGTCAGGTCCTCCAGCGTCTGGCGGACCACATGGACGATCGCGGCGCCGTGGGCGGAGGTGTCGATGCCGAGCGCGCTGCCGACGACGCCCAACTCGATCTCGGTCGTCGGCGCGTAGCGGGCGATCTCCTGGACCGCGGACGAGGACATGATCGCTTCGCGGTCCAGGTCGAGCGAGGTAGCGGTCTGGGCACGCCAGGCATTGAGCGCCGCGACGATGGCGCTCTGGATCTGCGCCGTCTCCTCGCGTTTACGCAGTTCCTCGTACATCACCAGGATGTGCCAGGCGCCGTCGGCGAAAGCGGTTTCGATCCTGCTGACTTCGACGGTGCGCAGGAACTCCGCCAGGGCCAGTTCGTCTTCGTGAATGGCGGCGTCACGGATCTTGAAGGTGCGTATTTCGCTGCTCATCGTATCTCCACGCGGCGGTTTCCCCCGCATAGGATTACCCTTTATGGGGATTCTTTGCCACTAAAGATACGATTGCGACAGGACTAATCCGTTCAGAAAGGCGCGTCGCCCGGAGCGGCTTCGGCGATCCCCTTCAGGATCGAGCATCCGCAGTTGGGGCATTGGATCGCCTCGATCATCCGGCGCGCCTGCGTGTCGTCCAGGCTGACTCCGAGCTGCCGCTCGACCTCCGCCACCATGGCGCGATGGAGCTGGTTGGCTGCACCGCAGCTGTCCTCGATCACGCCGGCATAATCCTCGGCCGGAAGCAGTCGGAACGCGCCGGCCGGGCCGGCGATCGCAAGACCGGCGGCAAAAACCGATATGGCTCCGGAATGCCGCAGGATGTCGCGCCTCGTGATGCCGGTGCTCATTGGCAGTCCCCTTCGCTCAGCCTTCGCGAGGGAGCATTACGCCCCTCGGCCGCTCCGGTCAATCGGGGAGCCGCGCGCGTCATTTCCACACGCCAGATATGCATTTAATTTACTATTCACATCGCGATCATCCTACCCACATGGGTGGAAACGATTCAGAAGGCGTGAATTGCGATGACGGACATTTCACTCGGCAGGCCGAGCGGCATCCCGGCGCGGGACCGGACCATGGATCCGCGCGTGGTGGCCGTGGCCGCCCTGCTGCTCCTCGGAGGCGCGGTCTGGCTGACCGACGCCGTGTCGGCCCGGCAGGCAGCCTTGTACCTCGTGGGCGGCGCTCTGGGACTCACCCTCTACCATGCCCTGTTCGGCTTCACCTCCTCGTTCCGGGTCTTCATCTCGGACCGTCGCGGCGCCGGCATCCGGGCCCAGATGGTCATGCTCGCCCTGGCCTGCGCCCTGTTCTTCCCCGCCCTGGCGGCGGGTGAGCTGTTCGGGCAGCCGGTCACCGGGCTGGTCGCTCCGGTCGGCGTCTCGGTGCTGTTCGGCGCCTTCCTGTTCGGCGTCGGAATGCAGCTCGGCGGCGGGTGCGCCTCCGGAACGCTCTATACGGCCGGTGGCGGCAATACCCGCATGATCGTCACCCTGCTCTTCTTCATCGTCGGATCGGTCGTCGGCGCCGCGCATCTGCACTGGTGGTCGGCGCTTCCCTCGATCGGCCCGGTCTCGTTGGTCGGCAGCCTGGGTGCACTGCCCGCGCTGGCCCTGAACCTCGCCGTTTTCGCGGCGATCGCGGGCGGCACCGTGCTCCTCGAACGGAAGCGCCACGGCGCCCTGCGCCCGGGCAACCGGACCACCCATCAGGGCTGGCAGCGCTTCGTGCAGGGACCCTGGCCGCTGGTCTGGGGCGGCGTGGCCCTGGCGGTGCTGAACTTCGCGACGCTCGCCCTCGCCGGCCGGCCGTGGGGCATCACCTCCGCCTTCGTGCTGTGGGGAGCGAAGCCGTTGGACGCGCTCGGCTTCGACGTGGCCTTCTGGCCGTACTTCTCCGCGCCGGACCGTGCCGCGTCGCTGGAGAACAGCATCTTCCAGGACATCACCTCGGTGATGAATTTCGGCATCATCCTGGGAGCGCTGCTGGCGGCAGGCCTTGCCGGGCGGTTCGCCCCGGTCTGGCGGGTGCCGCTCCGGTCGCTTGCCGCGGCCGTCATCGGCGGGCTGATGCTGGGATACGGCGCGCGTCTCGCCTATGGCTGCAACATCGGCGCCTATTTCAGCGGCATCGCGTCGGGCAGCCTGCACGGCTGGGTCTGGCTTGTCGCCGCCCTGGTCGGGAACGTGGTCGGGACGAGACTGCGTCCGCTGTTCGGGCTGGAGGTCGAGAAGACTCCCCGCGAAACCGCCTGCTGAAACGAAACGGGCCGGCACTTCCCCGCGGGGAAGCGCCGGCCCGATCCAAAGCCGCCGGCCTTCGGGTCAACGCGCCCGGGTGGCCGTATCCTCGCGGAGGCGCTGCGCCAGTGCCGGCGTCACCTGCCCGTCGACCGGCAGGTTGGCCTCCTGCTGGTACCGGCGGATGGCGGCGCGGGTCCGTTCGCCGATCCTGCCGTCCACGGCCCCGACATAGAAGCCCCGCATCGTCAGGCCTTCCTGGACCTCGACCTCAGGGGTCGGGGTATCGGGCCGGTTCCGCGAATAGACCTTCGGCAGGTGGAAGCTGACATGGTCCAGCAGCTCCTGGCTCGCGCAGCCGGTCACCGGCAGCCGAGCCGCCTGCTGGTACTGCCGGATCGCTTCCGCGGTGCGCGGCCCGAACCGTCCGTCGATGCCCCCCGGGTCGAACCCGTTGACGGCAAGCTCCCGCTGAATGCCCTCGACCATCGCGGTCGGGGCGGGCTGGCAGGCCGCCCAGGCCGGGCCGCCCGCCAAGAGCGTCAGCATCGCCGCGCCGACGCACCATCCCGCACCCTTCATCCACACACCTCTTTCGATCACCCTGTCCTCAGTCCGCCGCTTCGCTGTCGCCTTGCCCCTTGATGCGCTGGGCCAGGGCCGCGGCAAGGAACTCGTCGATGTCCCCGTCCAGCACGGCGCCGCTCTGGCTGGTTTCCACGCCGGTCCGCAGGTCCTTGACCATCTGGTAGGGCTGCAACACGTAGGAGCGGATCTGGTGCCCCCAGCCGATGTCCGACTTGGTGGCCTCCAGCGCTGCGGCCGCATCCTCCCGCTTCTTCAGTTCCGCCTCGTAAAGGCGCGCCCGAAGCATGTCGAAGGCCTTGGCACGGTTCTTGTGCTGGGACCGTTCCTGCTGGCACTGCACGACGATGTTGGTCGGGATGTGCGTGATGCGGACCGCCGAGTCGGTCTTGTTGATGTGCTGGCCGCCGGCGCCCGACGCCCGATAGGTGTCGATGCGCAGGTCCTTGTCCAGGATCTCGACGTCGATCTTGTCGTCGATCACCGGGCTGACCGCGACGCTGGCGAAGCTGGTATGCCGGCGCGCCTGGCTGTCATAGGGGCTGATCCGGACCAGACGATGGACGCCGGCCTCCGTCTTCAGCCAGCCATAGGCGTTATGGCCCTTGATCTGCACCGTCGCGGACTTGATGCCCGCCTCTTCGCCGGCGCTCTCTTCCAACCATTCGGTCTTGTAGCCGTGCTGCTCCGCCCAGCGCAGATACATGCGCAGGAGCATCTCGGCCCAGTCCTGGGCCTCGGTTCCGCCAGCGCCGGCGTTGACTTCCAGGAAGCAGTCGTTGGCATCGGCCTCGCCGGACAGGAGGCTTTCCAGTTCCAGCTTGGCGGCTTTGTCCTTGAGCGCCAGCAGGGTGTTCTCCGCGTCGGTGACGACGGTCTGGTCCTCTTCCGCCTCACCCATCTCGATCAGCTCGATGCTGTCGTTCAGCTCGCGCTCCAATGCCCGATAGCCGTTGACCGCGGAGTCGAGCTGGGTCCGCTCGCGCATCACCTTCTGCGCGCGGTCGGCATCGTTCCAGAGATTGGGATCCTCGGAGATGGCGTTCAGTTCGTCCAGGCGCCTGACTGCATTTTCCCAGTCAAAGATGCCTCCTCAGCAGCGCCAGCGATTCCCTGATCGCCTCGGCAGCCGCTTCGATCTCGGCTCGCATGGCGGGCCTCCTCGTCGCTATTGTTCAAGATCTCTGTTCAGTGACGCTTACTTAGACCCTTGAGGCTTCCGCGCCAAGGGTCAATAGAGACCGCCCGTGCCCGTCGAGACAGGCGCCTGCTCCTGCCCTTGGGGACGGCCCGGCGGCGGAACGCTGCCCGGCGGGAGGAATGCGCCGCCACCGGGACCGGAGCCGGACGCGATCTCGCTGCCGTCCAGGACGACGTAGTCGCCGGGACGGGGCTCGGTCCCCGGCTTGAAGGCCTCCCAGATCGCGTTGCGCTGGCCGGGCTCGGCAAGTTGGCCGGTCGCGGCGTCGACGCGGACCAGCCGGATGCCGGGCGGCATGCGGAACGGCGTCGCCGGCTCGCCCTTCAGGGCATCGGCCATGAAATCCTTGAAGACCGGAGCCGATACCGAGCCGCCGGTCTCCTTCGCGCCCAGCGAGCGGGGCTGGTCGAAGCCGATATAGAGGCCGACCGCCAGGTCGGGGGAGAAACCGACGAACCATGCATCCAGCGAGTCGTTGGTGGTGCCGGTCTTGCCGGCGAGCGGCTTGCCGATCGACGAGATCATCCTGGCGGTGCCGCGCTGGACGACCCCTTCGAGGATGGAGACCATCTGGTAGGCCGTCCGCGGGTCGATCACGCTCTCCCGTGCGTCGGGCACGTCCGGGACCGCGAGGTCGGGCGACCACTGGATGCCGCCGCAGTTCGGGCAGGGCCGCATGTCGTGCTTGAAGACCACCTTGCCGGTATGGTCCTGGATACGGTCGATGAAGGCCGGGATCACCTTCTTGCCGCCGTTCACGATCATGGAATAGGCGGTGGTCATCTTCAGCACGGTGGTCTCGCCGGCCCCGAGCGACATCGACAGGACGGGCGGAAGCTTGTCGACCACGCCGAACCGCTCGGCATAGTCGGCGACCCTGTCCATGCCGATGCTGTTGGCGAGACGTACGGTCATGACGTTGCGGGACTTCTCCATGCCGACCCGCAGCGTGGTCGGCCCGAGGAAGTCTTCCGAATAGTTCTGCGGCCGCCACAGCGCCTGTCCTGGACCCGGCTGGATCGCGAAGGGCGCGTCCATCACGAGGCTCGAGGGCGTGAAGCCGTTGTCCAGCGCCGCCATGTAGACGAACGGCTTGAACGACGAGCCGGGCTGGCGCAGCGCCTGGGTGGCCCGGTTGAACACGCTGATCCGGGAGCTGAAGCCGCCGCTCATGGCCAGCACGCGGCCGGTATGGGGGTCCATCGCGACCAAGCCCCCCTGTACCGCCGGGATCTGGCGGAGCCCGTACGTGCCGGAGGGCAGGTCCTTGCCCTTCGCGTCCTTGGCGACCGGCTCGACCAGGATGACCTCGCCCTGGGCCAGAACGTCGCCGGCCTGCCTGACCTCGGGGCCGGTCCTTTCGCCCTCGACCCAGCGGCGCGCCCATTTCAGCTCCGACAGCGGGATGCGGCCCCGTCCGCCGTCCGCAAGGCCGATCTGCGCCTCGCCCGCCTCGACCTCCAGCACGGCGGCCATCTGCCAGATCTCGCCGCCGGCCGGCACCGGCATCTCGGCAAGCTGCTTCGCCCAGTTCTGGAAGCTCTCGAGCTTGCCGACCGGGCCGCGCCAGCCGTGGCGGCGATCGTACGCGATCAGGCCGTCACGCAGGCTGCGCGTCGCGATGTCCTGGAGTTGGGGGTCGACGGTCGTCCGCACGGAGTAGCCGCCTTCGTAGAGCTTCTGCTCCCCGAAGCGGGCGAGAAGCTGGCGGCGGACTTCCTCCGCGAAATAGTCGGCGGTGACGTACTCGGTCTCGTCGCGCCGGCGCACCTCCAGCGGCTCGGCCTTGGCCTGGGCGGCCTCCTCCGCGGTGATCGCGCCGTCCTCCTGCATCCGGCCGATCACCCAGTTGCGGCGCGCCACGGCCGCGTCGTGCTGGCGGACCGGATGATAGTTGTTCGGCGCCTTGGGCAGCGCCGCGAGATAGGCCGCCTCGGCGATCGTCAGTTCGTCCAGGGGCTTGTTGAAATAGTTCAGCGCGGCGGCGGCTACGCCGTAGGAGCGGTTCCCCAGGAAGATCTCGTTCAGGTACAGCTCCAGGATCCGGTCCTTCGTGAAGGCCTGCTCCATGCGGAAGGCCAGTATGGCCTCCTTGATCTTGCGCTCGAACGACACCTCGTTGGTCAGCAGGAAGTTCTTGGCGACCTGCTGGGTGATGCCGGAGGCGCCGATCATCCGGCGTCCGCTCGCGACATTCTCCACGTTGACGACGATCGCCCGCAGGATCGCGCCGAAATCCACGCCCCGGTGGCTGTAGAAGTTCTGGTCCTCGGCGGAAATGAAGCCGCGGATCACGCGCTTCGGCATCGCCTCGATCGGGATGAAGACGCGCCGCTCGGTCGCGAACTCGGCCAGCAGGCGCCCGTCCCCGGCATGGACGCGGGTCACGGTCGGCGGCTGGTAGTCGGCCAGCTGGCTGTATTCCGGCAGCCCCTGGCTGTAATGGTGGATTGCGAATACCACGCCGCCGGCAGCCACCACGACGAGGAAGAGAACGGCGGACAGGATCCCGGCTAAGATACGCATTAGTATTCCACGAACGATGAAAAGGCCTCGCGGCCCGTCCGGCCGCAGCCTGAACGGACCAGCCTGTCAGGATCTAACCTGCGGGCGCACACTCTAGCAGATCGAATGCGGCTATGTTGAGGTCAAGACCGGCTTACGCCGGTCCTTGCGGCGAAATACCCATCGATGCTCCGCTGGATCGAACGCGCGATCCGCGCCCGGTGTTCCGCCTGCTCCAGCAGTTTCGCGTCCTGCGGGCTCGACAGGTAACCCAGTTCCATCAGCACCGAAGGCACGTCCGGAGCCGTCAGCACCGCGAATCCGGCGGAGCGGTGGGGGCGCGGCACCAGCCTGGCATGCCGCCCGACCTCCTCGACCAGCAGGTTGGCCAACCGGCGGGACTGGTTCATCGTGTCGCGCTGGGCCAGGTCGATCAGGATGCTCACGACCTCGTCGTTCTCCGCCGTCAGGTTGACGCCGCCCAGGGCGTCGGCCCTGTTCTCGCGGGCCGCCAGCATGTCGGCCTCGCGGTCGGACGCCTTGTCCGACAGCGAATAGATCGACATGCCGCGCATGTCGCTGCTGCCGATCGAGTCCGCGTGCAGGGAAATGAACAGGTCGGCGCCGGCCTCGCGCGCCAGTGCCACGCGGTCGCGCAGGCGGAGGAAGACGTCGCTGTCCCGGGTCAGGACGACCCTGTACCGCCCGGTGGCGACGAGCTGGTCGCGCACCACCCGGGCCATCGCCAGCGTGATGTCCTTCTCGTAGACCCCGGTGACGCTGATGGCGCCGGGATCGACGCCGCCATGGCCGGGGTCCAGCGCGATGACCCGCCGCGCGTCGGTCCGTGGGCTTGGCCGGCGGGGCGGCAGCGGCACGGCTCCCAGGGCGGCCAGGGTCGCCGGCCCGTCACCAGCATCTTCCCGAAGGCCCGCCGGCATCTGCGGCGGGACGACCGCGGCGGCCGTGGGGGACATGGTGACGGCGACCGTGTCGGTCGGCAGGTCCGGAAGCCGTGGAACCGAGCGGGCGGCGGCGGTGCTCAGGGGGACGGTGTAGGCCGGCGCCGGCGGCGCGCCGTCGGCGCTCCCCCTCGTTCCGACAACCCGGCTCAATTCCGCCGCGAAGGTGCCGGGCCCCACCGACTCGAGGTCGAGCACGAACCGGGGCTGCCTGCCGTCGCGCGGCGGGATGAGGAACGCTTCCCGGATGCGGACCGGACCGGCAACCTCCAGCACCAGCCGGAGGGTGCCCGGACGGAAGGAGGCGTAACGATAGCCGCGCACCAGCCCGGCCGCGGCACCGCCCCGGTTGGCGGAGGCGTCCCAGTCCAGGTCGGGCAGATCGACCACGACCCGGTAGGGGTCGGGCAGCGTGAATACCCTGAAATCGATCTGGTCGGTGACCTCCATCACGAATCGGGTCTTGTCCGGATGGACGCCGAGCCGCGCATCGACCACCGCGGGCCGCGCAGCCGCCTGCCCCGCGTGCGCCGCGGCCAGCCAGAAGACGGCGAGGATCAGGAACAGCGCGCGCAGCGTCGGTCTCCGAAAGGGCACGAACGATCGATTTTGCCATAGATATACCCTAAGAAAATCAAAGTGTTCAAGCATGATCATCACAAACCGCCTCAGTCCCGCCACGTCGCCGCCCGGAGGGCCGCCGTGTGCCGCGCCGGTTGAGCCGCCGCACACTGTCACCATTCCAACAAGACAATTCTGTGATTGAGGAATGCGGCGCCCCCCATTATGGTAGGGGTGCGACATACCGCATTCCGCCGATCCCCACTTGGGAGAGGCGGCGTCGCCTTCGGGTAACGTGCTGCCGCTTATCGGTTTTTTTTCAGGCAGCGCACCGGCCGGGTGGCGCTTACGGAACCTGCGGTGGAGGAGAAACCTTGAAGCTGGCTTCGGCCCCGTCGGGCCGTGAGCCCGGCGTCCGGTGCCCCGCCCGTCCTGGCTGCTGTGGAAAGCGCCGTTAGACGATCCGGTGGGAACCGTGCCGAACGCTTCGCCTTTGACGATGACGCGCCGCCACCCGTAAGTCGCGCGGGGGCCCGGCGGCGTCACGAGGTAGACATATGGCAAAGCGCATGTTGATTGACGCGACCCATTCCGAGGAGACTCGGGTGGTCGTGGTCAATGGTAACAAGCTGGACGAGCTCGATTTCGAAATCGCCAGCAAGAAGCAGTTAAAAGGCAACATATACCTGGCCAAGGTGACGCGGGTCGAGCCATCGCTCCAGGCCGCCTTCGTCGAGTACGGCGGCAACCGTCACGGTTTCCTGGCCTTCTCCGAAATCCACCCGGATTATTACCGCATCCCGGTCGCCGACCGCGAAGCGCTGCTCGCCCAGGAACGCGACCTGGAAGAGCGCGAGGACACCATCGGCGCCGACGTCGAGATGGGAGATCCCCGGCCGGGCCGCGGCTCACGACGCCAGGGCCGCTCCGAGTCGTTCGGGGAAGGTCGCGACGAATCGGGCGGCGACTCCGGCCAGCCCGCCTCTGAAATCCCGGCGGCCGGGCCGTCCGGCGAGGTTCCCGGGACCGGCGAGCAGCCCCCCTATGAAAGCCAGTCCACCGTCCCCGCCGCTTCGGAGCGAGGGGCCGCGGCACCGGCCGAGGATCGGCAGGCCGGAACCACCGGCGATGCCGGCACCGTCCATCACGCCGAGAACGATATCCCCCACGACTGGTTCGCGCCCGATGAGCCGGCGCCCGATTTCCAGGCGGAGAGCGACTCCAGCCCCGACGGGACGCCCGGCGACGACACCGGTGGGCAGGATGACGGTCCCGACGACGACAAGCCGACCCGGTACCAGCCGGCGAGCCTGCCGCGCGAGGAGCGCAGCGAGCCCTACGACCCGAACGAGAGCTATTCCGGCGACCACCAGGCCGATGCCGCCGCGGCGCAATCCGACGAGCCCGGGGCGGTTCCCTCCGCCGGGGACGTCATCCGCCCCGGCGCGGAGGAATTGCCCGCCCCGGCAGCCGAATTCGGCGCCGGGGCCGAGGCGCCGGTAGCCGAGCATCCCGGCGCCGTCGAGTCCGACGACGAGGACGATCGGGACGACTCCCGGGACGCCGATGCCGACGAGGATGAAGGCGACGATGCGCCCCGCGGCCGCCGCGACGACCGGCAGGGCCGCCGCGGCCGGGGCGATGCCGACGAGGGCCCGGTGGACGAACTGGTCGGCGACGAGGCCGAGGACGTCCAGCGCCGCCGTCCCCGTCCGCTGCGCAGCTACAAGATCCAGGAAGTCATCAAGCGCCGGCAGATCCTGCTGGTCCAGGTCGTCAAGGAGGAGCGCGGCAACAAGGGCGCCGCCCTGACGACATACCTGTCCCTGCCGGGCCGCTACTGCGTGCTGATGCCCAACACCGGGCGCGGCGGCGGGATCTCGCGGAAGATCACCAATCCGCAGGACCGCAAGCGCCTGAAGGAAATGCTGTCGGACCTCGACATTCCCGAAGGCATGGCGGTGATCCTGCGCACCGCGGGAATGGAGCGGACGAAGCCGGAGATAAAACGCGACCTGGAGTACCTGCTGCGGCTGTGGGACAGCATCCGCGACCTCACGCTCCAGTCGAGCGCGCCGGCCCTGATCTATGAGGAAGCGAATCTGATCAAGCGGTCGATCCGCGACCTCTACACCAACGACATCGACGAGGTGCATGTCGAAGGCGAGGCGGGCTACCGCGTCGCCCGCGACTTCATGCACATGCTGATGCCGAGCCACACGCGGAAGGTCCACTGCTACCGCGACGAGACGATCCCCCTGTTCTTCCGCTACCAGGTCGAAAGCCAGATCGACGCGATCCACAGCCCGGTCTGCCAGCTGAAGTCCGGCGGCTACATCGTCATCAACCAGACCGAGGCGCTGGTCGCGATCGACGTCAACTCCGGCCGCTCCACCCGCGAGCGGAACATCGAGGAGACGGCCTACAAGACCAACCTTGAGGCCGCCGACGAGGTGGCGCGCCAGTTGCGGCTGCGCGACCTCGCCGGGCTGATCGTCATCGACTTCATCGACATGGAGGACGCGCGGAACAACGCCGCGGTCGAACGCCGCATCAAGGAGGCGATGAAGAACGACCGGGCGCGCATCCAGCTCGGCCGCATTTCCCCCTTCGGCCTGCTCGAACTGTCGCGCCAGCGGCTTCGCCCGAGCCTGATGGAGACCAATTTCGAGAAGTGCCCGCACTGCACGGGCACCGGCATGGTCCGCTCCATCGAATCCGCCGCCCTCTATGTCCTCCGCGCGATCGAGGAGGAAGGCATCCGCAAGCGCTCCAGCGAGATCACGGTCCATGTGGCGACCAAGATCGCGCTGTATATCCTCAACCAGAAGCGCGACGCGCTGGCCGATATCGAGCGACGCTACGGTTTCCGGGTCTTCCTGTTCGGCGACGACACGCTGATCCCGCCGGAATACCGCCTGGAGCGGATCAAGGCCCGCCAAGCCGGCGAGGAGACCGCGCCCGTCATCAGCCCGGAGCGGATCTACGCCGAGACCGACCGCCTGCTCGAGCGGGAGGCGGAGGAAGACGAAGCCGTCGAACAGGTGGAGGCCGTCGAGACCGCGGAGGCGCAGCCCGCCGCGGCGGCCGCTCCGCAGGAGCAGGGCGAGGAGCGTGGCGACCGCCGACGCCGCCGGTCGCGCCGCCGCCGCCGTTTCGACGACCGGACGGAAGCCCGGACCGACGACCAGGGCGAGGAGGAGCGGGAAGAGGCCGCCGACGAACCGGTGGATGAGACCGCGCTCGACCAGCAGTCCGAGGAACTCGACGGCGATATCGACACCGGCGGCGACGATGATGCCGACGATGGCGAGGAAGGGGACGAGTCCGAGAACGGCCAGGCTGACGAGACCGACGCGAACGGCCTGCGCAAGAAGCGCCGGCGCGGCAAGCGCGGTGGACGCCGCCGTGGCCGCGGGCGGGCCGAGGGTGATTTCGAGAACGGCTTCACCGACGACGGCGACCAGCAGGAGGGACCGGAGACGGCCCCGACGGACGGGCAGCCCGCGGCCCCGGAACCGGTTGCCGGGCAGCCCCCGGCCGAGCCCCAGCCCGAACCCGCCTATGCCCAGGCGCATGCCCCGGCCTATGTGGACGATCTTGGAGATCCGTTCGGCGACATCGGCGCGCCCCACACGCCCGAGCCGCCACCCGAGCCCGCTCCCCAGCCGGAACCGGTCGCCGAGCAGCCCCGGGCCGAGCCCGAACGGGTGCCCGAACCCGCGGCCCCGGAGGAGATCGCACCCGTGACGGTGGGCGAACCGGCCGTTCCGGCGGAGATCGTGGCCGAGCAGCCCGAGCCGGCACCGGTCGCGGAGGCACCCGCTGCCGAGGTTCCGGCCACGGAAACTCCGGCTGCGGAGACACCCGTGGCCGAGGAAGCCCCGGTTGCGGAGGCTCCCGCCAAGCCGGTCCGCAAGCGGGCTCCCCGCAAGAAGAAGGTCGCGGAACCCGCGGCCGATGCCGCGCCTGCGGCCGCGGAGGAGACTGCCGCCAAGGCCCCGGCCGCGAAGGCTCCTGCCGAGGAAGCTCCGGCCGCGGAGGCTCCTGCCAAGCCGGTCCGCAAGCGGGCTCCCCGCAAGAAGAAGGTCGCGGAACCGGAGCCTGTGGTCGAGGCGTCTCCCGTCGAACAGGTGCCCGAGCCCGTACCCGAGCCCCTGCCCCAGGAGCCCAGCGCCGGCGACGACCTCTTCATGGACGTGGCGCCGGGACCGATCGAACCGGCCCCGCAACCCGCGCCGGAAACGCAGCCGTCTCCGGAAGCGGAGCCTGCCGCTCCCGAGCAGCCGCCGCGTCCCGCCCGCCGGGGCTGGTGGAACCGAGAGTAAGCCGGCAACGATGCCGCCCCCGGCCTGCGGGCCGGGGGCATGAAGAAAGCCGCTGCGGAGCATCCTCCGCAGCGGCTTTCTTCGCTTCCGGGTCCGGGCAGGGCCGACCTTCGCCCATCAGGGCGAAAGGCGACCCCTGGAACCCGATGCCCCCTTACGCACCCTTGGGTGAAACGGTCCCTTCCGCCGTGGGCGGGGCGGCGACCGTCTTTGGCTTGGGCAAGTCGAGCTTGATCGACAGCTCCTTCAACCGCTCCGCCGGGACCGGAGCCGGTGCCTGCATCAGCAAGTCCTCGGCGCGCTGGTTCAGCGGGAAGACGATGACTTCGCGGATGTTCGGCTCGTCGGCAAGCAGCATGACGATGCGGTCGATGCCGGGAGCCGAGCCGCCGTGCGGCGGGGCGCCCAGCTTCATCGCCGACAGCATGCCGCCGAACCGGGCTTCCAGCTCCTCCGGCGGGTAGCCGGCGATCGCGAAGGCCTTGTACATGACCTCCGGCAGATGGTTCCGGATGGCGCCCGACGACAGCTCGATTCCGTTGCAGACGATATCGTACTGGTAGGCGTTGATCGTCAGAGGGTCCTGGTTCTCGAGGGCTTCCAGGCCGCCCTGGGGCATCGAGAACGGGTTGTGGCTGAAGTCGATCTTGCCGGTCTCCTCGTCCCGCTCGTACATCGGGAAATCGACGATCCAGCAGAACCGGAAGGCGTTCTTCTCGACGATGCCCAGTTCCTCGGCGATCCTGGTCCGGGCGAAGCCGGCCAGCTTGGCGGCGGGACCGGGCTGGTCGCACACGAAGAACACGGCGTCGCCGTCGCTCAGGCCGACCGTCTCGCGCAGGGCCGCCTGGGCCGCTTCCGGCACGAACTTGGCGATCGGCCCCTTGCCGCCACCGGACTCGAACAGGATGTAGCCGAGGCCGGGAGCACCCAGGCCGCGCGCCCAGTCGTTCAGCTTGTCGAAGAAGCTGCGCGGCCGGTCGCCGACGTTGGGAGCGCGGATCGCGCGGACCACGCCGCCCTTGGCGATGACCGACTTGAACGCCTTGAACTCGACGTCGTCGCGCTGGAACACCGCCGTCACGTCGGTGATGACCAGCGGGTTGCGCAGGTCCGGCTTGTCGTTGCCGTACTTCAGCATCGACTCGGCATAGGGGATGCGCGGGAACGGGTACGGGGTCAGCTCCGGCTTGGCCGGACGGCGGAAGCCGCCGAACTCGTCGAAGATGCCGTACAGCACGGGCTCGATCGCGGCGAAGACGTCCTCCTGGGTGACGAAGGACATCTCGAAGTCGAGCTGGTAGAACTCGCCCGGGCTGCGGTCGGCGCGGCTGTCCTCGTCGCGGAAGCAGGGAGCGATCTGGAAATAGCGGTCGTAGCCGGCCATCATCAGCAGCTGCTTGAACTGCTGCGGCGCCTGCGGCAGCGCGTAGAACTTGCCGGGATGCATGCGGCTCGGCACCAGGAAGTCCCGCGCCCCTTCCGGGCTGCTGGCCGTCAGGATCGGCGTCTGGAACTCGTTGAAGCCCTGCTCGATCATGCGGCGGCGGACCGACGCGATGACCTGGGAGCGCAGCAGGATGTTCTGCTGCATCTTCTCGCGCCGAAGGTCCAGGAAGCGGTAGCGCAGGCGGATCTCCTCGCCGGCGTCGGCGTCGCTGTTGACCTGGAGCGGCAGCGGATCGGCGGCGCTCTGCACCGCCAGCTCCTGGATCTGCACCTCGATCCGGCCGGTCGGCAGCTTGTCGTTTATCGTCTCGGGCGTGCGGCCGACAACCTTGCCGGTGACCGTGACGACCGACTCCAGGCGCAGCCCCTCGGCCACCTGGAACAGCGGGCTGGAGCTGTCGATCACGCACTGCGTCATGCCGTAGTGGTCGCGCAGGTCGATGAACAGCAGTTGTCCGTGGTCGCGCTTACGATTGATCCAGCCCGACAGGCGCACGATCTGGCCGGCATCGGTATCGCGCAGGGCACCGCAGGTGTGGGTCCGGTAGGGATGCATGGGGAGCGCACCTTGAAATAACAGTTATGGGCGCCGCGAAACGGAATGCCGCGGCGCCGGCTCGGCCAGGAGGGACGGCGAAGGCATCGGCCCGCGATCCCGCCCTGGAGGTTGGATGATGGCGCAGAAGCACATGGATGCAAGGCGGTTGTCAAGTTGAAGCAGCCCCGCTTTTCCGGGCGGCTCCGGTGTTGTATGACTGTCGCATGACTCTGATCTCGACCACAGCCGATCTGGAGGCGTTGTGCGAACGTCTGAAGGCGGCGGAATACATCACCGTCGACACCGAATTCATGCGGGAGAAGACGTTCTGGCCCAAATTGTGCCTGGTCCAGATCGCCGGGCCCGATGAGGCCGCCGCGGTCGACCCGCTGGCCGACGGCATCGACCTGGCGCCGCTCTATCGCCTGATGGGCGATCCGTCGGTGCTCAAGGTGTTCCATGCCGCGCGCCAGGACGTGGAGATCTTCTACAACCTCGCGGGCGAGATTCCCAAGCCGCTGTTCGACACCCAGGTCGCCGCCATGGTCTGCGGCTTCGGCGACAGCGTCGGCTACGAGACGCTGATCGCCAAGCTGGCCGGCGCGCGGGTGGACAAGTCGTCGCGCTTCACCGACTGGTCGGCCCGTCCGCTGACCGAGCGGCAGCTGACCTACGCCCTGTCCGACGTGACCCACCTCCGCCCGGCCTACGAGAAGCTGAAGCGTAGGCTGGTCCGGACCGACCGGGCGAGTTGGCTGGACGAGGAGATGGCCGTGCTGACCGACCCGGCCACGTACCGGGTCGAGCCGGACGACGCCTGGAAGCGGCTCAAGGTCCGCACCGACAAGCCGCGCTTCCTCGCCATCCTCAAGGAACTGGCGGCCTGGCGGGAACGCGAGGCCCAGCGCAAGGACATCCCGCGCTCCCGCGTGCTGCGGGACGAGGCCCTGCTGGAGATCGCCTCCCACGCGCCCAGGTCGGTGGACGACCTCGCCCGCACGCGGGGCCTGGGGCGCAGCGTCGCCGAGGGCCGCTGGGGCACCGAACTGCTGGCGGCGGTGGAACGCGGCGTCTCCATGCCGGTCGGCGAATGTCCGGCCGGCGAGCCCCGGCCGGAACTGCCGCCGGGGCTGGCACCGATCGTCGAGCTGCTGCGCGTCCTGCTGAAGATGCGGTGCGAGGACGAGCAGGTGGCGACCAAGCTGGTCGCCAGCTCGGCCGACCTGGAAGCGATCGCCGCTGACGACGAGGCGCCGGTCCAGGCCCTCAAGGGGTGGCGCCGCGAGTTGTTCGGCGATCTGGCGCTGAAGCTGAAGCACGGCCGCGTCGGCCTCGCGATCGAGGGCAAGCGGGTCAGGCTGGTGCCGCTCGACGAAGGCCGGTAGGCCTATCTCGGCGGCGCGATCACGATCTCGCCCCGCCGGCTCAGCCCCTTGGCGACCGCGTCCAGCCGGCGCTGCACCGTGTCGCCGACCAGCACGCGGGCGTCCTCCGGAACGCAGAGGATGAGCGCCTCCTCGTCGATCGACAGGCTGGTTCGCTGAAGCAGCGCCGCGACGCCGCCGGTCAGCGTCTGGGCCAGACGCAGCGCCAAGCCCAGGATGGCCGCCTTCGCCGCCCTGCCCTCCTGGACCAGCCCACGCGCCACCGCCACCTGCGGATCCTCGATCCGGCCGCCGTAGCGCGCATAGGCGACCAGGGCCAGGAAAGCCCGTTCCCCGTGGTCGATGCCGGCGAAAGGCATGCGGAGGATCCGCATATAGGCGTGCTCCGCGCGATAATCGGGGTGCTCGGACCAGCCGAGATCGCTGAGCAGGCAGGAGGCCCGGCGCAGCCGGGCGGCTGCCTCGTCTTCCCCGGCGAACAGGGATGCCGTCCAGTTCGTGATGATCTCCCCCTGGTCGAACCGGCCGATCCGCTTGGCCAGCCCGGCGCAGGCGCTGATCAGGGGATCCTCCCGCTGCTCCTGCGCGCCGAGCATGTCGAACAGCAGCCCCTCGCGCAGTCCGAAGGCGGAGAAGACCACTTCGGACGGCTCGACGGTCGTCAGCAGCCGTTCTAGCGCCAGCGCGGCCAGGGGCAGCGTGTCCGACCGGCGCTTCGAAACGCCGGATATCCTGTCCAGCGCCGACCGGTTGAGCCGGGATATCTCCCCCGCGAAATCGCGGAGCTGGGCGCCGCCGACCGTGTAGTGATGGATGACGTGGAGCGGGTGGCTCACCTGCTCCATATGCAATTTCGCCAGCGCGCGCCAGCTTCCGCCCACCGGATAGAAGGGCCGTCCCTTGTGCGCCGCCAGCCAGGGCAGCGCCTGAAGGTGCTGGTCGATGGTCCGGGACGCCGTCGCCAGCTTTCCGCCGCAGGACTCCGCCAGCCGGAGCGGGCCGAGCGGCATCGTGACCTGGGGACCGATGGCGCCGCGGTCCAGTCCGACCAGTTCCAGGCTGCCGCCGCCCAGGTCGCCCATCAGCCCGTCGGCACCGGGCGTGCCCGACAGCACTCCCATGGCCGACAGGCGCGCCTCCTCCTCGCCGGCGATGGTACGGACGGTCAGGCCGGTCCTGGCTTTGACCGCCTCGACGAACTCGGCGCCGTCGGCGGCGTCGCGCACGGCGGCGGTCGCCAGCACGTCGGTCCGGGAGACGTCCATGCCGTCGATCAGGCGGCCGAAGCGGGCGATGTTGTCCAGCGCCAGCGTCACGCCGTCCGGGTTGAGGCGGCCGGTCTTCTCGACCGTGCGGCCCAGCCCGCACATGATCTTCTCGTTGAACAGGGGCACCGGCGCCCGGTGAAGGCCGTCATAGACGACGAGCCGTATAGAGTTCGAGCCGATGTCGATGACGGCGATCCGCTCGGAACGCTGGAGGTCGGCAGCCGGACGCCGATCGAGGGTGAGGGTCATGTCGTAGTGCCCGTCGCGCCTTTATGGACTTGCTACTTGGATTGGAGGACCAGGCGCGGAGGGATCCGCGCCCCGGAGATCGCGCTGCCGCGGCCGGACAGGCTGGGATTGGTCATGAAATAGGTATGGGCGCTGAACGCCTCCTTGTCGACCTTCGCCCGCCGGTAGGAGCCGTCGGAGACCAGGAACCAGCTCTGGGCCTCGTCCTTCAGGTTGGCGACCATGATCTGGTCCAGGATCTGCTGGTGGACGGTCGGGTTCTCGATCGGGACCAGGGTCTCGATCCGGCGGTCCAGGTTGCGCGGCATCCAGTCCGCCGAGGAAATGTAGACCTTGGCCTCGGGAGACGGCAGGCTGTGGCCGTTGCCGAAGCAGATGATCCGGCCATGCTCCAGGAAGCGGCCGACGATGCTCTTGACCCTAATGTTGTCGGACAGGCCCGGAACGCCGGGGCGCAGGCAGCAGATACCGCGCATGATCATGTCGATCACCACGCCCGCCTGGGACGCCTCGTACAGCTTGTCGATCAGGCGCGAATCGACCAGCGAGTTCAGCTTGACCCAGATCCGGGCCGGCTTGCCGGCGCGGGCGAAGGCGATCTCCCGGTCGATCAGTTCGACCAGCTTCTCCCGCAGCGCCAGGGGCGCTATGGAGACCTTCTCCAGCGACTTCGGCGTCGCGTAGCCGGTCATGTAGTTGAACATGAAGGCGGCGTCGTGGCAGAGCGCCGGGTCGCAGGTGAAGAAGGACAGGTCGGTGTAGACCTTGGCGGTGATCGGGTGGTAGTTGCCGGTGCCGAAATGGACGTAGCTGCGCAAGCCCTTGGCCTCGCGCCGGACCACCAGCGACACCTTGGCGTGGGTCTTCAGGTCGACGAAGCCGTAGACCACCTGGGCTCCGGCGCGCTCCAGGTCGCGGGCCCACTGGATGTTGGCCTCCTCGTCGAAGCGGGCCTTCAGCTCCACCATGGCGGTGACCGTCTTGCCGGCCTCCGCCGCCTCGATCAGGGCCGCCACGATGGGCGAGTTCTTGCTGGTCCGGTACAGCGTCTGCTTGATCGCCACCACAGCCGGGTCGCGGGCCGCCTGCCGCAGGAACTGGACCACCACGTCGAAGCTCTCGTACGGATGGTGGACGACGATGTCCTTGTGCCGGATCGCCGCGAAGCAGTCGCCGCCGAAGTCGCGGATCCGCTCCGGGAAGCGGGCATTGTAGGGCGGGAAGACGAGGTCCGGGCGCTCCTCGATGATCAGCTGCTTGGTATCGGCCAGGCCGATCAGCCCTTCCAGCACGAACACGTCGTCGTTGGAGACGGAGAGCTGGTTGCGCAGGAACTCCCGCAGGTCCGGCGCCATCCCGATATTGACCGCCAGCCGGATGACGCTGCCGCGCCGGCGACGCTTCAGCGCGCTTTCGAAGGTGCGGACCAGGTCCTCCGCCTCCTCGTCGATCTCCATCTCGCTGTCGCGCAGGATCCGGAACACGCCGTGCCCGGTCAGCTTGAACGGCGCCGGGAAGATCCGGTCGAGGAACAGAAGGACGAGCTGTTCCAGCAGGACGAACCGCACGTCCGATCCGGGCAGCCGGACGAAGCGGTCCAGCTGGGACGGCATCGGCAGCAGGGCGTCCAGGTTCTGGCTGCGGTCCGGGTCGTAGAGTTGGAGCGCCAGGCTGAATCCGAGGTTGGGGATGAACGGGAACGGATGGGCCGGATCGACCGCGATGGGCGTCAGGAGCGGGAAGATGTCGTCGAGGAAACGGGCCTCCAGCCAATCCATCTCGCTGTCGGTAAGCTCGCTGGGATCCACCACGGTGATCCCGGCCTCGCGCAGTTCCTTCCGGAGCGTCCGCCAGCCGTTCTGCTGGTCGCGCATCAGCTCGATCACGCGCTGGTTGACGGCGGCCAGTTGCTGGGCCGGGCTGAGATTGTCGTCTGACAGCGTCGTGATCCCGGCGCGGACCTGTGCCTTCAGTCCCGCGACGCGGACCATGTAGAATTCGTCGAGGTTGCTCGCGGAAATCGACAGGAACCGCAGCCGCTCCAGCAGGGGATGGTTGACGTTCAGCGATTCCTCGAGAACCCTCTGGTTGAACGCCAGCCAGGACAGTTCACGATTGATGAACCGGTCCGGAGAGGTCGGATCGATGTCGGGTGTCTCGATTTCCTGCGCGCTGGTCACGGGTTCCTCGGGGCTCAACGATTAACGGAATGGTCACGATAGCGCGACTCGGTTACGCTTTGACAGGCGAACGGCCGCCATCGCCGGATTCCGCCACCCGCGACAACGGATTCCAATCGGGGTGGCCGGATTCCGCGGCATCTGTGTCTGCCGAACCCGAATAGGGAATACCTTGAGGCTTACGTCAACGCAATGAAGACGCTCTACCTGCTCCGGCACGCGAAATCCGCCTGGATCGATCCCTCCCTCGACGACCATGACCGGCCCCTGGCTCCCCGGGGCGCCCGCGCCGCGACCCTGATCGGCCGCCATCTGCGCGGCGAAGGGTTCCATCCCGACGTCATCCTCTGCTCGACGGCGCGCCGGGCGGTCGACACCCTGGCGCTGGTGACAGCCCAGCTGGGCACCGGCCAAGTGCCGGCCGAATACGATCATGGCCTTTACCTGAGCGGCGAGAGGGCGCTACTGGATCGGCTTCGCCGGCTGCCCGACGATGCCGGGACGGTCCTGCTGGTCGCGCACAACCCCGATCTGCACAACTTGGCGCAGGATCTGGCGGGTGACGGCGACGCCTCCCTCCTGCGCGGTCTCGCCGGAAAGTTTCCGACGGCGGCCCTGGCGGTGCTCACCTTCGCCCAGGGTTCCTGGAGCGACATCGGGTCGCGTGCAGGAACGCTCTCCAACCTCGTCCTTCCGAAAAAATTAACTTAACGCTGGGTACGAGGGTCGAGTATCTACAAAAGGATGACGCCCCCGATCAGCGAGGCTGCTCCGCCCGTGCCGAACAACCGCGACAGCACGAACCTGCAACCGACGGACACGGCTCCACGGGAAAGGAACTTTCCCGGAGCGGCTCCAGCGACGCCGCAGGCGGCGCGGGAAATCGAGCTGAAGCTGTACGTCGCCCCAGGCAATCTCGCCCGGCTGGTGAGGCACCCCGCCCTGGTCGGGCTGCAGCAGGGCACCGCGGCCAGCCAGCGCCTCTATACCGTCTATTACGACACGCCGGACCTGGCGCTCGCGGCCTATGGAGTGGCCCTGCGCGTACGCCGCCAGGGCGCCCAGCGTATCCAGACGGTCAAGACCATGAACAGCGGGACGCCGGGAGACGCGGCGGCCGTCGCCGTCCGGCGCGAGTGGGATTGGCAGATCCCTTCCGACGACCCGGATATCTCCCTGCTCACCCTGGACGGCGTGCGCGAGGTCGTGCCCCAGGACGCCCTTCCGGCGATCCGGCCGATGTTCCTGACGGACTTCCAGCGCACCACCCTGATGCTCCGGCCCGATCCGCTGACCGCGATTGAGGTCGCCCTGGATACGGGCGAGATCCGGGCGGGCGTGGCGCACCGGCCGATCAGCGAGGTCGAGCTGGAGCTGAAGGCCGGATCGATCACCGCCCTGTTCGAGCTGGCCCACGAACTCCAGCGGATCGTGCCGCTGCGCATCGCGACGGAGAGCAAGGCGGAAGCCGGCTTCGCCCTGGTCACGGGCGCGCTGCCGCGGTCGTCGAAGGCTCCGCCCCTGGGCCTGACGCCCGCCACCACCGTGGCCGAGAGTTTCCGCCATATCGTGCGCAACTGCATGGTACACGCGCTCGCCAACCAGGCCTGCGCCGTGACCGGCGTGGAGGCCGAGGGCATCCACCAGATGCGGGTGGCCCTGAGGCGCCTGCGCTCCGCGCTGACCCTGTTCGACGAGGTCATCGCGTCGCCCGATGCGCGGATGCTGAAGGAAGAGGTCAAGTGGCTGGCCGAACGCCTGGGGCCGGCCCGCGACTGGGACAACCTCCAGACGCTGTTCTTCGAGCCATATGCCGAGAAGCAGGGCAGCGACAAGGGCGTCCGCCTGCTGGGCCAGGCCATCGCGGATTCGCGCCGCTCCGCCCATGCCCGCGCGGCCGAAGCCCTGCATGCGCCGCGCTACACGACGCTGATGCTTGGCCTCGGCGGCTGGCTGGAGTCGGGACGCTGGAACGAGGATGCCGCACCAGACGTCCGGCTGCTCCTGGCCCGGCCGATGCCCGAACTGGCCGGGAGCTGGCTGGCCCAGCGACACCGCAAGTCCCACAAGTCGGGGCGGCAGATCCGCAAGCTGGACGCCGACCAGCGGCACCAGTTGCGGATCAGCTTCAAGAAGCTGCGCTACGCCGTCGAGTTCTTCCGCGGCCTCTACCCCGCCGCCGCGGTCCGCCCGTACCTCGACTCGGTCGAGACCCTGCAGGACCTGTTGGGCACCCTCAACGACGCCGCGGTCAGCCGCCGCATGATCGACGCGCTGTCCGCCGATGCCGGGCGAGACGTCAGGCGGGCGGCGGGCGACTTCGCCGACTGGCTCGACCGGCGGATGCGTCGGCACATGGCCGACCTGCCCGAGCGCTGGCGCGACTACGAGAAGGCTGAACCGTTCTGGGGATGAAGAATTGGGACGATCCGGCATGAAGAGCGGCCTGGCGGCCATCGGCGCCATCTTCTGGTTGACCCTCGCTTCGCCATGCCTCGCCGCCTCCGCTGCCGAAGTGACCCATGACGCCGCCATAGACCTCGATCCGGCGGCGCGGCGCCTGGAGGTCACGGACCAGGTGACGGTGACCGGCGGCGCACCGTTGGAATTCCATCTGTCGCCGAGGTTTTCGCCTGTCCGCCTCGAGATCGACGGCCGCCCGGCCGACGCGGTCGGCGGCCCGACGCGCTGGCGCGTCCCGGCCGCCGGCGCGGGCGCCGGTCGGGTGACGATCCGCTATTCCGGCACGCTGGCGCCGCTCGACGACAGCGGCAGCCCGTTCGGCGGCGATGAGCCCGGGTCGGGCGAGGCGGGAAGCTTCCTGCCGGGAGGAACGGGCTGGCTGCCCCGATTCGACGCGGACCGCACGACCTACCGGCTGGCCGTCCGGGTCCCCGAAGGATACCGCGCCGCCGTGACCGGCGACCTTGCGGAGGAGACGGATGAGGAAGCGGTCTTCACCATCGACCCCGCGGTGGAGGAGCCGTCGCTGTTCGCCGGCCGCTGGCAGGTGCGGGAGCGCATGGCCGGCGGGCTGCGGCTGAGGACCCTGTTCGAGCCCGACCTGGAACATTTGTCCGACGACTATCTCCAGGCATCGGAAACCTATATCGCGCATTTCTCCGAACGGATCGGGCCCTATCCCTTTTCCGGCTTCTCCATCCTCTCGGCTCCCTTGCCGGTGGGACTGGGCTTCGCCGGCCTGACCTATATCGGCCGGCAGGTGCTTCCTCTGCCCTTCATGCGCGGCCAGTCGCTGCCTCACGAGATCCTGCACAACTGGTGGGGCAACGGCGTGCTGGTCGACTACGCCTCCGGAAACTGGTCCGAGGGGCTGACGACCTACATGGCCGACTACGGTCTCACCGCCGAGCGGGATCCCGATGCCGCGCGGGAAATGCGCTTCGGCTGGCTGCGCGACTACGCGGCCCTGCCCGACGCGCGGGACGGTTCACTGGCCGACTTCACGGCGCGGGTCCATGGCGCCGCGAAGATCGTGGGCTACAACAAGTCGGCGTACCTGTTCCTGATGCTGCGCGACATGCTGGGGGACGAGGCGTTCGACCGCGGAATCCGGCTGTTCTGGGAGCGTCACCGCTTCCGGAAGGCGGGCTGGAGCGACCTGCGCGCGGCCTTCGAGGCCGCCTCGGGCCGCGACCTGGGCGGTTTCTTCGACCAGTGGGTGACCCGGACCGGAGCCCCGGCGCTTCGCCTGATGGAAGCGTCGGCAACCCGGCTGGGCGATCGCTACGCCCTTGCCGTCCGGATCGGCCAGGGCGAACCGGCATACCGACTGGACGTGCCCATGGTCGTCGAGACGACGGATGGACAGGTCCGGCGGACGATCCCGCTGGCCGGGAGCGAGGCCGCCGCGACGATCGACCTGGACGCGCCGCCGCTGAGCGTCGCCGTCGATCCCGAGTACCGGCTGTTCCGCCGCCTGGCTCCGGGCGAGGCGGCGCCGATCCTCCGCGACGTGACCCTGAACCCGGCCACCCGCCTCGTGCTGGCCGGTCCTCACCAGGATCTCGGGCGTACCCTGGCCTCCCGCCTGATGGATGCCGGGGCGGCGGCCGGCGAACCCCTGGGCGGAGCGCCGGTCGCGGTGATCGGCATCACGGCCGACGTGTACAAGGCCCTGCCCCGGCTCGGATTGGCACCGGTTCCCGACGGGCTGGCGGGCCAGGGAACGGCCCGGGTCTGGACCGGACGCACGGCGGGCGGCGCGCCGGCCCTGGTGGTGGCGGCGGACGACCGCGCGGCGCTTGAGGCGCTGCTCCGCCCCCTGCCCCATTACGGCCGCCAGAGCTATCTGGTCTTCCAGGGGCGCGAGGCCGTGGAGCGGGGCATCTGGCCGCCGGGCGACAACCCGCTGAAGCGGACCGTCGCGGTCGAGTGAGCCGTCCGGGGCTCAGGCCTTCTTTTCCCAGCCCCCGCGTTCGGTCTGCTGCCAGTAGGTCAGCGCGTGGCCGTCGTCCTTGTACTGCTTCCAGCGGCGGCGGGCAGCCTGGACCGCGTCGTAGTCGTTGCCGTCGAACATCTCGCAGACAAGCGTGAAGCCGTCGAGCCGGTCCGAGACCCCGCCGTCGGTCAGGATCAGGACCGTGGCACCGTTGGGGTTCTCGTCCTCGGTGGTGAGCCAGACCGGCTGGTGCTCCGCGTCGCCGTCCCGGGCGCTGCCGTGGGGCAGGAACCCGAAATCCTTGTAGGTCCACAGGTGCTGGGCCAGGGCCTCCACCCGTTCCTCCGATCCGGCCACGACGACGGCCCGCCACCCGCGCTCCAGGGTCTTCTCCAGGATCTGCGGCAGCGCGTCCTCCAGCGTCTTGCGCTGGAGATGATAGAAGCGGATTTCCGTCATGATTCGATCCGGGATGCTGTCAGGCAGGCTTGGACTTCACGGCATCGTAGCGGGACAGGCCCTGAAAGGACAATCGGCGGCGTCAGGACGGACCCGGCGCCGGGTCGGCCGCGATCGACACGGCCGAAGAGGGACGGAACAGACCCAGCCCGAAATGACAGCCCCAGCCGATCGCAACGTACCGCCCGCTCGCCGTTCCGGCCGTCGAACAGCCGGTCGTGGGTCGCCAGGGAGTCCACGGCGTCGCGGCCGAAACCCGCCGACGCGGTGATCAGGACATGGTCCAGCACGCCCTCGCCGTCGGCGTCCTCCGGCAGGAAGAAGGTGGCGGTCAGCGGCGGGCGGGTGTCGCCGAACAGGCGCCAGCGTACGCCGGTCGGCGTTCCCTGGAACTCCGTCCCAGCGACATGATCCGCTCGGGCGCGCGAAAAAACCGGTTCCCGCGCGCCTCGTCCGATCACCCCTCGTACACGTCCGCGACGTAGCGGTCGAGCAGGCGAACGCCGAAGGACGTGGCCCCCTTCGGGATCGTGCCGGCGTCCTTCTTCGACCAGGTCACGCCGGCGATGTCCAGGTGCGCCCAGGGCACGTTGTTGACGAATCGCTGAAGGAACTGGGCGCCGATGATGCTGCCGGCATCGCGGCTGCCCGCGATGTTCTTGACGTCGGCGGCGTCGGAGTTGATCGCCTTGTCATAGGCCTCGTTCAACGGCATGCGCCACAGCTTCTCGCCGACCTTGCGGCCCGCGGCGGTCAGCTGCTCCGACAGGGTATCGTCGTTGGAGAACAGCCCGGCATGCTCGGTCCCCAGCGCCACGATGACGGCACCCGTCAGGGTCGCAAGGTTGACCATGGCGGTCGGCTTGAACGTGTCCTGGGTGAACCACAGCGCGTCGGCCAGGACCAGCCGGCCCTCGGCGTCGGTGTTCAGCACCTCGATGGTCTGGCCGGACAGGCTGGTCACGATGTCGCCGGGACGCTGGGCGCTGCCCGACGGCATGTTCTCGACCAGTCCGACCACGCCGACCGCGTTGACCTTGGCCTTGCGGGCGGCCAGGGCCTTCATCAGGCCCAGGACCACGCCGGCGCCGCCCATGTCCCACTTCATGTCCTCCATTCCGGCCGCGGGCTTGATGGAGATGCCGCCGGTGTCGAAGGTGACGCCCTTGCCGACGAAGGCGACCGGCCGCTTGTCCGCGGCATCGGGAGCGCCGTCGTACTTCATGACGACCAGGTACGGCTCCCGCACGCTGCCCTGCGCCACGCCGAGCAAAGCGCCCATGCCGAGCTTCGCCATCTGCTCCTGGTCGAGCACCTCGACCTCGACGCCCAGGTCGGACAGTTCGAGGCAGCGGTCGGCCAGCGTGCGGGGATAGAGGATGTTGGCCGGCTCCGAGACCACGTCGCGGGTCAGGAAGACGCCGGACGCGACCGCCTCGCGGTCGGCGAACATCTTCTCGGCGGCGTCCGGGCCCTTGGTCAGGAGATTGACCGCCTTCAGCGCGGGCTTGGCCTCAGGCTTCTCCTTCGTGCGGTACTTGTCGAACCGGTAGGAGCGCAGCAGCGCGCCGAAGGCGATCTCCGCCGCCATGGCCGACGGCTCCAGCGCTACGCCCGGGGCCTGCTCCACCACGACCGACACCTCGGCCGCGTTTTTCCCCAGTGTCGCCACAATGGCGCCACCGGCGTCCTGCAGGGTGAGGTCGGTGACCTGCTCGGGCTTGCCGAGGCCGACCAGGACGATGTGGTCGAGGTCGACTCCGCCGGGCGCCACGATGGTCAGGACCTCGTCGGTCTTGCCGGAAAACTTGTTGGCGGCCATGGCGCGGGTCAGCATGCCGCCGGTCTTCCCGTCGAGGTCGGTGCCGGCGGGCGTCAGCGTGCGTTCGGCCAGGACGGGCAGGACGAGCGAGCCGGATGCGGGCAGCGACGGGGTCAGATCGGAGAACGTGAATTTCATGTCTACCCTCATGGGTTATCGCCCTCATGTTTGAGCGTATGGGGCCTGATGGGGCCTTTTGTCCCGGCGGCAATTTGGCCAGCCCGGCATCGGATGGTTGTTTCGACGGCGCGTGTCCGATAAAGAACACGGCCGATACGCTGTCAAGCTATGCCGACCAGGGCTCGCGCGCCACTTTCGTCCGTCGGGCCGCTGGCAGGGCCGATACTCCGGGTGCCGGACGGCGAATTGGCCGGGTATAAGTGCGAGTCCATGAAACGGTTGACGCTCTATCTCTTCCGCCACCTCGCCGTGGCGACGGTCTTCGTCACCGCCGGTTTGACGCTGGTCATCTGGCTCACGCAATCGTTGCGCCTTCTCGAGATCGTGGTGGACGGCGGCGCCCCGGTCTACCTGTTCCTTCAGCTCATGCTGGTTACCCTTCCCACGTTCCTGTCGATCGTGCTGCCGATCAGCCTGCTGGCCGCCGTCCTGTTCACCTACAATCGCCTGACGATGGATTCGGAACTGGTGGTGATGCGGTCCGCCGGGCTGGGTCCGTGGGGGCTCGCCAAGCCCGCGTTGATCCTGGCCCTGCTGGTCACGATGATCGGCTACGGTCTGACGCTCTATCTCGCCCCGGCGGCGCACCGTGAGCTGAGCCGGCTGGAAAGCCTCGCGAAAAGCGAGTTCTCGACCGTGTTCCTGCGCGAAGGGGTCTTCAACGAGGCCGGCGACGGCGTCACCGTCTATGTCCGGCGGCGGATGCCGGACGGCGAATTGCAGGGCCTCCTGATCCATGACACCCGCGTGCCGGGCAAGCCGGTCACGATCAATGCCGACCGCGGCATGACCGTGGAGGGCGAGGCGGGAACCCGCGTCGTCGTGTTCGACGGCAACCGCCAGGAGGTCGACCTCGCGACCGGCCGCATGTCGCAGCTGTATTTCGACCGCTACGCCGTCGACCTCCGCATCTTCGAGAAGCAGTTCGCCGAACGTGTCCCCGACGCGCGGGAGCGTTCGACCGCCGAACTGTTGCATGCGGCCGACGACCCGGACCTTCTGCCCTTCAAGAGCCGGCTGACCGCCGAGCTGCACCAGCGCTACACCAGCCCGATCTTCGCGCTGGGATTCACCATGATGGGCGTGGCGATCCTGCTGGTCGGCGAGTTCAACCGGCGCGGCCAGAGCCGGCGAATCGTCGCGGCGGTGGCCGGCGTGCTGGTCCTGCAGAGCGCGGCGCTCGGCATCACCAACCTGGCGGTCAACAACAACGCCTTCATTCCGCTCCTCTACGTCGTCGTCGCCGTTCCGCTGGCGGTCGGCGCCTTCCTGATGATCGGGCAGCGGCTGCGGGGCGGTCGCGCATCCCGTTTCCAGCCGACGGCGGGGTGATCGGGATGAGGACATCGGCCACGCTCTCGCGCTATATCGGACGGCAGTTCCTGCTCTATTTCTGCATGCTGCTGGGCATCCTGCTGGCGATCATCCTGCTGCTGGACACGGTGGAGCTGCTTCGCCGCGCCGCCGGGAAGCCCGACGCGACCTTCTCGGTCGTCGTGCAGATGGCGCTGTTCAAGCTGCCGGAGATCGGCCAGCAGGTGTTCCCCTTCGTGATCCTGTTCGCCGGGATGTTCACCTTCTGGCGGCTGACCCGCAGCCAGGAGCTGGTGGTCGCCCGCGCCGTCGGGGTGTCGGCCTGGCAGTTCCTGGCGCCGGTGCTGATCGTGGCGCCACTGATCGCCGTGTTCCAGGTGACCGTGATCAACCCGGCCGGATCGGTGCTGGTCGCCCGGTACGAGAAGATGGAGGACCGGTATCTGCGCGGCCGGACCAGTTCGCTGGTGGTCTCCGGCTCAGGCCTGTGGCTCCGCCAGATCCAGGAGAACGGCCAGTACCTGATCCACGCCGACACCGCCGAGGCCGGCACCACCACCCTGCGGCCGGTCAACGTCTTCATGTACGACGCCAACGGCGAGTTCGCGAGCCGGATCGACGCCACCTCGGCGACGCTGGAGCCGGGTCACTGGATGATCCGCCAGGGCTGGCTGAACACCGGGGTGGGTCCCGCGGAAGCCTTCGATTCCTACCGGTTGGACACCGACCTGACGCTGGAGCGCATCCAGGAGAGCTTCGCCTCGCCCGACAGCATGTCCTTCTGGGAACTGCCGGGCTTCATCCGGACCCTGCAGGAAACGGGGTTCTCCGCGACCCGGCACAGGCTGCATTTCCAGTCGTTGCTGTCGACGCCGCTGCTGTTCTGCGCCATGGTGCTGTTCGCCGCCGCCTTCTCGCTGCGCCAGACACGGCGGGGCGGAACCATGATGATGGTGGCGGGCGGCGTCGTGACCGGCTTCGTGCTTTTCCTGTTCAGCGACGTGGTCCGCGCCTTCGGCATATCCGAGACGATCCCCGTGCCCCTGGCGGCCTGGGCTCCGGCCGGGGCGAGCCTGCTGCTCGGCATCGCCGTGCTGCTCCACCTCGAAGACGGATGACCATGCCGACGACCGCCCAAGCGCTCGCTTCCGACCCGTATTCGAACCCGTGACCGCCCAAAGCATTGAAAGGGCCGAAAGTGCATAGATTCATGCTTTACCCGATCAGCCGCCGCATACGACAGAGCTGGAGCGCCGCAGTCTTCACCGCGGCCTTGATCGCTTCGGCCGGCATCATGGGAACTCTTCCGGCGGCCGCCCAGTTCGCCACGCCGCAGACCGTTCCCCAGGGCGGCCAGCAGCAACCGCAGCCGCGTCCGGCGCCGCAGCAGACGGCTCCCCAGCAGACGGCTCCCCAGCAGACGGCGCCGCGGGCCGCCCCGCAGGCAGCACCACGCCCGGCGGCACCCGCCCAGCAGTCGCGCCCCGCCGAGCCTGCCGCCATCGCTCCGCCACCACCCCGTTCGGTGGAGGGAATCGCCGCCGTGGTGAACGACGACATCATCTCGATGTCCGATCTCTCGGCCCGGCTGCAGCTGGCACTGGTCTCCTCCGGCCTGCCCGGCACCGCCGAGGTCCGCCAGCGGCTGACCCCCCAGGTGCTGCGCAGCCTGATCGACGAGCGGCTGCAGATGCAGGAAGCGGCACGGGCCAACATCTCCGTGACCGACAAGGAGATCGACGACGCCTTCGGCCGGGTCGCCGAGCAGAACCAGATGAAGCGGGACCAGCTGGAGAAGATGCTCTCCAGCCAGGGCGTGCCGCGGAGCGCCCTGGAAAGCCAGATCCGGGCCACCATAGGCTGGGGCAAGCTGGTCCAGCGCCGCCTGAGGCCCAGCATCGAAATCGGCGAGGAGGAGATCGACGCGGTGCTCCGCCGCATCGAGGCCAACGCCGGGAAGCCCGAGTACCTGGCCGCCGAGATCTACCTGGCCGTCGACTCGCCCGAGCGGGAGGAGGAGGTCCGGCGCCTGGCCGACCGGCTGGTCGAGCAGATCGGCCAGGGCGCCAGCTTCCCCGCCGTGGCGCGGCAGTTCTCGCAATCGGCCGGCGCCACCAACGGCGGCGACCTGGGCTGGGTCCAGCAGGGCCAGCTTCCGGAGGAGCTCGACACCACCCTCCGCGACCTGCGCCCCGGCCAAGTCTCTCGCCCGATCCGCAGCCTGACCGGCTACCATATCCTGCTACTGCGCGAACAGCGCACCACGGGCACGGTGCTGCCGCCGCGCGACCAGATCCTGGGAGCCCTGGGCCAGGACCGCCTCGACATGCTGCAGCGCAGGCTCCTGCGCGACCTGCGCATGTCGGCCTTCGTGGACCTGCGCGTCTGATGGGCGCCGGCGGCGCGCCGCTCGCCCTGACCATGGGCGAGCCGTCGGGCATCGGCGGCGAACTGGCGCTGATGGCCTGGGCGGCGAGGCGGGATCGGTCGGTTCCGGCGTTCGTGCTGCTGGACGATCCCGCCCGGATAGAGGCGCTCGGCCGCCTCGTCGGCCTGCAGGTCCCGGTCGCCCGGGTGGGAGATCCGGCGGAAGCGGTCGCCGCGTTCGACCATGCGCTTCCGATCCTGCCCGTCCCGCTGGACCATGCGGTGGTACCGGGAAAGCCCGACCCGGAGAACGGCGCCGCCGTCCTCGCCAGCATCGAGCGCGCGGTCATGCTGGTCCAGGCCGGCGCCTGCTCGGCCATGGTGACCAACCCCATCCAGAAGAGCGCGCTGTACCAGGCCGGCTTCGGCTATCCCGGCCATACCGAGTACCTGGCCGCCCTGGCCGGGATGGTGACCGAGCCGGTGATGATGCTGGCGGGCGGCGGCCTGCGGGTCGTCCCGGTGACGATCCACCTGCCGCTACGCGACGCGATCGACGCCCTGACCACCCAGGGCATCGTGCAGTGCGCCCGCGTGACGGCCGCCGCGCTGAGCGCGGACTTCGGGATCGAGGAGCCCCGCCTTGCCCTCGCGGCGCTCAACCCCCATGCCGGCGAAAACGGCACCTTGGGCACCGAGGAGATCGAGATCATCACGCCGGCAGCGACCGTCCTGAAGCGCGAGGGGTACGACGTGATCGGCCCGCTCCCGGCCGACACGCTGTTCCACGCCGCCGCCCGCAGGCGGTACGACGCGGTGCTCTGCATGTACCACGACCAGGCGCTGATCCCGCTGAAGACGGTGGATTTCGACACCGGGGTGAACATCACGCTGGGCCTGCCCTTCGTGCGGACGTCGCCGGACCACGGCACGGCCCTGGACATCGCCGGCACCGGCAAAGCCGACCCGGCGAGCCTGATCGCGGCGCTGAAGACGGCCGTGGAGATGGCGGGCTACCGCGCCGCCCGGCGGTACGTTCCAGAGCGCCGCGGGAGATGAGCCGAATCGACGACCTCCCGCCGCTCCGCGACGTCATAGCGCGCTTCGACCTGGGGGCCCGCAAGGCGCTGGGACAGAACTTTCTGCTCGACCTGAACCTGACGGGACGGATCGCCCGGGCGGCCGGCGACCTGGCCGGCGTCACGGTGGTCGAGGTCGGCCCCGGCCCCGGAGGACTGACCCGGGCCCTGCTGAACACGGATGCCGCCGCGGTCGTCGCGATCGAGCGCGACGCCCGCTGCATCACCGCGCTGGCCGACCTGGTGGAGGCGGCGGAGGGACGGCTTCGGCTGGTCGAGGGCGACGCGCTGGAAGCCGACGTCGAGGTCCTGGCCCCCGCCCCGCGGGCCATCGTCGCCAACCTGCCCTATAATGTCGCGACGCCGCTGCTGATCGGCTGGCTGCGCCGGATCGAGCGGTTCCGCAGCCTGACGCTGATGTTCCAGCGCGAGGTCGCCGACCGCTTGGCGGCGAAACCCGGCGGCAAGACCTATGGCAGGTTGTCGGTGATCGCCCAGTGGCGGGCGGAGGTGCGTCCGCTGTTCAATCTGCCCGCCCGGGCCTTCACGCCGCCGCCGAAGATCGAATCGACGGTCGTGCAGCTCGTCCCGAGGCAGGCCCCGGAACCCGCCGAGTTCGAGGCGATGGAAGCGGTGACCGCCGCCGCCTTCGGCCAACGCCGCAAGATGCTGCGGGCGAGCCTGAGACCTCTGGGAGATGCCGAGGCGCTGATCGAGGAGGCAGGGCTGGTGCCGACCCAACGTGCGGAGGAAATCCCCGTCGCCGGCTTCGCCGCCCTGGCGCGGGCCTACCGGCAACGCGGAGAGCGCTAAGTCGCAAAATCCTCAGAGGCCGTCCTGGAGTTGCCGGACGAAGTCGGCCAAGCCGACTTGGCGCCGCCGCTTGAGACGCTCGGCCTCGAGGATGGTCTGCACCTGATGAACGCTGGACTCGATGTCGTAATTGACGATCACGTAGTCGTAGTCGAAATAATGGCTCATCTCGTCCGACGCCTTGGCCATGCGGCCGGCGATCACCTCGGCGCTGTCCTGGGCGCGCGCATACAGCCGGCGCTCCAGTTCCTTCGCGGACGGCGGCAGGACGAAGACGCTGACCAGATCGTCGCGGGCATTCTCGGCGAGCTGCTGCGTGCCCTGCCAGTCGATGTCGAACAGGATCTCCCGCCCCTTGGCGAGCGCCTGCTCGACCGGCTCCTTCGGTGTTCCGTAGTAGTTTCCGAAGACCCGCGCGTGTTCCAGCAGCTGGCGCTCGGCGACCATCTGCTCGAACCTCTCGCGATCGATGAAGTGATAGTCGACCCCGTCGACCTCCCCCGGTCGCATCGGGCGGGTGGTGACCGATACCGACATGGTCAGGCTGCTGTTGCGCTGAAGCATGCGGCGCGCGATCGTGGTTTTGCCGGCGCCCGACGGCGACGACAGCACCAGCATCAGCCCGCGGCGTCCAATCTTGGCCGGGCCGGGTCCGGCTGGCTGCATGTCCATGGGTACGGTCATTCGATGTTCTGTGCCTGCTCACGCAACTGTTCGATGGCGGCCTTCAGGGCGAGGCCGGTGCGGGTCAGCTCCACGTCGGACGACTTGGAGCACAGGGTGTTGGCTTCCCGGTTGAACTCCTGGCACAGGAAATCCAGCTGCCGGCCGATCGCGCCGCCCTTGGCCAGCATGTCGCGCGCGGCGGCGACATGGGCGCGCAGGCGGTCCAGTTCCTCGCGCACGTCGGCTCGGGTGATCAGGAGTGCCGCTTCCTGAGCCAGCCGCTCCTCGGTCAGGCTGGGCACCGCGTCCAGCAGGGCGGCGACCTGCCCGCGCAGCTTCTGCCGGAGCGCGTCCGGCTGGAGCGCCGCGCAGGCGGAGGCCTGGTCGGTCAACCGGGCGATCTCGTTCAGGTGCTGGTTGAGCACCTCGACCAGGCGGGTCCCTTCCGCCAGCCGGACCGCGCCCAGGCTGTCGAGCGCCTGTTGGAGGGTCGCTGCCATCGCCGCTTCGAGTCGCTCGCGGTCGTCGCCGAAATCGGCGTCCTCGACCGTTTCGACCACGCCCCGCACCGCGAGCAGCGCGTCCAGCCGCGGCTTCTCCGTCGTCCCGCCGAGTTCGGCTGCGAGGGCGATGAGTTGGTCAAGAAGTTCGCGGTTGATCCGGATCTGGTTCGGCGCGGCAGTCCGCGTGACCGCCAGGGACACGTTGACGCTGCCGCGGCGCACCCGCTGGGGAACGGCGGTCCGGGCGACCGGCTCCAGCGCGTCGAAGCCCGGTGCCAGCCGGCAGCGGAGATCGAGGTTCCTGCTGTTGACGCTCTTGATCTCGAAGGTCCAGGCATAACCCTGGTCGCGCCCTTCGGCCCGGGCGAAACCAGTCATGCTGGCGACTTGTTGTTGAGCGCTCAACGCTGCCTCGCTAGTACCGTTGGGTGGCCGCCGTTATACCCCTCGCGTCCCTTGACAACAAGCGACACCGGCCTCCGCTCCGATCCCGACGCCCGGAAACACGTCATGCGCGATCCCCGTACGATCCTGATCACCGGCGCCTCCAGCGGCATCGGCGAAGCCCTGGCCGAAGCCTATGCCGGTCCCGCGACGGTGCTGGTTCTGACCGGGCGCGACCGGACCCGGCTGGACGAGGTGGCGGCCCGCTGCTCCGCGCGCGGGGCCGATGTCCGGGCGGCGGTTATCGACGTGACCGACCGCGAGGGCATGCGGCAGTGGCTGTCCGGGGTCGACGCCGTGTCGCCGATCGACCTGTGCATCGCCAATGCCGGGATCAGCGGCGGGACCGGCGGCGGTGACGGAAAGCGGGGCAGCGGCGAGAGCGAGGAGCAGGCCCGGCGCATCTTCTCGGTCAACCTGGACGGCGTGCTGAACACCATCCACCCGCTGATCGGCCCGATGGTGGAACGCGGACGCGGCCAGCTGGGGCTGGTCAGCTCGCTCGCCGGATTCCACGGCTATCCCGGGGCTCCGGCCTACTGCGCCAGCAAGGCGGCGGTGAGAAGCTACGGCGAGTCGCTCCGGCTGGCCCTGCGGCCGAACGGCATTGAGGTCTCGGTGATCTGCCCCGGCTTCGTGCGCAGCCGGATCACCGACCGCAACCGCTTTCCGATGCCGTTCCTGATGGATGCCGACCGGGCCGCGCGGATCATCCGGCGCGGATTGGAGCGCGACCGCGCCCGCATCGCCTTCCCGTTCCCGACATACTTCATGAGTTGGCTGGTCGGCGCCCTGCCCGCCGAGCTGGCCGACGTCCTGCTGGCCAGGACGCCGGCCAAGGACTGACCGGCGCGCTCAGGCGGCGCCGGCCGCCTCCGACTCGGCGGCTTCGAGCGCCTCCAGCGCCTCCATCCAGGTGTCCTCGGCGGCGCCGAGCTTTTTCTGCACCTCGCCCAGGTCGATCTGGAGCTTGGTCACCTTGTCCGCCGGGCCGCTGTAGAGGGCGGGGTCGGCCAGCTTGGTTTCCAGCGCCTGCCGCTCGCGGGTCAGCTTGGCGATCAGCTTCTCGGCATCGTCCGCCTTGCGCTTGAGCGGCGCCAGGGCTGCCCGCAATTCGGCGGCGGCGCGCCGCTGGTCCTTCTTGCTGGGCCCGGCGTCGCGGTCGCTCCCGTCCGAGCGGTCGGCCCGGCTCCTCTCCAGCAGGAGCTTGCGGTAGTCCTCCAGGTCGCCGTCGTAGGACCGGCAGGCTCCGCCGTCGACCAGCCATAGCCGGTCGGCGGTCAGCTCGATCAGGTGGGGGTCGTGGCTGATCAGGATCACCGCCCCCTCGAAGCCGTTGATCGCCTGGATCAGCGCCTCGCGGCTGTCGATGTCCAGGTGGTTCGTCGGCTCGTCGAGCATCAGGACGTGGGGCGCGTCGCGGGTCATCAGGGCGAACAGGAGGCGGGCCTTCTCGCCCCCCGACAGCTTGGCGATCTGGGTGTCGGCCTTCTGCTGGGGAAAGCCGAAGCGGCCGAGATGGGCGCGGACCTTTTCGTCGACCACGTCCTTCATCCACAGCCGCGCCTGGGCAACCGCGGTCAGGTTCAGGTCCAGCTCCTCGGCCTGGTGCTGGGCGAAATAGCCGATCTTCAGCTTGCCGGATTTCCGCATCTCGCCCTTCATCGGGGCGAGGCGGCTGGCCAGCAGCTTGACCAGGGTCGATTTGCCGTTGCCGTTGGCACCCAGCAGCGCGATCCGGTCGTCCAGGTCGATGCGCAGGTCCAGCCCGCGCAGGATCGGCTTGCCGTCATAGCCGACATCGACGTCCTCGAGCTGGATCAGCGGCGGTGCCAGGGGCTCGGGCGACGGGAAGTCGAAACTGACGGTATGGTCCTCGACGATGCTGATGATGGGTTCCATCCGCTCCAGCATCTTGATGCGGCTCTGGGCCTGCCGCGCCTTGGACGCCTTGTAGCGGAATCGGTCGATGTAGGACTGGATATGCTTGCGCTGGGCGATCTGCTTCGCCTGGTTGGCGGCCAGCCGCTCCAGGTTGGCGCGCCGGGTCCGCTCGAACTGGTCGTACCCGCCGGCGTAGGAGACCAGCTTGCCCTGGTCCAGGTGGACCGTGGTGGTCGGCACCTTGTTCAGAAGCTCGCGGTCGTGGCTGACCAGCAGGATCGTGTGCGGGTAGTTCCGCAGGTAGTTCTCCAGCCAGATCGTCGCTTCGAGGTCCAGGTGGTTGGTCGGTTCGTCCAGCAGCAGCAGTTCCGGCTGGGCGAACAGCACGCCGGCCAGCGCCACGCGCATCCGCCAGCCGCCGGAGAAGTCGCTGCACGGCCGGGTCTGCGCCTCCGCGTCGAAGCCCAGGCCCGACAGGATCTGGGCGGCGCGGGCTGGGGCCGAGTGGGCATGGATGTCGGCCAGGCGCGTGTGGATCTCGCCGATGCGGTGCGGGTCGCGGGCGGTCTCCGCCTCCGCCAGCAGGGCCGTGCGCTCGACGTCGGCGGCAAGCACCGTGTCGATCAGGCTGACGTCGCTGCTCGGCGCCTCCTGGGCGACGATGCCGAGGCGGGTCTCCGCGGGCATGGTGATGGACCCGCCGTCCGGGGCCATCTGGCCGGCGATCAGGCGCAGCAGGGTCGTCTTGCCCGTGCCGTTGCGGCCGACCAGCGCGACGCGATGGCCCTTGGGAATGGCGACGGTGGCGTGGTCGAAGATCACACGCCCGCCGAAGCGGAAAATCAGATCGTTGATGTGAAGCATGCCGGGGCTGGTGATAGCATGGCGGACGGGCGGTTTTGAAGGGACTGGAAACGGAAATCGCGATGGTGCCGAAAGGGGCGCCGGAAGGGTCCGTTGAAAAAGCCCCGTTGCTAACCCGGTCGATGCGCGTATATAACGCCGCGAATTTTGCGAGAGCACACAGGAGCCTTCCAACATGGCCGTCGAACGGACCTTGTCCATCATCAAGCCGGACGCGACCCGCCGGAACCTTACGGGCAAGATCAATGCCCGCTTCGAGGAAGCCGGGCTGCGGATCGTCGCGCAGAAGCGCATCCGCCTGACCAAGGAACAGGCGGAAAAGTTCTACGAGGTCCATGCCGAGCGCTCGTTCTTCGGCGAGCTGGTCGACTTCATGATTTCGGGTCCTGTGGTGGTCCAGGTCCTGGAAGGCGACAACGCCGTCCAGCGCAACCGCGACATCATGGGTGCCACCAACCCGGCGAACGCCGCCCCCGGCACGATCCGCAAGGACTTCGCCGAGTCGATCGAGGCCAACTCGGTCCACGGCTCGGACAGCCCGGAGAACGCCGCCCGCGAGATCAAGTTCTTCTTCAGCAAGAGCGAAATCGTTCCCTGATACGGGTCCTGATCGGGAACTGACGGTATCGGGACGGTCAGACGTATCCGCCGACGAGGCGGAACGGCTGGCCGCCCATGCCGATCTTGAACCGGGCGATCCCCGGCGTCGTATCGTTGATGCCGCCGAGGTCGAAGCCGGTATGGCCCTGGGCCCTCAGCCACAGCGCCGACTGCCACAGCAGCAGGTGATGGGCGCGCAGGCCGCGTCCCTCCTCCCCATTCCAGCCGACCTGATAGGTGGCCGCGGCACCATGCCGCACAAGCAGCACGCCGGCGACCGGCCTGCCCTGATGAACCGCCCGAAGCAGCACCGGCGGCGCCGTTTCAGCCGAGAGGTTATGCAGGACGCGCAGGAAGGCGGGCGACGGCCCGCGGTAGTTCCGCGCCATCTTGTCCTGCAGGTAATGTTCCATCAGCCAGTCGAAATGGACGGCCGACGTGTCGACCTCGACGGTGAGCCCGCTGCGCTCCGCCTGATGGAGCTTGTTGCGCCACTTGCGGTCCAGCCCGGCCCTCAGGGCGTCGGGTTCGGGCGCGAGGTCGAGCCAGACCGACTCGTACCCCTCCTCCTTCCGATAGAAGCCGGTGTCCGCGAGGCGCTTCCGCGCAGCCTCGCCGTCGATCATTTCGGGATGGAAGACCAGAGGACGGCCGCGCAGCAGATGATAGCGGTCCCGGATCATGCGCAGGACCAGCTTCAGCATCTCTCCCGGGATCTCGTCATAGATCCAGAGGGGCCCGCGATAGATCCTGCAAGTGGTCAGGAACGGCAGCCAGCGCCTGGTCTGCACCTGGACGAGGCCGACCGGCTTGTTCTCGAAGCGGATGATGCCGAAATCGGCCTTCCAACCCTCGGTTTTGGCAAGCGCCAGGGCATATTGCCAGGACTGGAGCAGCGTCGGGCGCTTGCACCGGGCCAGCAAGGCATCCCACTGGGAGAAGGTGCAGTCGTTCCAGTCGATTTGGAAGGGATTGAACGGGGGAGTCATGGAACCGGGCGCGACCGCCGCGCTGGAGGAGACGGGCGCCGCCCGGTCAAGGCGTCAGAGCAGGAAGATCGCCATGAGAACGAGGATGGCGACGACGGCGATGGTGCCGTACTTCGTCAGCATCGTGAAACGCTCATAGGTTTCCAAATGGGCGCGGAACTCTTCGTTCCGAAGATCGTCGTTATTGTCGGCCACGGCCATCTCCAACCTCTGCGTTGTTGTTCGATTTCAAGCGGTCCCGATTTAAGGGACGGCCGCTTCATTTACAAGCGCTATCCGTGGCGGGAATCATGCGGGAGGGTTCAGCACCGGCTCTTCCGCCAGGAAGGCGCCGTGGGACAGGACGACCCGCTCCCCCTCGACGCGGGCCCTGCCCTCCGCGATGAGGCGGAGCGCCAGGGGATAGCATCGGTGTTCGGCGACCAGCACGCGGTCGCCCAGGGCGTGGGCATCGTCCTCGGGAAGGACGGGAACCGCGGCCTGCACGATGATCGGTCCCTCGTCCATGGCGGGGCGGACGAAATGCACGGTGCAGCCGGTGAACTTCACGCCCGCCTCGATCGCGCGGGCGTGGGTGTCGAGCCCCTTGAAGGACGGCAGCAGGGAGGGGTGGATGTTGATCAGCCGGTCGCGCCAGCGCTCGACGAAATCGGCCGTCAGCAGCCGCATGAAGCCGGCGAGGCAGACGAGGTCGACCCCGGCCGACCTCAGCGCCTCGTCCATGGCCGCCTCGAAGCCCGGCTTGTCGGCGAAGTCCCGGTGGCTGACCACGGATGCCGGGATGCCGGCCGTCCTGGCCCGTTCCAGCCCGTAGGCATCGGCCTTGTTGGACAGCACCAGCACGATCTCCGCCGGGAAGGCGGGATCGGCGCAGGCATCGATCAGGGCCTGGAGGTTGCTTCCGCGGCCCGAGATCAGGACGCCGACCTTCAGCCGTGCCACGCCGCGTCCACTCCGTCGATCACCACGCGCTCGACATCGCCGATCGCGGGCTGCACCTCGCCGATCCGGTAGACCGTCTCGCCGGCCTCGGCCAGGATGCGTTGAGCCTCGTCGGCCTTGTCCGCCGCCGTGATGACGACCATCCCGATGCCGCAGTTGAAGGTTCGCGCCAGGTCGTCGTCGCCGATGTCCGCCGACTCCGCCATCCAGCGGAACACCGGGAGCAGCGGCCAGGCCGCGGCGTCCAGCGAGACGCCCAGGCCCTCGGGAAGGACCCGGGGGATATTGTCGGTCAGGCCGCCGCCGGTGATGTGGGCCAGCGCCTTCACCGTGCCCGCCCGCACGGCGGCCAGCACCGGCTTGACGTAGATCCGGGTCGGGGTCAGCAGGGCCTCGGCGACCGTGGTCCCGGGCGCGAACGGCGCTTCGTCCTGATAGGACAGTCCGGCCTTTTCGACGATCCGGCGCACCAGCGAATAGCCGTTGGAATGGACGCCGCTCGACGCCAGCCCCAGCACCACGTCGCCTGCGGCCACGTCGGCGCCGGTCAGGATCTGCCCCCGCTCGGCCGCCCCCACGGCGAAACCGGCGAGGTCGTAGTCCTTGCCCGCGTACATGCCCGGCATCTCGGCCGTCTCGCCGCCGATCAGCGCGCATCCGGCCTGCCGGCAGCCTTCGGCGATGCCGGCGACGATATCCCGGCCGGCCGCGACGTCGAGCTTTCCGGTCGCGAAGTAATCGAGGAAGAACAGCGGCTCGGCGCCCTGTACCACGAGGTCGTTGACGCTCATGGCGACCAGGTCGATGCCGATCGTGTCATGCTTGCCCGCCGCGATGGCGATCTTCAGCTTGGTGCCGACGCCGTCGGTGCTGGCGACCAGGATCGGGTCCTTGTAGCCGGCCGCCTTCAGGTCGAACAGGGCACCGAAACCGCCCAGTCCCGCATCCGCTCCGACCCGGGCCGTCGCCTTCGCCAGCGGCTTGATCGCATCGACGAGAGCAGCGCCCGCGTCGATGTCAACCCCGGCATCCTTATAGGCGTCGCCGGTGTTATTCGGTGTGGTGCTGATGGCGTCCTCGCGTGCGCTGGGTTATAAACCGGGCCGGTCCCAGGTCATGAACAGCATCACGGGCCGGCATCAAGGGCCGAACATACTCGAAACGGAAGGCTTTGCAATGCTTCACCGCCGTCCGCTGGCATGCCTGTTCCAGCTAGTCCTCGGCTTCGCGCTGCTGGCTTTTTCCGCCCCGGCGCGGGCGCAGGAAAGCAGCGATATCTTCACCGTGAAGGACGTCGCCGTCGACGTCACGGCAGACAATGCCGCGGCGGCGCGCGACCGCGCGATCACCGAGGCGCAGCGCAAGGCGTTCGCCGAACTCTACGGCCGGCTGAGCCCCGTCCCGGGCGCCCGCCCGCCGGAGTTGAGCGACCTGGAGGTGGCAAGGCTGGTGCAGGACTTCGAGGTGCAGCGGGAACGCAGTTCGGCCGTGCGCTACCTTGCGACGCTGACCGTACGCTTCCGCCCGGCGAACGTACGGACGCTGCTCCAGGATAAGGGCGCCAGCTACGTGGAGGTCCGCAGCCGGCCCGTGCTGGTGCTGCCGGTCTACCAGTCGAGCGGCAGCCCGCCGGTCCTGTGGGAAGACCGCAGCGCCTGGCGCGCCGCGTGGGAGAATTTCCCGCCGCCCCAGGGCATGGTCCCGATCGTCGTCCCCTACGGCGAGCTGACCGACATCGCCGACGTCAGCGCCGCCACCGCGCTGGAAGGCGACACCGGAGGGTTCAACGCGATCGCGGAGCGCTACGGCGCCAGCGACGTGCTGGTGGCCGTGCTCGGCGTGCGGGGGACCGAGCCGGATCCGTCGCAGCCCAACACCGTCAGGCTGACCCGCTACTCGCCGGACGGGACGAGACGCAGCGATACCGTCACCGTTCCCGCCGCTCCCGGCCAGACCGTGGACGCCTATCTGGCCGGCGGGGTCGCCGCCGTCGTCCGCTCGCTGGAGGAGAAGTGGCGGCAGGCCAACACCGTGGCCGCCGGCCCGGAGCAGACCATGCAGGTCGCCGTGCCGATCTCCCGGCTCGACGACTGGGTCCAGACCAAGCGGCGGCTTTCGCAGGTTCCGACCGTGACCAGCGCCGACCTGATGTCACTGACCCGGTCCGCGGCGCGGGTCGAACTGACCTACCGGGGCTCCCCCGAGGTGCTGAAGACCGCCCTGGCGCAGCAGGACCTGGAACTGACCGAGGCGCCGCCGCTCGACCAGGGCGCCGCACAGGCCGGTCTGCCTGCGGTGCCGGGAACGGTCGCGGCGCCGGTTTCCGTGCTTGGCCCGGCCGGGCAGCCGATCGGCGTCTACCAGCCGGGACCCGTTTGGCAGCTGCGCTGGTCCGGATCGCAGGCACCTGGACCGCTCGGCCGCATGTTCCGGTGACGGCCCGGGTCCAAGCATCATGAGCATCCCCAACATCATCACCATGGGGCGCCTGCTGTCGGTGCCCCTGGCGGTGTGGCTCATCCTGGACGGCGAGCTGTTCTGGGCGTTCTGGCTGTTCGTCGCCGCCGGCGTGTCCGACGCGGTGGACGGCTTCATCGCGCGAACCTTCCGGGCGCGCACCATGCTGGGCGGCTACCTGGACCCGCTGGCCGACAAGGCGTTGCTGGTCAGCGTCTATCTGGCGCTCGGCCACACCGGCTACCTTCCCCTTTGGCTTGTGATCCTGGTGGTGTTCCGCGATATCCTGATCGTCGGCGGCGTGCTGCTGCTCTACACGCTCAAGGAGTCGTTCGCGATGCAGCCGTCCTTCATCAGCAAGGTCAACACGACCATGCAGATCGCCCTGGCGGCCCTCGTCCTGTCCACGTCGGGGCTGGGACTGACCGAGCCGCCGGTGGACCTGGCCTGGATCACGCCGATCATGACCTGGGTCGTGGCCGCGACCACGACCTGGTCGGGACTGGGCTACGTGGTGACGGGAAGCCGGCTGCTCAGCCGGCTCGGCGGCACGAAATGAGCCGGCGGCGGCAGCGCCGCTTCTGGCTGATCGCGGCGCTCGTCGCTTTCGCGGCGCTCTACGTGCTGCGCGACATGCTGCTGCCCTTCGTGGCCGGCATGGCGATCGCCTATTTCCTCGACCCGGTCGCCGACCGCCTGGAGCAGATGGGAACGCCGCGCTGGCTCGCGACGACCGGCGTCCTGCTGTTCTTCCTGCTCTGCCTCGTCCTGGCGCTGCTGCTGCTGGTGCCGCTGATCCAGTCGCAGGTGGTCCAGCTGGTCGAGACCTTGCCGCGCATCGTCGCCTGGGTGAACAACACGGCGATCCCCACCGTCGAAGGCCTGTTGACCCAGCTGTCGCCCGAGGACCTGGAGCGGCTGCGCACCGCCGTCGGCTCCTATGCCGGGGAGGTGGTCGGCTGGCTCGCCGCCGTCCTGAGGTCGATCGTGACCGGCGGCGTCGCCCTGTTCGACGTGCTGACCCTGCTGTTCATCACGCCCATCGTCGCCTTCTACCTGCTGCGGGACTGGGACGTGATGATCGGCACCATCCATGGCTGGCTGCCCCGGCAGCACGCCGCGACGATCCTGGACCAGGTCAACGAGATCGACAGGACGCTGGCCGGGTTCGTCCGCGGGCAGGCCACCGTCTGCCTCGTGCTCGGGCTGTTCTACGGGGTCGCCCTGTCGGTCTTCGGACTGAATTTCGGCCTCGTGGTCGGGTCGGTCGCCGGGCTGCTGTCGTTCATTCCCTATGTCGGGTCTCTGGTCGGCTTCGTGTCGAGCGTCGGGATCGCGCTGGTCCAGTACGACACCTGGACGCCGGTCGTCGTCGTGGTCGCCATCTTCCTGGTCGGGCAGGCGGTGGAGGGCAACTTCCTCACGCCCAAGCTGGTCGGCGACAAGGTCGGGCTGCACCCGGTCTGGGTGATGTTCGCGCTGCTGGCGGGCGGCAGCCTGTTCGGCTTCGTCGGCGTGCTGATGGCCGTGCCGGTCGCAGCCGTGATCGGCGTTCTCACCCGGTTCGCGCTCCAGCAGTATCTGTCCAGCTCCTACTATTCGGGCCCGGACTCCGGGGCCGCGGACGAGGCTTGGAGGCCGTGACCGGTACCCCGGCGCAGCTCCCCCTGGATCTGGGCCACCGGCCGGCGATGGGAGCGGACGATTTCCTGGTGGCACCCAGCAACGAGGCGGCGGTCGCCTGGCTCGACCTGTGGCCCAACTGGCCGGCGCCCGCGCTGGTGATCTTCGGGCCGGCCGGATGCGGCAAGACCCATCTGGCCCAGGTCTGGCGCGCCCGCACCCAGGCGCCCCGGGTAGAGCCCGGCGATCTCCGGATCGAGACGCTGCCGAAACTGCTGTGCGAAGCCGCCGCCGTCGTGATCGACAATGCCGACAAGGGCACCGGTGACGCGCGGACCGAACGCGCCCTGTTCCACCTTTACAATCTGGCCCGGGAAACCGGCGGGTATCTGCTGCTGACGTCGGAGTCGGCACCCGCGCACTGGGGGATCAAGCTGCCGGACCTGCGGTCGCGGCTGATGGCGGCTCCCGCGGTCGCCGTCGGCGCTCCGGACGACGCGCTCCTGGCGGCGATCCTGGTCAAGCTGTTCGCCGACCGGCAGCTTCGAGTCGGCGACGACGTGATCCGCTTCCTGGTGACCCATATGGAGCGGTCGTTCGATGCCGCCCGACGCCTTGTCGCCGACCTGGATGCGGCGGCCCTGGCGGCGCGTCGGCGGATCACGGTGCCGCTGGCCCGGCGGGTGCTGGCCAAGTCCTGACCGGAGGCTATTCCGCGGCGTCGTCGCCCTGCCGCTTCATGACCTCCCGCCAGCGGCTGACGTTGCGGTTGTGCTCCGCCAGCGTCTTCGCGAACGCGTGGCCGCCCGTCCCGTCGGCGACGAAATAGACATAGTCATGCTGCTCCGGGTTCATGGCGGCCTCCAGCGCGGCCTTGCCCGGATTGGCGATCGGCGACGGCGGCAAGCCGTCCACGACGTAGGTATTGTAGGGCGACTCGACCTTCCAGTCGGCCCGCGTCAGCGCACGCCCAAGGGTTCCGCCCCCCTGGGTCAGTGCATAGACCACCGTGGGATCGGACTGGAGCCGCATGTTGGCGAGCAGCCGGTTGACGAAGACGCCGGCCACCTTGGCCCGCTCCTGCGGCACGCTCGTCTCCTTCTCGACGATCGACGCCAGGACGAGCGCCTGCTCCGGACGGTCCAGCGGCAGCGACAGGGAACGTTTGTCCCACGCCGATTTCAGCGCCGACTGCATGGCGGTCTGCATCCGCTTCAGCATGTCGGCGCGACCGTCGCCCCAGGAATAATGATAGGTCTCCGGCAGCAGGGTGCCCTCCGCCGGATCGGACGTGACCTCGCCGGAAAGCGACGGCTCGTCGCGCAGCAAGGCCACCACCTGCGCCGAGGTCAGGCCCTCGGGCACCGTGAAGCGCCGGACCACCGTCTTGCCGCTTTGAAGGATGCGCAGGGCTTCGGCGATGCTGACATGGGCGGGGAAGGCGTATTCACCGGCCTTCAAGGCCCGGTTGGCGCCCGTGATCTTGGCGGCGGCCACGAAGGCCAGCGGCATGTCCACGACGCCGGCCTCGGTGAGGGACGCGCTGATCGCGTCAAGCCCGCTGCCGCGCGGGATCACGACGGCGCTGTCGGCCTCGAGGGGACCGGCGCGGTTGACGAGGTGGAGCCCCCACAGCGCCGCGCCGGCGACCATGCCGATGACGACGACCGCCCCGATCGCAACCCGGACGGCAAGACGCATGGCGAACCTACTTGTATTCCTTGAAGACCAGGGAGGCGTTGGTGCCGCCGAACCCGAAGGAGTTCGACAAGGCTGCCTTCACCCGCTTCTCCTTGGCCTGCTTCGGCACGAGGTCGACGCCGAGGCAGCTGCCGGACGGGTCTTCCAGGTTCAGCGTCGGCGGGACCACGCCGTCGTTGATCGCCTTGATCGAGAAGATCGCCTCGACCGCGCCGGCGGCACCCAACAGGTGGCCGATAGCCGACTTGGTGGACGACATCGAGACCGTCTCGATCGCAGGGCCGAACAGCCGCTTGACCGCGCCCAGTTCGATCTCGTCGCCGAGCGGCGTGGAGGTGCCGTGGGCATTGACGTAATCGATTTCGGACGGATCGATGCCGGCGCGCTTGAGGGCGTTCCGCATCGACCGGAAGCCGCCGTTGCCGTCCTCCGGCGGGGACGTGATGTGGTAGGCGTCGCCCGACAGGCCGTAGCCGGTCACCTCCGCATAGATCTTGGCGCCGCGGCGCTTGGCGTGCTCGAGTTCCTCGAGCACGAGGACGCCGGCGCCCTCGCCCATCACGAAGCCATCGCGGCCCTTGTCGTAAGGGCGCGACGCTTCCGTCGGGCGGTCGTTGTAGCCGGTCGACAGCGCGCGGGCCGCCGCGAAGCCGGCGATCCCGAGTCGGCTGACCGCCGCCTCGGTGCCGCCGGCCAGCATGACGTCGGCGTCTTCCCACATGATCAGACGCGCGGCATCGCCGATGGCGTGCGCGCCGGTCGAGCAGGCCGTGACGGCCGAATGGTTCGGGCCCTTGAAGCCGTACATGATCGAGACGTGGCCGGAGGCCAGATTGATCAGGCTGGCGGGGATGAAGAAGGGGGAGATCCGGCGCGGACCCTTCTCGTGAAGGGTGATGGACCCGTCATAGATGCCGATCAGGCCGCCGATGCCGGAGCCGATCATGACGCCGGTGGCCTCGCGCTGCTCGTCGGTCTGCGGCTGCCAGCCGCTGTCGGCGACGGCTTCGCGGGCGGCGGCGATCGCCAGGACGATGAACTCGTCCATCTTGCGCTGGTCCTTGGACGACACATGGTCGTCCGCGTTGAACAGACCCTCGGCGGTCGGTCCGCGCGGCACCTGCCCGGCGATCTTGGCCGGCAGGTCGGAAACGTCGAACGACGTGATGGCGCGCAGGCCGGACTCGCCCTTGATGAGACGTTCCCAGTTGTTCTGAACGCCGACCCCGAGGGGCGACACCATCCCGAGACCGGTTACGACGACACGTCTCATGATCAATCCTGAACTGCTCGTGGCTTGGAAAGCCGATGCCTTGGCAAGGCCGGGGGGTGAACGGCAAGGGCCTCGGTCGGCCAGGTCGCCGACCTGGCCGTGCCCCTACTCGGTACCGGGGCTCAGGCCGCGGCGTTCGCCTTGATGAAATCGATCGCGTCCTTGACGGTCAGGATCTTTTCGGCGGCGTCGTCGGGGATCTCGCACCCGAACTCCTCTTCGAACGCCATGACCAGCTCGACCGTGTCCAGGCTGTCGGCGCCCAGATCGTCGATGAAGCTGGCATTCTCGGTGACCTTGGACTCTTCGACGCCCAAGTGTTCGATGACGATCTTCTTCACGCGATCGGCGATGTCACTCATCTTTACAAACCTTCCCAAATCTTTCGTTTGATTGGGGTGAGCCCCGACGTCTGGACACCAGATATTATCGGCCCAACCCGTTAGTGTCGGCCCCATGAAAAGTGCCGTCACATAACACACTTGAACGGGGTTGACCAGCGTCCCTCGCTGGCAACCGGTGCGGCCCCGCCATGTTCCCTTAGATCATGGCCATGCCGCCGTTGATATGCAATGTCTGCCCCGTGACGTAGCCGGCCTGCTCGCTGGCCAGGTAGACGACGCCGGCGGCGATGTCGCCCGGATCGCCAAGCCGGCCGGCCGGAACGGCGCCCGTCAGCTTCTGCTTCTGCTCGTCGGGCAGCACGTCGGTCATCGCGGTCGCGATGAAGCCCGGGGCCACGCAGTTGACGGTGATGTTGCGCGACGCGACCTCGGCGGCCAGCGCCTTGGACATGCCGATCATGCCGGCCTTGCTGGCCGCATAATTGGCCTGCCCCGGGTTGCCGGTGACGCCGACGATCGAGGTGATCCCGATGATGCGGCCCCAGCGGCGCTTCATCATGCCGCGCAGGACGGCGCGCGACAGCCGGAAGCTTGCCGTCAGGTTGACGTCCAGCACCAACTGCCAGTCCTCGTCCTTCATCCGCATGGCGAGGCCGTCGCGAGTCAGTCCCGCATTGTTGACCAGGATGTCGACCTGCCCCATGGCGGCCTCGGCGTTCTTGACCAGCGCCTCGGTGGCAGCCGTGTCGCCGAGGTTGGCCGGCACCACGAAGGCGCGCCCGCCCAGTTCCGCCGCGAGCGCTTCCAGCGCCTCGACCTTGGTGCCGGACAGGGCGACGGATGCCCCCTGGGCATGCAGGGCCCGCGCGATGGCGGCCCCGATCCCACCGGAAGCGCCGGTCACCAGCGCGGATTTACCCGTCAGATCGAACATCGATGGCCTCGAAGTTAACGTGCGGCACGAAGCGGCGACAGCAGTTGAGCGACTCAGGATACGGTCTTGATGAAGGTCTCGATGTCGGCCGGCCCCTGGATCGACAGGCCGGAGACTTCCCGATCGATCCGCTTGGCGAGGCCGCTCAGCACCTTGCCGGAGCCCAGTTCGACCAGGGTATCGACCCCCTGCCCCTTCATGAACAGGACGCTCTCGCGCCAGCGCACCAGGCCGGTGACCTGGTCGACCAGCAGGCGCCGGATCTGGTCGGGGCCGACCACCGCCTCGGCCGTGACGTTGGCGACGACCGGGACCACCGGGCCGCGCAGCTCGACGTTGGCGAGCGCCTCCGCCATGGCCTCGGCGGCCGGCGCCATCAGCTCGCAGTGGAACGGCGCGCTGACCGGCAGAAGGATGGACCGCTTGGCACCCCGACCCGCCGCGATCGAGATCGCCCGCTCGACCGCCGCGCGGTGGCCGCTGACGACGACCTGGCCGGGAGCGTTGTCGTTGGCGGCGGAGCAGACCTCGCCCTGCGCCGCCTCGGCCGCGACTTCCTGCGCCGCGGCGAGGTCGAGGCCGAGCAGCGCCGCCATGGCGCCCTCGCCCACCGGCACCGCCTTCTGCATGGCCTGGCCGCGCAGCTTCAGCAGGCGCGCGGTGTCGGACAGGCTGAAGGTGCCGGCGGCGGCCAGGGCCGAGTATTCGCCGAGCGAGTGGCCGGCGACGAAGGCGGCGTGCTTGTGCAGCTCGATCCCGCCTTCGCGCTCCAGCACGCGCAGGACGGCCATGCTGACCGCCATCAGCGCCGGCTGCGCGTTCTCGGTCAGGGTCAGGTCACCCTCGGGCCCCTCGAACATCAGGCGGGACAGGTTCTGTTGCAGCGCCTCGTCCACCTCCTCGAAGGTGTGACGGGCGACCGGGAAGGCATCGGCCAGTTCCCGGCCCATGCCGACCGCCTGACTGCCCTGGCCCGGAAAGACGAATGCGCGCGTCATCACTGTACCCGTATAATTGAAAGGCGCCTTCGGGAGGCGCCAAAATGGCCGATAGTCATACCGCCTGCCGGAATGAAGTCAAGGCCGGCCGAAACAGCGATGCGAACGGTTACGCCGAGAACCGTATGCTGCACTGCACTTGAAACGGCCTGCCGCGACGCTCGGAAGCGAAGATGCCGCAGCTCCGCGCTGTCAAGCTTATTCGCTTGCTCCGCTGGCGCGGGTGTGTATAGTGCGCCGCTTCCAAAGCTCCTTGCCGGCGCACGCCAAGCGTCCGGCTAGGCCCGGGCGGCTGATTCCGGCATTTCGCCGGACCGCAGCGCCGGACCGTTAACAGCCATGGGGAGACCAAATGGCGAATTACGAGTGCGTGTTCATTGCACGCCAGGACATCTCGTCCGCGCAGGTCGAGCAGCTGACCGAAACCTTCTCGAACATCATCCGCGAGAACGGTGGCGAGGTTGCCAAGACCGAGCAGTGGGGTCTGAAGACCCTTACCTACAAGATCAAGAAGAACCGCAAGGGCCACTACGTCCTGTTCAATCTTGTCGCCCCCGCCCCGGCCGTCGCCGAGATGGAGCGCAACATGAGCATCAGCGAGGACGTGCTGCGCTACATGACGGTTCGCGTCGACGAGCTGGAGCCCGGCCCGTCCGCCATGATGCAGAGCCGCAACGAGCGGAGCGAGCGTGGCGACCGCGGTGATCGTGGCGACCGCGGCGGCCGCCGTTTCGACGGTGACCGCGGCGATCGTGGTGACCGCGGCGACCGCGGCCCCCGTCCTCCCCGCCGCACTGAATTCGAAGGAGAGCAGGCATGAGTGCCGCACCGTCCGCTGGCGGCCGCTCGGGTGGCGGTCCGCGTCGTCCGTTCTTCCGCCGCCGCAAGACCTGCCCTTTCTCGGGCCCGAACGCTCCGGCGATCGACTACAAGGACATCAAGCTGCTCTCGCGCTTCATTTCCGAGCGCGGCAAGATCGTGCCGAGCCGTATCACCGCGGTGTCCACCAAGAAGCAGCGCGAGCTGGCGCGGGCCATCAAGCGCGCCCGCTTCCTGGCCTTGCTGCCGTACGTGGTGAAGTAAGCACCCGATCGACCGGGACGGCTTGCGGGGGAATGGAGCGGCGCCATGCATAATGCCCTGCTGATGGCGATCGGCGGTGGCGTGCTCAGCGCGCTGCTTTACCTTTCCGTGACGGCCGGCGGCTTGGGCACGGTGATCCTGGCCTACCTGGGGCCGCTCCCGCTGCTGATGGTGGGGCTGGGACTGGGACTGCGGTCGTTCCTGATCGCCGGCACCGTGGCCGTCCTCGTGGTGGCCGGGTTCGGCGGCCCGCTCTTCGGCTTGTCCTACGGCTTGGCGAACGGGATCGTGGTGGCGGTGATCGTCCGGCAGGCGCTGCTGGCCCGGACGGCTCCCGACGGCACGCTGGAATGGTACCCGCCGGGGCTGCTGCTGGTGGTCCTGACCGGCCTGGGCCTGTCGGGCCTGCTGCTGGCGGCCCTGCTGACGCTCGGGGATCCGGGCGGGCTGGAAGGATCGGTCCGGCAGTTCCTCAGCATCGCGTTCGGCGACGCCGCTGCCGGCACCGCCGGGGCGGAGGAGCCACTGACCGATCTGGTCGATGGGTTCGCCCAGGTGTTCCCGGGGATGGTGATCGTGTCGTGGCTTACGATGGCGATCATCAACGCCGCCCTGGCCCAAGGGGTGCTGATGCGGTTCGGCCGGAACTTGCGTCCCGCGATGCGGGTGGCGGAGGTCGAGTTGCCGAACTGGACCCCGATGCTTCTTGCGGCCGCCGGCGTGCTGGCCCTGATCGGCGGCGAGGGACAGCTGGGATACCTGGCGGTGAACGCGGCGATCGTTCTGCTGGTACCGTTCTTCTTCGCCGGGTTGGCCGTGGTTCACGCCTTTGCCGGCGGGCGGCAGGCCCGGACCCTGCTGCTGGCGGTGTTTTACTTCTTTTTGCTGGTGTCCGGCTGGCCGATCGCCATGGTCGTCGGCCTTGGTGTGATTGAGCAATGGGCCGGGCTGCGCCGGCGGTTCTCCCGGACCGGCCCGGATCAGGAGAGTTAGTCATGGATATCATTCTGTTGGAGCGGGTCGAGAAGCTCGGCCAGATGGGTCAGGTCGTCAAGGTTCGGCCCGGCTATGCGCGCAACTTCCTGCTGCCGCAGAAGAAGGCGCTGCGCGCGACGAAGGCGAACCTCGCCTTCTTCGAGACGCAGAAGGCCCAGCTCGAGGCGCAGAACCTGGAGCGCCGCAAGGAAGCCGAGGAAGTCGCCGGCAAGATGAAGGGTCTGGCCGTCGTCATCACCCGGCAGGCTGCCGAGTCGGGCATGCTGTACGGTTCGGTCAACGGCCGCGACATCGCCGAGGCGGTGACCGCCAACGGCTTCACGATCGAGCGCAACCAGGTCGCCATCAGCGACCCGATCAAGAGCCTCGGCCTGTTCGACGTCCGCATCATCCTTCACCCGGAGGTGAGCGTGAACGTCAAGGTGAACGTCGCCCGCTCGCTGGAAGAGGCCGAGATGCAGGCCCAGCGCGGCGGCATGGTCACCACGGCCGACCTGCTGGCGGACGAGGAAGAGGCCGAGGCGGCTGCAGCTGCCGCGGCCGGCGAGGAAGAGGATACCGACAACGCCTGATCGGCGTCGCCGGACCATCCGTCGCTCCCATGCGAAAGCGCGCCGGCTGTGGCAGCCGGCGCGCTTTTCGTGCTTGGGGAAAGTTCTTAACGGTCGCGGTCAGCCGTGCGTGAGTGTCTTCAGCTCGCGCGTGAACGCGGAGTTCGAACCGGCTTCGCCGGATATCTCCGAACCGGTGAAGTTCAACATGACCGATCCCAGCACGATGCCGATGATCAGGCCGGCCGCGGCACCGATATGGCCGGCCGCCGCGTTCGGGTCTTCATTCTGCTCGTGATACTGCATGAGATCCTCTCAACAACTGCCCGGTCCAACAGGCTATCCGGACAGTTGTTGCGACAAACCTAATGCCTGGCCGACCTCGCGCACCGTTGACGGCGGGACGCCGTCCCTTCCGGAAGAATGCCGCTCGTGGCTCGGAACAGTGTTTTTGATCGATTTATCGTAGGTCGGCCTCGGGCGAAGGCCGACCTTGTCTTATGGCGGTGGGGTATAAGGCGGTGTCCGAGGGATACCGGCGCCCCCTGACGGGGACGCCGGTACGCGGGGTCAGGACACTGTGGCCGACCAAGGCTCGACACCGTACGTAGCGAAGTGCCTGCCCCGAACCCTCGGCGTTCCTCGCACAGTTGCCAGGCGCCGGCCTTGAGCCGGACGCCGCAGACAAGGACGAGTTCGCCATGCCTTGCCAAGTCTACTGCATCGGCATCGATGCCTCCACCCAGTTTCTCGATACCCACGGCCTGCCGGGCCACACCCGCCGGCGCCTGCCCAACAGCCCGGAAAGCCATGGCGAGTTGGCCACTATCCTGAGCGCGCTGCGCGAGGGCGGCAACGACGTGCTGGTCGTCATGGAAGCGTCGGGCGGCTGCGAGCGCGGCCTGCATCACGCCCTGGCCGCGGCCGGCGTAGCGACGGCCATCGTCAACCCCAAGCGGGTGCGGGACTTCGCCCGCTCGAACGGCTGGCTGGCCAAAACCGACCGGGTCGACGCCCGGGCGCTCAAGGCGTTCGGCGAGGCCAACCGGCCGCGCGCCACCCCGATTCCGGAGCCGGTCCGCGCCGAGTTGATCGAGCTGCTCGACTACCGCGACCAGGTGCTGGCCGAGATCACTGCCCGGTCTCATCAGATCGAGCACTTCCACTCCGAGGCGATGCGCCAGGTTGCCGGCGCCGCGCTGGAGGCGCTCCGGGGCCAGGCGGCCGAGTTGGCCGAGCAGATCGCGATGACCGTCTACTGCGACGCCGAGCTGAGCCGGCGCGCTGCGCTGCTGCGCAGCTTCAAGGGCGTCGGGCCGCTGACCTCGGCCATGCTGGTCGCCTATCTGCCCGAACTCGGCTCGCTGAACGAGAAGCAGGTAGCCAGCCTGGCCGGGCTTGCGCCGTTCGCCTGCGACAGCGGCACGTTGCGGGGGGTGCGCCGGATTTACGGCGGCCGCGCCAAGGTGCGCCATGCGCTGTTCCACGTCGCCCGCATCGGTCTGCGCTGGAACCCGGTGCTCAAGAAGTTGTACGAGCGCCTCAAGGCGCGCGGCAAAGCGGGGAAGGTGGCGCTGGTCGCCTGCATGCGCAAGGCCCTGGTGATGCTCAACGCCCTGCTCAAGGCGGGTGAGCCTTGGGACCCGGACCACGAAGCGAAAAAGGCCGACCAGGCGGCATTGCGCAAGACGGCCACGGCTGTGGCCGAGGCTACGTCCCCGGCCGCCGCCTGAGGCTCCATCCCTTTGTTCGATCGGCGGCACCATCCCTCCGTCCCGACCTGGGGTCCACTTGGCGGCGCGTGGAACGGCGGTCAAGGATGGCCGAAGGCCACCGCGGAGCGGCGCGCAGCGTCCTTGAGGGCCGTTCCACGCGCCGTCACACTTGGCCCGAACGGGGGGCGGCTCCAACTCCCACTGTTTGACCACTGACACAGTCCAAAGCAGGACACGGCTACACGTCTGCACCACCACAGTGGAAAATTGTGCTTGATGAGGAGACAACAACCGCCAAATAACAGTTGCTACGGCGCTCCGCTCCGCCGAGCGTCATATGAAACACTGTGCGGGACTACTAGTAATATTCGTAGGAGCGCGCCTCGACGTCGCGGTCCATGTCGCGCCAGGCGGCATCCTCCGGGTCGGTGTCGAAATCCTCGACCACTTCCTCCATGTCATAGTCCGACCACCTCAGCACCGAGATCATGAACTCGACCTGGTCGGGCCGAAGCCCCACCTTGCGTGCCATCTCCGGCGTGTCACGCCCTTCCCGGACATACTGGACGAGATTGCGGACCCGCCGGAAGACATCCTCCTCCACCTCGGGGTCGTAGGCGAAGACGTCCAGGAACTTGCGGGTCCAGATCCCGTCGCTCTCGAACCCGGTCGGAAGCCGCACCTCGTGCCGGTCGGCCACCAGCCGGGCCAGCTCCACCTGAGCCGCCGTCGGGCGGCTATCGCCGTCGGATTTCCGGGCCACTCAACCAATCCTTCCTTAACGCGGGCGATGGCATGGTTAATACACCCATGCCTCAACGCATAATCGCATCCGGAAATCCTCATGGCGAGAGCTAATTTCCGCCATCTTCACAGCCTGTGGATAACTTCACTCGCCGGGTTCCACAAGCTATCCACAGCCGCGGCGTCTATCTCGGCCGGGCGTGCTCTGCTAGTCTCCCGGACATGGAAACGATGACCACTGATCCTCGCGCCGCCCGCCCCGCGGATGCTGCCGGACGACGCCCCAGCTACCGAATCACCCCGCACAACGCCGAGGCTGAACAGAGCCTGCTGGGCGCCATCCTGACCAACAACAAGGCCTACGAGAAGGTCGGCGAGTTCCTGAAGCCGGAGCATTTCTACGATCCGGTCCACAGCCGAATCTTCGAGACGATCCATACCCTGATCCAGCGCGGCGAGGTCGCGGACCCGATCACGCTGAAGCGCTATTTCGAAGGCGATCCGGCGCTCGAGAGCGTCGGCGGCGTCGGCTACCTGGCCGAACTGGCCGGCAGCGTGGTCTCGGTGGTCAATTCCGAGCATTACGGCCGAATCATCCACGACATGTACCTCCGCCGCCAGCTCATCGACATGGGCGAGGACATGGTCAACGAGGCCTACAGCCACAACCTCGAGGGGGCGGCCCTCGAGCAGATCGAAGGGGCGGAGAAGAAGCTCTTCGACCTGGCGACCACGGGCGACATCCAGGGCGGGTTCCAGCCGTTCAGCCAATCGCTCCGAGTCGCCATTGAGATGGCGGAGGAGGCGTTCAAGCGGGACAGCCAGGTCACCGGTGTCACCACCGGCCTGATCGATCTGGACCGCAAGCTGGGCGGCCTCCATCCCAGCGACCTGCTGATCCTCGCCGGGCGCCCGTCCATGGGCAAGACCGCGCTCGCCACCAACATCGCGTTCGCCGCGGCCAAGGCACACCTGCGCACCGACGGCAAGGAGGGCGCCGGGGTCGCCTTCTTCTCGCTGGAAATGTCTGCCGAGCAGCTGGCCACCCGTATCCTGGCAGACGAGGCGCAGGTCGCCTCGGAGAAGATCCGGCGCGGCGACCTGAAGCCGGAAGACTTCCAGCGCTTCTCGGAAGCCAGCAGCATCCTGTCGCGCGTCCCCTTCTATGTGGACGACACGCCGGCCTTGAGCATCGCGGCGGTCCGGACCCGGTCGCGCCGGCTGGCGCGCACGTCGGGCGGCCTCGGGCTGATCGTGGTCGACTACCTTCAGCTGCTGCGCGGCTCCGGAGGCAAGGGCAACGAGAACCGGGTGCAGGAAATCTCCGAGATCACCCGCGGCCTCAAGGCCATCGCGAAGGAGCTGGACGTCCCGGTCATGGCCCTATCCCAGTTGTCCCGCGCCGTCGAGCAGCGCGAGGACAAGCGGCCCCAGCTGTCCGACTTGCGTGAGTCCGGCTCGATCGAGCAGGACGCCGACGTGGTCATGTTCGTCTTCCGCGAGCAGTACTACCTGGAACGGGCCGAACCGAGCCGGCGGCCCGACGAGGCCGACGACAAGTTCAACGACCGCTACCAGCGCTGGCAGCAGCGGCTGGGCGAGGTCCACAATACAGGCGAAGTCATCATCGCCAAGCAGCGCCACGGACCGATCGGTACGGTTCGCCTGTTCTTCGACGGCCAGTACACCAAGTTCGGCGACCTGGACCAGAGCCACCCGGGCGGCGGCGGCGGCGACTACGAGTGAGGGAAATCGGGGGGCGCGGCCGGAGACGGCCCGCCCCCATCCACCTATGGGCACCCTCGGGTGCCCCTGCCGTTGACAGTGTTATGACGGTTGGCTAGGGTGCGCCGCACAAGGTTGCGCGCTGAGGTAAAGTTGCAACGGCACCAGCGGTTTGGGTGTGTGGTTTCAGCCGTTCCCTCAACGCGTCCGGCCCGAGTGTCATGCCCGGCACGGGGGCACGGGTGAGCGGGAGCGCCGCCCGCTAGGTTGCCACGGGGGATCAATGGGCTTCCTGACCACGACCGGCCGCGCCTTCCTGATATTTCTGGAGGCGACCGGCCGGCTGATGCTGTTTACCGGTGTCGCCGTCTCGCACTGCTTCCGGCCTCCGTTCTATCTGCGCCTGATCGGCCGGCAGATGATCGACATAGGCTATTATTCGCTGCCGGTCGTCGGGCTGACCGCCCTGTTCACCGGCATGGTGCTGGCCTTGCAGAGCTATACCGGCTTCGCCCGCTTCCAGGCGGAAGGCGCCGTGGCGACGGTGGTCGTGCTCTCCGTCACGCGCGAACTGGGGCCGGTGCTCGCCGGCCTCATGGTGGCCGGCCGCATCGGCGCCTCGATGGCTGCCGAGATCGGGACCATGCGGGTGACCGAACAGGTCGACGCACTGTCCACCCTGGCGACCAACCCCTTCAAGTACCTGGTGGTGCCCCGCCTCGTCGCCGGGCTCACCATGCTGCCCCTGCTGGTCGTCGTCGCCGACATCATCGGCGTCTTCGGCGGGTTCCTGATCGGTGTCTACCGGCTGGACTTCAACCCGGCCGCCTATATCGGCCGCACCTGGGAATACCTGGTGCCGATGGACGTCATCTCCGGCCTGGTGAAGGCGGCGGTCTTCGGGTTCGTGATCGCACTGATGGGCTGCTACCACGGCTACCAGTCGCGCGGCGGCGCCCAGGGCGTGGGCGCCGCGACGACCAACGCGGTCGTGTCCTCCTCCATCCTGATCCTGGTGTTCAATTACCTGATCACCGGCCTGTTCTTTTCGCGATGAGCGCCATGACACATACCGCAGTGGGGAAGCCGGCCGATGCAGCGCCCGGGGTTCGGGCCGAGGCCGGGACGCCGAAGCTGAAGCTGTCCGGCGTCCACAAGTCGTTCGGCAGCAAGCATGTGCTGAACGGCCTCGACCTGGAAGTCGGACGCGCGGAATCGCTGGTGGTGATCGGCGGGTCGGGCACCGGCAAATCGGTGATGCTGAAATGCGCGCTGGGCCTGATGCATCCCGACAGCGGCTCGATCAAGATCGACGGGGAGGAGACCGCCAACCTGCGCCCGCGCGACCGCGAGCGGGTGATGCGCAAGTTCGGCATGCTGTTCCAGGGGGCCGCCCTGTTCGACAGCCTGCCCGTGTGGGAGAACGTCGCCTTCGGTCTGATCCAGGGCGAGAACATGTCCCGGGGCAAGGCGCGGGAGATCGCGGTCGAGAAGCTGTCCGCGGTCGGCCTCGCCCGGGAAGTGGCCGACCTGTTCCCCGCCGAACTGTCCGGCGGCATGCAGAAGCGCGTCGGCCTGGCCCGTGCAATCGCCACCCAGCCGGAAATCATATTCTTCGACGAGCCGACCACCGGCCTCGACCCCATCATGGCCGACGTGATCAACGACCTGATCATCAAATGCGTCAAGGACCTGGGCGCCACCGCCCTGTCGATCACCCATGACATGGCGAGTGCGCGCAAGATCGCCGACCGGATCGCGATGATCTACAAGGGCAAGATCATCTGGAGCGGCCCGGTGTCGGAGATCGACAATTCGGGCAATCCCTATGTCGACCAGTTCATCCACGGTCGTGCCGACGGGCCGATCCAGATGGAGGTCATGCAACCCTGATCCGCGATCCCGAACCTGGATCGGGCTCTGGTATTCCTGTTCTGTTCATCTTAAATAAACCCTGTTTCGATAAGCATCGAGCGATTTGAGGATAGTTCCCGGTCTGGGCACAGCCCGGGGCAATGTCTCGCGCCGAATGTTTCCCATAGGTCGGAAAGTTCGCGCGTGCTATCCATTGCTGCACCGCAAACACGTCGAGAACCCGGTTACATTGGCCCGTTCCAACACACGTTACGTCTGCCAGTCCTGCGGCGCCAGCTCTCCGAAATGGAGCGGCAAGTGCGACTCATGCGGCGAGTGGAACACCCTGGTGGAAGAGGCGGTCCCGGAAAGCGCCCCCAAGGGGCTGGGCCGCACGGCCGGCACGGGGCGGCGGATCGATTTCGTCGATCTCAAGGGTGTTTCCGAGAAGGCCCCCCGGCGCATCACCGGCATCGCGGAGTATGACCGCGTCTGCGGCGGCGGCATGGTGCCGGGGTCTGCCCTGCTGGTCGGCGGCGATCCCGGGATCGGCAAATCCACCCTTCTGCTCCAGGTCGTGTGCAGCCTCGCCCGGAACCTCCGCTGCGCCTACATCTCGGGCGAGGAGGCGGTCGATCAGGTCAGGATGCGCGCCTCTCGCCTCGGCACCAGCGAGTCCGCGGTCGAGCTCGCCGCGGCGACCAACGTCCGCGACATCGTTGCCTCCCTCGACGCCGCCGACGCGCCGGGCCTGTGCATCATCGACTCGATCCAGACCATGTACGTCGACACGCTGGACAGCGCACCGGGCACGGTCGCCCAGGTGCGCGCCTCGGCCCAGGAACTGATCCGGGTCGCCAAGCGGCGCGGCATCATCCTGGTCCTGGTCGGGCATGTCACCAAGGAAGGCACGATCGCGGGTCCGCGGGTGCTCGAGCACATGGTCGATACCGTGCTCTATTTCGAAGGGGAGCGCGGCCACCAGTTCCGTATCCTGCGCGCCGTCAAGAACCGCTTCGGCCCGACCGACGAGATCGGCGTGTTCGAGATGACCGACTCCGGCCTGACCGAAGTGTCGAACCCGTCCGAGCTGTTCCTGGCGGAACGGCGGGGCGACGTGTCCGGCGCCTGCGTCTTCGCCGGGCTGGAAGGAACCCGTCCCGTGCTGGTCGAGATTCAGGCCCTGGTCGCCCCCTCCCCGCTCGGCACGCCGCGCCGCGCGGTGGTCGGCTGGGACAGCGGCAGGCTCGCCATGGTGCTCGCCGTGCTGGAGGCGCGCTGCGGCGTCGCGATCGGCGCCAACGACGTCTACCTGAACGTGGCCGGCGGCCTGCGGATCGGCGAGCCCGCCGCCGACCTGGCGGTCGCCGCGGCGCTGGTGTCGTCGCTGACCGGAGAGCCGGTGCCGGCAGACACGGTGGTGTTCGGCGAGATCGGGCTATCGGGCGAGATCCGAGCGGTCAGCCAGACTGACGTCCGCCTGAAGGAGGCCGCGAAGCTCGGTTTCGAGAAGTCCCTGATGCCAACGCAGCGCAGCCGGAAATCGGGCGGCCGGAGCGATGCCGGCATCCGCAGGATCGAACTGGCCCACCTGGAGGACCTGATCCCCATGTTCCAGGAACCCCGCGCCGCAGCGTCCGCCGGGCGGGCGCGCACCTGATGCCTCCCCTGATCCACCAGATGACGTGACGGATCCCCGACATGGACTCGACATCAATCAACCCGACCGATATCGCCGTCATCGTCATCCTGCTGCTGTCGGCCCTGCTGGCCTTCGCGCGCGGACTGGTCCGCGAGGTGCTGTCGGTCGGCGCCTGGGTCGGCGCCGCCTTCGCGACCCTGTACCTGTTTCCCCATGTCCTGCCGCTGGTCCAGCAGATCGTCGCCAAGGACCTGATCGCCAAGGCCGTGGCCGGGCTGGGAGTGTTCGTCACCTCGCTGATCCTGCTGTCGATCGTCAGCCACCAGATCTCCAAAGGCGTTCGCGGCTCGGCGCTCAGCGCCGTGGACCGCTCCCTCGGGTTCGTTTTCGGTATCGCCCGGGGTGCCGTGATCGTCTGCCTTGCCTATATCTCGGTGAGTTGGGTCTTTCCTCCCACGGAACAGCCGCGCTGGCTGCGCGACGCGCGGACCATGCCGGTGATCCAGACCGGCGCCGAGATGCTGCGCAACCTGGTGCCCGGCCGGACCGGATCGGCGGTCGAGACGCAGGCCGCGTCCGGTGCCGCCTCGGCCAAGGCGGCCGCCGACAAGGCGAACCGCGCGATCCAGGAGGAAGCCCTGAAGCGCCTGTCCACCCCCCGGCCGACGCCGGCCGCCGCGACGAACGCGGGTGCGCAGGTGCCCGACTCGGGGTATAAAGACCGGGACCGAACCGAGCTCGACCGCCTGATCGAGACCAACCGCTGACAGCCTACCGTTCACAAACCCCGCGAAAGGGTTTAGCACCCATGTTGACGACCCATCCGTTCGATGACGACAAACTGCGCGAGGAGTGCGGTGTGTTCGGCGTCTACAACCACGGCGAGGCGGCTGCCGTCGCGGCGCTCGGTCTCCACGCGCTCCAGCACCGTGGGCAGGAGGCGGCGGGCATCGTCACCTTCGACGGCGAGCACTATCATATCCAGCATGCCATGGGGCAGGTCGGCGACAATTTCAGCTCGCAGTCGGTCATCGCCAAGCTGCGCGGCCATGCCGGGATCGGTCACGTCCGCTACGCCACCAGCGGCGACACGGTCCTGCGCAATGTCCAGCCGCTGTTCGCGGACTTCGAATTCGGCGGCTTCGCCCTGGCGCACAACGGCAACCTCACCAATGCGCTGATGCTTCGGCGTCAGCTGGTCCGGCGCGGTTGCCTGTTCCAGTCCACCACCGACACGGAAGTGATTGTCCACCTGATGGCGACGGCCCGCAGCGGGTCGGTGATCGACCGCATGGTCGAGGCGCTCCGCCAGGTGGAAGGCGCCTACTCGCTGATCGCCCTGGCCAAGGACATGGTGATCGGCGTGCGCGACCCGCTGGGCGTGCGCCCGCTGGTCCTGGGCCGGGTGGGCGATAGCCACGTGCTGTGCAGCGAGACCTGCGCGCTCGACATCATCGGCGCCGACTTCGTCCGCGACGTGGAGCCGGGCGAGATGATCGTCCTGGACAGCTCCGGAGTCCACAGCCTCCGCCCGTTCCTGCCGCAGCACCGCCGCTTCTGCATCTTCGAATATATCTACTTCGCCCGGCCAGACAGCGTGATGGAGGGCAATTCGGTCTACGAGGCGCGCAAGCGCATCGGCATGGAGCTGGCGCGGGAAAGCGCGGTGGATGCCGACGTGGTCATTCCGGTGCCGGACAGCGGCGTGCCGGCGGCGATCGGCTACGCGGCGGAAAGCGGCATCCCCTTCGAACTGGGCATCATCCGAAACCACTATGTGGGCCGCACCTTCATCGAGCCGACCGACCAGATCCGCAACCTCGGCGTCAAGCTGAAGCACAATGCCAACCGGCACATGATCGAGGGCAAGCGCGTCGTCCTGGTGGACGACAGCATCGTCCGCGGCACGACCTCGATCAAGATCATCGAGATGGTCCGCCGGGCCGGGGCGAGCGAAGTCCACATGCGGATCTCCAGCCCGCCGACCAGCCATGCCTGCTTCTACGGCGTCGATACGCCGAAGAAGGAGAAGCTGCTGGCGCATAAATACTCGATCGACGAGATGGCCAAGTATATCGGTGCCGACAGCCTGGCCTTCATCTCGATCGACGGTCTGTACAAGGCGGTCAACGAACCCGGCCGCAACAACGCCCGGCCGCAATATTGCGACGCCTGCTTCACCGGCGACTATCCGATCCCGCTGCTCGACCGCGATACGCCCGGCGAAACCTCGGAGATCACCTACCGCGCCGAAGCGCGCGGCTGATCCCGTAACAATACCTGCCCATCCAGATACCTGACCACGAGAACAGCCTCCATGTCCGAACCCCGACTGTCGAACCGCGTCGCCCTGATCACGGGCGCCTCCCGAGGCATCGGCGCCGCCGTGGCGGAACGCTTCGCCGCGGAGGGGGCGCACGTCATCCTCGCGGCCCGCACCGTCGGGGGGCTGGAGGAAGCCGACGACCGGGTCCGCGCCAAGGGCGGCACCGCGACCCTGGTGCCGGTGGACCTGATGGACTTCGACAAGATCGACCAGCTCGGCCAGTCGATCTTCGAGCGGTTCGGCCGGCTCGACATCCTGGTCGGGAACGCCGCGATGCTGGGCGACCTCAGCCCGGTCTCGCACTATGCGCCCAAGACCTGGGAGCGGGTCTTCGCGCTCAACGTCACCGCCAACTACCGGCTGATCCGAAGCCTCGACCGGCTCCTGCGCGGGTCGGACGCGGGCCGCGCGATGTTCGTGACCTCGGGAGTGGCACGCAGCCCGGTGGCCTATTTCGGGGCCTACGCCGCCAGCAAGGCCGCGCTGGAGATGATGGTCATGATGTACGCCCGGGAAGTGGCGCTCTCGCCGCTGAAGGTGAACCTGCTGGATCCCGGCGTGGTGCGGACCAAGATGCGGGCGCACGGCTTCCCCGGCGAGGACCCGATGATCCATCCCGCCCCGGAGGAGATCACGGACCGCTTCGTCGAACTGGCCGAACCCGCTTGCCAAGTGCATGGCGAAGTCGTTTCCGTCTGACCCAGGCTTCGCTCCCTCCCAGCCGCCGCCATGCTGACCCGACCCGCCACCCCGGCCGATGCCGGTTCGATCACTGAAATCTACAACCAGGGCATCGCCGACCGGATCGGGACCTTCGAGACCGAACCCCGGACCGTCGAGCAGATCCGGGCCTGGTTCGAGGCGACCGGACCGCTCGGCCCCTACCCCATCGTGGTGACGGAGGACGGCGGCAAGGTCGTCGCCTTCGCCTCCACCTCCTCCTACCGGTCCCGGGGCTGCTACGGCGGCATCGCCGAGTTCTCGGTCTATGTCGCCCGGGACGAACGCGGGCGGGGCGCCGGCCGCGCGGCGCTCGCCGGGCTGATCGAGGCGGCCCGCCAGGCCGGCTACTGGAAGCTGGTGTCCCGCATCTTCACCGAGAATGGTGCCAGCCGCCGCGCCTGCGCCGCCGTGGGCTTCCGCGAGGTCGGGACATACCTGAAGCACGGCAAGCTGGACGGGGTCTGGCGCGACGTCGTGATAGTCGAACGGCTGATAGAAGAAAACCTGACCTGACCGGGCGACTGCGGCCGGGCGGCGGGACCGCCCGGCCGTCCCGGATCACGCCGCCCTGATTCCGGACAGGAACTGCTCGATCTCCCGGCGCAGGGTGGTCGCCTGCCTGCCCAGCTCCTTGGCGGCGCCCAGCACCTGGCTGGCCGCCGCGCCGGTCTGGGCCGCCGCCTGCGATACCTCCGACAGGTTGGCCGAAACCTCCTGCGTGCCCTGGGCAGCCTGCTGGACGTTGCGCGCGATCTCATAGGTCGCGGCGTTCTGCTCCTCGACCGCGCCGGCGATGCTGGTCGCGATCTCGTGGATTGAGGAAATCGTCTTGCCGATGCCCTGGATCGCGCCGACCGCCCCGCCGGTCGCCTCGCGCATCGCGGCGACCTGGGTCGTGATATCCTCCGTCGCCCGCGCCGTCTGATTCGCCAGGCTCTTCACCTCGGAGGCGACGACCGCGAAGCCCTTGCCCGCCTCGCCGGCGCGGGCCGCCTCGATGGTGGCGTTGAGCGCCAGGAGGTTGGTCTGCTCGGCGATGGTCTGGATCAGCCCGATCACCTCCCCGATGCGCTGGGCGGCGTCGGACAGGCCGCGGACCGTCTCGTTCGTCTGCCCCGCCTCCTCCACCGCCGAAGTGGCGACCATGCTCGACTGGGACACTTGGCGCGAGATGCTCTGGAGCGTGCTGGTCATCTCCTCGGTGGCGCTTGCCACGGTCTGGACGTTGGCCGAGGTCTGCTCGGCCGCCGCGGCCGACGCGGTGGACTGGCGCAGGGTCCGGTCGGCGACCGCGGTCATGCCCTGGGCGGTATCGTCGAGCTGGTCCGCCGCCGCCGTCACGCCGCCGAGCACCGCCACGGCCTGCTGCTCGAACTGGCGGATGAGGCCCTCGATCCGGGCGGAGCGCTGCTCCTTGGCGACTTGCTCCGCGGCCTGCCCCGCCTGGAGTTCCTTGGCCGTCACCAGCCCGTCCTTGAATACCTGGACGGCGGAAGCCATCTGCCCGATCTCGTCGCGGCGGCCGGCTCCGGTCACGGCGGTGTCGAGCCGCCCCTTGGCAAGCAACCCCATCGTCTCGGACAGCGCTCGGATCGGCCGCGAGATCGAGGCGACCAGGAACAGGCCCGCAAGGCTGCACACGACCAGCGCCGCGACCATCGCGGCCACGACCAGCTTCCAGGTCATCCCGTAGATCGTCGAGGAGACGTCGCCGACCGACTGTCCGGAGGCGATGGTCACCCGTACCAGTTCCTCGGCATGCTTCTTCATGTCGCGAAAAGCGTTGCGGGAGTCGTTCAGGAAGACCTTGGACGCCTCCTCCTTCTGCCTTTCGCGCGAGAGCTGGAAGACCGTCTTCGTCGCTTGGACGTAGCGGTTCCAGGCTGCCAGATACTGATCATAGACCTCCCGTTCGCGGCCGGAGATCTCGAATTCCTCGTATTTCCTCCGGGTCGCCTCGATCCGCTCGACCAGCGCCTGGGCGAAACGCTCCCGTTCCAGCATAAGGTCGATATTCACCTCGGACACGTGGCCCGACTCGTAGGTCCGGTACTCGTTGGCGCCGGTGAGGAATTCCCCGACATAGCCGATGCTGGGCAGCCAGCGGTCCCGGAGCTGTTCGGTGATCGCGTTCATGTCGGCCAGCCGGACCAGGGCGAAAAGCCCCAGCCCTGCGGACACGGCAAGCACCAGCCCGAAGGAAATGAACACCTTCGTCTGGATCTTGAAGTCGGTGAGGGTATTCATCGGTCTTCTGAACTCTTCCCTGAGGCGGATAGGAGATCGCCCGCCGGCACGGCCCGGTCAGGTCGTGCCATATGGGCAGGGAATCTGACCCATACCCTGGAGAAGTTTCAAAAGAGGTAACAATTACAAGGAGTTATCCGAAGTTCGCGCCAACTTCGGCGCTATTCCTCCGCATACGGGTTCTTGCCTTTGCGTGTCAGCATGCGGATCGGCACCCCAGGCAGGTCGAGCGACTCTCGAAGCCCGTTCACCAGATAGCGGATATAGGTCTCCGGCAGGTCGAGCGGCTTGCTGACCCACAGGGCGAAGGTGGGCGGGCGGGCCTTCACCTGGGTCATGTAGCGGATCTTGATCCGCCGTCCCTCGACCGCCGGCGGCGGATGCGCCTCGGTCATGCCTGCCAGCCAGCGGTTCAGGTCCGACGTGCCGACGCGCCTGTTCCAGATCTCGTAGATGTCCAGCACGGCGTCGAGCAGGGCGTCGAGCTTCTGGCGGCGCAGGGCGGACAGGGTCACGACGGGGATTCCCCGGACCTGGGCGAGCTGCGACTGCAGCTTGTCGTTGATCTGCTTCAGCGTGCCGGCACGGTCGGTCACGGTGTCCCACTTGTTGACCGCGATCACCAGGGCGCGCCCCTCGTCCAGCACCATGCGGGCGATGGTCAGGTCCTGGTGGTCCAGGATCGCCTCGGCATCGACCACCAGCACGACCACCTGCGCCAGCCGGATCACCCGTAGGGCATCGGCGACGGCCAGCTTCTCCAGCTTGTCGTCGACGCGCGACTTCCTGCGCATCCCGGCGGTATCGACCAGCCGGATCGGCCTGTCCCTGTATGTCCACTCCACCGTGATGGCGTCGCGGGTCATGCCGGCCTCGGGACCGGTCAGGACCCTTTCCTCGCCGACAAGGCTGTTCAGCAGGGTCGACTTGCCGACATTGGGCCGCCCGACGATCGCGAGCTGAAGCGGGCGCACCGGCTCGGGCCTGCCGTCCTCGCGCGCTTCCGGTTCGATGCCGGCCTCGGCCTCCCGATCGGTGTCCGGCTGGCTTTCCTCGGGCGGCACGTAGGGCAGAAGGGCCTCGACCAGTTCAGCCAGACCCTCGCCATGCTCGGCCGAGATCGGCACCGGCTCGCCAAGGCCGAGTTCGAACGCCTCGTAGAGGCCGGGCGCACCCGCCCTGCCCTCGCATTTGTTGGCGAGCAGAATGACCGGCGTCTTGCCCTTGCGGAGCCAAGTCGCGAAGTGCTGGTCCAGCGGCGTGACGCCGGCCCGCGCGTCGATCAGCAGCAGGGCGACGTCCGCCTCCTCGATCGCCCGCTCCGTCTGGCGGCGCATGCGCGCCTCGAGGCTGTCGTCGAAGGCTTCTTCCAGCCCGGCGGTGTCGATCACGGTCAGGTCGATGCCGGCCAGCCGTGCCGGCGCCGCGCGCCAGTCACGGGTGACGCCGGGAGTGTCGTCCACCAGCGCCAGCTTCTTGCCGACAAGCCGGTTGAACAGGGTGGACTTGCCGACATTGGGCCGGCCGATGATCGCGACGGTGAGAGACATTGCTTCCATGTAGGGAGCCGCGGACGGCTCCACCACTCCAATAATCGGCCGCCTCAGCGATAGGCGACGAGGGTACCGTCGTTGGTCAGGACGTAGAGCGTGCCGCCGGCCACGACCGGAGAGATGAAGGCGCCGTCGGGCAGGTCGAAGCGCTGCTGCTCCCGTCCGTCCTCGGGGGACAGAGCCACCAGCTCGCCGACGGAATTGGCCAGCCACAGGCGTCCCCCGGCGAGCACCGGGCCGGTCCAGATGATCGGGCCGCTGCGGTCGTCGGGGTCCTCGTAGCGTGCCAGCGGGGCCACCCAGCGGACCCGGCCGGACTGGCGGGTGAGTGCGATGACCTCGTTGTCGTTGGTCAGCACGAAGATGAAGTCGCCGGCGACCCACGGGGTATCGACGCCGCCGATCTCCTGCTCCCAGGCGCGCCCCCCGGTCCGCTCGTCGATGCCGACCATGCGGCCGCTGTGGCTGACCGCCACGACAAGGCCCCGGTCGATCACCGGCATGCCGCGGATGTCGGCGAGGTTCGACAGGGCTCCGACCCGGCGCACGGCCGCCAAGTTGTCCGACCAGGCGACCCGCCCGTTCTCGGCCCGCAGCGCGAACAGCTCACCGGAGGAATAGGGTGCCGCGACGATCGTCCCGTCCACCGCCGGGCTGGCGGCGCCCAGCAGTCCCGCGGTCTCCAGGATGCCGGTGTGGGTCCACAGGGTGGCGCCGTCGTTGGCCGAGTAGGCGATCAGCTGGTTGTCGACCGTGATGACGAAGACCCGGCCGTTGGCGATCGAGGGCGCGGACCGGACCGGACCGGGAACCCGGGTCCGCCAGCCGATGGTGCCGGTGGCCGGATCGACCGACAGCAGCTCGCCATAGCCGGTGGTCACGAACAGCCTGTTGTCGGCGAAGGCAGCCCCGCCGCCCAGCGCGCCGCCGGACTCGTTCTCGCGCTCGACGCTGACCTGCCAGACCTGGCGGCCGGTGGCGGTGTCGAAGGCGGTCAGTTCGTAATCGGTGTTGAGCGTATAGACCCGGCCGCCGGCCACCACCGGCTGGGCAAGCAGGCGCGTGTTGCTGGACGAACCGGAGCCGATGTCGGCGGTCCAGGCTTGGCGGGGCTGCGCCGCCAGGGCCAGATGACCCATGGCATGGTCGGGATTGCCGCCGGCCTGGGGCCAATCCGCGTTCGCGGTCGGCGCCGGCAGTTCGACCCGGAGGTCGGCCAGCCGCGGATCGGGCTCCAGCTGCCGTTCCAGCCGAAGCACGGAAATCCGTTCGCCGGGAAGCGGCGGCGGCTCGCTGTCGCCGAACCAGCTTCCCGAGCCGCAGCCGGCCAGGGACAGGGTCACCATGCCGGCGGCCAGCAGCCTGGCGCTCAGCGAGCGGGTGACGGACCGGCCAGCGGGCCGGGAAGGCGATTGGGCGCAGCTTTGGGTCATTGCGGCTCGACAGCGTAGAGGGCGGCGAGTTCGGTGGCGCGGTTGCGGACACCGGAGGGGGCGGAAGCATCGCCCTGGAGCTGGGTGAACAGCTTGGCGGCCGCGTCGCGGTCGCCGGCGCGAATCGCCAGCAGGGCGGTCAACTCACGGGCCGAATGGCGCCACGGGCTGGTCTCCGCGGTCAGCGGCTGGAGCCGCGCGCGAAGCTGGCCCGGGTCGCCGGACTGGACCTGATGCATCACCGACAGCACCGTCGCGAGATCGCGGTAGACCTGCGCCACGTCCGAGGACTGGGCGAGCTGGTCGTAGATGGAGACAGCGGCCTCGCCGTTGCCTTCGCGGGCGCGCAGCCCGGCCTCGTAGAAGCGGGCCAGCGTTCCCGGTCCGGCACCCGTCTGCCCCGCGAAGGCGGCGAGCGCATCGGCCGCGGCCTCGGGATTTCCGCCCGCGGTGCCGCCCTGCCCGTCCGGTGCGCCGGCCAGGCGGAGCGCGTCGGCAAGCTGCTGGGTCTGGGTCTCGGCCTGCGACTGCTGCCAGTTGCGCCATGCCATGAAGCCCGCGGTACCGGCGACGGCGGCGACCACGGCGACCACGATCAGCACGCCGTATCGCTTCCAGAGCTTTTCCAATCGATCGCGGCGAAGCTCTTCGTCAACTTCGCGGAAGATATCGGTCATATAGCTTTTTCCGGGCAGACGAAGTCCGCCGGTCCTCATGCGTCCGGGTTGGGCCGATTACCAGACGGCCCGATGGCGGTCAAGGCGGCATAGCGACCCGGAGCATGCCCGGGCACCCGATTTGTCCTCCCGCCTGGCTTCGCCTAGCGCCATTTGATCGAGCAGCCCATGCTGGGGATCTGTTCTGCCGGCCCCTGCCCCGTCTCGGCGATGCGCACCATGGCGTCGAACAGCTCGCGCCGGGCATTGGGCACCGGCTGGACCCTGGAGGCGTCCAGCCTGCCGCGGTACTGCAGTTCCAGATCGGCGTTGAAGCCGAAGAAATCGGGCGTGCAGACGGCATCATAGGCCTTGGCGACCTGCTGGCTCTCGTCGATCAGATAGGGAAACGGCAGGGTGTGCCGTTCCGCGAATCGCTTCATGTTGTCGAAGCCGTCGTCGGGATACCGTTCGGTGTCGTTCGACATGATGGCGACGGCCCGGACCCCGTGTGCCTCCAGGTCGCGGCAGTCACGGACGATGCGGTCGATCACCGCCTTCACGTAGGGGCAGTGATTGCAGATGAACATGACGAGCGTCCCGTTGGACCCCCGTATGTCGGCCAGACCGTAGCGTCTGCCGTCGGTGGCCGGCAGGCTGAAATCCACGGCTTTCCATCCGAAATCGCAAATCGCCGACTGTGCCGCCATTTGGCTTTTCGCTCCCGATCGATTCTTACCGTTTGTTGCACCGCAACACGGACAGGAACGCCGAACGTGCGGTGGATCGTCAGTCTAACCCGCCCCGCGCGAAGATCAAAGAATCCCGCCCCGGCCCCAAGATCAGGGCGCCTGGAAGGCCAGGTGCCACTGGCGCAGGAAGTGTTCGCGCTTCAGCGTGTCGAGGAATACCAGCAGGGCCGGGCTGAGCGTGATCGGAATGACCGGCCCCGCGGTGCTCCGCCGGACTCCGGCCGAAGTCGCCTCGCCCTCGATGCGGGGAGACAGGGCATACAGCGCCGACCGTCCGGCGATCACCCGCTGCCCGCGTTCCGACAGCAGGTAGTCGATGAATCGGCCGGCCAGATCCCCCCGTTCCGCCGTCTTCGGGATGATCGCGACCCTGGACAGGATCAGCGTGTAATCCTCCGGCAGGACGATGCCGATCGGCGCCCCGGCCTCCGCCTGGGCCCTCGCGTAGGACCCCAGCACGTTGTAGCCGATCAGCACCTCGCCACGCCTGATCATCGCAAGGATGTCGCCGGTGCAGCAGGCCAGCCGCGCCCGCGCGCTGCCCAACGTAGCGACGAGCTGCCAGAACTGGCTGAACAGCACGGAGTCCTGGCTGGCGAAGAAATAACCGATGCCGCTGGTGGCGAGATCGTAGGTCGCGACCCGTCCGGCGTAGCGGCCCCGGTTCTCGCGGATCAGGCGGATCAGCTCGTCGCGCGACCTGGGCACCTCGGATTCCGGCACCAGGTCGCGGTTGTAGACGATCACCGCCGGCTCGTAAGTGAAGCCGAACGCCTCGTCGCGCCAGTTCGCCCAGTCCGGCAGGGCCAGCGTCTCGCTGGAGACATAGGGCTGCGCATAGCCGTCGTTGATCAGCTTAACCTGGAGGTCCGCGGCCGAACTGATGACAAGGTCGGCCCGGGACGCTCCGGCGACCGTGCGATCGTACAGCTCGCGGGTGGTAAGCTCGGAATAGGCGATCGTAACGCCGGGATCCACCGCCTGGAAATCCAGGATCAGCGGCTCCATCGCCCCGGTATCCGTGGCGGCGTCGATCCGCAGCGTTTCCCGGGACTCCCCGGGCGCGGGATAGGCCGTCTCGACCGCCCTGGCGTCCGACGCCGTCCAGCAGACCAGAACCGCGGCGAGCAGCGCCGCCGGGACGGCCGATCCGCGAGGGCGCTCCAGGGGTGGCCTACACGGGAAGTCCAACCGGACGACCAGCCCTCCGCCCGTCCGATCGAACAGGCCGAGTTCGGCGTCGTGGGCATCCGCCACGGCCTTGGCGATCGCGAGCCCGAGACCGCTGCCGACCTTTCCGGTCCCGGTGCTGCCGCGCCCGAAGCGTTGAAGCACCTGCTGTTTTTCGGCGTCCGGAATGCCGGGGCCCCGATCGGCCACTTCGGCCCGCACGCCGCCGTCCGGCCGCAGCACGATCCTGACCTCGACCGGACCACCCTCCCCGCCGTACTTGACGGCATTGTCGACCAGGTTGGTGAAGGCTTCGACGAGGCTGATCGGGTCGCCCGGCACCCGTGCCTCCGCCGCTCCCCGGCCGACGGCCAGGCTCACCTCGGCCTGCTCGCTGACCGCATCGGCGCGCTGGACCACATGGGCCAGCAGGGCGGCGAGATCGACGCTTTCGGGCTCCAGCGCCTCGCGCCTGTGGATCACCATGGCGTGGCTGAGCAGCTGGCTGGTAAGCTGGCTCGCCTCGACCGCGTTGCGGTGGATGCGCAGTACCGAGCGCCGGACCATGTCGGGATCCGGCTCGTCCGCCGCCAGTTCGGCCTGGAGCCGAAGGCTGGCGAGCGGCGTGCGGATCTGGTGCGCCGCGTCGGCCAGGAAGGTCTGCATGGTATCCAGGTTGCCCCGAAGCCGCGCCAGGAGGATGTTGATCGCGTGGACGAGCTGCGAGACCTCGGCCGGCGGCGGGATCGCTATCTGCGAGAGATCGTGGGGCTGCCGCGCCCGGATCACCTGCTCCAGGTAGGCGAGCGGAGCCAGCGCCTGCCGGACGCCGAACCAGATCAGCCCCGCGCCGACCAGGACCGCCAGGGCGATCGGCAGGAAGGCGTTGGCCAAGATGTCCTTGGCCAGACCGTCGCGCTCCTCCCGGGTCTGCGCGACCGCGATCCTGACCCAGCCGGAGAGCTGGGGATGCGATATCAGCCGGTCCAGCACGGCGACCCGGACCGGCGCATCCTTGTAAGAGGCGTTCCGGAAGCTGGAGAGCGCTTCGCGCTCGCCGCCAGCCGCGATGGGCAGGTCCCCATATCCGGTCACGAGCCCCCCGTCCGGCGCGGTGATCCGGTAGAAGATCCGGTCGCGCCGCGCCATGGCGAGGATGCCGAGGGAGGAGTACGGCAGGTCCACGGCGATCCGGCCGTTCTCGACCCTGACCGTGTCGCCGATCGACAGGGCGGCCGCCAGCAGAAGCTGGTCGTACGCACTGTCCGCCGCCCGCTGCGCATAAGCGTTGACGAAGGCGAACAGCCCTGCCGCCAGGACGGCCAGCGCCGCGAACAGTCGGACCAGCAGGCGCCGCCTGAGCGAGAATCCGTCAGGCTTCGGCACGGACTTCCGCCACGTAGCCGAGGCCCCGCACGGTGCGGATCTCCACCGAAGTCCCCTGGAGCTTTCGGCGCAGGCGGGAAACATAGAGTTCGATCGCATTGGGCGCTGCCGGCTGGTCCAGGCTGAACAGCCGGTTGAGCAGATCGTCCTTGCCCAGGACGCTGTCCAGGTTGGTCAGGAACAGTTCCAGCAGGCGGAATTCACGCCCGCTGAGGTCCAGGAGTCGGCCTTCGACCGTCGCGCGCTTCGCGGCCATGTCGAACAAAAGGTTGCCGAACTGCGTCGCCGAGGCGGCGATGCCGTGCGACCGGCGCAACAGGGCGCGGCACCGGGCTTCCAGCTCGCGCAGGTCGAACGGCTTGACGATGAAGTCGTCGGCGCCGAGATCGAGCAGGTCGACCTTCACGTTGACCTGGGAGCGGGCGGTCACGACCAGCACCGGGGTCCGGTCGCGCCGCCGACGGAGCTTGGTCAGCAAAGCCTGCCCATCGATCCCCGGCAGCATGATGTCCAGGATGACGAGCTGATAGGTTTCCTGGGCCAGCAACTCCTCGGCGGCCTCGCCGTCGGGCGCCCAGTCCACCGCATAGCCGAGATGACGGAGCCGCCGCACCACGGCGTCGGCCAGGTCCTCCGTGTCCTCCACCATCAGGATGCGCATCGGGTCTCCCGTTCCGGTTCAGGCCGCGGCGGGCACCGGACGCGGCAGGCGGTTCTCGTCGATCGCGACGAAGGTGAAGGTCGCCTCGGTCACCTTGAAGCAATCGTCGCCGTCCCGGCTGCGCCGCCATGCCTCGATGCGGATGTTCATGGATGTCCGCCCGACGCGGAGGATCTCGGCGTAAAGACTGACCTCGTCGCCGACGAACACGGGGGAATGGAACACCATGCTGTCGGCCGCCACGGTGGCGCAGCGGCCGCGGGCGCGCCGGGCCGCCGCGTTCCCCGCCGCAAGGTCCATCTGGGCCATAAGCCAGCCGCCGAAGATGTCGCCGGCCGGGTTGGTATCGGCCGGCATGGCGACCGTCCGGATCACGGGCTCGCCGCTCGGCAGGGCAGTCGATCTCGCCATGCTGGTCACTTCCTCCCCGTCCGTCCCTGTCGGCCGTTCCCTATGCCCGGCCAGCGCCGGCCCCCCTCGGACGAGGCGGAACATGCCGTCACGACGGCCGGGCCGAATTCCGCCGGGAGGTGCTGGACCGGCCGTGATGGAACCCGGGGTGACAGGGAGGGTCGCGTGCCCGACGCCGGCATCAGGATTACTCCAGGTTTCGCCGTTTCCGGCGCGGGGACTGTTGCCGGCCCGCGCAGCCTGAAGAAGTCTATCGGATCAAGCTGTCACGCACCTGTCGTCACGAGGGAGGAATGCGCTCGATCCGGTGTCAGCGCTGGAGTTCCGAAGCGACGATGACCGCCTGGGTCCGATTCTTGACGCCGAGCGACTTGAAGATGGCGGTGACATGGATCTTCACCGTCCCTTCGGACAACCCCAGCTCATAGGCGATCTGCTTGTTGGACTTGCCTTCGCGCAGGCAGTTCAGCACCTCCCACTGGCGCTGAGTCAACTGGTGATGGTTGGAGCCCCGGTCGCCGCCATGCTCCGTCTCGACCTTGATGGGAGTAGCCTTGGCCGCGACATCGGCATGGATCGCCGAAGGGGGAAGGTAGATCCCGCCGGAGAACACGAGGTTCAGGGCACTGAGCATGATCTTGACGCTGGACGACTTCGGGATGAAGCCGGCGGCACCGGCATCCAGCGAACTGCGGACGTCGGCTTGGTTCTCCGACGCCGATACCACGACGACGGGGGTGTCCGAAGCCTCGTTGCAGACCTGCTCCAATCCGGAGAACCCCGGCCACCCGGGCATCTGGAGATCGATCAGGATCAGATCGAACGTGTCGCCGCCGTTCTGGACAAGCTCCAGCACTTCATCGAACGTACTGGCGTCGGTGAAGGTCGCCTCGGCACTCAGCTGTTCCAGCAGACGACGCAACCCTTCCCTGAACAGCAAATGGTCGTCGCCAATCAATATTTTCATCGCTGCACCTCAAAGACGGACAACCGTCATACGACAGAAACGTTTCCAAAGGGATTTTGGCACAAGAAGTGCCGGTCGATTTCAGTTCACCGAACATTTCTCCAGACCAATACGACCTGCCAACATGAGTTTCGAAAGGCCCCTGCCTTGAGCGCTCCTTGACCTTGCCCAGTCCCGACCCGGGCCCGACGGCCCCCTACCCTCGACGGTCCAAGGGAGCGATTTGCCACCCACGCGCGGGAACTTAACCCCGATACGTCCCGCTCGCCACGGACCGCCCGGGAACGTCCAATTTCCTATTGTTAGACGATATAGCACGACGGCAGCGAAAATGGGCACAGCAATCGTCACCCGGATCCCCCTTTCGGGGTACCGTGGCGAATGTGCACCCTCGTAAGAGGCTCAGGCATCCCGGCTTTGCGGATCCGCGAAGTTCGTCCGAATCCGCCGGTCGATATGGCTAAAGACGGCACCTACCCCAATCCGGCCTGCTCAAGCAAGACTGTCATTCCGCGGGTGTATCGGGGTTATACCGTCTGTATTCGGGCAAACCTCGTTTATTTCGGGCCATCGGATCGCCACAATGCTTAGAATGTTATGCGACTTCGCCCCAATAAAGCCTGATTTCCAGCGCCGAGACGCTCGTCAGGCGCCTAGCCGAATTTGAACGTAACGTAGCAACGGACTGGCACGCCAGATATTGCCTCTGCCATGAACAGCGCAGATACAATCAAAAGAGATAACCAACTCTGTAACCCACAACCTGACTGGGCCAGGAAGACGCACTTTTGCGCCAGTCCCAACCGGATGGGTTGCCACGATAAGCAGGAATATAACCTCATTGCTATATTTCCGCAACGCAATGCCTGCGATATTGTAAATTAACCAAAGCAAACTACTTTGGATTTTAGCTTGCCGAACGGCCTAAATTTGATGTTTGTTGTCTCGTTTCTTTCCTCCCACTGGTCAATTCTTTGAGACCTTGACGATGACGACAGATCAGCCGATGCCCTGCCACCCACCACCGCACGGTGCCGCTTCCTGCGGCGCCGGGCAGAAATTCAGAGCAGTGCTATGCATGCGCCGAACGATCAGACCACCCGACAGGTCTTCGCCCCCGGTTTGGATGATATGAAGTTGAACACAGTGACGCCCATGCATGTCTGCCTCGTCGTTGACGACGACACCATCGCCGAGCCACTCGTATCGGCGCTGGAAAGCGCTGGTCGACACCGGATCTCGGTGTTCCACGACATCTCGGATCTGCAGCAGAGCAACATAACGCCCGATGCGATCCTGATCGGCGTCCAGCAGTTCGCGGCATTGCGCGAGAACGAGCCGATGGTCTACCTGCGGCTTTCTCGCCGGAGCCGCATCGTCGTCGTCCTGAGCAGCCGCGAACTCCTCGACGCGGCACACATACTGGCCTTCGCCGACGCCTGGGTTTTCCAGGACATCAACGTCGACAGGATCAACGAGCTCATCGATCTCGGGCTTGAGGGGCATTGCCTGATGCCCAAGCAGTTCCTGTCGCGTCTCGGAGTCGACGAGATCAGGCTGACATTGCTGCCCCGCCTGTCTTCGGTCGAATTCCAGACGCTCCTGCTACTCGGCCAGGGGTTGAACAACAGGACGATCGCGGACCAGCTGGACCTGTCGGAAGCGGTCATCAAGTCGATGGTGCGGAGCGTCCTGTCGAAGCTGCACTTCCGCAATCGGACCGAAGCCGGCGTGTTCGCCGCCCGCCAGCAACCGTCCCTGGAGCAGGCCCGCAACGCCGAGCCAGCGCCGCCCCTCGCGGTCCGAAGCTCCGAAGGTTGATCCCCGGGGACCGGGTCCCGGAACCATGCCGGTGCGGACGATAAGAAGGCCGGCATCCGCGTAGGGCGGAAGGCCGGCCTTCTTTTTTCATTCCGCCGGAGGTCGGGCGCCCATTGGCAGGCGCCGGCTCCGGGCAGCATGGACAAAGATCCGCGTCAAGCTCAGGCGATGGAAGCCGCCGCGCCGCCGGTCAGCTCCCCGCCGATGCCGTTGTTCAGAGCCCAGATGGCGGCCTGGGTGCGGTTCGATGCATTGATCTTGCGCAGCAGGCTCTTCAGGTGAACCTTGACGGTCGCCTCGGTGATGTTCAGGTGATTGGCGATCATCTTGTTGCTGTCGCCGTTGAGCAGGCAACGCAGGATCTGAACCTCGCGCTGGGACAGGCCCTTGCGGGAGATCGGCATTTCCAGCCCGTTGCCGTTCACCCGGCCGCTGATAAGCAGGGCCGCGAGGTGCGTCGGGAACACCTTCTCGCCCATCATCACCAGACGGAGCGACTGCGCCAGCGCGTCGGCCGAGAGATCCTTCATCAGGTAACCGTCGGCCCCGGCCTCCAGGGCGTTGGCCAGGCGGCGGGTGCACAGGTCGGTCGTGAGCACGACCATGCGGGTGTCCGGCAGCAGGGACCGCAGCCGGCGCATGGCTTCCGCTTCGTCGTCACCGCCGTTGACCAGGTCGAGCAGCACGAGCTGGGGCCGAAGTCCGGACTCGGCGATCGCCACGCCTTCGCGAAGGTTTCCCGCCTCGGCGACGATCTGGAACGGAGAGTCGTCCAGAAGGCGCTTCAGCCCTTCGCGGAAAAGTTTGTTTGAGTCGATCAGAAAAGCTTCGATGCGTTGCATAATCCGCTCCCGCGCTGAAAGGTACTTGTAGTTCTTGTTTCTTGCGCCGGTTAATCGATCAGATGGCCATCGCTAGCCGTCCAGCCTCTTTCCAGGTCGCACCTTCTTCTCTCTTTCGGATGAACTTACCCTAGGGACGACTGACAGGATATCTCCCCATTGGAATAAACCGAGCGCGCATTAGACATAGGTCCAAAGCTCGCCAATGTTAAGGGTAATTCTCTCAGCCCCGTTCATCCGAAATTTCGAGGTATCGTCGCGAAAAAAGACTAGCCAGTTCCGTTTCCGCGGACGAACGATCTTACCCGAACTCACTGCGTTACTTCAGATTACTGCGCTATTGAGCATATAGTGCACTGCACAATCGCTCCGGTCAATATCGTATCGGGCCGACATTCACCAAATGAGCAATGTTGACTTGACAGCGCAGGTATTTGCTTCGGTCTTCATCGGTCGTCGAGAACCCAATGACGTTCTTCAATCTGGCACGCGCCAGGAGCGCCGGATATGATCGCCCGGCACCCGCCAGCAAAACCGCCGCAAATATGGTTAATATAAATTTACGAATTACGCCAGACTCGGTTGAGGCGAATTACCCCGCCCATCGCAGCATTCATGCGAGGTGCGGCCTTTCGAGCACACCATCACCCAACGGACACCCCCGAAGGGGTGGTCCGCAGTGCAGAAACGAGAAGGAAACACGCCCTTGACGAGGCATCGGACAGGCCGGCGGGAGGACAACCGACCGAAATGACGATCCTGCAGGGAATTGGATTGTTCGTAGCGGCCTATCTGGCCCTGCTCGCGCGGAGCGCCTGGAAGCAAGGCGAGATCAAGCAGTTCCTGATGAGCTGCCTGATCCTGGCGGCCCTGTTCGCCTCGCTGGCCACAGTGATTTCGGCCTACATCTATTTCAAGACCCACTAGTGGCTCGCCACAGTGGTTTCGATTGATTTATCGTAGACCGGCCTCGGCCGAAGGCCGACGCCGACAGCGTGGCCGGAGCGTTGACGCGGGGTGTCGGCGTTCGCCCTGACGGGCGAAGGCCGACCTACCGCACTCCGCTCCGCAGAACATCATCAAAAATACTGTGCCGAACCACTAGCGGCCCCGACGAAGTCCTCCGGCCGGAGTCCGACTCCGGGTAGGCCCTGAAGTTCCGTACGGTGTCGGCACCGGCGCCGACACCGTACGGAACTCATGTCTCGGCCGATCAGATCAGGCCGCGCTCCTTGGCCTGGCGCATCAGCACGTACTGGCGCATCATCTGATTGCGGAAACGATAGCGGAAGCCACCGGGCTCGACGATCCGCTGCAGGACGCCGCCCCGCTCGTCGTCGCTCAGCCGGCTCAGGGGATACTGCAGCGACAGCAACGGCAGGGGCTCGCCCGACTCGCGGATGGGAACCTGCGCCATGTCCCCGGGGTGGAAGCTGCCGTACTCGTCGGACCGGCACTGAGCCGCGACGTACAGGACGTCGGAGAAGGACGCCTTGCGGTCGGGGCCGAGAGCCTTGTTGTACGCCTCCACGATTCCGCGCTCCGCCTCTTGCACGCAGCGCGCCACGGCATAGGCGAGGTCCCCGCCGTTCACATGGGTGGCACCCCGGCTGACCGCGCTGCGCGCGGCGTGGAGCGCCAGGAGCTGCGCGTAGTACGGCAGCCCCTTGGCCAGCATCACGATCCGGTCGCGCACCTCTTCGCTGAACCCCACCCCGGCCGCATCGGAGCCGGCCAGGATGATCCGGTCGATCTCCTTGTCACTCATCAGCGGCAGGTGGACCGCGACGAGGGAGCGCTGGATGGAGGGATGCTTGCCCAGCAACTGGTCCAGGCTTTCGGCCACGCCCACGACGAACAAGGTCACCGGGATCGAGCTGTCGGTCAGGTTCTTGATCAGTTCCGCCAGCTTGTTGCGCAGATCCTCGCTGGTCACCCGGTCGTATTCGTCCAGCACCAGCAGGACATGGGCACCCTGGATTTCGGCCAGCACGTCGTTCAGCTCGGTCACGCTGAACTGGCCGGCCGGCAACAGCTCGTCGAAGCTCGACAGGGTGCGCCTGGCGGCGAACGGGTTGTCCACCTCGGAGCGGTAGAAGGTGCCGGGGATCCGCCTCAGGAAGTTCCGGAAGATATCCTCGAAGCTCAGTTCGGCGCTGCAGGTCAGCTTCAACGTGAAGTAACCGGCCTGCTGGGCGATCTGCTGGATGGCGTTGGCGAGCGACGTCTTGCCCCGGCCTCGGTCGCCGAACAGGACGACGTGCGCCCGCTCCTCCTCGATCGCCGCGATGATGCGGCGCAGGGTGTTCAGCCTGCCGACGAACAGGGAATTGACTTCCTGCTTCGGCCGGGTCGGGGTGAAGGCCTCGCGCAACGCCTTGTTGAGCTCGGGGGTAAGGCCGGGAAGATGCCCGCTGGAACGCGACCGCAAGGTGCCGGCGACCGGCAGCGAAAAGCGCGGCAGTTCCAGTTCCTCGTCGTCGCCCCGAGGCCGCGGCGCCGGATGGTCGTCTCCCTTCCGCGCATGCAGCAGGTCGGATGCGGACCGCATCATCAGGCCCCGGTCCTCGGCCGCATGACCGGCGTGACCGAGTCCGCCCTGCCGGGAAACCGCAAGATCCTCGTCCTCGCCAACGTCCCGGTCCGAGTCGTCCCGGTCCGAGTCGTCCAGGTCGGGATCGCCGAGGTCGGACACCAGCCGCGGCCCGAACGGTGTCACGCGCGGGTCCAGATCCGGCCGGACATTCTCACCTGCGCCGGCCTCACCGAACTGGGGATTACGCCGCTTCCGGAAAAAGTTACGCATACGTCGGTTGTACCTTTGAACACACGGTTGATGCCACGGTCAGTCGTCGGAAACCATGCCCATAACAATTTGGGGCCGGGTCGCGGGTTCCCTCCGGGGTGCGATGGTATATACCTCGGAGGGATTTCCCCTCGGTCAGGATGCGATCGCGGTCCGCTCCTCCGGCTGACCGTAGCCTGCGTTCAGAACCGAGCGCTCGATTTCCTTCCAGGCCCGGAGGGCCAGGCTGTCCGGAAGCTCGACGTCGTCCATGCGGATGATGTCGCCGCGCTTCAGCGGACGGGTGATCACCGCATCGGCGAGCAGCCCGATCGGAACGTGTCCCACGGTGTCGGCGATGCGCACCGCCTCCCCGCGCACGTCGAAGCTGCCGATGCCCGAGGCGATCCGGTCGCCCGGCTTCAGGTCGCGCTTCACCACGGTGCAGACGCTGGCGACCGGCGTCGCCGAGTTGTCCAGGAGGATGCGCCGCTCGTTGACGACCCGCTTGATCGTCTTCAGGATCTCCAGATGCACGAAGATGTTGTGCTTCAGGATGACATAGTAGGGGCCGTCACCCAGCTTCAGGTAGCGCAGCGCGCCCTTCTGACGGGGGTCGTGCTTGCCGACGATGAAGACGCCGTGCGGAAGCTTCAGCGACAGGACATAGTCGCTGATCGGCTTGCCGAGCCGGTCCGCGGCTTCGGCGAGTTGGGTGCCGCCGGCCTTCAGGTCGTCCTCGGGGACGCCCAGCAGGCCCGGCTTCGCGATCTCGGCGCCCAGGCCGTTGGCGACGAAAGCCTGTTCGATCTGGACCTTCGTGCCGTCGGTGAAGGAGGTCACCATCGGCAGGCTGATGCCGCTCCGGTTGCCCCAGTAGGTCATGTCCTCCAGGCTCGGGTCGTGGTTCAGGAAGCCCTTGATGTTCCCGTAGACCAGCGGCTCGAAGCCCATCTCCAGCGCGTCCTCGCGGAGTGCCGCCTGATCGCCCGGCTGGTCGCCCTCGGCCTCGGTCACCAGTCCCTTGCCGACGAAATAGGATCCGGCGGTGATGTGGAACTCCGAGTTCATCGTGACCACGGGCAGGTTGGCGCTGAGCGCCGCAGCCACGACGTCCGTCGCGTGGATCGCGTCGCCGGTGCATTCCAGCACGACGTCGGAGTTCTCGATCAGGTCGGCGAGCGAGTTGGTCAGCAGCTCCGGCCGGGGAAAGCCCGTGCAGCCCTCGATCGGGCGGCGGGTCAGGACGCGCGACGCCGTGAAGCCCTTCTGCCGGTCCAGCGCCATGATGAAATGCGAGGAAATGAAGCCGGTGCCGACGACACCGATCCGGATCTCCGGATTGTGCTGCATGATAATCTCCCTTGGGGGGCGGCCGTCAGGCGACGGCGCCCCGACAATCAGATGTGTTCGCTGTCCGACTTGAACTCCGGCCGCCAGCCGGAGAAATCCTGCTCGAGCAGCCGAAGCAGATATTTTCCATATCCCGACTTCATCAGCGATGCGGACAGGTCCGCAAGCTGGCTATCGGTTATGTACCCCATGCGCCAGGCGATCTCCTCCGGGCAGGCAACCTTGAGGCCCTGCCGGGCCTCGATCACTTCGATGAAGTTGCCGGCGTTCAGGAGGCTGTCGTGGGTTCCCGTATCGATCCAGGCGGTTCCCCGGCCGAGCAGCTCGACCGAAAGCTTGCCGCGGTCCAGATAGACGCGGTTGAGGTCGGTGATCTCCAGCTCGCCGCGGGCACTGGGCTTCAGGTCCTTGGCGATGCCGACGACGTCGCTGTCGTAGAAGTACAGGCCGGTGACGGCGAAGTTGGACTTCGGCTTGGCCGGCTTCTCCTCGATGTCGGTGACCCGGCCGTCGTGGTCGAAGGCGACCACCCCGTACCGTTCCGGATCGCTCACCTGGTAGGCGAACACCACGCTGCCGTCGGTCAGCTTCGCCGCGCGCTGGAGGCGGTCGGTGATGCCGTAGCCGAAGAAGATGTTGTCGCCCAGGATCAGGGACACCGGGTCGTTGCCGATGAAGTCCTTGCCGATCAGGAACGCCTGGGCCAGGCCGTCCGGGCTGGGCTGGACGGCGTAGCTGAGGTTCATCCCCCAGCGGGAGCCGTCGCCCAGCAGCCGGGCGAACAGGTCGCGGTCCTGCGGCGTGGTGATGATCAGCACGTCGCGGATACCCGCCAGCATCAGGGTGCTGAGCGGGTAGTAGATCATCGGCTTGTCGTAGACGGGGAGAAGCTGCTTGCTCACCACGCTGGTGATGGGAGCAAGCCGCGTCCCTGACCCGCCGGCCAGGATGATCCCCTTCATTCAGCCGCCTCCGAACGGCGCAGGCTCTCGGCCTCGGCTTCCGGGATATCGAAGATGCCGCCGTACAGCTCGACCTTCCGGATGATCTCGTGCCACTTGACCAGGTTCTTGTACCAGTCCAGCGTGATCGTCTCGGTGGTGCGGTCCAGTTCGCCGGACTCCAGCTTGGCCGCGATCTCGCGGATGCCGTCCTCGGCGACGCGCTGGGCCTTCCAGCCGAGCGACTCGATCCGGTCGAACGACACGCGGTAGGAGCGGGTGTCGGCATCGCCGTACCACTCGATCTCGACCTTGTTCGGCAGGGTGTCCACGACGATCTGGGCGAGCTGGCCGATCTGGTAGTTGTTGGCCTCGGAGCCGACGTTGAAGATCCGGCCGTTCACCTTCTCGGCGGGAGCGGTCAGCATGAACATCTGGGCGGACGCGGTGTCGCGGACATGGACCATCGGGCGCCACTGGGAGCCGTCGCGCATCAGCGGCAGCTTGCTGGTCTTCCAGGCGCCAAAGGTCATTCCGTTGACGGCCAGGTCCAGCCGCATGCGCGGGCTGTAGCCGTAGACGGTCGCCTGGCGCAGGACGATGACGGTGAAATTGTCGTCGGCCAGCGGCAGCACGCCATGCTCGGCCTGCTCGTTCGCCTTCGCATAGGTGGTGAGCGGATTGGTTGCCGTTTCCTCGTTAGCAACAACTCCGTCGGGCTGGAAACCGTAGATGCTGCACGACGACGGCAGGACATAGCGCTTCACGCCGGCCTGCTTGGCCAGCTCGGCACACCGCACCCGGGCGCGATGGTTGACCGCCCAGGTCACGTCCTGGAACAGCTCGCCGCTGGGATCGTTGGAGATGGCGGCGAGGTCGATGACCGCGTCGATTCCGGCGAAATCCGACACGGAGAGGCGACGGACATCCTCGCGGACCATTTCCAGGTCCGGGTGGGACTTCAGCAGTTCATGACCGAAGAAGAACCGGTCGACCGCACGCACGGCATAGCCCTGTTCGAGCAGCATCGGAACGAGAGTTGTGCCGATATAACCGCCGGCGCCGGTGACCATCACACGCTGCATTGTATATTCCTCGGCTGGTGCATAATGGTGCAAAGCACGGGTTCCGCGAACTCCGCGAATATCTTGCCCCGGTGCGTTGACCGTAATTGTTTCGGGTCTAGAGACGTTTCAGGTCTAGAAACAAGGGGTCGCGTTCTTCGTCCCTTGTCTGTGACCATTTTAAGCGACCGTGACGCTGTTCACAGCTATCGCTTCGGTAGTTACTCGATTAATCGAACGGAGATGCCTAGCATTCGTTCCGCGATGTCTGGAGAGGAAATCGGGGTGCTCTTATCAGGGTCCCCCTTTCACACTCTCCAGACCCCTGCGATACTCTCCTCAGAAGGCATCCTTCAGGTCGCGCAGGCGCGGCTGGACTTTGTCCTTGTCAGACAACACGGCCTGGTCGCCGGCCACCGGCCAATCGATTCCCAGGTCCGGGTCGTTCCACAGGAGGCCGCGGTCGTGACTGGGAGCGTAATAGTTGGTCACCTTGTAAATGACCTCCGTATCGGGCTCCAGAGTCACGAACCCATGGGCGAAGCCCGTGGGAACCAGGATCTGCCGGCCGGACTCGGCATCGAGGCGGGCCTTGACGTGCCGGCCGAACGTCGGCGAATCGCGCCGCAGGTCGACCGCGACGTCCAGGATCGCTCCCCTGATCACGCGGACCAGCTTGTCCTGCGCATAGGGCTCGAGCTGGAAGTGGAGGCCGCGGACGGTACCCACGGGAACCGACAGGGAGTGATTGTCCTGCACGAATTCCTTCGTGAAACCGATGCCCTCCAAGGCTTTCCGGTTGTAGGTTTCGACGAAGAAGCCGCGGTGATCGCCGAACTTGCGGGGAGTCAGCAGCTTGACGTCGGGGATTTCGGTTTCAACGATTTCCATGATGCCGCAACTCAGAAGAGGCGTTCCGGAATGCGGACGACATCGTCCGGCAGAACCCGGGTATTGATCGGAGCGCGCCGCTCGATCTTTTCCGGATCGTTGCCGCGGGTGACCAGGATGTAGTCCTGGCGGCCGCGATAGGTGTAGCCGCCCGCCATCGCGACGGCGGTGGTGGCCGTCATGCCGTTGGCATAGGGGTACTGACCGGGATTGTTGACTTCGCCGATGATGTAGAAGGGCCGGAAGGTGATCACTTCGGCGCTGACGCGGGCGTCACGCACATAGCCTTCGTTGAGCTTCTGGGCGATGGCCGTCTCCAGCTGCCGGGACGTCTTGCCCTTGGCTTCGACCTCGCCGACGAGCGGCATCGCGACATATCCGGCGCCGTCGACGCGGAAAGTGCCGGAGAGCTGCTCCTGGCCGAAAACGGTGATGCGGACTTCGTCGCCTGCTCCGAGCTGGTACTCGCCCACGGTCGCGGTCTGCGTCTCCAGCGGCGCGTTCGAGCCGGTGTTCTGGCAGGCCGCCAAGCTCACGGCCACGACGCAACCGGTCGCAACTTTCTTCCAGGTAGCAAAAAGCATCGGTTCCTCTTCTCTGGGCCTTGCCGGATCGTCGCGGGGCTATATCACGCCTGACCGGCCCTCCGGAATGCGGGCACTCCGCATCCCTGCCCCCTTACGACCACGCGAATACTATCGACAATGCGCCTAAACTGAAAAAGAGGAGAGGAATTAAGCCTATGGCATTAATAGAATGCATTGATTCTGATTTTTTATCCATGGTTCGGTAGACGTCTGCGTTACCGAGGTTTCGGGCCGATATCGCCGCCAGAGCCTTCGGCAGCCCATTGTCTCCACTATCGGAAATTTCGGATAAGTTCAAAACGAAAGGCGGCGCCTGCTGGGCAGGCGCCGCCGGTCTAACGAAGCGATCTGGAAAACCGTCAGAGCTGGGCGCCGAGGCGCAACGCGATCAGGTTCCGGTCGTAATCGTCACCCGCCTGGTTGGAGTCGCGGCGCGAGAAGGTGTAGGTGCCCCGGAGATAGAAGTTCCGGTTCAGCGTGTAGGTAGCGCCGGCCTGGAACAGGTAGAAGTCCTCTTCCCGATCGGTCTCCTGATAGTCGTCGATCCGATACTCCGCCCGCGCCGACAGGATCACGTTGCGCAGCAACTCGTGATCGACTCCGATCTGGAAGGTCGAACGATCGCGGGGATTGGGGGTGGTACCGAAACCTTCCTCGATCCCGCGGGAAACGTCGCCGGAAATCGTCGTGAGCTGCGTGACGGCGTAATCGAGCGACAGGCCATAGGCGGCCCCGGTGAAATCGCCGTAGACATCCTCATCGTAATCGCGCGAGAGGTAGCCGGCGAAGACTTCGCCGGTCAGCAGCGAGGTCAGGTCGATGGTCGTGCCGACCACCGCTTCATAGCCGTCGCTGTCGGGCGGCAGCACACCTTCGTCGTATTCGGTGCGAACATAGGTCAGGCGCACGAACGGCCGGTATCCGGGCGACAGGTCGTAACCGACCTGACCCGAGACGGAGTAGGCCCAGTTGTCGCGGTCGTCCTGGTCGAGGATGGTTCCGCCGATAGAGGCGACGTCGTCGTAGTCCTCGTTCTCGGCACCGACGCTGAAACTGGTCAGGAATCGATTGAACCGCTGCGTGTACTCCAGTTCCGCACCGCTCCGGGTGAACTCCACCGGCTCGGATGCCGCGTCGGGAGTGTCCGGGTCGCCGCGGTCGTCGTGCAGCTTGCGGTGCGCCAGGTCGAGCGACACCGCCGACTCGCCGGTGATGTCGAATCGTCCACCGCCGGTGACGAAATAATCGACGTAGTTCTCGCTGGTGTTGTCGGCATAACGGCCGATGTCGGCTCCGGCTCCGAAGCGCAGCTGGTGCCGGTTGAAGTCCGACCGCACGGCGACCGACGGCAGAACCTGGAACAGGAAGTCGCCTTCCTCGTTGGTGTCGGAGGCGAAGACGTTATCGTCGTAGGTCGTGCCAAGCTCGATCTTCGGGAAGATCAGGAAACCGCCTTGGCGGATGCCCAACGGATCCAGTTCCGGCCGCGGACGGTCCAGGATGCTGGCCCCGCGCTGAAGCTCCTGGGCAATCACCGCGGTGCTGGTCCCCGCCAGCAGAGCGGCCGCACCGAAGAGCAGTGGCAAAGTCTTGATCTTCATCGCCCCCACCGAAAATGGCAATCTGTTGAACATACTAAAAAGCCCCTCAGGCCGGCTCTTCACGAACCGGCGGACCCTAATGAAGCCAGAAACGCCAATGCAAGCAACCATGCGGGCGCATTGATGCGCGTTTGTGCATCATGTGTGCCCAATAGACAACATATATCCAATAGGATAGGCAATTCCGCCGAATGCGGCAGAGTCTTCGGTGAATTTGCCCTAGCCGCCCGCGCTACCCGTCGACCCGACTCTCCGCCTTCGCAAGGCGGCGCCCCAGACTGCGGCAATATTCGGGAAGCCCGCCGCTTGGCCATGACCAGTCGGTCACCGACATGATCTTGGTCACGTCCAGGACAAATTCATCATGGATGCGCGGCGATGTGACGACCAGCTCGCCCCGGCCGAACCCCTCGATCACCCAGAGCGCCATGCGCCCCACCTCGACGCAGGCGCCGGATCCGACATTGTAGGTCCCGACCAGCCGATGGTTGAGCGCGGCCCTGATCGCCGCCGCCACCTGCTCCACCGGCAGGAAGTCGCGCCGCACGAAGGGGCTGACGTCCAGCATTATCCGGTTCTCGCCGGCGAGCCGCCCGAGCATCAGGCTCATGAAGCTGGGCCGGGCTTCGAGACGATCGTACCCGACCACGTTCCCGATCCGGAGGATCGTCAGCCGCTCGCCGAGAAGGTTGACCAAGACCCGCTCGATGGTCAGCTTGTTCCGCCCGTAGGGATCGATCGGGCCGACCGGACTGTCCTCCGCCGCCCCGAAGGCGTACTCCGGCGCATAGACCTTGCGGGTGCTGAGCATGACGTAATCCAGGCCCAGTTCCGCCGCCGCCCGTCCCAGGCGAAGGTCGATATCCAGGTCGGCCCTGTAAGGCCCGCTCCGGAGTTCGGGATGATAGGCGAAGTTGACGATCCGGCCGATACCGTCGAGCAGATCCGGCCGGTCCAGTTCGTCGTGGCCGACGTAACGGCAGTTCGGAACGCCTCCGCAGTCGCGCAACGCCCTGGCAAGCAGGCTGTTGCGGCCGACGATCAGGGTAGCGTCGCCCATCAGTCCTCTCGGGCAAGTCGATTTCGGTTCAGGCTGGCCCTTCACGGGGTTGGCATCATAGGCCCGCTCCGCCGGCGCGCGACAGGGCAATCGGATGCATTCGATCGGATTAACCTCCGGTAAAATGTTTAGAAATATTATCGTATGATCAGGCAACAGCGATCCGGGAACCGTCCATGTCCATGCCAGCGTCGAACCGCCGAGTGACCTATACCCTGGCAACCCTCAGGCGGGGCGTCTGGCAGACCAGCGGCACGATCGACAGCCTGGACTCCGCCCTCGCCAAGGCACGCGAGACGCTGGGCACCGGCAAGGTCGAACGGGTCAAGGTCGAGCAATGCTTCACCGATCCCGGAGCCAAGCGCGCCGTCATGACCACCGTCTTCGAAGAGGAGGGCGCGACCCCGCCCAGGTTCGAGGTCAACGCCTGGATGCTCCTGGGCGTTTCCGTGCTGCTGGGGATCGCCGCGTTCCTGATCACCGGCTTTCTGCTTCGGAGCCCAGGCTCCTGAACCTTTTCGCCTCCCCGTCCCTTATTCCCGTACCGCAAGCGTGGAAGAGAATCAGGGAGAGGAAAGACATGACCGACGAGCGCGATCTCAGGAAGCCGGGGGAAAGGCCCGTTCCGCCGCGTCACCCCGGCAACGATCCCGCGATGCCGCCCTATGCGCCCGGCGGAGTCCCCGAACCGACCCAGGGCGAGGAAACCGCCAGTACGACCGAGGAGCGGGAAGTCCCGCCGTCGGGCTTTCCGCCCAAGCGCGCTCCCTGAACGATCCGGGGAGTGATCCGGAGCGGCGCGGGCAACGGAACCACCAGCGCCGCCACTCCGCTGCCGTGTTGCCTCGATGCAACAGTTGTTCGTTAATGTGTTCGGAAATCGGCCTGACGCTCGCTTCCATATTGCATCTGCGAGCGCATTCATTAATTTTTGCATTGCAGCAAGCGATTGCTGCTTCGCCCTTGTTGGGCGTTTCCTCCCTAGACTCAGGCCGCTCTCGAGGCGGCCTTTTTTCTGCCAGATCGCCAAAGCTTGGGCAAGCCTGTACAGACGACGTAAGACACTGCCTTTGGGTATAGGCGGCGACGGGCTTCACGGCCGGATCCTGCCCACGACCTCCCCTCCCGGGCGCAGGACCACGACTTCCCCGGATGCGGGGTAGATTCCCGTCAGCGCGGTGACATTGACCTGGTGAGTCACCATTACCAGCGTCCCCGGCCCTTGCCATCCGGCCATCAGGTCCCTGACGGCCGCCGTCTGCGCGGCGCCGTCGTCACGGTTGCCGAAGAAGGAATTCAGCGGCTCGAAGACCTCCACCGGCCCCAGTTCCATGAGTTCGGCGGTGTCGACGCAACGGCACCAGGCGCTGCTCAGCACCCGTGCGCCCGTCACGCCACGCTCCCGCAGTTCCACTCCGAACCGCCGGGCCCAATCCCGCCCGGCCTCGGACAGCAGCCGTTGGGTCGAGCAGTCGTCCAGGCGGAATCCCGGCGGGTCCCCCACCCCGGGAACGGTTACGGCATGCCGCATCAGTGCCACGTGACCGCCCTGCTCCAGGGCCGCCCAGGCCGCCGGCTCGTCGGCCCGGCCCGGCGCGGCGGCCAGCAGCAGGATCAGGCAAAGCGCGAGTCGGCGGCCCGTTCGGAGGATGGTCTGGCGAAGCATGCGGATGGTCGTTCCCGGTCCGTTATCCCTCCCGCATCAGGTAGGCCGCCCGGTCAATCCGCCAAGCCGGGCACCGTCCCCGGTTTGGACCGGTGGCTGATCGCGAACGCCTCCTCCGGCGACTTCACCAGATGATGGCGCCCATAGAGTCCGAAATAGGCGATGCCGGTCAGGAACCAGATCGCGCATCCCCACACCCCCGGCCGGTACTCCGGATTGAAGAACAGCGACACCAGGGTCACCACCGCGATGACCAGCGCCACGACGGCGCCGGGAACCCCGAGCGGGCTGACGAAGGGCCGCTCGATGTGCGGCAGCTTGGAACGCAGCAGGATGAAGGACACGAGTTGCATGATGTAGCTGATCATGGCCCCGAACACGGCCATGTTGAGCAAGGCCGCTCCCACCAGCGCGCTGCCGGAATACTGCATCACGAAGGCGACCAGGAAGCCCAGGGTGGCGCCGGCGAACAGGGCGACGTGGGGCGTCTTGCGCTCGCCATGGGTGACCGACAGCCATTTGGGGAAATAGCCGGCGCGGGCCAGGCTGTAGATGTTCCGGCCATAGGCGTAGATGATCGCGTGGAAGCTGGCGATCAGCCCGGCGGCGGCGATCATCGCCAGCAGCTTCACCCCGATGCCGTCGCCGAAGATGGTCTGGAAGCCCAGGAACAGCGGCTCGGTCGAGGTCCCGACCTCCTTCGCGCCAGGCGCTATGCCGGCGGACAGGAACAGCGTCAGAAAGGCCAGCGCGATCAGCGTCAGGATGCCCAGCAACAGGCCGCGCGGCATGTCGCGCTTGGGGTCGTGCGCCTCCTCGGCGGCCAGGGGAAGCTGTTCGATCGCCAGGAAGAACCAGATGGCGAACGGCAGCGCCGCCAGGACGCCGGCCCAGCCGAACGGCAGGAAGGCGCTGCCGCCGGGACCCGGCTCGATGTTCAGGGCGTTCGCCGCGAAGTCGAAATGGCTGATGGCGCCGACGAAGAAGACGATCAGGATCGCCAGCGCGATGAAGGTGATCACCAGGGTGAACTTGAAGCTCAGCTCGACGCCCCAGTAGTTCAGTCCCACGAAGATCACATAGCAGAACAGCCACCACATCGGCGCCAGTTCCGCCGGGGTCCCGAAGATGGCACCGAGATAGCCGCCGATGCCCACCACGATCACCGCCGGGGTCAGCACATATTCCATGTTCTCGCCCAGGCCGGTCAGGAAGCCGCCCCACGGCCCCAGCGCCGACCGCCCGAAGCTGTAGGCCCCGCCGGTGTGCGGCAGCGCCGGCGACATCTCGGCCAGGCTGAAGCACAGGCCGAGATACATGACGACGACGATCAGTGTCGCGATGAACAGGCCGCCGAAGCCGCCGGCGCCCAGCCCGAAGTTCCAGCCGAAGAAGTCGCCGGAGATGACCGCGCCGACGCCCAGCGCCCACAGCGACCACACCCCGGCATATTTTCTAAGCCCCCGCTTCTCGAAATAGGCGGCATCCACCGCATGATACCGGACACCGTCTATGCTCTCAGGCTCTGACATGATGACCTCCAACCCTTGGTTTCAGGCATTTTGGCGGCCGGTGGACGATCCTCTATCTTCTTCTTGTTTCTTGGTCTGTTTTCGTCAGCGGATGCCGCGCAGGCGCTCGCCCCTCCGCCGCAGGGCCTCCATGACCGTCATCAGCAGGACCGACAGGACGATCAGCAGGGTGGCGGCGGCGGCGATGACCGGGCTGATATTCTCCCGGATGCCGTCGAACATCTGGCGCGGCAGGGTGCGGTCCTGCGGACCGGTCAGGAAGAGCGCCACCACCACCTCGTCGAACGAGGTGACGAAGGCGAACAGGGCGCCCGACACCACGCCGGGCAGGATGATCGGCAGCGTGATCCGGAAGAACGCCGTCGCCGGGTCGGCCCCCAGGCTGGCAGCCGCCCGCGACAGGTTGGTGTCGAACCCCTGGAGCGTCGCCGACACGGTGATGACCACGAAGGGCACCGCCAGCGCGGTATGGGCGAGCGTCAGGCCGACCAGGCCGCCGGTCAGCCCCAGCGGGGCATAGAAGAAATAGACGCCGACCGCGACGATCACCAGCGGCACCACCATGGGCGAGATCACCAGCGCCAGCAGCAGCGAGCGGCCGGGAAATCGCGCCCGCTGCAATCCCAGCGCGGCCAGCGTTCCCAGCACCGTGGCGAGCAGGGTCGCGGCGCACGCCACCACCACGCTGTTGCGGAGCGACGACAGCCAGCGCTCCGACCCCAGCAGCTCCTCGTACCAGCGCAGCGAGAGCCCCGGCAGCGGGAAGTTCAGGAAGGACCCGCTGCTGAACGACAGCGGGACGATCACCAGGATCGGCAGGATGAGGAAACCCAGCACGAGCGCCGTGATCGCCCACAGGCCGACATGCCAGGCGCGCTGGGTGGCCGTCGCGTGGGGCGGCAGGTTCAGGATCGGTCTCATGCCCGTCTCATCCCATCCGCATGCGGTCGACTCCGACCAGCCGGGCATAGACCCAGTAGAGCAGCAGCGTCGCCACCAGCAGCACCGAGCCGAGCGCCGCCGCCATGCCCCAGTTGATCGTCTGGTTCGTGAAGAAGGCGACGAAATAGCTGACCATCTGGTCCCCGGCCCCGCCCACCAGGGCAGGCGTGATGTAGTAGCCGACTCCCAGGATGAAGACGAGCAGGCAGCCGGCCCCTACCCCGGGGATCGTCTGCGGCAGGTATACCCGCCTGAAAGCCGTGAAGGGCGTGGCGCCCAGCGACGTCGCCGCCCGCACATAGGCCGGCGAGATGCCGCGCATCACGCTGTAGAGCGGCAGCACCATGAAGGGCAGCAGGATGTGGACCATGGCGACATAGACGCCGACCCTGTTGTAGACGAGCTGGATCGGCTCGCCGATCAGGCCGATCCACTGGAGCGCCTCGTTGATCGGCCCCTCCCGCTGGAGCAGAACGACCCAGGCTCCCGTGCGCACCAGGATGGAGGTCCAGAACGGCAGCAGCACCAGGATCATCAGCAGGTTCGAGATGCGGGGCGGCAGCGACGCCAGCTTGTAGGCCAGCGGGTATCCGAGAGCGAGGCACCACAGGGTGACCACCGCCGCGATCCAGAAGGTCCGCGCGAAGATGTCGAGATAGATCGCCCTGTCCGCGGAAACCGGCACGATCGATCCGGAGGCGTCGATCTCCCGGTCGAGCGCGGCCAGCAGGTAGTACGGCGTGACGGGTGCGGCGGCCCGGCGCATGACCGCCCAGGTCGCCGGTTCGCTCCAGGCCGGGTTGCGCGCCGCCAGCGTCTGCCGCCACGTCCCGTCCGGCGCTTCGGGCAGGCCGCGGGCCGTGGCGAACAGCACCGACCGCATGTTCGGGATCTCGTAGGTCAGCCGCTTCGCCACCCCGGACAGCGACCGGTCGCGCTGGCCGGCCGCCAGTTCCCGCGCGAAGCTCGCGAACACCGCCTCCGGCGGCAGGCCGTCGCCGTCCCATTGCCGAAGCGCCGCCGCGGTGTCCGGCATCACCGACGGCAGCTCCGAGTTGTCGACGCTGCGCACCAGCATCAGCCCGATCGGCGCCAGGAAGAACACTGCCAGGAAGACGAAGAGGGGCGCCACCAGCGCCACCGCCTCCAGCTTGCGGCGGCGCTCGGTCCGCCGCAGTTGCGCCCTCAGGTTTCGCGGTCGCTCCTGCGGCCGCGCCGACGGGATGGTTGCCGTCACCGGCCGCTCACTGGCCGATCCAGGCGTTGAAGCGTTCGGTCAGCCGCTCGACGTTGGCGACCCAGAATTCGGTGTCGAGTTCCAGCCCGACTTCCAGGTTGCCGGGCTCGGTCGGCATGATCGGCAGCACGGCGGGATCGACCAGCGCCGCGGCCTCCTTGGCGGTCACGCCGTAGGGCACCTTGGGCGGCAGGTCCTTCTGGCGCGCCGGGTCGCTCATGAAGGCGATCAGGTCCATGCCCGCTTCCCGGTTCGGGCTGTCGCGCAGGATCACCCAGCTGTCCACGGCATAGACGCCGCCCGGCCAGACGATCCTGAAGTCGCGGTTGTCGCTCTTGTTGGCCGCCGTCACGCGGGCATTGTAGGCGCTGGTCATCGCGACCTCGCCCGACGCCAGCAGTTGGAGCGGCTGGGCGCCGGCCTCCCACCAGACCATGTGCGGCTTGATCTGGTCGAGCTTCTTGAAGGCGCGGTCGACCCCGGCGTCGGTGCCGAGCACTTGGTAGACCTGCGACGGCTCGACCCCGTCGGCCATCAGGGCGAACTCGAGCGTGTATTTGGGGCCGCGGCGGAGTCCGCGCTTGCCGGGAAACTTCTGGACGTCCCAGAAGTCGGCCCAGCTCTTCGGCCCTTCCTTCATCTTGGCGCCGTCATAGGTGATCAGCGTGGTCCAGACGATGGCCCCCACTCCGCAGTCGTGGACCGCGGCGGGAATGAACTTGTCGCGCCCGCCCAAGGCCGCCCAGTCCAACTCCTCGAACAGCCCTTCCTCGCAGCCCAGCACCAGTTCCTCGGCCTCGACCTGGACGACGTCCCAGTCGGCGTTGCCGCCCTCGACCTTGGCGCGGAGCGCGCCCACTCCCCCGTTCCAGCTGTCCTCGACCAGCTTGGTCCCGGTCTGCTTCATGAAGGGCTGGAAATAGACCTCGCGTTGCGCGTCCTGGTAGGAGCCACCCCAGGAGGTGACGGTGAGATCGCGGGCCTGGGCACCGCCCATCGCCGAGGCCATCAGAAGCGCACCGAAAAGCAGGCTGGTCTTGCATCCCATCATCGTCACCCTGTTCCTGTTTTATGATTTATCCCGAGTTTTCATCACCTTGTCCGGCGTGTCCAGAGTATCCATCGTCGAAGGAGGGGCCGACATGCGGAGTCACGCCTTCCGGCGCCGCCGGGTATAGAGTTTCAGTTCGGCCACCGACACCACGCCGAGGGCGACGCCCGCCGCCGCGTAGGCGGCCATCCCGGCCCCGACCAGCAGTCCCAAGGCCAGCGAGCGCGTTCCCAGGTCCGGCGCGGCCAGCATGCCGGCGAGCCCCCATTGCGCCGCCAGGAGCGCCCCCGCCATCGCCAGGGCCGCCAGCAACTGCCGCGGCACCCGCCGCCGGAGCCGCGAGTCGAGCACCAGGAACCCCCGCCGGAACAGCAGCACCGCCAGCAGGGCGCAGTTGACCCAGGACGCCGCCGAGGTCGCGAGCGCCAGGCCCACCTGGGACAGCGGCTGCATCAGCGCCAGCTTCAGGGCGACGTTGACGGTGACGACGACAAGGGCGATCTTGACCGGCGTCTTCGTATCCTCGCGCGCATAGAAGCCCGGCAGCAGGCTTCGGATCAGCACGAAGGCCGGCAGCCCCAGGGCGTAGGCCATCAGCGTCGCCGACGTCGCCCGCGCATCGGCGGCCTGGAACGCTCCCCGTTCGAACAGCACCGAGATGATCGGGAAGCCCGCGGCGAGGAAGGCGGCCGTGGCCGGCAGGGTGAACAGCAGCGACAGCTCGATCGCGCGGTTCTGGCTGTCGCTGGCGGCCGCCATGTTGCCGCCCTTCAGCGCGCGGGACAGTTCCGGCAGCAGCACCGTCCCGACCGCGATCCCGATCACGCCCAGGGGCAGCTGGTTGATCCGGTCGGCATAGTAAAGATAGGACACGGCGCCGGTCGGCAGCAGCGAGGCGATCAGCGTGTCGATGAACAGGTTGATCTGGGTGACGCCCGCGCCCAGCGCCGCCGGCCCCAGCACCGTCAGGAACCGCCTGACGCCCGGCGTCAGCCGCGGCCAGGGCAGCCTCAACGACATGCCGGCGCGCCGGCAGTCCCACGCCAGGTACAGGAACTGCGCTACGCCGGCGGCGAGCACCCCCCAGGCCAGCGCGTGGCCCGGGGTCGGCAGCAGCGGCGTCAGTCCGACCAGCGCCCCGATCAGGCAGAGATTGAGCAGGATCGGCGCCGCCGCCGCCGCGCCGAACCGCTCGATGCTGTTCAGCACGGCGCCCATCAGCGACACGAGCGAGATGAACAGCAGGTAGGGAAAGGTGATGCGGGTGAACAACACCGCCAGATCGTATTTCATCGGCTCGTCCGCGAAGCCGGGTGCGAAGACGACCATGAACCAGGGCATGATCAGCTCGAACGCCAGCAGCAGGACAAGCTGCGCGACCAGCAGGAAGGCAAGCACCTGCTCGGCGAAGATCCGGGCCTGCGACCGGCCCTGCCCGACCAGGAAGGAGGAGAACATCGGCACGAAGGCGGCGTTGAACGCGCCTTCGGCGAACAGGGCACGGAAATGGTTGGGCAGCCGGAACGCCACGAAGAAGGCGTCCGCGACCGGCCCCGCACCCAGCAGGGCCGCGGTCAGGATATCCCGGACGAAGCCGAGGACGCGGCTGGCGAGCGTCAGGCCGCCGACGGAAAGGATCTTGCGGAACACGGTGGAGTGGCCTTGCGCCTGGAGCGGAACGGGGAAGGATCAGACCGGGTCGAGCGCCCTGCAGTCCTCGACGGCCCAGCGGACTGAAACCTCGTGACCCGCCTGGAATGTCTGGGCGTCATCGGCGAAGGGGACTTTGACCATGAAATCGTCATTGTCCGCAACCGCCAGCCGAAGCCTTAGATGGTCGCCGAGATAGATGCGCTCCAGGACGCGGGCGCCCAGCCGGTTCTCCCGCCCGGTGGCGGGACCGTCCGAAGCTCCGCGGTCCAGGACGATCCGTTCGGGCCGGATGGACAGGGTGGTCGGCTGCCCGGCCCGGTCCACCGACACGGCGGTCGCCAGGACGTTTTCGCCGGTCGGCAGTTCGACGCTGCACCTGCCGCCCGAGATATCCCGGACGACGCCCGTCAGCCGGTTGTTCTCCCCGATGAAGTTGGCGACGAAGCTGTTGCAGGGCTGCTGGTACAGCCGGTCCGGCAGGTCGATCTGCTGGATCATGCCGTGGTTGAACACGGCGATCCTGTCCGACATGGTCAGGGCTTCGGTCTGGTCGTGGGTGACATAGACCACGGTGACGCCGAGCGACTGGTGGATATGCTTGATCTCCAGCTGCATATGCTCGCGCAGCTGCTTGTCCAGGGCTCCCAGCGGCTCATCCATCAATACCAGCTGAGGGTCGAAGACGAGGGCGCGGGCCAGCGCCACCCGCTGCTGCTGGCCCCCGGACAGCTCCGCCGGCCGGCGGGCGCCGAACTTCTCCAGGTGGACCATGCGGAGCGCCCTGGCGACCCGCTCCTCTATCTCCGCGCGGGGCCTCTTCCGGACCGACAGCGGGAAGGCCAGGTTCTCGGCCACCGTCATGTGGGGGAATAGCGCATAATTCTGGAACACCATGCCGATGTCCCGCTTATGCGGCGGGAGACCCGCGATCGACCGGCCGGCCAGCCTGATGTCTCCCGACGTGGGCACCTCGAACCCGGCCAGCATCATCAGCGACGTGGTCTTGCCGGAACCCGACGGCCCCAGAAGGGTCAGGAACTCGCCGCGGCTTATGTCCAGGTTGAGGTTTTTGACGACCAGCGTCTCGCCGTCATAGGTCTTCCTGACGTCCTTGAATTCGACATGGGACTGGAAGTCGGCAGGGGAAGCGACGGTGGCGCCGGAGAGGTCTGTCTGGGTCATGGCTGCAGGATATCGCAAATCAAGGCCCCGGCCAGCCCCCGAGTGGGCCGGGAGTTTCTGTCCGCCATGATATTGATGCGATTAGGGGATACGCGGGACGATAGCGGGCAACTCCGATGGACGCGGATCATTCATCCGTTTTTTGCGTTCGTGAATGGTACCAGGGTTGATAGAGTGCCGAGGCTCAACACATGAGAACCGAAGGTACTCCGCCTGCGAAATTCCGGTACCGGGCGGCGTTGGGTAATCCTTTTGATAGAACATGCCATGATCAATAACCGCTTCGGTCTTCGCGAAGAGCCATTCACGATTACGCCCGCCACGCGTTTCACCTACGCGTCGCAGGAGCATGAGGAAGCTTTCAACGGCTTCACCCTTGCCGTGGTGGCTCGGCGCCGGGTCATGGCTCTCTATGGAGAGACCGGGTCGGGCAAGACGACCCTGCTGCAGGCCCTGCTGGATCAGCTTGAATCGGAAGGCACGATGGTGCTGGCGATCGCCGCCAGGCCTGGCATGACGGTGGAGGACCTGATCCAGCAGGCCGGCGGCGAACTGTTCCTGGACGAGAACGGCGGCAAGCCCCTGTCCGACATGGACGCCTTGATCGAGCGCCTCGAGCAGCGGCTGGAGGAGGCTGGCACCGGCGTCCTGATCGTGGACGAGGCGCAGGAACTCGATGTCGGCGTGCTGTACGACCTGGTCGAGATGGCGGCATCGGACACCGAGACCGGCCGCTTCCTGCAGGTGCTGCTGGCCGGCACGCCCGACCTGGAGCGCATGCTGGCGGAACCCGGCCTGGAAGACACCATACGCCGCCTCGGCGTGACGTACCATCTGCCGCCGCTGGAACGGGATCAGGTCGAGTCCTATATCCAGGAGCGCCTCGGCGCCGCCGGCGCGATCAGGGACGACATCTTCGAACCGGCGGCGATCGAGGCCATCGCCCACTATTCCGGCGGCCTGCTGCAACTGGTCAACACGCTGGCGGACGTCGCCGTGAGCGGCGCCTCCCGTGCCGGCGAGCGGACGATCACGCGCGCCCGGGTCGAGCAGGTGGCGCGGGACCTCGGCCTGCAGCCGGCCCATGAACTTCAGCCCGTCCAGCCGGCGGGTCGGATCCAGACGGAGGTGCAGGAACCGGTCGCCCGCATCCGGCCGTCTCCCCCGCCGCCCGCTCCGCCCCAATTCGCGCCGACCCAGTTCACGCCGGCGCCGCCCACGCCGCCGCGCGCCGCTCCGCCGCCAGACCCGTTCGGCCGCGCCCCCCGTCATCCCGTCCAGCCGCCCCCGCCGTACGAGGCGGAAGAGGCTCCGATCCCGGTCCACCGGCCCTCCGCCCGCAGGTCGGAGCCGGTCCGCGACGCTTATCCCCCTTGGGACGAGACCGAACAGCGGACGCCTCCCCCATTGCGCCGCAGCGCGGCCGCTCCGCTGAGCGCATCGGCATACGCGCACGAGCGTCCGGAACTGGCCTACCGGCGCAGACGCTGGCCGCAGGTCGCCGCGAGCGTGGTGGCCCTGCTGGCCGGGGCGGGTATCGCCGCGGCGCTGCTGGAGCCCCAGGCCGTCCAGCGCCTCTATGCCCGGGCGACCGGCGACCAAGTCCCCTGGAGTTCCGAGCCGCCGCCCTCCGAAACCGCCGCCCTGACACCGGAGACGGATTGGGAATCCCGGCCGCCCGTCCCGGTGGCACCTCCCCCGGTTGCCCAGCCGGCCCAGCCGCCGACCGCGGCGGCACCTCCGCTCCCGGCGCCCGAGCCCGAACCGGAACCTGCCGCGGCGACGCCCCCGGCACCGCCTGCGCCGGCACCGGCCCTCTCCGCCGAAGCCGCCAACGAGCAGCGCGTCACCGATCTGGTGAACCAGGCGAACAGGTATGTCGAGCAGCGGCTGCTGACCACGCCGCCGGGCGGCAACGCCTTCGAGGTCTATCAGCAGATCGTCCAGATCGCCCCGCAGGATCCCCGCGCGGCGACGATCCTGGCGACCATCAAGGACACCTACCGGCGCTGGGGTGCCACCGCTGAGGAGCGGGGGCAGTTCGACAACGCGGCCAGCTTCTATCGCCGCGGCCTGACGGTCGACCCGACCGACCAGACCCTGCAGGCGCATCTCCGGGAGTTGGACGCCAAGCGGCAGGCCGCCGTCGCCGCGGAAGCCGCCTCCCAGCCGGCGACGCCGGCCGCCGGGACCGCAGCCGCCCCGCCGCAGCCGGCCCCCGACCAGATCCTGCGCCTGCCGCCGGACTATGACGAGGGGGCGGAGCGTGCCGGTGCCGCCTCAGACCTGCCGCCGGCGGCACCCAACCGTTTCGTGACCCGCGAGGACATGCTCCAGGCCTTCCAGCAGCCCGCGGTGCTGGAGGCGGTCATCCAGGCCGGCCGCGACATCGACTACGAACTGCCCGACGGCAAGACCGCCCTGATGCTCGCGTCGGAACAGGGCAACGCCCAGGCCGTCCGCCGGCTGCTCAGTGCCGGTGCCGCTCCCAACGCGCGCAGCCGCAACGGGGGCACAGCCCTGATGTATGCCGCCTCGATCGGCAACAACGCCATCGTGCGTGCCCTGATCCAGGCCGGCGGTTCGGTCAACTCCATGAACGTGGAGGGCAAGACCGCCCTGATGGCCGCCGCGTCGCGCGGGCAGGTCGAAACCGTCCGCATCCTGCTGGAGAACGGCGCCAATATCGGCACCACCAGCATCCACGGCCGCAATGCGCTGAGCTACGCGCAGGAAGGCGGCCATCGCGCGGTGGTCGACCTGCTGAACTCCTTCGATCCCCAGGCGAGTTCGCGGCGTTCCGCCCTCGACAACCAAGTCGGACAACTGAACTGATCATCATGAAACTGCATCGCATCGGCGCCGCCCTGGCGGCGCTATTCGCGCTGGCCGGGTGCGAGGATTACGGCCGGGTCACCCAGACCCAGGTCGACCCCGCCTACAATCCGGACGAGCTGGGCTATGCCGGCGGCCGGAACGCCACGCTGACCACCCTGATCTACGGCAATCCGAGCGACGTCGGCGCGGCACAGTTCGCGAGCCAGGTCCTGGCCTCGATGAACCGCGTCCAGGTCGGCGCCAGCCTGAAGTTCGCCCAGGACGCTGGCCCCGGCGGCCAGGACCTGTACAAGGTCGTGATGGTGTTCAACCCGGTGAACCAGGTGGTCGACGCGGAACTCTGCGCCGCCCAGATCCCGCCGTCGCAGCCCTTCGACGAGGACGTGACCGTGCGGGCCGCCTATTGCCGGGGCGGACGCCCGCTGACCGGCGCCATCGGCACGATCGAGGCGGAGGATGCCTCGAAGCCCGACCGCATGGACCGGTTCATCCGGGACCTGACCTTCACCCTGTTCCCGCTGACCAAGGGCTCGTAAGGTTACCTCGCGGCCTCCACCAGGGCCACCAGGCCGGCGAGCAGGTCGATCGGGCGCGGCGGGCAGCCGGGGATGTGCAGGTCGACCGGAACCACCGCGCCGACCCCTCCCACGATACCGTAGCTGCCCTTGAAGAGGCCGCCGTCCAGGGCGCATCCGCCGACCGCGACGACCCATTTCGGATCGGGCGTGGCATCCCAGGTGCGGAACAGGGCGTCCCGCATGTTGGCGGTCACCGGTCCGGTCACCATCAGCACGTCCGCATGCCGGGGGGAGGCGACGAATCGCATCCCGAAGCGCTCCAGGTCGTAGATCACATTGTTGAGCGCGTGGATCTCCAGTTCGCAGCCGTTGCACGACCCGGCGTCCACCTGGCGGATCGACAGGCTCCGGCCCAGCCGCGTCCGGGACGCCCGGTCCAGGCGGCCCGCCAGCTCCTCGATGCCGTCCTCGGCGGGAGCCGGCCCCTTCATCGTGACGGGCCCGCGGAGCAGGTTCCGGGCGATTGTCTTCAGCATGGCGTCGTCCTACAGGTCGTGCCCCGAATAGGAACAGTTGAAGCTCTTGTTGCACAGCGGGAAGTCGGCGACGATGTTGCCCTCGATCGCTGCCTCCAGCAGCGGCCACTGGAACCAGGACGGGTCGCGCGGATGGCACCGGGTGACGATGCCGTCCTCGCGCACCGCGACCCAGGTCATGATCTCGCCCCGGAAGCTCTCCACCAGCGCCATTCCCTGCCCCGCGGCGGCGGGAACCGGCGCGTGGACCGGCCCTTCCGGCAGGCGGTCGAGGATCTGGGAAACCAGGCCCAGGCTCGCCTCGACCTCGCGGATCCGGATCCAGACCCGGGCGTTGACGTCGCCGTCGATGAACACGGGCACGTCGAACTCCAGCTCGCCGTAGGGCGCGTAGCCGGGGCTGCGCCGGGCGTCGTGCGCCCGGCCGGACGCCCGCCCGACATGGCCCCCGGCACCGAACCGGCGGACCAGGTCTTTCGCCACGCGCCCGGTCGAGACCGTCCGGTCCTGGAGCGAGGCCTTCGCGTCGTAGGTATGGATCAGGGGCGGAAAGGCCTCCCGCAGGTCGGCCACCAGCCTCGACAATGCCTGTCTTCCGTCCTCCGCCAGATCGACCGCCACCCCGCCCGGGATCACCCGGTCCATCATGAGGCGGTGGCCGAAGCAGGCGTCGGCCGCCCTCAGCACCTTCTCCCGCAACTGCCCGCACTCCGCCAGCATGTAGGCGAAGGCGGCGTCGTTGCAGATCGCCCCGATGTCGCCGAGATGGTTGGCGAGCCGCTCCAGTTCGGCCATCAGCGCCCGCAGCCAGACCGCCCGCGCCGGAACCGTGGCGCCCGTGGCCGACTCGACGGCCCGCGCGAAGGCATAGGAGTGCGCGACCGTGCTGTCGCCCGACACCCGGGCCGAGAGCTTGGCGACCTCGGCGACCGAGCGACCGCCCATCAGCCATTCGGTCCCCTTGTGGACATAGCCCAGCCGCTGCTCCAACCGGACCACCGTCTCGCCGTTGCAGGTGAAGCGGAAATGGCCCGGCTCGATGATGCCGGCATGGACGGGTCCGACCGGGATCTGGTGCAGGCCCGGCCCCTCGACCGGCAGGAAGGGATAGGGTTCGGGATGGCCCAGCGGATCGGGCGGGTCCGCAGAGAGCGGCAGCCGGATCGGCCAGGAGTCATGGTCCAGCCAGGGACGCGGATCCACCAGCGACTCGGCCGTGACGCCGAACAGGTCCTGTGCCGCGCGCTCCAGCCGGATCGCTCCGGGCCGGGCTCCGCCGACCGACGGGAACCGTCCCTCCGGACAGGCCAGCGAAACCACGGCGAGCGTCCCCGGACCCTCGTCGCGCAAGGCCATGTGCACGACGCCGGTATCCGCCCAGAGCCCCACCAGGGACCAGTCCGGCTGGTCCGCCAGGGTCGCGACCAGCGCGCTCCAGGCTTCGCGGTCCAGGTCGAAGCGCGGGAACGGCCGGTGGTTCCCGGCGCGGGTCCCGATCGAGTCGAGATGGTCGAGCATGCGGTCCTCCCTCCCCTCAGCCGAGCAGCCGGGCGACGGCCTGGAACCACTCGACCAGCGGCTCGGGCAGCCAGACCCCCGCGACCAGCACCAGGACCAGATGAAGCGCCATCGGGAACGCGCTGGACGCCGCCGGCGCCGTCGATCCGGTCGGCTCGCCGAAGGCCAGCGACTGCAGCCGCAGGATCAGCGCGCCGAAGGCGACGACGATGCCGGCGACCAGCGGCAGGGCCAGGAACGGCTCCTGGGCGAAGACGGTGGTCACCAGCAGGAACTCGCTGAGGAAGATGCCGAACGGCGGCAGCCCGGCGATCGCCAGCACGCCGGCGACCAGCCCCCAGCCGATCACCGGGTGGCTCGCGGTCAGTCCCCGGATCTCGGAGATCTGCTGGGTGCCCTTCACCTGGGTCGCCAGGCCCACGGCGACGAAAATCGCCGACTTGGTCAGGCTGTGCATCGTCATGTGCAGCAGCCCGGCGAAGTTCGCGATCGGACCGCCGAACCCGAAGGCGAAGGTTATGATCCCCATATGCTCGATCGAGCTGTAGGCGAACAGCCGTTTGATGTCCCGCCGGCGGTACAGCATGAAGGCGGCCAGCAGCAGCGAGGCCAGTCCCATGACCATCATCAGCGGCCCGGGCGCCAGCGACTGCCCGTTCGCCGTCATCAGCATCTTGAAGCGCAGCACCGCGTAGAGCGCCACGTTCAGCAGCAGCCCGGACAGCACGGCGGAGATCGGCGTCGGCCCCTCCGCATGGGCGTCGGGCAGCCAGGCATGCAGGGGCGCCAGCCCCACCTTGGTGCCGTAGCCGATCAGGATGAAGACGAAGGCGAGGTTGAGCAGGTCCGGGCTGACCCGGTGGATCTCCAGCATCAGCGCCGACCAGGTCATCGCGGGCATGCCGCCGCCCATCACCGGCCGGGCGGCCAGGAAGATCAGGATCGTGCCGAACAGGGCGAGCGCGATGCCGACGCCGCACAGGATGAAGTATTTCCAAGCCGCCTCGATCGCCTCCGGCGTCCGGTACAGGCTGACCATCAGGACGGTGGTCAGGGTCGCCCCCTCGACCGCCACCCACAGCACGCCCAGATTGTTGGCGAGCAGGGCCAGCAGCATCGTGAAGACGAAGGCCTGGTACATGGCGTGGTAGAAGCGGACGAACAGCGGGCTCAACCGTCCCGTCCCGATCTCGTACTCGATGTAGGTGGCGCTGAACAGGGCCGTAGTGAAACCGACGAAGGCCGTCAGGGCCACCAGGTAGATGTTGAAATCGTCGACCAGGAACAGCGCCGTGCTTTCCGGCCGGTCGGCGAACAGGCTGAGCGACGCGACGAGGGTCAGTCCGGAGGCGAGCGAGTTCAGCCGGGACGCCAACTTGTGGTCCGCCACGGCGGCCAGGACGAGTCCCGCCAGGAACGGCAGCGCCAGGATGACGTGGACTGGATTGACCGGAAGCTCGATCACCGGCGCTCACCGCGGAAATTCTCCAAGGTGTGCAGGTCGAGGGTGTCGAACCGCTCCCGGATATGGAAGAAGAAGATGCCGAAGATGATGAAGGCGACCATCACCGCGAAGGCAACCAGCATCTCGACGATCAGGGGCATTCCCTCGACGCCGATGGCGGCCAGGATCAGCCCGTTCTCCAGCGACATGAAGCCCACGACCTGCCCGATCGCGTTGCGCCGGGTGATCATGGTCAGCAGCCCCAGCAGGACCACCGACAGCGCCAGGGCGAGGTCCTCGCGGGTCAGCGCCGTCACGTCGGCGGTGACCGGCAGGACGAGCAGGATCGACAGCGTCACGAGGCTGACGCCCGCGATCATGGTCGGCCCTACGCCCAGCGCGGTATCGACCGTCCGGCGTATGTTCAGCCGGTCGATCACGCGGTGCAGCGCCACAGGGATCGCGATCGCCTTCATGCTCAGCGCCAGGAGCGCCGTGATGTAGAGGTGGGGGGCGTCCTGGATGTAGCCCTGCCATGCGGCCGCTGCCGCCAGCACCACCGATTGCAGGGCGAACGCCTGGATGATCGCGAACAGCCGGCGCTGATAGAGCAGCGCGAAGCTCATCAGAAGCACGACCGCGCCGAGCATATGGGCTATGTCATAATGGATCCCGGGCATGCCGGCGCCTCACAATCCGGTCGAAACATAGAGGAAGATGGCGCCCAGCAGGCTGAGCAGCAGCGCACCGCCGAGGAACTCGCCATATCGGAAGACGCGCATCTTGGCGACGCCGGTCTCGAACAGCGCCAGCAGGACCGCGCCGGACGCCAGCTTCAGCACGAACGTCACCAGCCCGATCGCGAGGTCGAGCGGCCCCTCCCCCGGTTCGGAAATCCCCCAGGGGAGGAAGATGCAGGCGATCAGCGCCATGTAGAGCACCAGCTTCAGCATGCTGGCGGCCTCGATCAGGGCCAGGTGCCGGCCGGAATATTCCAGCACCATGGCCTCGTGGACCATGGTCAGTTCCAGGTGGGTCGCGGGATTGTCCACGGGGATCCGGGCGTTCTCGGCGATCGCGACCATCAGAAGGGAGATCAGGGCCAGCCCCAGGGAGACCCGCAGCCCGACGCCTCCCGCCAGCATGAAATCCACGATCAGCGAGAGCGACGTGGTCCGCACCAGGATCGCGATGGAGAAGATCACCATCAGCATGGCCGGCTCGGCCAGCGTCGCGATCATCATCTCGCGCGACGACCCCAATCCGCCGAAACTCGTCCCCACGTCCATCCCGGCCAGCGCCAGGAAGAACCGTGCGCTCGCCAGCAGGGCGACCAGGGCTATCAAGTCGGCGGTCGCGGTCAGGGCCAGGGCCGTGGTGAAGGTCGGCACCAGTGCCGCCGCCAGCCAGATCGCGGTGAATACCAGGTAGGGCGTCACCCGGAACAGCCAGGACGCGTTCTCCGCCAGGACGACGTCCTTCCGCAGCAGCCTCGACAGGTCGCGGTAGGGCTGGACCAGCGGCGGCCCGCGGCGACCGAGCAGACGGGCCTTGAGGACGCGCACCAGGCCGGTCAGCCCCGGGGCGAGGGCCAGCACCAGGAGCATCTGGACGACCTGGAAAATTCCGGCGAGCAGCGCCTGGACGAAGATCATTGCGACACCGCCACCATGACCAGCAGCAGCACCAGGGCGAAGAACATCAGCGACAGGTACTGTCGGATGGTCAGGAACTGCAGGCCGTCGATGCGGTCCGCCAGCCAGCCGACCAGCCGGACCACGGGCGTGAACAGCCTGTCCCACGCGGGGTCGCGCATCTCCAGGGTGAAGCGCGCGGGCCGCGTCTCGCCCGGTGCCGGCATATCGACGGTCTCGCGCGCGCCGAAGATCTGGCCGGCGAAGACCCGCCGCAGCGGCTGGGCGAAGCTGCTGGCCGAATACTGGCCGAGCGGCGCCGGATCGGTGAAGCCGCAGGCCCACGGGATCGAGCGGCGCACCCGGTTGGAGGCGTAGCGGTGGATCATGAAGACGGCCAGGATGGTCAGGATCAGGATGGTCATGAACATCATGAAGCCGCTGTAGCTGTTGCCGAAGGCGCTGGCCGGCGCCAGCCAGACCCAGCCTCCGTGCCCGCCGGCGTCGAACATGCCCTCGCCGGTGGTCAGCCGGTTGGCCGGCTCGATCATCGCGATGGCCAGTTTCGGCAAAACCCCGACCACGACGCACAGCACGGCGGGCACCGCGATCGCAGACAGCATGACGGCATCCACTTCGCGCGCCTGCGCGGCCCCCGGCGAGCGGGCGCGGCCCAGGAAGGCGATGCCGTAGAAGCGCACGAAACAGGCGGCGGCCAGCGCCGCGGACAGGGCCAGCAGCGCGCCGATCACCGCGAAGCCGATCTTCAGTTCCCACTGTTCGAGCAGCGGGCCGTTCAGCACCGCCTGGAACAGCATCCACTCCGCCACGAAACCGTTGAGCGGCGGCAGGGCGGAGATCGCGGCCGCCCCGACGAGGCAGAACAGCGCCGTCGCCGGCATGCGGTGGATCAGTCCGCCGAGCCGGTCGAGGTCGCGCTCCCCCGTCGCGGTCAGCACCGCGCCGGCGCCGAAGAACAGGATGGACTTGAACAGCCCGTGGTTCAGCACGTGCAGCATGGCGGCGGTCATGGCCAGCGCGGCCAGCGCCGGCACCCCGGAGGACTTGAAGACCAGCGCCAGCCCCAGCCCGATCACGATGACGCCGATATTCTCGACCGTCGAATAGGCCAGCAGCTTCTTCACGTCGTCCTGCATCAGCGCGTAGAGCACGCCGGCCACGGCGGTGACCGCGCCCAGCACCGCCAGCACGGCGCCCCACCACCACAGCGGTTCCCCGACCAGATCGAACAGCACGCGGATCAGGCCGTAGATCGCGACCTTGGTCATGACTCCGCTCATCAGCGCGGAGATGTGGCTCGGCGCCGCCGGATGGGCCAGCGGCAACCAGACATGGAGGGGAACGAGGCCGGCCTTCGACCCGGCGCCCAGGAGCACCAGCAGGGCAGCGACGCTGGCCGGCACCGCCCCCGGCGGATGGGCGCGGATCGCCTCGAAGCCGTAGCCGCCGGCCTGCCCGGCCAGGATGCCGAACGCGAGCAGCAGGCAGGCCGTGCCGAAGCTGGCCATCACCAGATAGACATAGGCGGCGCGGCGCGTCTCCTCCTCCCGGTGACTCGCCAGGACGAGCAGCCAGGACGACAGGGACATGAACTCCCAGGCCATCAGGAAGACGAAGGCGTCGTCCGCGACCAGCACGAGGTTCATCCCGGCGATGAACAGGGGGAAGAAAGGCAGCACGCGGCCCGGCTCCGCCTCGTGCCGGGCATAGCTCCAGCCGAACACGGCGGACAGGCAGCCGACCAGGTTCACCGCCAGCAGGAACACGGCGGAAAGCGCGTCGAGGCGCAGGTTCGCGCGCAGCCAGGGCAGCCCGACCGGCAGGGCCAGGATTTCCACGTCCGTCCCGTCACCGGCAAGGCGGACCAGCACCGTCAGCGCCGCGGCGCCGCAGACCAGCGCCATGCCGCCATGGACGACCTCGTGGGCACGACCCAGCCAGGACCGCGCCATTCCCACGATGCCCAGGAGCAGCATGGCCGCGATGCACAGACTAATGGACGCCAAGACCGGGAACCGCCTGAGAAAGCATGGATTGAAACCACCGGGGGTATTCGGATGAGCGCGAGACTTATAACATGCGGTCGCGCCCCGGAGGCAAACATCCCTTCGGCCGGTCGGGATATCGGGGGTGCGACAAAGCGTGCCGGGGCCGGAGGCACGAAAAGGCCGGCCCCCGCTGACGCGCGGGCCGGAGGTTTTCAGTCAGGGAGGAAACGCACCACCGTGCGTTCGTGACGTCAGGATCGCGCCGTTCCGGTCAAGAATCGGTTAAATCCCGGCCCCGAAGACGGGGGTTGTCGAGTTTGCCGCAGGACTCGCTCCGGGAAGGGCCACAGCCGATCCCCGCAGGATCATCCCGCGCATGAATTCATTCCACACAAGGTTAATGTGCCGTTAACCAAGACCCGGATATGCCTTGGGCTGGATAAGGTCCCTAGCCTTGGGCCGCCTCTACAGGGTATAGGGGGTGGCACCCGACCTTCGGTTTTCACTGCAGCCGTGCCTTCGCCACATGATCAGCATCAGCAAACGTATCGCAGACGAACTCTCAGCCCGGGAAGCCCAGGTCGACGCAGCCATCGCGCTGCTGGACGAAGGCTCCACCGTCCCGTTCATCGCGCGGTACCGCAAGGAAGCCACGGGCGGTCTCGACGACACCCAGCTCCGAACCCTGGAAGAGCGCCTGCGCTATCTGCGCGAGCTGGAGGAGCGCCGGGCGGCGATCCTGTCCAGCGTCGCCGAGCAGGGCAAGCTCACGGACGAGTTGAAGGCCCAGCTTGAGGAAGCCGATACCAAGACCCGGCTTGAAGACCTCTACCTGCCCTACCGGCCGAAGCGCCGCACCAAGGCCATGATCGCCCGCGAGGCCGGCCTGGAGCCGCTGGCGCTGGGCCTGCTGGAGAACCCGGTCGTGGCGCCGGAAGCCGCGGCGACCGCCTTCGTCGATCTCGAGAAGGGCGTGCCCGACGTCAAGTCGGCGCTGGAAGGTGCGCGCCACATCCTGGTGGAGCGGTTCGGCGAGGATGCCGAGCTGGTCGGCCGGCTGCGCGCCTATGTCGCGGAGCAGGGCCGCGTCGTCTCCGGCGTGGTCGAGGCGAAGCGCGACGAAGGGGCGAAGTTCTCCGACTATTTCGAATTCTCGGAACCGTTGAAGCAGATCCCGTCCCACCGGGCGCTCGCGATGTTCCGCGGTCGGACCCAGGGCGTGCTGGACCTCAAGATCGAGGTCGGCGACCCCGCGACCGACCTTCAGCACCCCTGCGAGGCCATGATCGCCCGCCACCTCGGCATCCAGGACGCCGGCCGCGCGGCCGACAAATGGCTGCTGGAGACGGTGCGCTGGGCCTGGAAGACCAAGATCGGCCTGCATGTCGAGTTGGACCTGCTGGGCGACCTGCGCGACCGGGCGGAGGACGACGCGATCCGCGTCTTCGCCCGCAACCTGCACGACCTGCTGCTGGCGGCACCCGCCGGCCCGCGCGCGACCATCGGGCTCGACCCGGGCATCCGGACGGGCGTCAAGGTCGCCGTCGTGGACGCCACCGGCAAGGTGGTGGAGACGACGACGGTCTATCCGCACCAGCCGAAGAACGACTGGGACGGCTCCATCGCCGTGCTGGCCGCCCTGGCGATCCGCCACAAGATCGAGCTGGTCAGCATCGGCAACGGCACCGCCAGCCGCGAGACCGACAAGCTGGTCACCGACCTGATGAAGCGCCATCCGGAGCTGAACCTCTCCAAGCTGGTCGTCTCCGAAGCCGGCGCCTCGGTCTACTCGGCCTCCGAAGTGGCGGCGCTGGAATTCCCCAACCTCGACGTGTCGCTGCGCGGTGCCGTGTCGATCGCCCGCCGGCTCCAGGACCCGTTGGCCGAACTGGTCAAGATCGAGCCGAAGTCGATCGGCGTCGGGCAGTACCAGCATGACGTCGGCGCCTCCAAGCTGGCCCGCAGCCTGGACGCCGTGGTCGAGGACTGCGTGAACGCGGTCGGCGTCGACCTCAACACCGCCTCGGTGCCGCTGCTGGCCCGGGTCTCCGGCCTGTCGGAGAGCGTGGCCCGCAACATCGTCGAGTTCCGGGATCGCAACGGCGCCTTCCGCACGCGCAAGCAGCTGAACGACGTGGCCCGCCTTGGGCCGAAGGCGTTCGAGCAGGCCGCCGGCTTCCTGCGCATCGCCAACGGCGACGATCCGCTGGACGCCTCCGCCGTCCACCCCGAGGCCTATCCGGTGGTCGAGCGCATCCTCGCCCAGGCCGGCAAGCCGCTGAACCAGCTGATCGGCGACGCGCCGTTCCTGCGCTCGCTCAGCCCGGAGGAGTTCACCGACGACAAGTTCGGCCTGCCGACCGTGAAGGACATCATCGCCGAGCTGGAGAAGCCCGGCCGCGACCCGCGTCCGGAGTTCCGCGCCGCCGTCTTCAAGGAGGGCGTCAACGAGCTGAAGGACCTGGAGCCGGGCATGGTGCTGGAAGGCGCCGTGACCAACGTGACGGCGTTCGGCGCCTTCGTCGATATCGGGGTCCACCAGGACGGCCTCGTCCATATCTCCCAGCTCGCCAACAAGTTCGTCAAGGACCCCCACACGGTGGTCAAGGCGGGCGACGTGGTGAAGGTCAAGGTCCTGGAGGTCGACCTCAAGCGGAAGCGCATCGCGCTGACCATGCGTCTGGAGGAACCGGCGGCGAAGCCGGCGGGCCGCCCGGAACGGACCGAACGGACGGAGCGTCCGCCCGAGTCCCGGCCGGCCCAGGGCCAGAAGCGGAGCGACCAGCCGCGGGAGCGGCGGCCGGCCCATGGCGGCCCGAACGGCGGCGGTGCCGGCGGTGGCGGCAAGCGTCCCGACCGGACGGAGAAGCGCCCGCAGCGCGAGCCGGCGGTCATGTCGGCCGGTCCCGCCCTCGGCGGCGCCCTGGCCGAAGCCTTCGCCCGGGCCCAGGCTGCCAAGCAGAAGCAGTGAAGCGCAGGCGGGGTTCCCTCCGGAACTCCGCCCCGGCCCCCGGACTCAGTCTCAGTCGAAGTCGAGGCCGACGTCGAAGTTGGTGACGCTGTGGGTCAGCCAGCCGACCGAGATCATGTCGACCCCGGTTTCCGCCACGGCGCGGACCGTATCGGCATTGATGTTGCCGGAAGCCTCGGTCAGCATGCGGCCCTCCACCATCCGCACCGCCTCGCGCAGCTGTCCCGGGGTCATGTTGTCGAGCAGCACCGCGTCGACGCCCAGCGGCAGCAGTTCCGCGAGTTGCGCCAGCGTATCCACCTCCACCTCGATCTTGACCATGTGGCCGAGCCCGGCACGGGCCCGGGCCACGGCGGCCCGGATGCCGCCGGCGGCGACCAGATGGTTGTCCTTGATCAGGACGGCGTCATCCAGCCCGAAGCGGTGGTTGCTTCCGCCGCCCTGGCGGACGGCCTCCTTCTCCAGCGCCCGCAATCCGGGCGTCGTCTTCCGCGTGCAGGTGATCCGCGCCTTGCATCCTTCGACCGCCTGGACCAGCGAGCGCGTGGCCGTCGCGATGCCGCACATCCGGCCGAGCAGGTTCAGCGCCGTGCGTTCGGCCGACAGGATCGGACGCGCCGCCCCGGCGACCACGGCCAGCGTGTCACCCGGCAGCACGTCGCTGCCGTCGGGCGCCTGGACTTCCACCGACAGGCCAGGATCGAGCAGGCTGAAGGCGGAGAGGGAAACCGTCAGTCCGGCGACCCGGCCGGGACGGCGGGCGACCAGCCGGGCGCGTGCGGTCGCCTCGGCCGGGACCACGGTATCGGTCGTCAGGTCTCCGGCACGCCCCAGGTCCTCCAGCAGGGCGGCCCGGACGAGGGGTTCATAGACCAGCGGGTACGGCATGGCGGGCCTCCTTCGGGGGCTGGCGGCAATCAGGCTGGAGAGCGTCGAACCGGCCGAGATCGGCCAGGGTGAGGAAGCTCCGGCGCCGGAGCGCCTCGGAAGCCTGGGGGAAGTCGGCGCGGAAATGGGCGCCCCGGCTTTCCTGCCGCAGGCTCGCCGCATGGGTGACCAAGCGGGCGACCAGCAGCAGGTTCCTCATCTCGCCCCAGGCGACGGTCTCCTCGAAACCGGCCGGACCGCCGGAGATCCGGTCGAACTCCGCCTGGAGATCGCGGATACGGGCGAGCCCATCGGCCAGCCCCGCGGCATCGCGGGACAGGCCGACCCGGTCGTACATCGTGCACCGCAGGCGGTGGCGCAGCAGGGCGAGAGCGGCCTCGGACCCGCCGGGAACCTCGGGAAGCGAGGGCACCGCGACCGGCGGAGGCGGCCTGCCCGGACGGGTGGCCGAAATGGACCGCGCGACCCGGTCCCCGAACACGAGCGCCTCCAGCAGCGAGTTGCTGGCCAGCCGGTTCGCCCCGTGGACTCCGGTATCGGCGGTTTCGCCGCAGGCATGGAGACCCGCGATGCTGGTCCTGCCCGCCACGTCGGTCGCCACGCCGCCCATGTGGTAGTGGGCGGCCGGCGCGACCGGGACCGGCTCGCGCCCGGGATCGAGCCCGGCTTCGGCGCACAGGCCCAGCACGGTCGGGAAATGGTCCGGCTCGCGATCCAGCACGGCGCGCAGGTCAAGGGTGACCCGCTCGCCCGCGGCGATGCGGCGCCAGACCGCGCGGGCGACGATGTCGCGCGGTGCCAGTTCGGCGTCGGGGTGCTCGGCCACCATGAAGCGCCGGCCGGCTCCGTCGAGCAGCACGGCCCCCGCCCCGCGCAGGGCCTCGGTCAGCAGCGGCAGCGGCCGGCCGGAGCCGTCCCCGACGGCGAGCGCCGTGGGGTGGAACTGCACGAACTCCAGGTCGCCGAGCCGCGCCCCGGCCCGCGCGGCCATGGCGAGCCCGTCGCCGGTATTCTCGACCGGGTTGGTGGTGTGCAGATAGACGCTTCCGATGCCCCCGGTCGCCAGCACCACGTTTTCAGCGCGATGGAGGACCCAGCCCTCCTCCGCGTGACAGGCGAGCACGCCCTGGACCCGCCCGTCGCGGACGACGAGTTCGTGGGCGAAGGCCCGGGTCATGACGGCGACCGACGGCGTCCGCCGGACCCGGGCCGCCAACTCGTCGACCACGACGCGCCCGGTCGCGTCGCCGCCGGCATGGACGATCCGGGCGCGGCCGTGGGCCGCCTCCCGGCCGAGCCTCGGCGTCCCGTCCGCCGCCCGGTCGAACGGCATGCCGGACGCCAGCAGGCGGCGCACCTGATCTGCCCCCTCGGCGGCGAGCAGGCGGGCCATCAGCGCGTCGGTGATGCCGGCCCCTGCCATCATGGTGTCGGCGGCATGCTCGTCGGGATCGTCACCCGGGCCGATCGCCGCTGCGATGCCGCCTTGGGCATAGGGGCTCGACCCGCCGGCCAGTTGGCCGGTCTTCGTCAGCAGCGTGACCGGCCGGGGGGAGAGGCGCAGGGCGGCGGTCAGCCCGGCCAGGCCGGAACCGACCACCACCGTCCCGGCATCGCGGATGCTTGCCATGGCGGAACGCTCCCCCTCACCGGCCGACGGCGATCATGCGCTCGACCGCGAGGCGCGCGCGGCCGGCGACGGCGGGGTCGATCTCGACCCGCGGCTCCAGCGAGGTGAGGCTTTCCAGGATGTTCGACAGGGTGATGCGCTTCATGTGCGGGCACAGGTTGCAGGGACGAATGAACTCCACGTCCGGCAGGCCGGCCGCGACGTTGTCGCTCATGGAGCATTCCGTGACCATCAGGACCCGGGCCGGGCGCCGCTTCCCGACATAGTCGATCATATGGGCGGTGGAGCCGACGAAGTCGGCGGCTTCCAGCACGTCGGGCGGGCATTCCGGATGGGCGATGATGGTCAGCCCGTCGAACCGCGCCCGGTACTCGCGGAGTTGGTCGCCGGTGAAGCGCTCGTGGACCTCGCAGTGGCCCTTCCAGGCGATGATCTCGACCCTGGTCTGGGAGGCCACGTATTTGGCGAGATATTCGTCCGGCAGGAACAGCACGCGGTCGACGCCCAGGCTCTCCACCACCTGCACCGCGTTACCGGAGGTGCAGCAGATGTCGGACTCGGCCTTCACCTCGGCCGAGGTGTTCACGTAGGTGACGACCGGGACGCCGGGATATTTCTGCCTCAGCAGGCGGATGTCGGCCCCGGTGATGCTGTCGGCCAGCGAGCATCCGGCCGACATGTCGGGCATCAGGACCAACTTGCCCGGATTCAGCAGCTTCGCCGTCTCCGCCATGAAGTGCACGCCGGCCATGACGATGACGTCGGCGTCCACGGAGGCCGCCTGCCGCGCCAGGGCAAGGCTGTCGCCGACGATGTCCGCCACGCCGTGGAAGATCTCCGGCGTCTGGTAGTTGTGCGCCAGGACGACGGCGTTGCGCTCCCGCTTCAGGGTATTGATGGCATGGACCAGCGGCGCATGGAACGGCCACTCGACCGCGGGAACGACGCGACTCAGGCGCTCGAAGATCGGCGCGGTGGCCTCGGCGACGTCGGGCGTATAGGCGAGTTGGGCGGCTGCGGACATGGCTTGGCTCCAGTTCTCCAGGATGGCTTTTCTGCTCCAGATGAGCATATCGTATTTATAATCTCAATGAGTATATTACGTAATGCTCTATGTGAGTATATTTGGGCGCAAAAGACAGGCGACCGCCGAAGCGGCCGCCTGCCCGGAGGGAGAATGGGTTCAGTAGGCGGCCTGCGCCATCGCCAGGCCGCCGCCGACCACGAAGACGTCCAGCGGCAGGGCGGTGAGGCTGCCGTCGTTGCGGGTCATCAGCACCATGAAGCCGGCGGTCCTGCCATCCCGGCTGATCCGGACGACCAGATCCTCCACCGGCGGACCGGCGACATCGACCGATGCGACGATCTCCATCGCCCAGGCACTTTTGCCGCGGGCCAGTTCGATCCGGCGGCCGTCCACCTCGGTCCGGTCGGCGGCGATGCCGGACAGCCTTGCCGCCTTGCCGGCCCAGGCCGGCGCCATCTCCTGGAGGGTCGCGGGGTCCAGGCGGCTGAACACGGCATGGCCGAGACCGCCCAGCGGCGCCACGTGCTCCTCCGGCTGGCGGGCATTGTGCAGGATCCGCATCACGGTGCAATCCTCGTAGGCGGAGGCGAGCGGATGCTCCATCAGGGCCTTGCCGCGCCCGTCACGGCTGGAGAAGGCCACGAACCCGGCGCAACTGTCCGTCTTGTAGCGGCCGTCCGGGGTCTCAACCTCGATCAGGGGCCGCGGGGCCGACATGCTTTCGGCGTACCGTTCCAGCTTGCCCCGCAGGTCGGGGTCGAGCACCCCGGCCAAGCGGCCATGGTCCGAGGCTTCGCCGGCAGGCGCCATGGAGCCGATCGTGGCGACGATCAGAAGCACCAGGAGGAAAACGCCGGCGATGACGACGCGGTAGAGCGGGAACGGACGGTCGAGGTCGGGAAGGATGGGGGACGGTGGCATGGGCGGCCCTGCGTGCTACGGTCAAGCCATCTGCGGCTTATGCTGCATCGCAACAAAACTTACCCGAAATCGAGGGCCGGCACCATGCGCCAAGGCGCCACACTGTCATGCGCGGGGCGCAGCGGCGCCGTCAGTCCGTCACCCGGACGGCGGGCACCCCCACGCCCGGCGAGGCGCGCTCGCGCAGGACATCACGGCGGAAGCGGAAGAGTTCCGCGGGCCTGCCGCCGGTGCGGCTCTCCACTTGGCCCGTGGGCTCGACGAGGCCGCCCGCGATCACCAGACGGCGGAAGTTCTGCTTGTGCAGCCCCACGCCCGACAGCGCCTCGACCACCTGCTGCAGCCGGAACAGCGTGAAGGTCGGCGGCAGCAGCTCGAACACCAGCGGCCGGTACTTCAGCTTGCCGCGCAGACGGCCGAGGGCGGATGCCAGGATGCGCCGGTTGTCTGACGCCATCGGCTTGCCCAGCGCCCTCGGGGTCTCGGCGCCGCGCATCGCGACCGGATCGTGCAGCCCGGCCGCCCGGATCGCGTCGCGGTCGCGCTGCGCCTCGACCAGCAGCCCCGCCTCGTAGAGGAGCTCGTACCGTTCCAGGGCGCGCTCGAAATCCCAGGCGGCGTCGTCCGCCTCCGGCCCGAAGCTCAGGCCGACCCGCTCGGCCCGTCGGCCGGTCTCGGCATCGTCGGCCGCCGCACCGATCCATCGCCGCAACGCCGGGCGGATCACCCGCTCGACCAGCGGCGGGCGGCCGCCGCGCCAATCCTCCCAGGGGAGGAACTCGTACCAGTCGCGCCATTCGGCCTCGCCGGCGCCGGACAGCGGCGCTTCCCGCACCAGGGCCAGGTACCCGACCGACACCACGCGGGGGCCGCCGGCCAGTTCGCCATGGTCGCGGTAGCGGTCGCCGAAGGTGTAGAGCTGCTCGACATAGCGGAGCGGCAGCCCGGTCTGCCGCTCGACCCGGCTGCGCAGGGCGCTTTCCAGCGTGCGGTGGTGCCCGGGTTCGAACGGGCCGAACGGCAGCGCGTCGCGGTGGGGCGCCGGCACGCCTTCCGCCGCCGTGGGCTGCTGCGTCCGCACGACCAGGATGCGCGGCGTCTCGCCGGTCACGGCGACCACGACGGCCGTCAGTCCGACCACGGTGGCATTCATCCCCGAACAATCCCGAAATTCGTCACGATACAGGCCCCGTGTGTGGCAGTGCAGCGAAGGATTTACAAGCGCCGAAGGGAATTCCGGCTTTACCGGACGGGTTGTGAAGGGTTCATATGCATCGCAAGAAGAACAAGGGAACAAGCGATATGGCGAAGTACAGGATTGCCGTGATCCCCGGGGACGGCATCGGCAAGGAGGTGATGCCGGAAGGCATCCGGGTGCTCGATACGGTGGGCGCCCGGTTCGGGATCGAATTCGAGTGGGAGCACCTGGACTGGAGCTGCGACCGCTACCACAGCGCGGGCGGCATGATGCCCGCCGACGGGCTGGATCGGATCAGGAACCATGACGCGATCTATCTGGGCGCCGTCGGCTGGCCGACGGTGCCGGACCATGTCTCGCTTTGGGAACTGCTGATCCCGATCCGGCGCAACTTCCAGCAATATGTGAACCTGCGCCCGGTGCGCCTGTTCGACGGGGTCCCCTGCCCGCTCGCCGGCCGGCCGGAGATCGATTTCTGGATCGTGCGGGAGAACAACGAGGGCGAATATTCCGAGATCGGCGGGCGCCTCTATGCCGGGACCGACGCCGAGATGGCGGTCCAGGAGAACGTCTTCACCCGGCGCGGGACCGACCGCGTGCTGCGCTACGCCTTCGAGCTGGCCCGCTCGCGGCCGGAGAAGCACCTGACTTCGGCGACCAAGTCCAACGGGATCATCCATACGATGCCGTTCTGGGACGAGCGCTTCAAGGCGATGGGCGAGGCCTACCCCGACGTCCGCACCGACCAGTACCACATCGACATCCTGACCGCCCATTTCGTCCGCAACCCGTCGCGGTTCGACGTGGTGGTCGGCAGCAACCTGTTCGGCGACATCCTGTCCGACCTGGGGCCGGCGGTCACCGGCACCATCGGCATCGCGCCGTCGGCCAACATCAATCCGGAACGGGATTTCCCGTCGATGTTCGAGCCGGTCCACGGCTCCGCCCCCGACATCGCGGGCAAGGGCATCGCCAACCCGATCGGGCAGATCTGGTCCGGGGCGATGATGCTGGACCATCTGGGCCATCCCGATGCGGGACAGGCGATCGTCAGCGCGATCGAGAAGGTCCTGGTCCAGCCCGACCTGCTGACGCCCGACATGGGCGGCAAGGCCACGACTGCCGGGCTGGGCCAGGCGGTCGCGGACGCGCTCTGAGGTGAATGCCGCCGGAGATCAGCGGCGCGGCGCGGTGTCGTCGAGGACGACGTAGTCCACGTCGGTCAGGATCTCCGGCCGGCCCGTGGGCCTGGGGCCGGAATGCCCGGCGCGCTGCGCCCGGGGCCGGGCCTGCCGCGGCAGGACGAGCCGCAGCAGCACGCGCACCGCCGCCAGCGCCAGGACGAAGGCCATCACCAGCAGGGTCAGCGGCAACGCCACGAGGATGAGCAACGGCACCATCAGGCCCTTGAACCAGGCGGGTACGGCCGGTCGTCCAGGGGCTTGGCGGAAAAAGTGCTCGGAAGCGTACATGGCGGGCGGATCCTCTTTCTTGGCGATTATCACGGGATATATGGTGACTCCCATATGGCCAAACTGGGGCAATCGCCCTTGCGCCATCATTTCCTGCAGATGAACTCTACGTAATGGTCTCCAGCCGCGGTGCGGGAGGCGCCGAGGAGGGTGCCGCCGGGGCGCCCCGTCGCTCGATCAGGTCGCGCAGCCCGTCGAGCTGCGGAATATGCATGACCTGCTGGTTGAACGGGATCGCGATGCCGTTGCGTTCGAACGCCTCGGCGATGGCGAACCGCAGGTCGCTGGCGGTGGACAGGAAGAAATCCACGTCCGGGATGAAGCAGCGCAGTTCGAAATCCAGGGAGCTCTGGCCGAAGTCGCGGAACACCACCATGGGCCCGGGCATCCGGGCCACCCGGGGATGGGCGTTGGCGCAGGCCAGCAGGGTCTCCCGGACCAGCTTCAGGTCCGAGCCGTACTCGACCCCGACCTTGATGTCGATCCGGCCGAATTTGTCCTTGAAGGTCCAGTTGACCACCGCCGACGACACCAGCTCGGAGTTCGGGATGATCACCGAGGCGCGCTGGAAGGTCTGGATCTCGGTCGCGCGCACGCTGATGCGCTTGACCACGCCCTCCTTGTCGCCGACCACGACCCAGTCGCCGACCTTGATCGGCCGCTCGACCAGCAGGATCAAGCCGGAGACGAAGTTGCTGACGACGTTCTGCAGGCCGAAGCCGATGCCGACCGAGAGCGCGCCGGCGATCAGCGCCAGGTTGGACAGATCAAGCCCGAGCGCGCCGATCGCCACCAGCAGGGCCACCATGAAGCCGAAATAGCCGATGCCGGTCTTGATCGAGTTCTGGACGCCCCGGTCGATCTGGAGCCGCTGGAGCACCCGGACGTCCAGCGTCCGCTGGACGTAGCGGGTGACCATGACCGCGGCGCTGAACAGCAGGATGGCGGCGATGATGTCGGCCGGCGCCAGCCGGACCCCGCCGATCGTGACCCCCCTCATGAAGGTGTCGAACAGGCTGCGCAGTTCCGACCAGTCGATGCCGCTGAGCGGCAGCAGGATCGCCGCCGCCAGGGTGATCAGCGCGAAGTCGATCGCCACCCTGCCGCACCAGTCCGCCGCCTGCACTCCCCGCTCGGACCGGACCAGGAGCCGGCGCAGCTCGGCGACCGGACCCTGCTCGCGCTCCATCACCATGGTCAGCAGTTCGCGCGCGACGCCGCGCACCAGCAGGAGCAGTCCGCCGACCGCCACGGCGGCGAGCGACAGCATGCCGACATAGACGGACAGGTTATGGTAGCCCGCCGCCGAGGCGCCGAGCGCCGCCAGGGCGACGGCGCCGCCGAGGAAGCGCAGATGCACCCAGGAGCCCCCGGCGGCAGCCGGCGCTTCCGCCGCCGCGTCGCCCGGCGGCGGCTGGGCCGGTTCCTGCACCGGCGGCACGGTTCGCCACAGCCGGCCGGGCAGCAGGAACATCAGCGCCGCCGTCGCCAGCAGCATGGCGGCGAAGCCGGTGACGGCCTGGAGTTCCGGCGGGGACAGCATGCGGTTCTGAAGCACGACCGCGCCGCCGGCCACCGCGAGGCCGCCGGCGAACAGGGTGATGCGGCGGACCAGCGCCCGCGCCGAGGCGGGCTCCAGCCCGGTCAGCTGCCAGGCGGAATGGTCGGGTGCCAGGGTCGCCCGCGCCAGCCCGGAAAAGAATAGGAAGAACGCCAGCCCGCCGGCCGCGGCGATGATCAGCGCCTGCAGCGGCAGGGTCCGGACGTCGCCTCCGATGATGTGATGGAGGGCCACCGCCACCGCCACGGTCGGCAGCACCGTCATAAGGCAGCGCCCGACGGCTTCCACCGCCATCGCGACGACCCTCTGCCGGTAGCCGGGATGGGTCTCGACGGGCCGATGCCCGAAGCGGCGGAGCAGCCAGCGCCGAAGCGGCCAGGCGACGCCCAGCGCCACCAGGAAGGCGGCGGCCAGTTCGAAGCCGCGGTCGCGCCAGGCCCGATCGGCGGCGGTGACGGCGACCGCCTGGACCACGCGGTCGCGCAGATAGTCGGCCTGGACCGGCAGGCTGTTCCAGGTCCCCCGCTCCAGGGGCAGGGGACCGCGCTGGAACAGCGCGTCGGTGAACTGCTGCATCCGCTTGTCGGTGGCGGTCCGCATCAGGATGTCGGCGCGCGTGGCGATCAGTTCGGCCTGCCGGGCCCGCCCGTCGAGTTCGGCGATGATCTTTGACAGCCGCTGACGGTCGGCGGCGACGGCCGGCGCCTCGGGCGGTGCCCCTTCGGCCGGCGGAGCCCCCAGGGCGTCGGCGAGCTGGCGGTTCACCTCCTGCTCGGCGGTGGCGGCCGATGCCGCACCCCGCGCGGAGTCGTACAGCGATGACAGGTCCGAGCGCAGGGCCTGGTACTCGGCCTCCTCGAGATCGCCGCGCGCCAGCCGAGCCGCGGCCTTGTCGAGCGATGACTGCCAGCCGGCCAGGGCCGCCCTGAAATCGGGAGGCGTGGCCTGAGCGCCCGCCGGCAACGGCGGGAGGCACACAAGGAACAGGAGAAAGGCCGTCCGCAGAAGATGCTGCGAGCGGCCGAACCACGCGGAAAGCGATTGGCGCATCTGGACCGATAAACCCATGGCGGAAAATCCGGCCAGGCCGGATGCGCAGGTTTAGCATGCCTCCCGGGGAACGGCGGGGATTTTATGGTGACGAGAAGAAGACGGCCCCGGACCGGCCGGACCCGATGGGATCGGGGCCGAGCCGGCCGGGGAGCGAGCCGATGGGGAACGAGATGGCCGGAGCCGAACCGAGGGCGGGTCCGGTCAGGCCGGAACGGCCTGCAGGCGGCGCGTGGCCGGGATGTCGCCGGACATGGACTGGTCAGGCGTGATGCCGTTGTTCATCGCCCAGATCGCGGCCTGGGTGCGGTTGTTGACGTCGATCTTGCGCAGCAGCGTCTTCAGGTGGACCTTGACCGTCGCTTCCGTGATGCCGAGCTTGTTGGCGATCAGCTTGTTGCTGGCGCCCATCACCAAATGCTGGAGGATCTCCCGCTCGCGGCCGGACAGCCCACGCCAGGAGCCCTGCGGAGCCTGGGGGGCGATCTGGTTCAGCAGCAGGCTGGCGAGGTTGGTCGGGAACACCTTCTCGCCGATCAGGACGAGCTGGAGCGACTGGATCAGCGCTTCCGGAGAAACGTCCTTCAGCAGGTAGCCGTCGGCCCCGGCGCCCATGGCGGCCTTGAGGCGGTCGGCGGACAGCTCGGACGCCAGGACGACGATGCGCGTGTCCGGGAATCCGGCGCGCAGGTCGGACAGGGTCTCGTCGGCATCGACGGGGTAGTCCACGATCACCAGCTTGGCCGCTGGGGCCTCGCCGGCGACGGCCTGTTCGATCGAAGCGTACTCGCTGACAAGACGAAAGGGGCTACCTGCCAGGAGATGCTTGATACCCTCGCGGAACAAACGATTCGGCTCGATGAGAATGGTGTCGTGTTCGGTCATCTCGAATTCCCTCAATTCAGCGCATTGGTTTGGCGTCAGCTTGCCGGCTGCCACAAGAAAGTTCCTGAGGCGGCCTTTGGAGGCATTCGGATCCGCTCACTCCGAGGGGTCCCTACCTCTCTTGAGCGCATAATGCTTGCAGTCCTTGTTGCGGTCAACATTTGTTTAACGGCTTTTTAACCGATTTATCGGATAGAACCGTTCCGCAATACCTAATCCCCGCGGCCTATGACTTGGCCGGGAACTAACACCAAGGCAGCGCTGGGCAGGCCGAACGGCCTGGCGGCCGCGGCATGCGGTCGTCTCGAACGGGTGCCTTCCAGATGGGTACGGCGGGGCTTCGGAAGGCTCCGATTCAGCCCATGCCAACCGACAGCAGCATGAACACCAAAATCGCGGTAACCGTACCAGCCATCAAATAAACTGGCGAAAGCCCATCCCGGGTGCGATTTTTGTCGGTTTTCATCGTGACCTCCAGGGTGTGGAAGTTGTGACACGCTGTGACTTATGGAAAATTTATGATAGCTTGATCCGCACCGCACATCAAAGGAAACCACCGGCCCGGACTGTTCCCGCGCCGGAGTCGCGAATCGTCGCACCCCTTGTGATAGAGGAACAAGCCCCTCCCCGCCGTTGTTCTGGACACGGTTGACGACCCGGTTGCCCAGGAACGCGCGTCGTCCCGACGGTCAACCCAGCCGGAGGTGGTGCGATGCCGATACCCGAGTGGACACCCCTGCTCACCGTGATCCAGATGATCTCGGCAATCGCCTCATGGCACCCCCAGGCGGCGGCGGTCGACCGGAACGATGCCCTGTGCCTCGCCCGGAACATCTATTTCGAAGCGCGCGGCGAAAGCTCGCGCGGCCAGTACGCCGTCGCCGCCGTGACCCTCAACCGGGTGCGGGAGAAGCGCTGGCCGGGCGGCATCTGCGGGGTGGTCTATCAGAGCAAGCAGTTCTCCTGGACCATCTCTCGCCCGATGTCGCGGCCGACCGTGATCGACGACCGCGCCGCCTGGCAGCGCGCGGCCGAGGTCGCGGTGCTGTCGCTGGTCGGTCTGGCGCCGGATTACAGCCGTGGGGCGACACATTATGTCGCACCCAAGCGCCTGCGCCGCATGCCGGTCTGGACCGCCGCCATGGCGGTCAGCCACCGCATCGACGGTCATGTGTTCTTCTCGGAACGGCGAGCCGTCAAGGCGGCCTCGGCGGCAGGACCGCGCCGAAACGCGCCCCGCCCGGTCCTTGCAGCGGCCGGCGAGGATCGGAAAAGCGGCGACTCGAAGCGCGTCGCGATGGCCGCGGGAATTGCGGAAGCCTATCGCGCAGTGGAGGCCGGCACTTCCAGGAGCCGTTGCGGCACCCTGTACGTACTTCCCACGATCAAGGTCGAGGCGGCGTTGGCTCTCGACTCGGAAGGAGCCGATGTTCGGACGCCGCACCGGCAAGGAGACCGCCACCCGAAGCCCCAACCTTGGAGTTGGAGCCATGTCGCCGGAACCACCGCGGACCGGCGCATCCGCTCGGGCGCCCGCCGCGTCCGGACCGCCTGACCGCAGCCCCACCCCCGGAAGAACGGTCGTGAACCCGCCTCCGTCACCTTGTCGAATGACGGAACCTGGGGCATAGGCGGGTAAAGGCCATGTGCGTTCGGGCACTGATCCAAAGTAATCTTGCCCATTGGAGAACTGGGTTTATGCTGTAACCGTGAGTGCTCTGTCTCAGCATTCACTATAGTCCCAGCCGGTGGCCGGGATCAGTCTTGACGCAACGTCCTCATGACGTGAAGCCTCCCTGTTCGACTCGCCGGGTCCTGGTGGCCCGGCGGTCTTTTCATACGGCTTTACCTGAAAGCCACCAGCCATCTTCCTTGATCTACCAGTCGGGCGTTGCGTCGAACGATCGCAGCGCCGCTTCGGCGGCGTCGCGGACGGCCGGATCGGCATCGTGCGACAGGGCTCCCAGCGCCGCCGGTATGCGCTGATCCTCATGGTTCGACAGCGCCTCGATCACGGCGAGGCGGACCGCCGGACGGGTGTCGCGGGACAGCCGGATCAGCTGCGTGACGGCGCCGGGCTGCTCCATGGCGCCGAGGGCCGCGACGATGGCGCACCGTCCCTCCTCGTCGCAGCGGTCGGCGGCGCGGGCCAGCTTGACCGGCGTGTCGTCATCGGCGACGCCGACCAGGGCGCGGGCGACCCGCGGGATGTCGATCGGCGTGGCGCGGTCGAGAAGCTCCTCGAGCGGTTCACGCGCCGGGACATGTCCCAGTTCGCCCAGCGCCAGCCGGGCGGCCTTGGCGACGCCCCGGTCCGGGTCGTTGAGCAGGGGCGCCAGGAGCGATGCGTCGTCGCGGCGGTCCAGGGCGGCGGCGAGTCCGCAGGCGGACTGGCGCACTTGAGGGTCGGGGTGCTGAAGGTTCGGGCGGATCAGGTCGGCGGCGGGACGGCAGCGCAAGGCGCCGAAGCAGTCGAGCGCCGCGGCGGTCGAGGCCGGACCGAACAGGCCGCGCCGGATCAGGTCGATCAGCGGGACGGCGGCCGAGGGCGGGCCGATATGGGCAAGGGCGTTGAGGGCGGCCACGACCTCCGGGGCCGGCTGCTGCTGGTCGAAGGCGGCGAAGCGGCGGCAGGCCGTGATCAGGTGCCGGACGGCCTCGGGTTCGCGGCGCTTCGCCAGCTCCTCGATCGTGGCGACGAGGGAGGGATGCTCGGGTGGTTCGGCGTGCAGATGAAGGTTCAGGGCGTCGAGCAGATGACCCGTCGGCCAGTCCCCGATGGGGCGCGGGGGCGGCGTTTCCGCCGCCGGGACGGGCGGCGGATCGGCGGAAACCGGAGTCCCCTGCCCTTGCGCGAAAAGATCGCCCTGGCCGGTATCGACGCGCTTCTTCAACCGGCCGGCCCTGGGTTTGGAGATTCGTTTCACAGCCTCCGCGATAGGAAGCAGCCCGGGGCGGCGTTGTCAATGACGCCCTACGGCGCGTTACCCGCTCCGCCGCCCAGCCAGTCCCGCAGCTTCGACCAGCGGCGGCGGCTCTGCTGGCCCTTGACGGCGATAGCCATGGCCTTGCGCTGGCCGACGACGACGACCAGGCGCTTGCCGCGCGTGATGCCCGTATAGACCAGGTTGCGCTGGAGCATCGCGTAGTGCTGGGTGGTGACCGGCAGGATCACCGCCGGGTACTCCGACCCCTGGGACTTGTGGATCGTGGTGGCGTAGGCCAGGACCACCTGGTCCAGCTCGCCGGCGTCATACGCGACCTCGCGGCCGTCGAACTCGATCAGCAGGGAATTGTCGTCGGGATCGATGCGGGCGACCACGCCGAGGTCGCCGTTATAGACCTCCTTGTCGTAGTCGTTCTCGATCTGCATCACCTTGTCGCCCTCGCAGAAGGTCCAGCCGAACCGTTCGACGCGGGGATCGCGCGGGGGGTTCAGCACCTTCTGAAGCTCGATATTGAGCGATCGGGCGCCCAGCCCGCCCCGGTTCATCGGGCACAGCACCTGGATGTCGCGCACGGGGTCGAGGCCGAAGCGGTCGGGGATTCGGTGCTTGACCATGTGGAGCACCTTGCGCACCCCGTCCTTCGGGTCGGCGGCATCCACGAAGTAGAAATCGGTCAGGCCCTCGCCGGCGTAGGGCTCCGGCATCAGGCCCTTGTTCACCCGGTGGGCGTTGACGATGATCCGGCTCTCGGCGGCTTGGCGGAACACCTCGGTCAGCCGGACCACCGGCACGGCGCCGGAATTGATCACGTCGGCCAGCACCTGCCCCGGCCCCACGGAGGGAAGCTGGTCGACGTCTCCGACCAGCAGCACGGCGGCGCCGTTGGGCACGGCGCGCAGCAGGGCGTTCATCAGGGGCACGTCGACCATGGAGGTCTCGTCCACCACCAGCAGCTCGCACTCCAGCGGATTCGTTTCGGTCCGCTTGAAGCCGCCGGCGGCGGGATCGGTCTCCAGCAGGCGATGGATGGTCTTGGCCTCCATCCCTGTGCTCTCGGACAGGCGCTTGGCCGCCCGGCCGGTGGGGGCGGCGAGCGCTATGGCGAGGCCCTTGACCGCCAGGATCTTCAGGATCGAGTTGACCAGCGTGGTCTTGCCGACCCCGGGGCCGCCGGTGACGACCAGAAGCTTGGACGAGACCGCGAGCCGGACAGCGGCTCGCTGGCTCTCGGCCAGGGTCAGGCCAGTGCGCTGCTCGACCCAGGGAATCGCGGTGGCGGCGTCGATGGCGCCCCACGGCGGCCGGCCCGCGGCGAGGCCCAGCAGGCGGGTGGCGATGTTGCGTTCGGAGCGGTAGAGGCCCGCCAGGAACACGGCCTCCGCCCCGTCGAGCCGGTCGGCCACCACGGTGCCGTCCGCCAGCTCGAGGTCGATGGCTTCCTCGATCAGCGGCGATGGGATGTCGAGCAGCTTTTCCGCGAGCGCCAGCAGGTCGCCACGCGGCAGGCCGCAATGCCCCTCGTCCATGGCCTCCGCCAGGGCATAGGCGATGCCGGCCCGCGCCCTGACCATGGCGGTCTTCTCGATGCCGAGGCGGGCCGCGATGGCATCCGCCGTGACGAAGCCGATGCCGCGGATGTCGCGGGCGAGGCGGTAGGGATTCTCCGAGATGAGCTGGATCGCGTCGGGTCCGTAGGTCTTGAAGATGCGGACCGACCGCGAGGTGCCGACGCCGTGGGAATGCAGGAACAGCATGATCTCGCGGATCACCTTCTGGTCGGCCCAGCCGGCGATGATCCGCTTGGCCCGCACCGGCCCGATCCCGGCCACCTCGCGCAGCCGGTCGGCCTGCTGCTCGATCACGTCGAACACGTCCGCGCCGAAGGCCCGCACCAGCTTCTTGGCATAGACCGGCCCGATGCCGCGGATCATGCCGGAGCCGAGATATTTCTCGATCCCTTCAACGGTGGTCGGCATGGTCGTGCGCAGGAACCCGGCCTTGAACTGGAGGCCGTGGGTGCGGTCGTTGTGCCAAGCGCCGCTGGCCTGGACGAATTCGCCCGCCGAGATCGAGGCGGCATGGCCGACGACGGTGATCAGGTCGCGATGGCCGCGCGCCTTGATGCGGAGAACGCAGAAGCCGTTCTCCGCATTGTGGAAGGTCACCCGCTCGACCAGACCGGCAAGGACTTCCCGGTCCGGCGCGGGCGACGCCGGCCTGTTGGGCTGTTCCACCCTGTGCTGGACCGCTGTCATTGCCACCGCTGGTTCCTCAGTCTAACCCGGCAGGCCCTATCCGGAAACCGCTTCGGCGGGCTGCCGGGAGGCGGCACGGCGGCGGGGAGCCGGCTTCGGTTCCTCCGCCGTTTCGACCGGAGGGGGCGTGTGGCCGGCGTAGCGTTCCAGGATTTGGCGGACCGCCTTCTCGTGGCGGTGCTCCAGGTCGGAGCGGGAGAGCGCCAGCAGGTTGCGGGCCTTCTTGAGCTGTATCAGGGAGCGGGCCTCCGCCACGGCGGCGTCATCCTCGAAGACCAGCCAAAGCTTCAGGCGGCCCCGCGTCAGGTTGAGGGCGTGCTCCACTCGGGCGGTCACTGTGTCCGATGCACGGTTCTTTGAAACTGCCATGTTTTCCTGTTCCAAAATCTCGAAAGGGGCCTTCGGGCAGCTTACAAGTTCATGCTTTGTTCTGACAATGCTTCTTGAAATATGCACAAGAAACACCACATATAAGCCGTCCCCGAAAGCTGCCGTTTCCGTCCCGACCGCCTTGGCGCGCCGCCATGGCCGTCGGCCTTGGGCATGCCTGTTCCGTGGACATTTCCAGGAGAGGCACTATAGATGAGATACCTACCGACCATCGACATGACGCCGCAGGTTTCCCTGCTGCTGTCCGCCGGAGCCCTGCATCTGCAGCCGGGCCAGTGGGTGGCGGGCGACAAGGGAATGGGCCGCTACCTGCGGACCGACCGGAGGACCGGCACGACCTATGTCAGCTGGGTCCGGCCCGGCGACGACTGGAAGACCCAGTCGCAGCGGTTCCACCGCGCCTGCATGAAGGGTTACGTGGGCAAGTACGCGTCACGCTACGAGGGGCTGAGGCCGGCCCGGCCCGGCCGGTACCGTTACGAGGGCGGCGGTCATTCCGCCGCGACCTTGTAACGCTCCTCGTGGGGCGGGATGATACCCAGGGTCATGCCGACTTCCTCGTTGGTCATGGGCCTGGGATAATCCGCGACGTAGCGGTCCAGCGCCGCGATGCAGTCAGCGACCGTGCCGGCCCCGACCGACCTGCAGTCCTCGAAGGCGTAGGGCGTCGGCCGGAACCAGTGCGTGATATAGCAGCCATCGGCGGCCTGCTGTCCGATGGTGAAGGCGAAGCGGCCCTCGAAACCGATGCGGGCGTGGGCCTCGCGTAGGCGCTTCTGCAATTGCTCTATGGTCATTTCAGACTTCCTTCGCATCTTACGCCGCCTCGTCCAGGCTGCCGTCGATCCGGTGGCGCGCCCATTCGGCGTCGGCCCACAGGGCTTCGGAGACCGCCCTGAGATGGCGCGCCAGCGCGGGCTTGGTGTCCGGGCGCAGCAGGCGGTCGAGATGGCAGGCGAGGCCCTTGGCCTCCGCATGGACCCAGCGGGCGAACCGGCGGTCTCGCTCCGCCGCGGAACGGTACCAGCGCGGCATCTGGTCGAACGTGCTTTCCAGTTCGTCTTCCCAGGCGGTGCGGGTCAGCAGCCCGCTGGGGGAGCGGAACAGCTCGCCGGGGGTGGAGTCGATCTTGTTGGAAGAAGCTATCATCGTCATGGCGGAGGATACTCCGGTGCGGCTTCCCCTAGCGGGGAGCTGCGCTTGCGCAGCCGATTATAGATGGTGTCGCCGCCGAAAATTGCGATATCGCAGTCATCAAAATGGCAGCTCGTCGAAGGCGAATCTCTTGTCGAAAACCGGCTGGTTCGCTTCGACCACGTCGTCCTGCGGCTTGGCGCCGGACAGGATCTGGAACCGGCTGGTGAAGCGGTCCAGCACGACCTCCGTCGTGTGGTTCTCGCGGCCGTCCTTGCTGTTCCAGCGGCGGGTCCGGACCTGGCCTTCCAGGGCCACCAGGGTGCCCTTGCGGGCACGCCGGGCGATCACGTCGACCAGCTTCTCGTCCCAGACGACGCAGCGGTGCCACTCCGCCCGCTCCTCGCCCTTGGCGACTTCGCTGGTAGCCAGGCTGAAGCTCGCCATGCGGGCGCCGCCGGCCGTCGTGGTGATCTCGGGATCGCGGCCCAGGCGGCCGACGGCGATGAAACGTTGGTACATGGCTTGCCTCTTCGGGGACCGGGAGTGCTGCCTCAGGCCGCCTCGCGGTCGCTCTCCTCTCGTTTCAGGATTTCGTTCTTCTTCTGCGAGAAGCAGGTGATCATGCGGTTCTGCGCCGCCTTGTCGACCGCGCCGATCTCGCGGATGCGGGCGTTGATCCCGCTGCGCCACAGGTCGTCCAGGGCTTCCAGGTCCTCGACCTCCGCCAGCTTGTCCCGGATCTCCGCCTCCAGCTTGGCGATCCCGGCGGGCTGCAGGTCGGGGTTGGCCTTGACGGCGTAGATTGTCTCGGACTCCTCGCGGTACTTGCTGTCGTCGAACTGGCCGAGATAGATGTCGGCGGCCAGGCCGATCTGGAGCATGCATTTGCCGATGGCGTCGGTCATCGACATCTTGAAGCACTCGTCGTCCGGGCGCTCGGTGCCGTCGCGGTTGCGCCGGACCATCTCGGTGCCGCCCCATTGCGGGCCGGTGAAATGCTTCTCGCCGGTCTCCGGATCGACGTACCAGACGCGGCAGCAGATGAAGACCATGCGCTCGGCGATGGTCCATTCCAGCTGCTCGTAGCCCCAGCCCTTGCCGACCGGGCCGAACACCTCGGTCATCATCTGGAGCCGCCAGGCCGGGTCGATCTGGGTGCCGCGGAAGCCGCCGGCGCGCTGGAACGGCTTGGTCGCCTTGGGGTCCGTGCGCTTCAGCGCGTTCCAGAATTCAAGGTTGTCGCGCACGATGGTGTCGCCCGGCATCCCGGTGGTCATGGTCTCCGTTTCCGGCCCGTCGGCCGGCCTCCTTGCTCGTGGCATGGGACGGTTTCTCCAACGCTCAGTCGTTCATCAGGTCGGGCAGAAAGTCGGGCGCGTGGTCCGGCAGCCATGTGCGCGCCCGGGCCCGGTACTTCCTCGGCAGTTCGCCGACGCGGATCGACAGCCTGCCGTCGCGCGAGCGGCTGATCACGATGCCCCGGGCTTCGGCGGCGGCCGGGACGTAGGCGACCTTGGCCCGCTCGGGCATCAGAGCCTTCAGCTCGGCCTCGGCCGCGCGGTAGGCCTGGACGCCGTCGTGGTTGCTGACCAGGACGTCGCCGACCGCGACGAACCGGTTGTGCATGGACATGTCGAGCACGCCCATGTCGTCGAAGTCGGGTGCCTCCACCGGCAGCGGGTCGGCCGGCTCCAGGTCGTTCTCGACGTGCCACCAGAAGGCCTGGATGGTCTCCAGCAGCAGGGCGGCGTCCACCTCGTTCCGGTCGACGGTCAGGAAGGAATAGCCGGACGGGCGGAGCACGGAGAGGACGCACCGGGCCAGGCCCGACACCATCATCTGGTGCTGCATCTGCCAGTAATATTGTTCCGCCAGATCCTCGTCGGTCTTGAAGCCGGAATGGAACTTGGCTTCCAGGATCGTGTCCGGGGCCATCGCCGGGTCGGCCGGCGGGACGCTCCAGGTCAGGAAGTCCAGGTTGGCGACGATATGGTCGTGGTCGGGATGCACGTGGGTGCGGTGGCCGGCCGGATAGGCTCCGATCCCAGTGCGATAGGTATAGAAGCGGGCGTGCAGCGGCTCGGTCGCGATCCCGATCTGGACGGCGGGCACGAAGTCCAGCCGGGGCGGGGCGGCCCGGCCGGTCTTCTCGCGCCACAGCTCCACCCAGTGGCCCGCCATCACGCGGACCGCGTCGCTGGAGCCCAGGCGGCGGGCCCGGAATTCTACCTGATCCTTGGACAAAGCCATCTGTCGATCCCTGACCCGCTGCAGCTTCGCATTTGAGTCATCCCTATATGGGCATAGCTCCGCCAATGTTAACTGCGATTTCGCATTTAACAAAGAACAAAATGAGAACTGCGGGGAGGAATCTTGCAGGCCCGAGGGAGGGTTTCAGAGGGGCCGGCGGCGCCCGGTCAACTCATCAGTTCGACCCTCAGGGGGCGTACCACGAGGATCGCGACGCCGACCATCTCGGCGCCGTCGATGACCATCGGGCAGCAATGGGGATCGGTGCTGATCGGGACGAGCTGGGGGTGGTAATAGCGGTAGGCGCACAGCGACGTGCCGTCGATCGTGATCACCATGTCGCCCTTGCGCGGCGGGACATGGTCGACCGGCTCGATCACGATCTGGTCCTGGGGCAGCAGTCCGCCCGCGTTCATGTGCAGCGAGGTGATCTGGAGCCCGAAGGCGCGGGGGGAGGTCGGCCGGTCCATCAGGACGCACGGGGCGCCCCGGCGCAGGGCATCGGCCAGGTACTCCGCCGCCCCGGCGCGCGGCAGGTCCATGACGGTCCGGATCTGCTCGTGGCTGAGCACGGGGACCCGGCAGGAGGAGGTCGAGGGCTGGTTGCTGGACAGGAAGCGCGGCTCCGACCCGGCGGCGAAGGCGAGCCGTCCGATGGTCTCGGCGCTGGGCAGGCTGGCCCCCTCGGGGTCCTTGAGGAAGCGGGTCAGGTTGGTCGCGGTCACGTCGGCGCGCTTGGCCCAGGTGGCAGCCGTCCAGCCCCGCTCCTCCATCACGGACCGAAGCCAGCGGTGGAGCGACTCCCTGATCTGCTGCATTGGCCAATTTCCCCGACTGCGAAAAACCGCGGCACCATGATGACAATCATGCAAATTCGCAAGGAAGCGCCCGAGAACAGGAAGAGATCAGCGGATATTCCTGCGTTTTCGCATGATGCAGCGGCAATTATAGGACCAAGGACCAGAGCTTAAGGAAATCTAGCCTAGATTCCAGTGCTTTGCGAGCCCGGCGCGGACGAATCAGCGTGCCGGGCTCCTCAGACCGTGTAGGCCAGCCGCAGGCCGCCCCAGTGCCGGCCCAGGACGGTGACCGGGGCGGAGACGTCCTTCATCAGGCAATACTGTCCGCCGCCCATGTCGCGGCGGTAGGTCTGGAGCAGGAAGGGCCGCGTGTTGCGGCCGGCGGCGAGGCCGACGCGGTCGTTGAACATGCGCCGGTTGCGGCCGTTGGCGGTGTTCCAGGCGACGTCGGAGCCGTGCGGCTTGGAGAACTTGGCATTGTGGGTCGGCAGGTAGCCGTTGCGGTCGACCGTCACGCAGAACACGATGCGGGGGTCTGCGGTCAGCATCGCCTCCTGTATCCCGGGCAGGACAAGGTCGGTGAACTCCGTGAAGCGGGTTCGGACCTGCTGGGGATTGGTCCCCGGGATCGGCTGGTAGCTCTCGTCGAACAGGGCGTCGGCGCTCAGGCGCCCGGAGCGGACGGCGTCCTCGAACAGGGCCGAGATCCGCGCCGCGGCGTTCCGGGCATGGCGGATGAAGGGGGTGTCGATCGTCTCCACGTCCAGTTCGGCGGTGATCCCGATCAGCCGCTCGCTGACGCCCAGCAGCCGGATCACCCGGTCGCGGGTCGCGTTGAGGTCGCCGCTGGACAGTTCCACGTCGCCCGCCATGTCGGCGATCTGCTCCTCTACCCGGCGGGAGCTTTCGCGGATGGCCGTGGCGGCGTCGTCGATCCGCGTGGTCTCGCGGTCGACCTGGACCATCGCTGACCCCACGGTGTCGATCATGGTGCCGAGCGCCTTGGTGCCCGTTCCCACGGCCTTCGCCTTCTCCATGCTCTCGGAACTCTCGGCGAGCAGCAGGCGGGCCTGCTCGTTGAGGAAGCGCAGGGTGGCGTCGATGTCGGCGGTGGCCTCGCCCGTCTTGGAGGCGAGCGCCTTGACTTCCCCGGCGACCACGGCGAAGCCCCGGCCGGCCTCTCCCGCGCGCGCCGCCTCGATCGTCGCGTTCAGCGCCAGCAGGTTGGTCCGCTTGGCGATGGCATTGATCTCCTGGGCTACCTTGCCGATCCGGATCAGGGCCTCCCGCAGCCCGCCGAGCTGGCGCTCCATGCCGGTGACGCCCTCTACTAGCGCGCCGATGTCCTCCAGGGACTCGCGCAGCCGGCCGCGCGAGCCCTCGACCTCGGAGAGGGCGTCCCGGGCGACGGAGCGGGTGGCCTTGGCCGCGGACTGGATGCCGGCGCTGCTTTCCGACATGCCGGCCGCGGCGTCGCGCAGGTCGACGAAGACCGCCGCCTTCTTGGTCATGCGCGAGCTGACGTCCTCCACGCTGCCGGCGACATCGGCGATCTCGATGCCGAGCGTTCCCGCCTCCTGCGCGACCGCGCCGATCAGGAACGACTTTTCGTTCATCATGGTGTCCATCAGCCGGCAAGCCCGTATTTCTTGATTGTTTCAGGCGGCAACGTATCCGTTTCGAAATCTTCGGCGCATTTTATTAAACGAGGCTTAATCGCTCAGGCCGCCTGGGGCTGGAAAAAGCCGTCGAAGATCGGCATGCCGGTGAAGGCGAACATGTCGGGTATGGCGGGGTGGAGCATGAAGGCGCCCGCATCGTGCCGCTCGCCGGAATGCGCGGCGCCGAGATCGGACCAGTCGTGGCGGGCATCGTGGCGGCTCCAGTCCAGGGTCTCGGCGGTTTCGGCGTCCTCCTGCGGTCCGGGGCCGAACTCCTCGGACGAAGCCTCGGCGGTCTCCTCCTCGTCGCCGCCGGGAAGCTTCAGCTTGACGCTGTCGACGTCGATGCCGAGCGTCCGGAGCCCCTGCCCGACGCGGCCGGCGAGGTCGGCCCCGCGGTCGAGGACGGCGCCCAGCAGGGACGGCAGGGAGTCCGCCTCTCCCAGGGCCTCCTCGAATCCGCGGGTCAGGGCCGCCAAGGCCTGCCAGGCACCGGCCTCCCCTTCCGGACCCAGGGCCGCCGCGCTGTTGCCGAAGGCCGCCAGCCCGTCATGGTCGATGACGGCGCTGCCGGTCAGCCGATCGGCCTTCGGGTCGTAGGCCAGGTCGCGGAACAGGCCGGACAGGCAGCCCTGCCCGGTCAGCTTGAGGATAGCGGCATCGCGGACTTGTCCGAAGACTTCCGAGATCGCGTCGGGCGACAGCGCCTCGGCGATCCCGCCGGCGGCATGGACACCGAAATACTTCTCCAGGAAGGCGGCCTCCCGGCCGTCGCCGGGAGCGGCGTCCAGCCCGGCCCAGCCGTACAGCACTCCGGTGACCTCGTCCTCCAGCGCGGTGAGCAGGCCGGCGTCGGCGCCGGCGGTCCCCGCGGCCGAGAATGCGGCGGCACGGTCGCGCAGCCCCGAGTTCGCCGCCAGCGCGTCGCCCAGGTCCGGAAGGCATCCGCGCCCGGGCAGCGTCGGCAACGCGCCCAGGCCGGCGGAGTGCGGTGGGTCGGGTTCCTCCGCAGCCTCGATGCCCGCGCCACCGCCGCCGAACCGTACTCCGCCGGCCGGGCCGGCATCCCCCTGGAGGAGATCGGACCAGCCGTCGGCGCCGTCCGCATCGAAGAACGGGTCGGCGCTGCCGAAATCGCCATCGGCCACGCCGAACGCCATCATCATCCGGGTGGCGAGCGTCCTGACATCCAGCCCGGAGGCGACCGAACCGGCGGCGCCATAGTCCGGACCCCAGTCGCGCGGACCGGTCTCGGCGTCCGCGCCCTGCCGGCGGATATCCCTGTCGAACTCCAGGTCCCCGCCGCCACCGCTGCCGCCGCCGGCCTCGGCGATCAGCGCCTCCAGCACGTCGCCGCCGAACTCGCCCACCTCGTGGAAGATCTCGCCCTGGCCGACCTGGAGCGGGTCGACGGAACCGGTATCCGGGGCATCGCCGCCGCCGTCGGGCCGAACCGTTCCCAGCCGCCGGGACCGGAAAGGTCCGGGAGGGCGAGGCAACCGGATATGGGAGAGGGAAGAAAAAATCGACATCCAAACCCCGAATGACGATCCGATCGAAGTATCCACGGGATCAAATCGGTCAAAGCCGACGGGGGTCACATATACCTAATCGGTCCCATTGAACAAACTGCGTAAAAACCCGGTAACCTGGGAGGGGTTCGGATGTCATCCTTGAAATGGATGCAAGAGCATTCAAACTTGAATGCGCCGGAATGGCCGCGTCTTTCAGCACTGCTCTTCCGTATAGGTCGGTCGAGCGAAGGGATCGGGCGAAACGACTTCGCGAGCGCGGGACGTGACAGTGGGCCGCAGCCGGGAATCCCCGCTACTGCTTCTCGACGATGCGCCAGCCGGAGCCCTCCCGGGCAAGCTTGAGGCGCGCCTTGGCGCCGCGCTGGCTCAGCATGCGGGCGCCGTTCAGCTCGACCATCAGGTCGAACTGGATGGAAGCGACATGGATGCCCTTGCTGTCGGTGACGCCGCCGATCGTCCTGAGGTTCACGATGCGGACGGCGTCGGGCACCAACTGGCCGGGCGGCGGCAGGGTGCCGGCGGCCCTGACGACGGCCAGTTCCTGGTTGGCCGAGGCTTCGAGCAGGTTCGCGATGACCTCGTTCGACGGGACTTCGTCCAGGCAGGCGGCGAGCGCCAGGATCGGCAGCGCGAGTACGGCCAGACGCTTCAGCACCCCAATCCCCCTCCTGGGGCCCCTCCTGGGCCCGAACCGCCGACATCATGAAGGGGCGCGGTTAAGAAATCGCCGAAGCGGAGCGGTTCACGATCCGCGGCGCAGCCGCCCGGCCTCGGCGATGCGGGTGTCGAGGCGGTCGTCGGACAAGCCGAAAGGCTCCTGGTGGACGATCACCTCGGCCTGGGGAAAGGCATCGGTCAGCCGGCACTCGACCTCGTCGGTGATGTCGTGCGCCTCGGCCAGGGTCAGCTCGCTGTCCAGTTCCAGATGAAGCTCGATGAACAGCGTGATCCCGGCGTTGCGGGTGCGCAGGTCGTGCATGCCGCGCGTCGCGGGATGGGCCATGACGATCTCGCGGATGCGCTTGCGGTCGCCGTGGGGAAGCTCGCGGTCCATCAGGGTGTCCAGCGATCCCTTGGCGATGCGGAAGGCCCCGACGATCAGGAAGGCGGCGATGCCCAGCGCGAACAGGGGGTCCAGGATCGGGATGCCGGTCATGCCGGTCAGGACCAGCGCCGCGATGACCGCCAGGTTCATGAACAGGTCGCCGCTGTAATGGAGACTGTCGGCCCCGATCGCCATGGAGCCGGTCCGCCGGATCACCCGGCGCTGGAACGCGACCAGCCCGACGGTCAGCACGATCGAGAAGACCATCACCGCGATGCCGGCGGAGCTTTCCTGGAGCGCCACGGGGTTGAACAGCCGGTTGATCGCCTCGTAGGTGAGGAAGACGGCCGACCCGGCGACGAAGGCGGCCTGGGCCAGAGCCGCCAGCGGCTCGGCCTTCCCGTGCCCGTAGCGGTGGGACCGGTCGGGCGGCCGCAGGGCGACCCTGACCCCCAGCAGCGTGACCACGGAAGCCAGGAGGTCGGACGAGCTGTCGATAAGGGAGGACAGGATGCTGACCGACTCGGTGTAGAGATAGGCCGCCAGCTTCGCCGCGATCAGCGTCAGCGCGACGCCTACGCTGGCATAGGTCGCGGCGCGGCGGAGACGGCCGTCGTCATCCCGTTCCGCATCGTCTCCGATGGTCTCTGCCATCCCGGTTCCCTATCTGCCGCCTTCAGAATGCTGACGGCAACACCTTTAGGGAAACAGGCGTTCCGTTGTCCACCCCGGCGCGGCATCCGCCGCGCCGTCGCCGCCCTCCTGGACCCGGTGGAAGACCACCCGGTCGTGGAGACGGAACGGGCGGTCGGCCCAGAACTCGATGCGCCTGGGCAGCACGCGGAATCCGGACCAGAATTCCGGACGCGGGATCGTGCCGACGGCATGCCGCGCGGTGAACTCCGCCACCCGCTTCTCCAGCTCCCACCGGCCTTCCAGCGGGCGCGACTGCCGGGACGCCCAGGCACCGATCTGACTGCCGCGCGGGCGGCTGTGGTAGTATTCGTCGGCCTCCGCGTCGGAGACCTGCTCGACCGGTCCTTCGACCCGGACGGAGCGCCTCAGGGATTTCCAGTGGAAGCACAGGGCGGCATTGGGGTTGGCCGCCAGCTGGACGCCTTTCCGGCTCTCCAGGTTGGTGTAGAAGACGAACCCGCGCGGGTCCAATCCCTTGAGCAGGACCATGCGGACCGACGGCACGCCCGCGGCATCGGCGGTCGCCAGCGCCATGGCATTGGGGTCCTCGGGTTCCGATTTCTCGGCCTCGGCCATCCAGGTCCGGAACAGGCCATAGGGATCATTCTCTTTAAATTCGATCATGTGTGATGCCGGTCATATTTTTCGGGCGACAACACAATATACATCATTCTCGTGGATACCGAGTGCCAGCTTGGCCGCCGCTTCATGCCGGCGCACTGGTACATTTCGACGAGGTTTTGAGGAAGATGCTGAAGAGAGTGGCTCCCGCGCTGGTCGCGCTCGCACTGCTTTCGGGCTGCACGACGGACGGGCTCGGCCCCAAGCAGGGCCTCGGAACGCTGGGCGGCGCCGCGGCCGGCGGGCTGCTCGGCTCGACCATCGGCGGCGGCACCGGCAAGCTGGTCGCGGTCGGCGCCGGCACCCTGCTGGGCGCCTTCCTCGGCAGCGAGATCGGCTCCTCGCTCGACCGGGCCGACCAGGTTTACGCCGGCCGGGCGGTTCAGCAGGCTTACGAGGCCCCGATCGGCGAAGAGATCGTCTGGAGCAATCCCAAGAGCGGCAACTCCGGCGTCATCGTGCCGACGCGAGAGGGCCGCCAGCCCGGCACCAACGCCTATTGCCGAGAATACCAGCAAACGGTTACTGTCGGGGGCAGAACCCAACAGGCCTTTGGTCAGGCTTGCCAGCAACCGGACGGCACCTGGAAGATCGTGAGCTGAACGCCACCGATCGGCCATCCAGCCCGAGGCACTGACCAGGCGCCCGCCGCCGTACCGGCCGGCGGGCGTCCGCCGTAGTGCCGACCCTTTTTTACAGGATACGCTATCTCGTGGCCGTGATGCGCGACCCTTATCAGGTTCTGGGATTGACCAAGTCGGCCTCCGCCGAAGAGATCAAGCAGGCTTACCGGCGCCTCGCCAAGCAGTTCCACCCCGATCTCAACCCGGGCAGGCCCGATATCGAGCAGCGCTTCAAGGATGTTTCCGGCGCTTACAACCTTCTGTCCGACGCGGAGAAGCGCGCCAGGTTCGACCGCGGCGAGATCGACGCCAACGGCAACGAGCGCCCGCTGCACCGCGCCTATGCCGGTGGCGGACGCGGCGGAGCCGACTTCGGCGGATTCGACGCCGACGACATCTTCTCCGACCTGTTCGGCGCCGGGCGCCGGCGGGGCGGCGCCGGCCACGGCGGCTTCAAGTCGCGGGGCACCGATATCGCCTATTCCGTCACCGTCCCCTTCACCGAGGCGGCGCTGGGGACCAAGCGGCGGATCAACCTGTCGACCGGCAAGAGCATCGACGTGGCGATCCCGCCGGGGACCGAGGATCAGCAGAAGCTGCGGCTCAAGGGCCAGGGGATGAACGGGATCGGCGGCGGCCCGGCCGGCGACGCGATCGTCGAGGTCCATGTCGAGGCGCACCCCTTCTTCGTGCGCAAGGACGGGGACATCCATCTGGAACTGCCGATCAGCCTGCCCGAGGCGGTGCTGGGCGCCACCATCAAGGTGCCGACCCTGGACGGGCATGTCGCCGTTAAGGTGCCGCGCGGCTCAAACACCGGCGGAACACTGCGGCTGAAGGGCAAGGGGATCGTCGATCCGAAGACCGGACTGGCCGGCGACCAATATGTCAAGCTGAAGGTCGTGCTGCCCGAACCGCCTGACAGCGAACTGGCCAGCTTCCTGGAACGCTGGTCCAAGGACCGCAGCTACGACGTCCGCAAGAAACTCGGCCTGGGGTGATTCCCCCGGGCGCCCGGGACCGGGCTACTCGATCACCCGGATCGACGGCCTGCTCGGCAAGCCCGGTTCCTGTTCGCGGACCGGGCGCGGGTTGCGTGAGCGCGGCGCCTGCTGGCTGAGAGAGGGATCGGGCAAGGCGGTGCCGGTGTCGATCAGCTCCCGCAGGCGGCGTTCGGCGCGCTCCACGGTGCTGAAGATCCGGGTCTCGCCGGCGTCGATCGCGGCAAGCAGTGCCCGCAGCATCTGGCGCATGCGTTCGTTCTCGGCCTCGAGCTTGGATGCGGCGGAGCGGGCGACGCGAAGCTCCTGCGCTTGGCGCTCCACCACCGCGGCGAGGGTCTCGATCTGGGTGATCAGTCCGCTGTTGCCGGGCCGGTCCCGCCCGGCGCCCTCGAGGCGAGCCAGGGTGTTGTTGAACTCGTCGAACAGGGCGTCGTCGCCGCCGCGCTGGTACTCCGCCGGGCGCCGCACCCCGGAAGTTCCACCATCCAGATCAACCCCGCGAGGGCGGATTTCGAAACTGCCAGACACCTTGTTCTCCAATACCCGTGCGGCGGAGCCTCCGCCTGTTCGAGACAATTTTAGGCCCGCTTAGTCAATAAGCGGTTAAACACAGGGCTTTTCGGCGTCTCGTTCCCGCCGCATTTTCCATCGAGGCTTTACCGGCCGACAGGCTTGACGCTGGCGCGGCGAACCGCGCTTACTCTGGTCAACAGCAAATCAAATCAAGGAACGGGTCGGGCAGAGATCATGATTTACGCAACGGCAAGCACCTGGGCACAGGATATCAAGCAGCGGTTGAGGAACACTCCCTTCAATATCGGCCCGGCGGCGGACCTGATCGGCCTGGGAGGTTTCGCCTGCTTCGCGGCGGCCGGACTGATGCTGTGGATGGATCAGACGCGTTCGGCTTTCGCGGCCCTGTCATCGGTCCTGATCTTCATGGTCGGGCTGATCATGTTCGGCACGTCGATCGTGCTGCGCGCCGGAATGCCGCAACAGGCCCGGCAGGTTTCGGCCGCCAAGCCGGGCGCGCTGTCGCACCATCCGGCGGAGTAGCGGCGGCGGATCGGTCAGGATCGCGGAAGCGGGGGCCGTGACGGGACGGCCCCACCCGGCCTTTCCCTCTCAGACCTCACGCTGGCCGGAGTTCGGCGTCGACGCGAAGACCGCGGCGATGAAGACGGCCACGATCACGCCGAAGAACGCGAGCGCCGCGATCGGCGTATGGAACACCACCAGCGCGACGGTCGCCAGGGAGAGAGCCAGTAATTTCCACATCCTAGTCTTGTCCAATCCCGTTATCGATAGTAGTAGAACCGCCCACCAGGGTGGGGTCCCTGATCTGGTCTGCAGATGGTGACTATTTCATGGCCTGCAGCAGGGACGATTATTAAATCTCTGTCATTAACCAGTCATTCACCGGCTGCTCGATATTTTTGCCTATCGCCAAGGAGCCGTTTTGAATGCCCGTCAGCAGTTATCTCCTGAACCCTTTGCGCAGCCTTGAACAGGTCCAGTCCGAACTGGGCCGCGACGCCTCGTCGATGTCGGACCCGCAGGAAACCGACCCGTCCGACGAGCGCGACCGGTATGAACCGGCAGCGCCTGCCGAACCGCGGTCCTGATCGCCGGCCGGCGCCCTCAGCCGTGCCGCGGCACCACGCCGTTGACGCAGTTGACCGGCTCCCCCGCCAGTGCCGCCATGACCGTCTCGGCCGACTTCCGGCGCAGGTCGACGATGCTGGACGGGCTGTAGAAGGCGGCGTGGGGGCTGAGCAGCAGGCGGCCGGCGATCCAGGGCTCCTGCGCCCTCCAGGCCCGCATCAGCGGATGGTCCGGTTCGGGCGGCTCGACCGGCAGGACGTCGAGCGCGGCCCCGGCCAGCCTGCCGTCCTTGAGGGCGCCGAACAGGGCGTCCAGGTCGACTACCGCGCCGCGCGCCGTATTCACCAGGATCTGGCCGGGCCGGGAAGCCGTCAGCGCCTCCGCCCCGATCATCCCGCGCGTCTCCCCGGTCAGGGGGCAGTGCAGGCTGACGATGTCGGAACGCGCCATCAGGTCGGCCAGGGAGCGGGTACGGCCGAAACCGAAGGACAGCTCGGCGCCGGAGGGCAGCGCCGGATCGTAGAACAGCACCTCCATGCCGAAGGCGCGGGCGCGCAGCGCCGCCGCCGTCCCGATCCGCCCCAGCCCGACGACTCCGAATGTCTGGCCGCGCATGCGGCGGACCAGGGGTGGCGTGTCGAACCGCCAAGCCCCCACCGGGTCGGCGCGGAGTTGGGCGTCATAGGCCGCGACGCCGCGGGTCAGGGTCATCATCATGGCGATGGCGTGGTCGGCAACGTCGGTCGTGCCGTAGTCCGGCACGTTGCAGACCGGGATGCCGCGCGCGGCGGCCGCCGTGACGTCGATGTTGTCGAAGCCGACCCCGGCCCGCACCATCACCCGGCAACGCTCCAGCCACTCCAGCCAGGGGCCGCGGTACTGGATGACATGGTAGCAGATCACGGCGTCGCAGGCGCGCCAGCTCGCCTCGGGCACGTCGGTCTCCCGCACGGCCCGATGGACGTCGAACGTGACCCCTGGGCCGGCGGCGGCCCGCTCGATCTCGGCATCGTCGAGGAACTGCGCGTCTGGAATGAGGATACGCATCCCGATCCCTCCTTCCCTCAGAACGGCCCGGCGCCGTTCGCCCCGACATAGACGCTGTAGAGCGATGTCGTGGCGGTGATGAAGAGCCGGTTCCGCTTCGGTCCGCCGAACGCCAGGTTGGAGACCACCTCCGGAACCAGCACCTTGCCGATCAGGTCGCCGTTGGGCGAGTAGCAATGGACCCCGTCGCCGGCGCTGGTCCAGACGTTGCCGTCGGTGTCAAGCCGGAAGCCGTCGGCCAGTCCCGGCTGGATGGTGGCGAAAACCTCCCCGCCGGACAGGGTGCCGGACTGCGACACGGCGAAGGCCCGGATATGGTGCGGGCCGTCCTTGCGGTGCGAAGCGCCGGTATCGGCGACGTAGAGGATCTGCTCGTCGGGGGAGAAGGCGATGCCGTTGGGCTTGTCGAAATCGTCCGCCGCCACCGTCACCTGCCCCGTCTCCGCGTCGATCCGGTAGACGTGGCAGCCGTCCTGCTCCATCTCGGACCGGTGGCCCTCGTAGTCGGTCAGGATGCCGTAGGGCGGGTCGGTGAACCAGACCGAGCCGTCCGACTTCACCACCACGTCGTTGGGCGAGTTCAGCCGGCGCCCCTGGTAGCTGTCGGCCAGCACGGTCACCGTGCCGTCATGCTCGGTCCGGGTGACCCGCCGCGCGCCGTGCTCGCAGGTGACCAGCCGGCCCTGCCGGTCGCGGGTATTGCCGTTGGAAAAGTTGGACGGGCTGCGGAAGACGCTGACGCCGCCGCCCTCGACCCAGCGCATGATCCGGTTGTTCGGGATGTCGCTCCACAGGAGCTGCCCGGCGTCGCCGAACCAGACCGGCCCTTCCGCCCAGCGCATCCCGGTGTGCAGGCGCTCCACGAAGACGTTGCCGAGCGCGTAGCGCTTGAAGCGCTCGTCGATGATTTCGAAAGCCCGATCCATGGCCTGATCCCCCCTAATGTCGGTTCCGATGTCGGTTTTTAGTTGTCATGGCGAACGATCCGCTGCCCCATGGGTCCCGTCAACCCTCGAAAAACGCAGGATATCCAGGAGGAACTGTCATGCCCCGCTTCGCCGCGGACAAACTGGTCGGCTACGCCGCCGCCCTGCTTCAGGCCGCCGGCCTGGCGCCCGCCCGCGCCCGGACCGTCGCCGAGATCCTGGTGGAAGGGGACCTTTTCGGCCACACCACCCACGGCCTGCAACTGCTGCCCGGTTACCTCAAGGAGATCGACTCCGGCGCCATGGCGGTGTCGGGCGATCCGGAAACCCTGGCCGACACCGGCCCCGCCGTCACCTGGGACGGCCGCCGCCTGCCCGGCCCCTGGCTGGTCGTCCAGGCGCTCGACCTCGCCAGCCAGCGGGCGGTGCAGTACGGCACGGCCACGGTGGTCATCCGCCGCAGCCACCATATCGCCTGCCTCGCCGCGTACCTGAAGCGCGCAACCGACCGGGGCCTCGCGATCATCCTGGCCAGCTCCGACCCGGCGGGCGCCAGCGTCACGCCGCACGGCGGCATCGGCCGGCTGATGACCCCGAACCCGCTGGCCGCGGGCTGGCCCACCACGGGCGCGCCGGTGCTGCTGGACGTCAGCATGTCGACCACCACCAACGGCCTGACCAACCGCTGCCACGCGGAGGGCAAGCCCCTGCCCCACCCCTGGCTGATCGACGGGCACGGCGAGCCGACCGCCGACGCCTCGGCCTATTTCGCCGATCCGCCCGGCGCGATCCTGCCGCTCGGCGGTCTCGATCTCGGGCACAAGGGCTACGCGCTGGGGCTGATGATCGAGATGATGACCTCCGCGCTGGGCGGCTACGGCCGGGCCGACGGCGCCACCGGCTGGGGCGCCTCGGTGTTCCTGCAGGTGTTCGACCCGGACGCGTTCGGCGGGCGCGACGCCTTCCTGCGCGAGACGGGCTGGCTGGCCGACAAGGCCCATTCGATCCCGCCGCGCCCCGGCGCTCCGCCGGTCCGCCTGCCCGGCGAGGGCGGGCTGAAGCGCCGCTCGGAGCAGCTGCGCAACGGCGTCGACCTCTACGCCGGCGTCGGCGAGGCGCTGGAGCCCTGGGCGGCCCGGTTCGGCGTCGAACCGCCGGAAGCGATGTCGAAGCCTTGACCAGGCGGGACTCCGCACGCCGACGGCAGGGTTCCATGGCGCGACCATAGTCCGGCCGTCGCCGAGGGTGAGCGTCGGCAATCCATGTCGGCGCTTCCACCCCGGCTGTCTCGCGTCACGTCGAATTCAGGCGACAAGCCTGCGCTTCAGCCTTTCGGCCATCCCCTCCGGATCGTCGTAGATCACGTCGATCATGGTCTGGGCGAATGCGTCCGGTTCGGTCCGGCGCTGCTCCCAGTTTTGCAGGGTCGAGCGCGGAATGTGGAGAAGCGCCGAGAAACTGTCCTGGCTCAGGGAAAGACGGGTCCTCGTCGCCTTGAGCTTGGCGGCATAATCCAGCGGCGCGGGATCGAGCCCGCTCCAGTCGGGATTGTCGTCGTTCGGCAGAGTGTCAGCCATATTTCCTGATCTCCCGGTCATTCGCCTTGCGAACGGAGACTATCCGAACCGTATCTTCGCGGACGGTATAGACGCACACATGCAGCCGGCCCTCGACATAGCCAAAACATACGCGTCGCTCTTCGCCGTAGGCGAATCGGGTATCGGAAAATTCGAAGACCCGACCGGCCATGACCCGCTTTCCAGACGCCAGCGACAGGTGATGATCCCACCATACGCTGTTAGCGCACTTGCATCAATCTCGCAGGGCACGAGGCCGGTGCCGCTGCCCTGCCGGCCCCAAGAGCCATGAGAGAGACCGACCGCGCCGGACGATCACCCCGTCTTGATCCTGATCAATGAACAGGTCCGTCCATGGGGGGATGCTGCATGCGACAGGAAAGCCGGTCACGCCGATTCGTGACGGAACCAGAAGAGGGGGAGAAATTCCATGGCGCTCAAGAACCTGATGGTCGTCGTCGACACCAGCAAGCCTGCCGCCGCGCGGATCGACGCCGCGGCCATGCTGGCCGCGCGGCACGACGCCCACCTGACGGGCCTGTTCGTGTCGGCGCCGCCGGCGCTGCCGAGCTATGTCGCCGGCGAGCTGGGCGACAGCGTGATCGCCCTCCAGCGGCGCATGGCGCAGGAGATCGCCGACGAGGCCGCCGGCCTGTTCCGCCAGCGGGTCGAGCTGGCCGGCATCGGCTCCCGGGCGGAATGGCGGCCCTTGCGCGGCGATCCGACCGAAGTCGCCGGGATCGTCGGCCGCTATGCCGACCTGGTGATCCTGGGCCAGATCGACCCCGACCGGAACCGCGACGTCCCGCCGGTCCATCCGGAGGACGTCCTGTTCGACTGCGGCCGGCCGGTGCTGATGGTGCCCTATGCAGGCAGGTTCCCGACCATCGGCGAGCAGGTGGTGGTCGGCTGGAACGCCAGCCGCGAGGCGGCGCGCGCGGTCAACGACGCCCTGCCGTTCCTGGAGACCGCGAAGAAGGTCAGCGTCCTAGCGGTCAACCCGAAGACCGGCATCAACGGGCTGGGCGACGAGCCCGGCGCCGACATCAGCCTGCACCTGGCGCGCCACGGCGTGCCGGTCACGGCGGACCACGTCAATGCCCGCGGGATGGATCCCGGCGACATGATCCTGAATTATGCGACCGACATGTCGGCCGACCTGCTGGTCATGGGAGCCTACGGCCGGTCGCGGCTGCGCGAACTGGTGTTGGGCGGCGTCACGCGTCATATTATGCAGCACATGACCATACCGGTGCTGTTCTCCCACTGAGCGGCGCCGGTTCCGCACCGGCGCATTTCGGATTGGGACAACGATGATTCTGGTTTTCGGCTCGCTCAACATGGACCTCGTCATGACGGTCCCCTCGCTTCCGAAACCAGGAGAGACGGTCCTTTGCCCCGCGTACCAGCTGAAACCGGGGGGCAAGGGCAATAACCAGGCGATCGCGGCGGCCCGCGCCGGTGCCGCGGTCGCCATGGCCGGCTGTATCGGCCCCGACGCCTTCGGCTCGACGCTGGTCGAGAACTTGGTGCGCGACGGGGTCGACACGTCTGGCATCCAGGTGGCGGAGACGGCGACCGGCTGCGCCATGATCTGCGTCGACGGCGACGGCGAGAACTTCATCTCGGTCGCCAGCGGCGCCAACCTGTCGGCGTCGGCCGACAGCATCCCCGACGACAGGCTCGGCGCCGGCACCACCGTGCTGATGCAGATGGAGGTCCCGGCGGAGCAGAACTGGGCGCTGATCCGGCGTGCCCATGCGCTGGGCGCCCGTACGGTCCTGAACGTCGCGCCGGCCGCCGACGTCCCGCCGGACATCCTCAAGCTGATCGACATCCTGGTGGTCAACGAGATCGAGGCCGCCGAGATCGCCGAGCGCCTGGAGCTTTCCGCCAGTTCGGCGACCGGACTCGCCCGCGACCTCGCCCGCACCTGCGGCGTCACCTGCGTCGTGACCCTGGGCGGCGCCGGCGCGCTGATGGCCGAATCGGGCGGCGCGCTGTGGACGGCGGCGCCGCTGAAGATACACCCGGTCGACACCACCGGTGCGGGCGACGCCTTCTGCGGCATCCTCACGGCGGCGCTCGACGGCGGCGCCAGCCCGGACGAGGCGCTGCACCGGGCCAGCGTCGGCGCCTCGATCGCCTGCCTGGGCCTGGGCGCGCAGGAGAGCCTGCCGACCGCCGAGGCGATCGACGCGCGGCTGGCGGAGGTTTCGGCGCCGCTGCGACTGTCCTGACCCGCTTCTCTCTGCTAACGTGCGGGTGCGGACTCCCTGATTCGAACCGAGACGATACATGCCGATCATCAATCGCATCGCCGATTTCCATGACGAGATGACCGCCTGGCGGCGCGATCTTCATGCCCATCCGGAGACCGCCTTCGAGGAATTCCGCACCTCCGGCATCGTCGCGGCGAAGCTGGAGGAATGGGGCATCGCGGTCCATCGGGGGCTGGGCGGCACCGGGGTCGTCGGCACGCTGACGGCGGGGAGCGCCGCCGGGTCGGACAGGGTGATAGCACTGCGCGCCGACATGGACGCGCTGAACATGCAGGAGCAGAACGACTTCCCGCATGCGTCCAGGGTCCCGGGGAAGATGCATGGCTGCGGCCATGACGGCCACACCACCATGCTGCTGGGGGCGGCACGGTACCTGGCGGAGACCCGCAACTTCGACGGCACGGTGCATTTCATCTTCCAGCCCGCGGAAGAGGGCAAGGGCGGCGCCCAGAAGATGGTGCAGGAGGGGCTGTTCGACCTGTTCCCGGCCCGGGAAGTCTACGGCATGCACAACTGGCCGGAGATGCCGGCCGGCTCGATCGCGGTCCGCACCGGGCCGATCATGGCCGCGGCCGACCAGTTCGACATCCGGGTGCGCGGCCACGGCGCGCACGGCGCCATGCCCCACCACGGCGTCGACCCGGTGGTGGTCGCCGCCCACATCGTCACGGCGCTGCAGAGCCTGGTCAGCCGCAACACCGACCCGCTGCGCTCGGCCGTGGTCAGCGTGACCCAGATCCACGGCGGCGCCGCGTACAACGTGATCCCGGCGGAGGTGGTCCTGAGCGGCACCGTCAGGACCTTCGAGCCTGCGGTGCAGGACAGCGTGGAGGCCGGCCTGAAGCGCGTCGCGACGGCCACGGCGGAAGCCTTCGGCGCGGCGGCGGAGGTCGATTACCGGCGGAACTACCCGGCCACGGTCAATACCGCCGCCGAGACCGATTTCGCCGCCCGCGTCGCGGCCCAGGTGGTCGGCGAGGCCCAGGTGATCCATGATCCCGCGCCCAGCATGGGGGCGGAGGATTTCGCCTTCATGCTGAAGGAGCGGCCCGGCTCCTATGTCTGGATCGGCCAGGCGGGCGGACCCAGCGCCTGCATGGTCCACAACCCGCGCTACGACTTCAACGACGAGATCCTGCCGGTCGGCGCCAGCTACTGGGCCAAACTGGTCGAATCAGCGCTGCCGCGGGCTGCCTGACCGATGCGCAGGATCCTTCTGGCGGCCCTCGGCGCCGCCCTGATGTCCGCCACCGGCTGCACCACGGCGATGAACCTGCTGGCCGGCGAACCCCTCTCCAACCCGGAGGGCGCCCTGACCGCCCAGACACCCGGCATCGACGGCCAGTTCGAGTGGAGCGGCACCCAGGCGTCCGTGCAGGGCCGCACCACGATCGTCGCCCGCACCCAGGAGCAGTGGGAAAACCTCTGGCAGCTCACCGGCACCCCGGCGCCGGGTCCGCTCCCCCGGGGCTGGATGGGAATCGGCGTCTTCCTCGGCATGCGGCAGACGGCCGGCTACGGCGTGGCGATCGAGAACATCGCCGAACAGGTGACGACCGACCGCCAGTTCATCGAACAGGGGCTGCCGAGCAGCCGTGAACTGGTGGTCTCCTACGGCGAGCGGGCGCCTGCGCCCGGGGCCATGACCGCCCAGGTGCTCACGTCGCCCTACGTCATCAGGATCATCCGCCGCGACGACTCGCAGGTCCGGTTCGTCCAGGCACGATAGGGGCAGCGGGGCCGGGAGTCGGCCGTCACTCCAGCGTGACGGTCGTGCCTTCGCGCGCCGCGAAGACGGGGGCCCAGGCGGACTGCGCCTCGGCCTCCAGCCCGGCCATGAAGGCGTCGTCATGGTCGGGCTCGTGGTGGAACAGGGCAAGGCGGCGAGCTCCCGCCTCCCGGCACAGCTTGACGCCCTCCACCCAGGTCGAATGGCCCCAGCCGGCCTTGCAGGCGAACTCCTGCTCCGTGTAGGTCGCGTCGTAGATCACGAGGTCGGCTCCCGCGATCAGGTCGAGGATGTTGCGGTCGGGTGCCCCCGGCACATGTTCGGTGTCGGTGACGTAGGCCAGCGAGCGGCCCTCGTGGTCGATCCTGTAGCCGCAGGCGCCGTCGGGGTGGTTGAGCGCGGCGGTTCGGACCCGGATGCCGCCGTCCAGCGTCAGGGTGTCGGCCGGGCTGAAATTCTCGAACGTCATGTCCGCCTTCATGGTGCGCATGGGCACCGGGAACAGCGGCGGCTCCATCTGGCTGGCCAGGATCGAGCGGATGTTCGGGCAGCCCTGGAAACGCGCCGCCATGATCCTGAAGGAGAAATCCTGGCTGTAGGCGGGATGGAAGAACGGGAAGCCCGCGATATGGTCCAGGTGGAAATGGCTGAGCAGGATGGTCGCCCGCCGCGTCGTCCGCTTCATCAGGTGCTTGCCCAGGCCGCGGAACCCGGTGCCGCAATCCAGGATGACGGTGTGGTCACCCACCGCCACCTCGACACAGCTCGTGTTCCCGCCGAACAGGACATGTGTCGGAGATGGACAGGGAATCGTGCCGCGCACCCCCCAGAAGGTCGCACTGAACGCCATGGCAAACCCGTACCGGAATCAAGACAAGAGCGCACCCTACCACCACGGGCGCACCGCCATAGTGACGCGGATCACAACTTTGGACAATCTTCCAAAAACGGGTTTGCGCTTTTTCAGCGTCCCGCCAGACCCCGGTATGTCAGTCCGCGGCGCGGGTGAGGTTCAGGGTCTCCTCAACCACCGCAGGATCGATGAAAAGGCCGGCGATGAAGCCGAAGACATAGAATGCCGCCCCTTCGTCCCAGCGCGTCAGGGTCGGGCCCCAGAGCGGCTGGCGCTGAATCGCCGCCACGGCGGCGCTGGTCATGGCATTGATGAACAGGAACCCGGCCAGCATCACCGGAAACAGGTGCGGCGGCCACAGCAGGGCGAGGACCAGGGACAACCCGCTCAGCAGCGCGAAGCGCATCATGCTGCGCGCGTTGGGGTCCACGGGTTCCGGGTCGCGGCGCCGGTTGGTATCAGAGTCGAACATGATCGTCATCCTCCGGCCGATGTCCAAAATTCGCTGCCTTGCAGATGGCCCCGCGCCGTATCGTTACAAGCCCGTCCGGGCCCACGCCGGGAACGGTCAGAAGCAGGCGATCAGGGCGCGCTTCAAGTCGTCCGGATTGACCGGCTTGTGCAGCAGCCGGCATTGGGCCTTCTGGGCCTCGATCAGCCGTTCGGGCGACGTGTCGCCTGTCATGACCAGGCCGGCGATCTCCGCGTGGTGGCCGCTCTGCCTCACCAGGTCGATCACCTCGGCCCCGGTGGCGCCGTTGGGCAGGCGGTAGTCGGTCAGCACGAGGTCGAGCGGGCTGTCCAGTTCGGCCAGCAACTCGGCCACCTCGTCCAGCCCGCCGGCGCGGATCACCCGCATGCCCCAGTCCTCCAGCAGCATCACCAGGGCGGTCAGGACGGCGTGGTCGTCGTCCACCACCAGGATCGCGCGGTCGGCCAGGATGCGGTCCTGCCACTGCTCGTGGCCGCGCCACAGCTTCTCCGGCGGCTTCACCGGCGCGTCGGCGATGGGCACCGTGACGGTGAAGATGGCGCCTTCGCCGACCTTGGAGCGCACGGCCACGGGATGGCCGAGCAGCCGCGCGGTCCGGGCGACCGTGCCCAGGCCCAGGCCGATCCCGCGGCTGCGGTCGCGGGCCGGATTGTCCAGCTGCAGGAAGTCCTGGAAGATCGCCTCGGTCTTGTCCTCCGGGATGCCCGGGCCGGTGTCGGCGACATGGATGTCGACCGTGGTCTCGTTCGGGATGCATTCGAGCAGGATGCAGCCGCGCATCGTGAACTTGACCGCGTTGGACAGCAGGTTGCGCAGGATCTGTTCGAGCAGGACCGGGTCGCTGGAGACCGCGACCTTGGCCGGCCGGACCTCGAACAACAGGCGGGCGGCGGTGGTCTGGCCCTCGAACTCGGCGGCGAGCCGCTCCAGCAGTTCGTCCAGGTTGAACGGCTGGACCACCGGCTTGACGATGCCGGCGTCGAGCCGGGCGGCGTCCAGCAGCCCGTTCAGCATGCCCTGGAGTCCCTTGACCGAGACGTCGATCATGCCGATCAGGTCGCGCGCGTCGGGAGGCAGCATCTTGTGGTTCAGCAGGTCGAGGAACAGCGACACGGCCTGGATCGGCTGGCGCAGGTCGTGGCTGACCGCGGCGAGGAAGCGGGTCTTGGCCGCGCTCGCCTCGGTCGCGGCGTCGCGGGCGCGGCGCAGCTCCTGTTCGGCCAGCCAGTCGACCGTGATGTCGCGGATGATCCCGACCATCCGCTGGGCGGTCCCGTCGGACCGGCGGATGACTTCGCCGACCGAGGCGATCCAGCAGATCCGGCCGTCGCGGTGGACGACCCGGAAGATGTGGTTCCAGTCCGCCCTGCCGGCGACCGCGTCCTCCAGCCCGCGGCGGAACGCCTCGATGTCGTCGGGATGGATCCGGCCGAAGAACGGATCGATATGGGACCCGACCTCGCCCGGCTGGAAGCCGAACAGGCGGTCGACCAGCACCGACCGGATCACCGATCCGGTCACCGGGTCGTATTCGAATTCCCCCAGGGCTGCCGCCTGGGTCGCCAGGCGCAGCCGGCGCTCGCCGTCGCGGACGGCCCGCTCCGCCCGGGCCCGCTCGACCGCCTCCCCGATCAGCTCGGCCACCCGCTCCGCCAGGTCGATCTCGTCCATGGTCCACTGGCGCGGGGTCCGCTCCTGCAGGGACAGGAGCGCCAGGAGGCGGGCCGACCGGGTCAGCGGAACCACCAGCATGGCCCGCGCGTCGATCCGCTCGAACGCGGCGATGCTCCCGGCGGTGCGCGCGTCGGCATGAACGTCGTCGATGACCAGGGTATGGCCGCGCTGGAGGGTCTCCAGCGCCCTGGCGCCGAAGTCGGCGAGCCGGATGTCGCCCGGTACCTCGGGCACGCCGTCCCGGTACTGGCGCAGGCCGGTCACGACGAGCCGGCCGGGGTCTATCTCGGCGAAGACCATGCGCGAGACGCCGAAATGCCGGCCCGCCAGGACGAGCCCCACCTCCATCATCTCGATCGGGTCGACCAGCAGGCGGACCGCCTCGTTGAGGTCGGCCATCAGGCGCTGGCGCGCCTCCTGCTGCTTGCGCGAGGTGATGTCGGTCTCGATGATGCCGAGGCCGTCCGGCGAGGGGTAGACATGGTATTCGAACCAGCGGCCGAGCCGGGGATGGAATGCCTCCGCGTGGACCGGGACCTGCTCGGTCTCCGCCCGGTGGGCGGCGGCCTGGAGCGGGCTGCCGACCGCTTCCGGGAACAGCTCCCAGAAGGAACGGCCGATCATGTCCTCGGGCGCCATGCCGCAGGCTTCGGCGGCCATCCGGTTGACCCGGGTGAAGCGCCAGGCATGGTCGACCGACATGAAGGCGTCGGTCAGGCTGGACAGGACGGTGTTCAGCGTCGAGCGCGCGGTCGCCGCCTCCACCGTGGAGGCGAGGGCGAGCGACGCGGCGGCCAGCAGGGCTTCCGCGGTCGCCTGCTGGTCCGGCGGAGCGGCCCCGTCGAGGAAGGCGGCGAGCCGGTGGTTCCCCCTGCCCAGGCGGTCGGTGACGACGGCGAGCAGGAGCTTGCCGGCCGGCGCGGCCGGGGAGGCCTCCGCGAGGCCCGCCGCGACGGCGCCGTCCTCGGCCGGAAAGCCCTGCGCGCCCGGTGCCACGCGGAACAGCGCGTCGAGCCGGCATCCCGGAGGGATCTCGACGCCGGCCCGGCCGGCGAGCCGCGCCAGCGCCGGGTTGGCGTGGATCACCGCCATCCGCCCGACGGGACCGCCGGACCGGGAGTCCGCCGCCGGCCCCGCCAGCAGGATCGGGATCGGCGCCCGGTCGAGGACCGCGCGGGCTTCGGGGGGAAGGAACTCGGGGGAGCGGACATCCTCCCGGCCGTCGCCGGTCCGATCCGCGTCGTCGCGGCGCCCGCTGGACGAACACCCCGGAGTCGTTTTTCCTGCGATGGTGTCTGCCATTCCCGAATGGACCCGAGGATCGAAGAGCGGATGCTCGCAATTGATAACAAGACTGATCTTCCAAGGCGACCGAATACAGGCTTGCGTCGCCCCAGGCAGTATCGCGGGAGGCATTTTCCCGCGTCAGGAGCTCACGGCATGGTGCGGCGCATCGCCGCCGCGCCGCCGAGCCCATCGGCCGACGGCGGGGCCGGGACGACGTCCTTCAGGTGGATGTCGGTCTTGTGGTCGAAGAGCTGGAGCAGAAGCTCCTCGATATCCCTGTCGCCCTTGCCGGCGCAGTCGTTGAAGACGCGCGCCACCGCCTTCCTCTGGAAATCGGCCCGGTGGGCCTCCTCCCCCCGGTAGCCGGTTTCCCGGACCACGGCCAGGGCCGAGCGGAACGGCGGCAGCAGGCTCAAGGGGATCCTGGACCGCTCGAAGGCGGCGCGCAGGCCGAGCTGGCCCTCGTCGAACACCAGCAGCCGGGCGTTCGCCATGCTGAGGTTGCAGCGGACGGCGACCCCGGCCACGAAGAGGTCCACGTCGCCGCAGCACAGCGAGCGGAACAGCAGCGACGGGCTGAGCCTGTTGTTGGCGTGCAGGTGCTTGACGAACAGCTCGACGTCCCGGAAGCGGCCGGCCATGGGCTTGAGCAGGAGCAGCGTCGCCGCCTCCCGGCCATGCTCGACCAGCCCGCCGAGCAGTCCGGCGGGAAGGTCGTGGCGCGCCGCCAGCTCGTCGCGGATCTCCTCCGAGACGTAGTGGATCAGCTTCTCGATCACGGTGATCGGCAGGTCGTCCCGCCCGGCCATGGATTCGCTGATCGTCTCGATCGCGCCGAAGCGGTCCAGGGTGCGGTGCAGGGTCGGCTCGGCCAGGATGGCGCCGGGATTGCGCACCAGCCGCTCGATGGCGGTGATGTTGGCGGTGTCCACGATGGCGTCGGACAGGCGGGCCGACACCTCGTCGCGGGCGGCGATCGCCACCTGCTTCTTGCTGTCGCGCTGCTGCACCACCTCGACCAGGAAGTCGTCCGGCAGCACCGTGGCGTGGCGCAGCACGGGGAAGGCCACCTCCGCGACGTCCTGGGCCAGGCGTTTCGCCAGATCGGCGTTCAGCAGCGGGCTGTTGTAGATCTGCCAGGCGACCGCCTCGCGGACCGCCATCTCCGCGTCGATCGCGAGACGCTGGAGGATCTGGCGGACCAGGTCCTGCTCCTTGTCGGAGAACCGCCCGGATTCGAAATCGGCGATCACCTTCGACATGGTTTCGATGCGGGCCTGCGGCGACCGATCCACCAGCAGACGCTTCACATCCTGTTCCGAAAGGCCTGATCCGGTCATCATTCCCTCCCGCCCGAAGGGACGGCCGCAGATACGAGACTTATTGTTTCATCTTTATGGAGTATCATTAGCACTAAAGGGTAGATGCCACAACATCGCCGCTGCCCCCTGCACGTCGTGCATATGCCTTCAGGCGCGCCTCACGGCGAGCCTGATCGCCGGTCCCATCGCGTCGGTCGAGGTCCGGCCCAGCTCGATCAACTCGTCGGAGCGGTCGAAGTCCAGGATGCCGATATGGCCCAGCCGGGGCGCGATCAGGACGTCGGGCGGTTCTCCCGCCAGCCGGGAGCGGGTGATGCGGTCCTGCATGATGTCGATCGAGCCGGCCAGGATCTCCAGCACGTTGGGGACGGGCTCGCGCGCCGCGGTCAGCTGGCTGGCGAGGAACCGGGTCTTGTCGCTGAGATGGCTGCCGATCCGGGTGTTCAGCAGGGCGGCCAGCACGGGGGGCTTCTCGGCGGGCGGCTTTTCCTCCGGGGAGCCTGAGCCCTTGGCCAGCCGTGGCAGGGTCGCGAGGTCGCCGTTGAGGTTGACCGCGATCACCACGTCGGCGCCCAGCGCCCGGCACAGCGATACGGGTACCGGGTTGACCAACGCGCCGTCGACGAGCCACTGGCCGTCGTGCAGGACGGCGGGGAACAGTCCCGGCATCGCGGCGGAGGCCCTGACCACGTCGAGCAGATGCCCTTCCCTCAGCCAGACCTCCCGGCCGGTCGCCAGGTCGGTCGCGACGGTCGCGAAGACCGTGGGCAGATGCTCGATCAGTACGTCGGTCCGGTCGTTGCGGAACTGCTCGAAGGCCTTGGTGATGGAGACGAGGCCGCCGCGGGAGAAGGTCACGTCCAGCAGCTTGAGCACGCCGAACAGGCCCATGGTGGAGGCCCATTCCTGGAGCGCGTCGAGCTGGCCGGTCAACCACGCGCCGCCGACCAGGGCACCGACCGAGGTGCCGCAGACGATGTCGGGCCTGATGCCCGAGGCTTCCAGCGAGCGGAGCACGCCGATATGCGCCCAGCCGCGCGCGGCTCCGCTGCCCAGTGCGAGACCGATCTTCAAGGCGATCCCCGATCCTGACGGCCCGTCCCGACGGGCCGTGCCCCTCCGGCGGGGGCTCGGGGAATTCTTGGACGATCCCGCGGCGGATTGGAAGAGCGGTGTCCGGGCCGGGATCAGGCCTTGATGGGATCAGGCCTTGATGTCGAGCAGCTTGCCGCCGCCGTTCGCCCCGCCCGAGGCCTGGGCCGAGTTCTGGACGAGTTCCTTGGTGCTTTCCAGCGCCTGGGTGACCACCTGGGCCTGGGTCTGCTGGCTCTTCTGCCCGATTTTCAGGCCGACGACGCCGAGGGGCGAAGGATATTGACCGACTTCCATGGTTCCGCTCCGCATTTTGCGTGATTGCGAAAACATGTTAACCCTTTAGATCGAACAGGTCAACGAAGATGGGCGACATTGTCGCGCCATATTCGGTACGATTCTTTTGCCTAAAGTTTTAACTTGTTGTCCACTAGCATCATACGAAAGTTATGGAACGGCTGGGTGCCGCCGGGCCGGCCGGTTCGATCCGGGCGGTTCCCAACGATTCAAGATCCGGAAAAGGGCCTCCTGCGTGTCTGAAAGTTCTCAAGCGATCGGGACAACCCGCGTCTACTACGAGCTGCACACCTATCACGGCAGCTACTGGATGTGCGCGAAGACCACGCAGGACCGCGAGGAGGCGGAGATCGGCGCGCGCAACGCGCAGGCGGACAAGGTCGGCATGGGCGCGCGGGTGGCACTCTGCACGGAATACGAGGATTACGGCCATGTCAGCCGGACCATCCTGCTCCGCGCGCTGTGGCGCGACGGCGCGGTCGATCCGTCCGCGCCGCTGATCATGCCCGTCCCGGGCGGCGACGGGATCTGCCGGACCCCCGCCGACCTGCGCGGGGACCGGGCTCGGGAGGCCATCGCCGCGGCCCTGCAGCGCTATCTGGACGACAACCGGCTGACCCCGCTGGAGCTTCTCCATTCCGAAGCCCACGCCCTGCGTCTCAACGACGCGGGCACCACCTTGCAGGGTGCCTTGCAGAAGGCCGCGATCGCCCAGGTCCAGGGGTCGGACGTGCCGGTCCAGCGCCGCTTCAAGGAGCTGCTGGCGCTGACCGACCAGTTGCTGAACGATCTCCGGGCCGACGCCAAGCGGGCTCCCGTCCGCGCCTGCGCCCCCGGCGGATACGGCGCCCAGTGCGCGGCGCTGGAGTCGAAGCATCCCGGCTCGGCCCAGTACCACATCTTCCGCGCCCTGGCGCTCTACCTGGCCGACGCCAAGGGCTGGATCGGCAAGCTCGACGCGCTGGGCCACCTGGTGGAGGAGGACCTGCCGGCGCGCCACGCCATGCCGCTGGACGCGATCATGGCGGAGATCGCCAACGCGACCAACGCCACCGCCGACCTGACCGGCCCGGACCATGCCGACCGGCTGACCCAGATCCGGGCGCTGCTGGACCTGCATGCCGGCCGCTACGAGCCGCCGTCGAACCGCGCCTCGGATGGCATCATGGCGCTGAACTGGCTGATCCGGCAGGGCCGCTGCCCGCGCACCCGCAGCACGATCGAGCGCCGGGTGATCCGGGAGCTGACCAACATCGCCCCGCTGAAGGCCGAGCGGGCGCTGTGGAACCAGGCGCAGACGCTCCACCTGCTGATGGAGCTGTTCAAGGCGACCCCGCCGCTGGCCGACGACATCGAGATGCTCGAGACGCTGGAGCAGCGGGCGCTGCGCCTGATCAACCCGGAAAGCGTGGCGGAGGCGATCGGCCAGTGCAAGCTGCCGTCGGAGAAGGTGCGGACGCTGGTGCGCATCGTCGACCTGATGCCCTATGTCGCCAGTAAGGCGAAGATGACGGAGTTCGTCCGCGCCGCCTGGTCGCCCGAGGACCTGATCCGCGAGAGCGGCGGCAAGGACCGGCCCGCCGCCCTGCCCGTCCTGGTCGGCATGCACCGCGACGTGGCCGGCGCGGAGATGGACGAGGACACCAAGTCCAAACTGCTGGCCGACCTGGACAACACGATGCTGGACATCGTCCGCCTGGACGTGCTGAACGCGCCCAACCGCAGCTTCACCGACAGGATCCTTCAGCTGATGAAGCTGTGCGCCGGTTCCCCCCTGCCCGAGGGGAAGGCTCGCGCCTGCGCGGTGGAGGCGGTCGGCCGCGCGGTCAACAGCCCGGAGTTCCTGGAGCCGTTCCTGAAGCGGTTCAAGGCGGAGGCCGAGCGCAAGCAGGCGCTGCTGTCGCTGCGCAGCCTGCTGAAGTCGTCGGGGCTGGCAGGGCGGTAGGTCGGGGCGGGTTCCCCGGGCCTCACCGGAAATTCCGGCCGTCGGGGAAGACCCTGGTCACCTCCGGCCCCTTTTCCGGCGGGGGCCGCCTGACCTCGTCGGCGCGGGCGATGGCGCCGGCGAATCCGGGGGCGTCGACAAGACCGGGGGCGGTGCCGTCGGTCAGCTCGCGCAGGCGCGCGCTCTGGTCGGACAGGTGGTCGACCAGCAGGTGGATCACCCCGTCGTGGCGCTCGACCCGGCCGGTGGCGGCGATCAGCCGGGCGGTCAGGACGATCCGGCGGAACCGCTCGAACACGGGCGGCACGACGATCAGGTTGGCGACGCCGTGCTCGTCTTCCAGCGTGATGAAGACCACCCCGGCGGCGCTGCCCGGCCGCTGGCGCACCAGCACCAGTCCGGCGACGGTCAGCCGCGTGTTGTGCCGCGCCTCGTCGAGGCGGCTCGAAGGGGCGACGCCGGCCTGTTCCAGTCCCGGCCGCAACAGGTGGAGCGGGTGGCACTTCAGCGACAGGGACAGGCTGGCATAGTCCTCGACCACGTGTTCGCCCAGCGCCATGTCGGGCAGCGTCACCTCTGGCTCCGGCGCCGCCGGCCCGTCGAGCCGGGCGAACAGCGGCAGCGGCTCCGGCCCCAGCGCCTGCACGGCCCACAGGGCCGCCCGCCGGTCCAGGCCGAGCGACCGCCAGGCGTCGGCCTGGGCGAGCAGTTCCAGCGCCGGCGCCGACAGCCGGGCGCGGCGCCGGACATCGTGGGGATCGCGGAACGGCGCCTCGAACCGCGCCGCGACCAGGGCCGCGGCGTCGGCCTGCCGGAAGCTCTTGATCTGCCGGAGCCCCAGGCGCAGGGCATGATACCCGGTGCCCGCCGGCTCCAGCGTGCAGTCCCAGTCGGACCGGTTGACGTCCGGCCCCAGCACGGTCACCCCGTGGTCGCGGGCGTCGCGCACGATCTGGGCCGGGGCGTAGAATCCCATGGGCTGGCTGTTGAGCAGGGCGCAGGCGAACACGTCGGGATGGTGGCACTTCATCCAGGCCGAGACATAGACCAGCAGCGCGAAGCTGGCGGCGTGGCTCTCGGGAAAGCCATAGGTGCCGAAGCCCTCGATCTGGCGGAAGCAGCGCTCGGCGAAGGCGCGGTCGTAGCCGCGCCCGACCATGCCCTCGATCATCTTGGCCTCGAAGGTGTGGATGAGGCCGACCTTGCGGAAGGTCGCCATGGCGCGGCGGAGCTGGTCGGCCTCCGATGGGGTGAAGCCCGCCGCGACGATGGCGATCTTCATCGCCTGCTCCTGGAACAGGGGCACGCCCAGGGTCTTCTCCAGCACCCGGCGCAACTCGTCCGAGGGGTATTCGACTTTCTCCTTGCCCTGGCGGCGGCGCAGATAGGGATGGACCATGTCGCCCTGGATCGGGCCGGGGCGGACGATCGCGACCTCGACCACCAGGTCGTAGAAGGTGCGGGGCTTGAGGCGCGGCAGCATGGACATCTGCGCCCGGCTCTCCACCTGGAACACCCCCAGGCTGTCGGCCTTGCACAGCATCTCGTACACGTCGGGATCCTCGGCCGGGACGGTGGCAAGCGCCAGGTCGATGCCGCGGTGGTCGCGCAGCAGGTCGAAGCCCTTGCGCAGGCAGGTCAGCATGCCGAGCGCCAGCACGTCCACCTTGAGGATGCCCAGGGCGTCGATGTCGTCCTTGTCCCACTCGATCGTGGTGCGGTCGGGCATGGCGGCGTTGACGATCGGGCACAGCTCCGACAGGGGACCGCGGGTAATCACGAAGCCGCCGACATGCTGGCCCAGGTGGCGGGGGAAGTTGATCAGCTCGCCGGAGAGGTCCAGCACCATGCGAAGCGTCGGGTCGGCCGGGTCCAGCCCGTGCTCCCTCGCGCGGTCCTCGTCGATGCCGTCCCGACCCCAGCCCCAGATCGAGCCGGCCAGCCGGGCGACCGTGTCCTCCGACAGGCCCAGCGCCTTGCCGACCTCGCGGATCGCGCCGCGCGCCCGGTAGCGGCTGACCGTGGCGGCGATGCCGGCGCGGTCGCGGCCGTACTTGGCGTAGATGTACTGGATCACCTCCTCGCGCCGCTCGTGCTCGAAATCCACGTCGATGTCGGGCGGCTCGTTGCGGGCGGCGGAGACGAACCGCTCGAACAGCAGGTCGGAGCGCGCCGGGTCCACCGCCGTGATGCCCAGGCAGTAGCACACCGCCGAGTTGGCCGCCGACCCCCTGCCCTGGCACAGGATCCCGCGCGAGCGGGCGTAGCGGACGATGTCGTGGACGGTCAGGAAATAGGGCGCGTAGCCCAGCTGCTCGATCAGCGGCAGCTCGTGGTCGATGGCGGCCCGGACCTTGGCCGGGATGCCACCGGGATGCAGGTCTGGCGGATAGCGCTCGGCGGCGCCGATCTCCGTCAGGCGGGCCAGCTCCTGCTGGGGGGTGCGGCCCCCGGTGGTGATCTCGTCGGGATATTCGTAGCGCAGCTCGTCCAGGGAGAAGGTGCAGGCCTCCGCGATCTCGACCGTGCGGGCGACGGCGTCGGGATGACGGCGGAACAGGCGGGCCATCTCCTCCGGCGCCTTCAGGTGGCGCTCGGCGTTGGCCGCCAGCAGGTAGCCGGCCTCGTGGACGGTGCGGTGCTCGCGGATGCAGGTCAGCACGTCCTGGAGCACCCGGCGGTGCGGCGCGTGGTAATGCACGTCGTTGGTGGCGACCAGCGGCACTCGGACGTCGGCCGCCAGCGACGCGAGCCGGGCGAGCCGCCTCGCGTCGTCGCCCCGGTAGAGATGGCTGGCGGCGAGGTGCAGGCGCCTGCGGAACAGCTCGCGATAGGCGCGCAGCGCGTCGGCGAAATCCGGCCCGGGATGGTCCGGCGCCAGGGCGATCAGGACCTGCCCCTCGGCATGGTCGTGCAGGTCGGCCCGGGTCAGGTGGCACTGCCCCTTGGGCGCCCGCAGCCGCCCGGCGGTGAGCAGCCGCGACAGCCTGCCATAGGCGGCGCGGTCGGTCGGCAGGCAGAGCAGGCTCGGCCCGTCGGTGAGGTCCAGCCGGCAGCCGACCACCAGCCGGATGCCGGCCCCCTTGGCCGCGACATGGGCGCGCACCACCCCGGCAAGGCTGTTGCGGTCGGTCACCGCGATGGCCGAATGGCCCAGCGCCGCGGCGGTCGTCGCCAGCTCCTCCGCGTGGGAGGCGCCGCGCAGGAAGCTGAAATTGGTCGAGACCTGGAGCTCGGCATAGACCGCCGCAGGGCTGGGCCGGGAAACCGGGGTCATGGAAAGAACCCGTGGAGATACCAGCGCGCCGCCCGGCCCGGCTGGTACAGGCCGGCGCGGTAGACCCAGAAGCGTTGGCCGTCCGCATCCTCGACCCGGTAATAGTCGCGCAGTTCGTCGAGCTGGCGCCACCATTCCGGCTCCAGCCGCTCCGGCCCCTCGGCATGGACGACCTTGTGCATCCCGTCCCGCCAGCGGAACGCCAGGGGCGGGTCGTCCGGGACGGGGGCGATCACGTCGATCGCCTCGGGCCGGGGCAGCAGGCGGAGCGGGCGGGCGCGGTCCGCCGGCCAGGGGGCAGCGGCATCCTTCGATCCGGGGGACGGGCCGGACAGCGCGGGGGCCGGCTCGACAGCGTTCTCCGGCCACCAGCTCTCGCGCGGCAGCAGGCGCCGGACCCGCGACAGGCCCAGGCGGCTGCCCAGCCGATCCACCAGATCCGCGACCTCCCCGGAGGCAGCAGAGGCAGGCCGGGAGTCGCCGACCGGCATCTCGATCTGCTCCGGGCCGAGCGGTTCTGCGGTGGCGGAAAGGATCATGATCTCGATGCCGGGGCCGGGCGCCACCCGGTCCAGCTTTTCGGCGAACAGGCGGGCCAGATGGGCGGGAGCCCGCACCGGCCGGCTGGTCCCGACGGTGGAGCGCTCGACCCGCCCGTCCACCCGGAAGAAGCGGAGCTCCAGCCGCCGGGCTCCCCTGCCCGCCCGCTCCAGCCCGGCGCACAGGTCGTCCAGCAGGCGCCGGGTGGCGTCCGCCAAGTTCTCCGGCGTGGAGATGGGCTCGGCGAAGGCGGCGCGCGCGACGTGGGGCGGGACCGGCCGGCGCGGCGAGATCGGCTCCGGCGACACGCCGAGCGCGAGGTCGAGCCGCCGGGTGACGACCACGCCGAATCGCGCGGTGATCGCGGCGCGCGGCATGCCGTAGAGGTCGCCGACCCGCCGCATGCCGACCCGGCGCAGCCCGGCCGCCGTCTCGGCCGGCAGGCGCAGCGCTTCCACCGGCAGCCCGGCCAGCGCCTGCCGCCCGCGTCCCGGCGGCACGGCAACGATCCGCTCCCCGCCGTGCCGCGCCACCGCCCAGGCGGCCCCCGCCGAATCGGCGACCGCCGCCCCGGCCTGATAGCCGAACCCTTTCAGCCGGCCGACCACGTCGCGGAGCAGCGCCGGCTCGCCGCCGAACAGGTGCGCGCAGCCCGATATGTCGAGGAAGATGCCGTCCGGCGCGTCCAGCCCGACCCAGGGCGTATAGCGCCCGCACCAGTCCGCCAGCCCGTCCAGCGCCTGGGCGTCGGCGGCGGGATCGGCATCGACGGGATGGACGGAGGGTTCCAGCGCGCGGGCGTCGGCCAGCGTCATGCCCGGCTGGATGCCGGCCGACTCGGCATGCCCGTTGACCGCCGCGACGATCATCCGCCCGTGGTCCCCGAGGATGGTGACGAGCGGCCGATCCCGCAATTCCGGCTTGCGGCGGGCCAGCCGGTCGGTTGCCAGGCCGGGAAGCCATAGGGAGAGAACCCGCCGCGCCATCGATACTCCACTCCGTCAGTCCTCTTGCCATGTGGCGCCATCACGCTCAGAACAAAACAAGAACACACTAGACGCGGAAGGAGGTCAAGGCGGTGGAGAAAATTTTACGCTCTTCAGGAGGGGGTATGTCCTGGATCGGTCCGCCCGGCGCCCTCTCGTTTGCCATGGCCGGGCCCTTCCCGCAGAAAGAGACAAATGGATGGCACGTAGGTCGGGTAGAGCGAAGCGGCACCCGACAGCGACGCTTCGGCTTGTGTCGGGTGCCGCTTCGCTCTACCTGACCTACATTTTCCTGATGAACGAGCGATTACCGTGCCGACCGGCTGGGGATCAGGCCGGCCGGTCAGTACCCGAAGCCGGGACGGGATCATGGCAGCAGATGCAGATCTTATTGTCGTCGGGGTCGCGGAAATACGCACCGTAGTAATCGGGATGATAATGGGGCCGGAGACCCGGCTTTCCCTCGTCCCTCGCTCCGGCGGCCATGGCGATGGCGTGACACCGATCGACGGCTTCCCGGCTCGGGGCGAGAAGAGCGACCATGTGCCCGTTGCCCGAATCGGCCCGCTGCCCGTCATAAGGCGCGCCGATCAGGAACAACGGCCGCCCGCCCGCCTTCGGCATCCAGCCTGCCCAGGAATTCTCGGGCTCGCGGAACTTCAGCGGATATCCGAGTTCCGCCATCAGGGCACTGTAGAAGGTGAAGGCGCGCTGAAAATCGGTGATCCCGACATAGACATGGGACAGCATCGGCTTCTTCCCCATCGGATTGGTGGTTGGACAGGAGACGGGAAGCATAGTCCGCGCGATCGTCCCGGCTCGATATTCGACATGCCGGCATCCCGAATACTACAGCCCAGCATAGGCCCGCCGATCCGCCTCCAAATTCCATTCGTGGAAGACATGGAAGGGATCATCGACCTGTTCGGGGACGGCGCGCCTCAGGATCACGCGGCCTTCTTCAAGGCTGTAAGCAATCCTATCGCCTTCGCGCAGCCCGAGTGCGGCACGCACCCGCTGCCGAATGGTCGTCTTTCACTTGCGAGTAAGCTTGCTGGCAACCATCGGACCTCCGCGGGTAGGAGCGATCGACCGTAAGGCGATCAGCCAACCAAAGACTATCGTAGTCATCGATCCGCACCCTCTAGAATCAATTTGCCACGATCAATAAGCCACCGTTCCTGGTAGGCTCTACGAGCTGCCCATCCAACATCTCGCATGTATGTGCCATTAACAGCCGCTCCCACACCAGCACCAATAAAGGGAATTGCTTGCAATGCTTTTCTTTTTGTTAGATTGATTCCAAGTTGACTTGCTAATGTACGAATGGCAATCAGCGCAGCTTCGCGGCTTAAAGTCTGCTCAGCGGCTATTTCCGCCATTTTCTTCCAGCTTTGACGAAGAAGAGTTACCTGCAAGCTTCGCAAAGTCGTTACAGCTGCCGTCTTTTCTGCCATAGTATTCGCTCCTGCCGCCCCAAGAACAGACATTACAAATTTCTTTTCAATATCGTCTTTTCTATCATATCCATAGGCATTCCCAATGCTTCTAATAGTCCTAAGAGATAAAGTAATAACTGCCGGGACATCTACAGGAATTCCGTATATTCCAGCAGCACCCGCCAGACTGCCTTCAGTTACAGCATAGCCTATTGCCCAATTTTGGATCGAGTCTGCTTGCGCATCCGCAATTTCTAAATCATTGAACTCCTTTACGCAGACATTACTAGTGGCTCGGCACAGTGGTTTTGATGAGTTCAGGCGGCTTGCTTGAGGGAGGGCTCCGGATCGGGATAGGCATGGCCCATCTTCTCACGCGCCCGCTCGGTGGTGAACATCCAGGTAATGCGGGCGCCCTCGGCGTTGCGCCGGCGCTGCCAGGCTGCCACCTCGGCCTCGAGGCGCTCGCGCTCGGCGATGCGGCGGTCCAGGCACTGGGAGCGCAGCACGCCGATCTCGATCTCGACCATGTTCAGCCAACTCGCGTGCTTGGGCACGAAGTGGAAGTCCAGCCGGCGCAGCACCCGGCGCGCCTCGCACGCCGGGAACGCCTCGTAGAGCGCCCCGGCCGAATGGGTTGACAAATTGTCCAGCACCACGCGGATCCGCTCGGCCTCGGGGTAGTGGACGTCGACCAGGTCGCGCATGCACGCGGCGAAGTCGCGCCCCGTGCGCCGGTCGGTGACCTTGACCGCGCGCCAGGGGCGGTGCGCGTCGAGGAACACGAACAGGTTGGCGGTGCCGTTGCGCCGGTACTCATAATCGAACCGCTCCGGCTGCCCCGGCGCGGCCGGGACCGGCTCGCGCGCCTCGCCGATCAGCTGGGTCGGGCTCTCGTCGAAGCACACCACCGGGCGCGCCGGGTCGGGCGCCTCGGCGTAGAGGTCGAGCACGTCCTCCATGCGCGCGACGTACTCGGCGTCGACGCGCGGGATGCACCACATGTCCCGGCGCCACGGCTTCAGGTCGTTCTCGGCCAGCCGCCGCCGGACCGTCTCGCCGGACACGGCGTCGTGCCCGGTCAACGCGACCAGCGCTCCCGCCAGCAGGTCGAGCGTCCAGCGCGCCCGGCCCTCGGGCGGCTCGGAACAGGCGGTCGCCACCAGCAGGGCCTCCTCCTTGCCCGACAGCTTGCGCGGCGCCCCCGGCCGCGGCCGTTCGCCCAGCGCGGCGTCCAGGTTGCCCGCGACGAAGCGGCGCCGGGTCCGGTGCACCGTGGCCGTGCCGACCGCCAGGGTGGCGGCGATCGCCTCGTCGCCGTGGCCCGCGTCGGCCGCCAGCAGGATCTGCGCCCGCTTGACCTTGCGCACGGCTTGCCGACCCCCGCTGACCAGGGCCTGCAGCTCGGTCCGCTCGGCTTCGCTCAGATCCACGCGGTAGCGTACAGTCATCGGGCCTCCTCGACGCTCAAAGCCCCGACAACCCGATGGCCGCCGCGATGTCACAGCCCCACCCGGAACCGAATTTCACGCCCAAGCAAGGGCAGTATTTGGCGTTCATCCACGCCTACACCTGCATCAATGCCCGACCGCCCGCCGAGGCCGACCTGCAGCGCTTCTTCGGCGTCACCCCGCCCACCATCCACCAGATGGTCCTCGCCCTCGAACGCACCGGCCTCATCCAGCGCACCCCCGGTGCCGCCCGCAGCATCAGGCTGCTCGTGCCACCGGAGAGCCTGCCGGTCCTTCAAAGGCCCGAAGCCAGCTCATCATAATCACTGTGCCGAGCCACTAGATGGAATTGTTTGCTGGGCAATCCAGTCAGATGCATGAAGGGCTCCTTCTATAGCCGATGTCGGAACGACCCTCCCGACCACCCAAGTTACAGGAGTGAAAGCTACGCCAATAGCATTATCAATAATGCTTGGCTTCTGAGACTTCCAAGCCTGAATACCACAGTGTTGATTTTTCTCATATTCGTTCATTGATTCTTCCATGTTAATTTCCTTTTGGGATGGCTGTTATCAGGTAATTATCAAAAAAGTCTGTCTTCCATCACAATTGTCTATATTTTTTAATAGAAATACAAAGTACTTATTGCTTCAGCGGAGTGCACAAAACTAAGAATTCTATACTTCTGCGAAGGCAATGCAATTATTGCCCCGATGTATTAAAACTATCTTAAATCTCTAATTCGCTTTAGTGCCCGTTTGAGAAATGCGTGGGGGTGTAGGCTTGAGGTAAAGTCACCTACCCAAAGGGTATGTAGACCCAAGAACATCGTGATCGTCAGAAGCAGTTCGAACGCCGGCGTTATGCGACGGATTTGAGTGATGCGGAGTGGGCGTACATCCAGCCGTTGCTGCCCGGAGCGGCAAGCCGGGGCCGGAAGATCAAGGTTGATCTTCGGGAGATCCTGAACGCGTTGCGCTATCTGGCCCGGACGGGCTGCGGCTGGCGCATGCTGCCGGCACTTCTTCGCCGATGGCGCCTACGATCGCGGCAAGCTGATGAGTGCCGCAGACTACCAGGACTTCACCCTCGAGGTCGTGCACAAGGTGGCGGAACAGAAGGGCTTCCAGGTGCTGCCACGGCGATGGGTGGTCGAACGATCCTTCGGCTGGATGACACGCTGGCGCAGGCCGGTCCACAACTACGAGGTCCGTTGCGACGTCGGGCGAGAGTGTCAGGAATTTCGGTTCTCCCGCACTTTGCGTGGAACGTCTGGTCTGAGACCGTCTCGCAAACCTTCCGGCCGAGATCACATATCATGATGTGAATGAGTTCTTCCCAGTTCCGGGCTGCTGCGTTGAGCATGTGACGCGGATCAGCCCAACGAGCATCCAGATTTCAGCCCAGGTTGTACGGCACGAGGCGATCTGCCCCGACTGCGGCACTGCCAGCCAGGCGGTCCACAGCCGATACCAGCGTCATCCTGCCGATCTGCCAAGCCTGGGCGGCGAGGTTCGCCTGCTTCTCAGCGTCCGCCGGTTCTATTGCCGGAACCCGGCCTGCGCTCGCCTGACCTTTGCCGAAACCATACCGGATCTGCTGGCGCCGAAAGCACGACGGACACGGCGGCTTGCCGCTACCCAAGGGCGGATCGGCATCGCCTGCGGCGGGGAAACCGGTGCTCGCCTGATGCGGTTCCTGGGCATGCCCGTCAGTGCCGACACCGTTGTCCGGCTCGTGCGCGCCGTTCCCCTTCCAGTCCGTGCCCCGCCGCGGGTCCTGGGTGTTGACGACTGGGCGCGCCGGAAAGGGCAGACCTACGGCACCATCCTGGTCGACCTGGAGGAGCACCATGTCGTCGACCTGCTGCCTGATCGCACGGCGCAGACCCTGGCGGCATGGCTCCGCGAGCACGACACGGTCAGCGTGATCGCGCGGGACCGGTCCACCGAGTATGCCCGCGGTGCCAACCTCGGCGCGCCGGGCGCGACTCAGGTCGTGGACCGCTGGCACCTGCTTCGAAACCTGCGGGAGATGATCGAGCGCTGGCTGGCGGGCATTCACGACCGCCTGCGCCAACTGCCTCCGGTGCACACCGGCGAGTTGTCACCGCGGCAACGGCGCGGAACCTTCTCGCGGACCCGAAGCGAGACGGCCCGCACGCAAGATAGCCGTGCCCGGCGCCTGGCCCGGCATGAGGAGGTGCATAGACGTCTCCAGGCCGGCGAGACGATCCTGGCGATCAGCCGCGCCATGGGGATCTCCCGGCAGACGGTTCGATCCTTCGCCTCCGCGCAGAGCTTCCCCGAGCACGCCGAAAGGCGTCCTGTCACGAGCGCTCTGGATCCCTGGCTCGATCATTTGGAAAGCCGGCTCGCGGAGGGATGTGCGAACGTGGCGGAGCTGTGGCGTGACATCAGGGAAAGGGGCTATCCCGGATCGGTCCAGCAACTGCATCGGTGGGTGGACCGGCGACGCGAGGTTCCGGCACCATCCGGCCGGCCGTCGGAGCGCAAGCCCATACTGGCGTCGGCCCGGCAGCTTGCCTGGCTTCTGGTACGTTCCCCGGACGCCCTGGACGAAACCGGGAAGGCGACACTGGCGTGGATCGCCCAGGATGCCGAGGTTGCGCGCCTCAATCCTCTGATCGCCCGGTTTGGCGACCTGGTGCGCGCCTGCGGCGTCACTCGGGGAAAAGCCCCGGAGGATTCTCCGGCGATCCTGGCGCGCTGGCTGGATGAAGCGGAGGCCTGCGGCACCCCGGTCGTCGAAACCTTTGCCGCCGGCCTGCGTCAGGATCAAGCGGCGATCCAGGCCGCTCTGACCCTGCCGTGGAGCAGCGGCCAAGCGGAAGGACAGATCAACAAGCTCAAGCTCATCAAGAGGCAGATGTACGGGCGCGGAAACTTCGATCTCATCCGCCGCCGTGTCCTCCTGGCCGCCTGATCCACGCAAAGTGCGGGAGAACCGAAATTCCTGACACTCTCGTCTCGGGCAGCATGACATACCTTGCCATGGGCGCACTCATGCTCAGAAGAATCACCCATTCATGATTCTTCAAACGGGCACATATAGCACCACGAAAGGGCGAAGCTCGGCGAGGCATCCACTACAGATGGCATCGCACGCCCGCATACTGCTATTTCAGCGCAATTGACAACACACGTGCATTCGGCGCACTCTTCGCACGCCGTCGTACCCCGCGAGGCGGCCGAGCAAGGAGTTACCAGCTCCCCACCCGGCCTAACCACCGATCCGACCGTCTAAGGACCAAATCGATGGCTACCCAAGCCCATACCACACCCGGCGCCTTGTTGCGCCAATCTTTGTTCTCCGCCGCCGCAGGGGTTTCGATCCCTGCGGCGGCGGGAACACCCGTTCCCGATTCCTGACCGCCGCCGGCATCGACAGGCATGCATGCGCCTGAACGGGACCATGATCGGGCGTCAGCCCAGGCCATGACCGTTCGCGATTCCATGGCAGCGTGAAGGCATCCTTCGACATGAAGAACGACGATCCCCCCGGCGGGGAGCGAACGGGCGACTCCGTCCTGGGCTCCGCCCTGATGAACCACGCCCTCGACGTACTGGCCGTCCTGAAGGACAGCGGCGTCACCGTCACCGAGTTGGAACCGACCGACGCCATGCTAAGGGCCGGGATGGCCGTGGCCGGCAACAGTGCCGAACAGGTCCGGACCATCTTCCGGGCTATGCTCGTGGTCGGCGGCGGCTCGGTCAACCGGCTGCAATAGCCGGGGCGCCTGCTGGGCCGAAACGGAACCCTCAGCCGCCGCCCAGGCCGGCGCCACGATCATTACGCTTCCGGAATAGCAGCCTGGACCGGCGTCCCCCAGCACCCCACATGCCTGTCATGAGAAAACTGATCATCATGGCCGCCCTGCTGCTGCCCATCGGCACGGCGGCGGCTCAGGTGCCGGGGGAACGCAACGTCATTTCTCCCCACCGCACCCCTGTGCCGGGCGAACGGATCGACCCGTCCGACCGGGGACGGGCAGAGCTATACCGGGACCAGCTCCGCGAAAGCCAGGAGCGCCGCGAGTTGCTGGACCGCCAAGGCAAGGCGGACATCCTGGACCGGCGCGAGCTGCTGGACCTGCGGGACGAGTCACGTCGGATGGACAGGGCGCTGGAGCGGTAGGCACGCCGGATTCGGGAGGGTGCGCGTCCCGCGCACCACGGGCGGCGGGACGCCGCCCCTCCGCGAAAAGGAAGCGTCAGGCCGCCGAGCCCGGATCGACCCGGCGCAGGCGGAGCGCGTCGGCGATGGCGCGGCGAAGCTGGCGCGGCTCGAAGGGTTTGCGCAGGAAGATCTCCGCCTCGGCCTCCTCCGCCTGGGCGGCGTCGATCTGGCCGGAGATCATCAGAGCGCCGATGTTGAAGCGCTGGCGAAGCTCGCGCGCGGCGGCGATGCCGTCGCTGCCGTCGGCCAGCCGGACATCCATCACCACCAAGTCGGGACGATGCTCCTCGGCGAGGCGCAGGGCCTCGGTCCGGGTACGCGCCAGTCCGCATACCGTATAGTCCATTCCCTCGATCAGCCGCTCCAGATCCATCGCGATCAGCATCTGATCCTCGACGATCAGAATCTTGCAGCCTTCCGTCATAAAAGCCTCCCGCTCACCGGCGCTGCCCCGGGGCGCGCCGCGACAGCACACTCTAACGCCGAAAGCCTCCGGTCGATGACAACGAAGGAGTAGAGGTCGGGTAGGAGTAGAGGTTGACGCCCGGAACTTAACCGCACCCTGAGGGTTGGGCGGACACCGTACAAACCAAGGGTGCATCCGATGGCGACCTCAGCCGCCGCTCCGACCTCGATCGAACTGGCTTCTTCCGAACGTACCGTGATGGCCGTGCTGCGCGGCGAGGCCTTGCAGATTCTCCAGAGGGATGTGCTTCCGGCATATCTCCTGCGCCACCGCTGGTACGGCGCCAAGGATGCCGGCACGCCTGCCGTCGCCCTGGCGGCGGGCGAGGAGCTGCCGACCGAAGACGGGCCGGCGCTGCTGGCGACGCTCCGCGTGCAGCCGCCGGGCGCGGCCGAGCAGCGCTACTTCCTGCCGCTCATGCTGATATGGGGCGACGCGGCCGACCCCGGCGACCCGGCTGTCCTGGCGAGCATCCGCCAGGACGGGCGCGCCGGCGTGCTGATCGACGCCTTCGCCCGCGACGCCTTCGTGCGGGCCCTGCTGGCGCGGATGGCGGCGGAGAGCGGCGGCGGGAAAACCGTCACGGCGGAAGCGGCGCCTGCGATCCAGCGCTCCCGGACGGAACAGTCCAACACCTCGATCCGGATCGGCGGCAGCGCGATGCTGAAGGGCTTCCGCAAGCTGGAGCCGGGCATCCATCCCGAGGTGGAGGTCGGTCGTTTCCTGACCGGAACGGCCAAGTTCGCCAATACCCCCGCCCTGCTCGGCACGATCGAGCAGACCGACGAGTCCGGCCGGCCGATCGCGCTGTGCGTCCTCCAGGCTCTGGTGCCGGACGCGGAGGACGCCTGGGGGCACGTGCTGGAGCGGGCGAAGACGCCGCCCGGCCCGGAGCTGCTGGCGCTGGTCGGCCGGCTGGGGCAGCGCACCGCCGAGATGCACCACGCGCTGGCAGCGCGGACCGACGACCCGGCCTTCCGGGCCGAGCCGGTCGGCGGCGAAACGATCGGCGAGTGGGTCGAGGCGGTGCGGACCATGGCCCGGACCACCCTGGCGTCGCTGGAACGCGCCCTGCCCGGCCTGTCCCCGGAGGTGCGCGGCGATGCCGAGAAACTGCTGGCCCGGCGGGACGAGCTGATGGGACGGTTCGACGCGCTGGCGCCCAAGGATTTGGAGGTGAGCCGCACCCGGCTGCACGGCGACTATCACCTGGGTCAGGTCCTGGTGTCGCGCGGCGACGTCTTCATCATCGATTTCGAAGGCGAACCGATGCGCCCCTTGGCGGAGCGGCGCGCCAAGCATTCGCCGCTGCGCGACGTGGCGGGCATGCTGCGCTCCTTCGCCTATGCCGCGGCGACCGCCAAGCCGGACCGGCCGGAGGACTGGACGCGGACGGTGACCGAGACCTTCCTGACCGCCTATCGCGAGGCGGTGAAAGGCGCGCCGGGCCATCCCGAAAACCCCGCCCACGCCGACAGCCTGCTCCGGCTGTTCCTGTTCGAGAAGGCGCTCTACGAGGTCGGCTACGAGCTGGCGAACCGGCCGGACTGGGTCGCGATCCCGCTGAAGGGCGTGGTGGAGCTGCTGGACGGGGCCTCATCCTCCCCCGCCCCATCGGCCACGCCGGCGCTCGACAAGCTGGCCGAGCGGGCCGGCATCGAGCTGGAATACAAGAGCGCCACCGGGCAGATGGTGCGCATGTCGGAGAGCGCCAAGCGCAACATGCTGGCCGCCCTAGGCCACGACGTGCCCGACGAGCGCGCCGCGGGCGCGCGGCTGGAGGCCCTGGAACAGGCCGACCTGGGCCGGCCGCTGCCGCCGGTCGCGGTGGTCCGGGCCAGCCGGCGGCGGATCGAGGTGCCGCTCTCCTTCACCCCCAGCGCCGCCCAGCTGCGCTGGCATGTATCGGAGGAAGGCGGCCGGCGGCACGAGGGGACCGTCAAGTTCTCCGACCTGGAACTGCTGCATACCGGCGAGCATGCCGGACGCGCGGTGGAGCGTCGGCGGCTGGTGATCGAGCAGGAGCTTCCGCCCGGATACCATACCCTGGCCGTGGGCGGCGGCGGGATGGATGAGGCGACCATGCCGCTGATCGTGACCCCGGACCGCTGTTACCTGCCGCCGGAGGTGTCGCAGGGCAACGGGATCTGGGGCATCTCCGCCCAGCTCTATCTGTTGCGCTCCCGTGACGACTGGGGCATCGGCGATTTCGCCGACCTCAAGAGCTTCGTCGGCAAGTCCGCCGACCTGGGCGCGTCGGTGATCGGGCTGAACCCGCTGCACACCATGTTCCCGGACAACCCGGACCATGCCAGCCCCTACTCCCCGGCGAGCCGGCTTTACCTGAACATCCTCTACATCGATCCGGCCAAGGTCCCGGACTATGCCGGATGCGAACGGTGCCGGGTGCTGATGGAGGCGCCGGAGTTCAAGCGCAGGCTCCAGGCCGCCCGCGACGCCGACCTGGTCGATTACGCCGAGGCGACGGCCCTGAAGCTGCCCGTGCTGGAGGTACTGTTCCAGCAGTTCAAGGAGCGGGCCTCGGCGGAGCGCCGGGACGCCTTCGCCCGGTTCCGCCGCGAGCAGGGCGAGCCGCTGGAGCGGCTCTGCCGGTTCCTGGCGCTGCGGGCGCATTTCGCGCCGGACAAGGCGGACTGGCGCACTTGGCCGCCGGAATACCGGAAGCCCGACGGCGAGGCCGTCGATCGTTTCGCCCGCGAAAACGCCGACCGGATCGACTTCCACGCCTGGGCCCAGTGGGTCGCCGACGAGCAGCTGGCCGAAGCCGCCGCGGAGGCCGGGGCGCGCGGCATGGCGGTCGGCCTCTACCGCGACTTGGCGGTCGGGGCCGACAGCAGCGGCGCGGAAACCTGGGCGAACCCCGGGCTGGTGGTGTCGTCGGCCCATGTCGGGGCGCCGCCCGACCTGTTCAACCCGGCCGGGCAGGATTGGGGACTGCCGCCGTTCGACCCGCAGGCGCTGCGCGAGCAGGCCTATGCCGGCTTCATCGACCTGGTGCGGGCCAACATGCGCCATGCCGGCGGCCTGCGGATCGACCATGTCATGGCGCTCCAGCATCTCTACTGGATCCCGGAGGGCAAGCCCGCGTCGGAGGGGGTCTACGTCTCCTATCCGATGGACGACATGGTCGGCATCCTGGCGCTGGAGAGCCAGCGCAACCGCTGCCTGGTGGTCGGCGAGGACCTGGGCACCGTGCCGGAAGGCTTCCGCGAGCGCATGACCGAGGCCGGCATCCTGTCGTACCGGGTGGTCTTCTTCGAATATGCCGAGGGCGGCGGCTTCGTCGGGCCGGAGGACTATCCGCACCTGGCGCTGTCCACCGTGGGCAGCCACGACCTCGCGACGCTGCGCGGCTGGTGGGAGGAGCACGATATCGGCCTGAAGGAGCGCCATGGCCTCTACCCCGGCGCCGACGAGGCCCGGAACCAGCGGGACCTGCGCGCCCGCGACAAGCAGGCGCTGCTCGACGCCCTGAAGGCGGCCGGGCTGGACCTGCCGTCGGGCTTCTCGGCGGAGTCCGACTATGACGACGCGCTGTCGGAGGCGGTCCACCTGTTCCTGGCGCGAACCCGCTCCGGCATCGCGATGGTCCAGATCGACGACCTGACCGAGGAGCCGCACCAGGTCAACCTGCCCGGCACCACCGATCAGCACCCCAACTGGCGCCGCAAGCAGTCGCTGAGCCTTGAGGAACTAAACGGCAACCCGCGCGTTGTCGCGCTGGCACGGATCTTCCGGGACGCCCGCCCGCTCTCTTCCTCCGCCAAGAAGGCCGATATTCGATGAATGATTCCAGCGGCACGCCCATTCCGCGGGCAACCTACCGTCTTCAGTTCAACAAGGATTTCCAGTTCGACGACGCGAGCGCGCTGGCCGAATACATGGCGCGGCTGGGTGTCAGCCATCTCTATGCCTCGCCCTACATGAAGGCGCGGCCGGGCAGCACGCACGGCTACGACATCGTCGACCACAACGCGATCAACCCGGAGCTGGGCGGCGAGGAAGGCTTCAGGCGGCTGATCGCGGCGTTGAAGGAGGCCGGGCTGGGCCAGATCGTGGACTTCGTGCCCAACCACATGGGCGTCGGCGGCTCCGACAATGCCTGGTGGCTGAACATCCTGGAATGGGGCCAGGACTCGGCCTATGCCGGCTATCTCGACATCGACTGGGAGCCCGACCGCCGCTTCCTCCAGGGCAAGCTGCTGATCCCGTTCCTGGGTGACCAGTACGGCAAGGTGCTGGAGGACGGCGACCTGGCGCTGAAGTTCGACCCGGAGGAAGGCACCTTCGCGGTCTGGGCGTACGGCACCCACAAGCTGCCGATCTGCCCGCTGAACTATGCCGAGATCCTGGGCCACGACAATCCCGACCTGGAGAACCTGGGCGACGCCTTCGGCGCGCTGCCGACCTTCCGGCCCCACGTGGAACGCCGCGCCTCCGAGCTGAAGGCGGAGCTGGCGAGCCTGGTCGCTGAGAAGCCGGAGGTGGCGCAGGCCGTCGAGGCGGGCATCAAGCGGTTCACCGGGACGGCGGGCCAGCCCGACAGCTTCCGGGCGCTGCACGACCTGATCCAGCAGCAGAACTGGCGCGCCGCCTATTTCAAGGTCGCTGCCGACGACATCAATTATCGCCGCTTCTTCAACATCAACGAGCTGGCCGGCCTGCGCATGGAGCAGCCGGAGCTGTTCGACCTGAGCCACCGGCTGGTGCTGGACTTGGTCGAGGACGGCACGCTGGACGGCATCCGGATCGACCATATCGACGGCCTCGTCGATCCCAAGGGCTACTGCATCCGCCTGCGCGAGAAGGCGCCGCGCCCGTTCTATCTGGTGGTCGAGAAGATCCTGGCGCACCATGAGCACCTGCGCGAGGACTGGCCGATCGAGGGCACGACCGGCTACGAGTTCACCAACCTGGTGGGCGGCATCTTCGTGGATGCGGCGGGCGAGGAGGCCTTCAACCGGATCTACACCGATTTCACCGGCCAGACCCGGTCTTTCGAGGACATCGTCCACGAGAGCAAGATCCGGATCATGGAGCACGAGATGGCGAGCGAGCTGAACGTGCTCGCCCGCGACGCCGCCCGGATCGCCCGGTCCAACTGGCGGACGGCCGACTTCACCAACAACATCCTTCATTCCGCCCTGAAGGAGATCGTCGCCCGCTTCCCGGTCTACCGGACCTATATCGACGGCACGACCCCGGCGGAGAGCGACCGGCGCTACATCGACTGGGCCATCGCCCAGGCGCGCCGGGCGGTGGACGCGGCCGACCCCAGCGTGTTCGACTTCCTCCAGGCGCTGCTGACCGGCGACCTGGTGGCCGAGCCGCGCAGCGGCTACAGCCGTTTCGCCGTGATCCGTCTGGCCATGCGGGTGCAACAGTACAGCGGGCCGGTGATGGCCAAGGGGCTGGAGGACACGGCCTTCTACCGCTACAACCGGCTGGTCTCCCTGAACGAGGTGGGCGGCCACCCCGAGCTGTTCGGCGTCAGCGTCAGCGCCTTCCATTACGCCAACGCGGAGCGGGCGCGGCGCTGGCCGCACGCGATGCTGGGCACCTCGACCCACGACACCAAGCGGGGCGAGGACACCCGCGCCCGCATCAACGTGCTGTCGGAGATGCCGGAGGAGTGGGAACGCCAGATCCGCACCTGGAGCCGGATGATCCGCGCCCGGCGCGGCGACATGGCCGGCACCGCCCCGCCGGACAAGAACGACGAGTACCTGCTGTACCAGCTCCTGGTCGGTTCATGGCCGGCCGAGCTGACCAACGTCACGCAGCCGGACGCGGCCCTGCTGAAGGGCTATATCGGTCGTGTCGAGGGCGCGATGATCAAGTCGATCCGCGAGGCCAAGGTCCATTCGACCTGGGCCGCCCCCAACACGGAGTACGAGGAGGCGGTCATCGCCTTCCTGCACGAATGCCTGGACGTCTCCCGCCGCAGTCCCTTCCTCGAAGCCTTCGTGCCGTTCCAGGCGCGGGTGGCGAAGCTGGGCGCGCTCAACGGCCTGGCGCAGGCGCTGCTGAAGCTGACCGTCCCGGGCGTGCCCGACATCTACCAGGGCTCCGAGATGTGGAACCTCAGCCTGGTCGATCCGGACAACCGGCTGCCGGTGGACTATGACATGCACCAGCGGGCGCTCGACCAGCTGGAAGGCGAGCTGGAGCAGGACCCGGCCTGCCTGCCCGCCCTGTTCGACCATTGGCAGGACGGCGTCGTCAAGCTGGCTGTGACCCGGCAGGCGCTGAAGCTGCGCACCGAGAAGCCTGAGCTGTTCGCCCACGGCTCCTACGAGGCGCTGGCGGCGCAGGGCGCCAAGGCCGACCAGGTCTGCGCCTTCGCGCGGATCCATGAGGGCGACAGCGTGATCGTCGCGGTGCCCCGGCTGGTCGCCCGGCTGGAGGACGATCCGGACTGGGGCGACACGGCGGTGGTTCTGCCGACCTCGGTCGGCGCCGGCCGCTGGCGCAACCTGCTGACCGACGCCGTGATCGAGGCGGAGCCCCGGGAAGACGGCGCCGCTTTCCCGGCCGGCACGCTGCTGGGCAAGTTCCCGTTCGCGCTGCTGGTTCCGGAGGGGTGAGATCAAGCACCTTGCTGATCGGGCGACGCCGGCCGGGGCGGGAACGATACCGCCTTCCATCCGTCGAGGACTCGCCAAGAGTGATCGGGCTCAGGGCGGAACCACGGATCGGACAGGCGGCATGCGGACGGGCGGCACGGCGAGGGAGCGGAATGGACGGCGGTCGTTGCCGCTCCTCGCCCGGCGGTTGATACCGCCGGCGCGCCACGCCCCGACCCCCCTCCTGGCGGCGGAAGGGGCGCCGATCGGTTCTTCGCACGCGAGCGGGAGCGACCTGCTGCCGCACGGGGAAATGCTGCGCCGGGTGTCCCATGGCGCGATGTGAGCCTGGAACGCCGGCCCGGCCCGGATCGCTTTCGGATGCCGGCGGCATCATGCTGCGGCTGGCGGCGGCGGGGCTTTTCACGCTCATGTCGCTGTTCGTCCGGCTGGCGTCCTTCGAGGCGCCGGTCGGGCAGATCGTCTTCTATCGCAGCGCCTTCGCCCTGGTGCCGATCGTGGCCTATCTCCTCTGGCGCCGGCAGTTCCCCCACGGGCTGAGGACCAGCCGGCCGGGCGGCCACCTGAAGCGCAGCCTGTTCGGCTGCACCGCCATGTTCTTCTCCTTCGTGTCGCTGGCCCACCTGCCGCTGGCGCTGGCCTCCGCCCTGGCGTTCCTGGCGCCGCTGCTGCTGGTGCCGACCGCCATGGTCGCCTTGAAGGAACGGCCCGGCGCGGTCGTGGTCGGGGCGGCGCTCGCAGGATTCCTCGGCGTCGCCCTGATGCTGGCGCCGGCGTTCGAGGGGCCGTCGCTCGACTCAGGCACGCTGATCGGCGTCGCCGCCGGCCTGGCGATGGCGGTCACGACGGCGTCCGCGAAGGTCCAGATCAAGGTGCTGACCGGAACGGAGCCGGCGGGCACCATCGCCTTCTACTTCGCCGTGGTGTGCGCCCTGGCGGGCCTCGCCACCTTCCCCCTCGGCTGGGCCTCGCCCACGGGCGCCGCGCTGGCCTGTCTGATCGGGGCCGGGATCGCCGGCGGGCTGGCGCACATCGCCATGACCGAGGCGCTGGCCCGGGCCCCGGCCTCGACGCTGGCGCCATTCGAGTACACGTCCATGATCTGGGCGCTCCTCTTCGACGCGGCCATATTCGGCATGCTGCCGTCGCCCCTCGGGCTGGCCGGCGCCCTGGTGATCGTCGCGTCGGCGGCGGTGGTCGCCTTCGCCGACGGCATCGTCCCCGGGCGCCGGGCCCCGGCCGCTACTCCGCCGGCGGAGTGCCGATCAGGCCCAGGCCACCCTCCTGGTCCAGCGCGAAGACCAGGAACTGGGTGAACTGGGTGTCGCTGAAGTTGTTGTCGCTGACGAAGGTCAGGCTCTGCCGCCCGTCGGGCAGCACCGGACCCAGCGCCATCCCCTCCACATTGTCGAGCGGCAGGCCGATCCCGGCGAAGTCGAACACCAGCTCCTTCTCCACCGCCTTCGGCGCCTTGTCCAGGCCGTCGAGGGCCTCGATCCCGGAGATGTCGTCGGCACCGCCGATCCGCGCCTCGTAGAGCTTGATCGTGTTGCCCACGCCCGTGCTGAACGACCGTTCCAGCGCCAGCAGCGTCCCCGTATTGTCGAGGGCGAGCAGATCGACAAGGCCGTTGGTGGCGAAGGCGTCCCCGGGCACCGGCGGCTCGGCGACGGCGTCGGTCTCGTACAGGTATTCCGCCTTGACGGTCCCGTCGGCGGTGTCGAAGGCAAGGATGCGCGACGGGCTGCCCTGGTCCGGGCCGGCGGCCGGGCCGTCCTGCGCCAGCGCGTTCTCGGTGGCGGAATAGAGCGTCCGCTCGTCCGGCGTCAGCGTCAGGCTCTCGAAGGCGAGGTTGTTCCGGATGCCGGACCCGCCGTCCCCGGCCGGCAGGAATTTCTCCGGGATGTCGAAGGCCCCGGTCTGCCGGCCTTCCAAGGAGAACTCGTTGACGAAGGGCGGGATCACGGCGCTCGCGTCGCCTTCGGAAGAGATATAGAGCTTGCCCGAGCCGGCATAGGCCAGCCCTTCCGGATCGACCGCGGCTTCGGCGAAGGGCTCGCCGTCGGCGTCCGACAGGAAGGTCACGCCGGTGACGGTGAGGTCGTCATTGGCGAAGCGGCCGTCGGCCAGGTCCAGCTCCAGCGTATAGAAGCGCGGCGCGCCGGTGTCGCCGCCGCGGCTGTCGGACAGCGCGTGGAAGACGCCGCGTTCCGCGTCCCAGGTCAGGGCGGACAGGCCGCCGATCTCGGTCCCCTCGAACTCGGTGCCGGTGGCGAGGAACGCGGCACCCTGGAACTCGACCCCCTTGACGTCCACGGCAGGCTGCTCGGTGATCCGCAGATCCGCCCAGACCAGCCGGTGGTCCGACGCGTCGATCAGGTCGGCGCCCGGCCGGCCCGGCGCGGGCCAGAAGACGCCGGCATCCTTCACGTCGAGGCCGTTGACGGACGGCAGGACGTAATCCACCCGCAGGTTGCCTGGCGGTTCGGAGAAGTCGGCGGTGTCCAGGGCGGGATGACCCAGATGGTCCAGGTTGACGCCGCCATCGGCGAAGCTGTCCACCACGGCGCCTTCGCTGTCGGGGGCGACGGTGGGATCCACCCAGGGATTGCCGACGATCTGCTGGGCGGCACCCGGCACGCTGTCGCCGTCGAACGGGTCCGTGTTGTAATCGCCGACGATCACGAAGCGCTCGCCGGCGCCCAGGCTGCCCGTCTTGCCGGCATCGTCCTGGATGTAGCCGCCGCCGTCGGGCGTCACATAGTCGTCCCAGAAGCGGATCTCGTCATAGTTTCGCAGCCCGTTGCGGTCCTCCGGCCCATCGAACACCGGAGGCGTCGGGTGGGCCGCCAGGACATGGACGATCTCGCCGTCGATCTCTACCGGCACGTCCACGTGGTTCTTGGACGACAGGCGGAGGACGTCCAGTTCCTCGTCGCTGTAGAAACCTTCCGGGATGCGGGCGTCGGGCATGTCCTTCCACAGGAACTCCTGGAAGGTGCGGACCTGGTCCTCGACGATCGGGTGCTTGGAATAGATCACGAAGGCGAACTGGCCGGGGAAGGCGCCGAAGCCGTAAGCGTCGTTCGGGCCGCCGACCGAGCCGTCATTGTCGAGGTCGAAGCCGGAGGGAACGCCGGTGTTGCTCGCCGCCACGTACTGGTACGGGTAATCGACAGGGTCCTGCCCGTTCTGCCCGACCTTCAGGTAGTTGTCGCGGAACAGGTCGGCGGCCTTGCCCTCGGCGTCATAGTCGAACTCGTTGACCAGCACGATGTCGGGGTCGGTGCGCTGGATGATCTCGGCGACCTTCCGGGCCTGCCCGTCGGCGCCGGTGGAGAGGTCGGTGATCAGCTCGCCCTCCTCCGCCCGGTTCAGCGAGGCGTTATAGGTGGCGACGCGGATCCGGTCGCCGACGCCGGTCAGGTCCTCGATCACGTCGGCAGCGGCGCCGGGCTGGTCGGTGAAGATGCCGTCCACGCCCAGCCGGGTCAGCAGCGCGACCTGCTCCGGCAGGGTCTGGGCGGTGCCGTCCTCCTCCAGCGCCAGGAAGGGCTCCTCCGCCCGCAGGGTGTAGGGGGTGACCTTCAGGCCGGCCTCATGGGCGTCGGCGACCAGCGGCCGGATCTCGCCGGTCAGGCGCGAGGTGACCTGCGCCCGGCCGTCGCCGTCGGCATCCACCGGGGTTTCCAGCGGTTCGCGGATGATGAAGCTGTCGGTCCAGGGGCCGATCCCCTCGGCATAGGAGTCGGCGATCTGCTTCAGCGCCTCCGACGTGACAAGGTCGGCATAGTCGGTCTCCCCCGTGACCTCGAAGGGCAGTCCGTCATAGACCGAAAGGTCCGCGCCGAGGCCGGCATTGTCCGGGTTGGCGTTGAACGCGATGTCGTAGGGGATGGAGAATCCGCCGCCCGCCTCGTTGAAGAAGGCGCCCTCGACGTCGCCCAGGAGCTGGACCAGCGGCAGGTCGATGCCGGCGGCCGGCATGATCTCGTCCTGGAGTTCCAGCAGGTTGGCGACTTCGAAGCTCTGGATGGTGACGCGGCCGGGATCGGCGAAGCCCTGCTCGGTCACGGTCTCGACCAGCACGCGGCCGGTGTCCACGCCGATCGGCGAGCCGCCGTCCACCACGTCGAGCTGCCCGTTACCGTTGGCGTCCTCGCCGTCGTCCAGCGTGCCGTCGCCGTCGGCGTCCTCGTCCTGGTGGGTGCCCTCGAACTCGAAATAGGTCGGGTGCTTGGTTTCCGGGATGATGCCGATCTTCCGGCCCGTTTCCGCCTCGACTTGCCGGACGAGCTGGATCACCTCCTCGAAGGTCGGAATCTTGAGTTGATCATCGAAGGCGGCGTTCTCCGGCCGGATGTCGGGGATGCGCTCGCGGGCGTTCAGCTGCTTGATCTCGGCCAGCGTGAAATCCTCGCTGAACCAGCCGGCGACCGGATCGCCGTCGAGCACCTTGACGCTGAGCCGGTCGAGAAAGTCGGGCGCGCCGTCCCCGTCGCCGTCGAATTCGGCGACGTTGGTGGTCGCTTGGGTCACCACCGGCCGGCCGTCCTCGCCGAACACGATGTCGCCGTCCTCGTCCAGCGCGACCTGCGCCAGCAGGTTTTCATGCCGGGCGATCAGGACGCCGTCGCGGGTGGTGACCAGATCGGGTTCGATGATGTCGGCGCCCTGCTCGATCGCGAGGCTGTAGGCTTCGAGCGTGTGCTCGGGGCGGGAGCCGCTGGCGCCGCGATGCCCGATGACGAGCGGCAGCCCACCGTCCAGCGGTCGGCCTTCCGGAATGTCGGATGATTGCATGACGGGTTCCCTTCTCCTGGCCCTGCTTCCCATGACGCCGGCCGCCAGTAAATTCGTTGTCGTTGAAGCGGTTGGCCGGCGTCGGGATCCTGGACACCCCGGATGACACTTGCGTGAAGGTGAAGTTAATATTTAACTAACTAAGAAACACACCGAATTTGTATTTGAATATCTGATAGCATTACTTAATACGGCTAAAGACGTTCGACCTGGAGGGATGGAAGAGATCCAGGCCCGACGACTGGCCGGCACGGCCTCCGGTGACCGTTCACCCGACCGGCTGGCTCGTCGCGGTGCCCCGGCTGGTCGTGCAGTTGGAGGACAATCCCGACCGGGGCGATACGGCGGTGGTGCTGCCGACCTCGGTCGGTGCCGGCCGCTGGCGCAACCTGCTGCTGACCGAAGCCGTGATCGAGGCGGAGCCGAGGGAAGACGGCGCCGCCTTCCCAGCCGGCAAGCTGCTGGGCATGTTCCCGTTCGCGCTGCTGGTTCCGGAGGGCTGAGGTGGTGGCCGGGGGTTGCCTGAAAGCGCTTCCCGGCCCTGGGCCCGTCCAGGCCACGAGGTGACGAACCCTGTCAATGAATGAACAGCTTCACGAAGATTCCGATTTGAAAGGCGAGGACGAAGCCCATCATCCATTTCAGCAGGTTCATGTCCGACTTCAGGGTACCTACGTCGTCGTCCCGCTTACTGAGTGCCGCAGCTGCCTTCACCGCCTTGTCCTCCGGTACGTCGATGGACCGGAAGGCCTCGTAGACTTCGCTCTGCATCGTCGTCATCGGGGCTTCCTCGGTGAAAATTTACATTTCCAGACAATGAATTCAACGTCGCATACAATGGGCCGCTTTCAGGCGGGACGATATATCACTTGATGGACCGGGATGTATGACAGCTTGTCACGTTCGGTGCTGTGCGTGGCCACCAGGATCTGCTTGCCTGCGGGTTGAACCGCTCCGGTCCTCGCAGCCTGCCGTTCCCCTCGCCGCACTGTGTTGCGCCATGGGCGCAACCTACGGCTCGATGCAGGGCGGAGGTGTTGCGAGCCGACGGTCGTAGGTTGTGCCCATGGCGCAACGCATCGGATCAGCTGCCTCGGGCGGATCGACGGCTGCCGATACGAACAAGGTGATGGCGAAGATCCTGATGGGCACCGTAGTTGGCTTGACGTTGGCTGCTCGTAGGATGGAGGACGGAACGCATGATCGCCACGCAACGGAAGCCGAACAGGTGCGATTTTGACATTGTTAGTTGCTATGAGCTTGTTCTGCGGTGAGGTCGCAGCAGTATTCGCTGCCAAGCTCTTGAAAAGTTGGCGCGCCCTGCTGGATTCGAACCAGCGACCGTCCGCTTAGAAGGCGGGTGCTCTATCCAGCTGAGCTAAGGGCGCTTGAAGGAGGCAGGGACCCCGCGCGTCCTCAGCGGACGCGGTCGGGGCGGAAATTGTCGGCGTAGTTGCGCGGGCGGACGCGGCGCTGGTGGGCGTCCTGGACCATGTATTCCCAGCCCTTGCGCTCGGCGAACGCGACGGCGTCGTCCTTGGTCGGGAACTTCAGGCGAACCTGGTTGAGGGTGTCGCCGGACGAGATCCAGCCCATCAGGGGCTCGGCGCGCCGCGGGGTCGCGATCTCGTATTCCAGGACCCAGTCACCCATCTTGCCGCGACCGGACTGCATGGTCGACTTGCTGGGCTGATAGATACGCACCTGCATGGTTCGCTTCTCCACGACTTCTCGCATATGGTCGGAGCGCCGAGATTCGAACTCGGGACCCTCTGCTCCCAAAGCAGATGCGCTACCAGACTGCGCTACGCTCCGCCAGAGCGTGACATACATCATCGGGGCAAACTCAGCAACCCACTGCCCCCGGCGGCCCTCGAAGAAAGTTCCGAAGCTTTGCCATATGGACTTATGCAGGGCACCGTGGCATTCGGCGGTCGGCGGCCGACCCTTCATCAACACCATGTGTCGTCCCAAGATATCGACCCGAGACGAGGATCCCGAGTGACCCAGCAATCCATGTTCCTGCCGCCGGCGATCCACCAGTACATCCTGGACAATTCGCTGCGGGAGCCGCCGGTGCTGACCCGGCTGCGCGCCGAGACGGCCAGCCTGACCCAGGGCTATTACCAGATAGCGCCGGAGGAAGGGCAGATGCTGACCCTGGTGCTGGAACTGCTCAGGGCGCGGCGGACGCTCGATATCGGCGTGTTCACCGGCTACAGCGCCACGGTGGCGGCCCTGGCGCTGCCGCCCGAAGGCCGGGTGGTGGCCTGCGACGTCAGCGTGGAATGGACCGACGTGGCGCGGCGCTACTGGGCGGAGGCCGGAGTCGCCGACAAGATCGACCTGCGGCTGGCCCCGGCGACGGAGACGCTTGCGGCCCTGATCGGCGAGGGAGCGGCGGGCAGCTTCGACTTCGCGCTGATCGACGCGGACAAGGAGCTTTACCCGACCTATTACGAGCAGGCGCTGACCCTCGTCCGGCCGGGCGGCGTGATCGCGATCGACAACACGCTGTGGCGCGGCACGGTCGCCGATCCGCAAGCGACCAAGCCCAAGACCGAGACGTTCCGGGCGTTCAACGCCTTCGTCCATGCCGACGAGCGGGTGACCCAGGTGCTGCTGCCGCTGGGCGACGGGCTTACCCTGGCGCGCAAGCGCCCCTGAGGGTCAGCCCGGTCAGCCCTGCTGCTGGAAGGCCGGGTGGACCACCCGGTCGCCGGCGCGGATGCCCAGCCGGGCGGCCATGCCGCCGTTGATCTCCAGCACGCCCTTGACCTGGCCCGCGGAACTGATGGTGTCCAGCGACTGGGGCACCGCGTTCTCGTGGATGTTCACGATCCGGCCGTCGGGGCCGATGAACACCATGTCCAGCGGGATGAAGGTGTTCTTCATCCACATGGACATGGTCTGAAGCTGCGGCAGGATGAACAGCATGCCGGCGTCGGGCGCCATGGTCTCGCGGAACATCAGCCCCTGCGCCATCTGGCGCGGAGTCTCGGCGATTTCGATCGCGAAGGGGAATTTGCCGCCCGAGGCGGTCTCGATCACCAGTCGGTCGGTGCGGAACGTCTCCGCGGCGGACAGGGAGCCCTGACCGGCCGCAACCAGCAGCAGGACGAGGGTGAAGGTTCGGATGATCGCGGCAGCCATGGTCCAGTCGCTACAGGAGCCCGCACTATATGTAAAGCATTTGGGCGAATCCTGTACCGTCAGGACATGACCGCGTCCACGACCTGCCGGATCTCGTCGCGCACCGGGCCGGGCCTCGGGGCGTCGGCGATGGTGGTGAACCAGTGTTCCGGCGGGTTCTGGCCCTGGCGGCGGCTCCAGGTCAGGGCGCGCAGCACCTCCTCGGCGTCCTGAGTCACCGGAACGTCCGGGTCGATGCCGTTGAGGGTGGCCCAGACCCCGGTCCAGCAGCGGCCGACCGACCACGGATTGTAGCCGCCGCCGCCCAGGACCAGGACCCGGGGAGCGAGGGTCGCAAGCGAGCGGACGGCGTTCCACAGGGCGCGGTTGGACAGTTCCAGCCGGCTCAGCGGGTCGTCGGCCAGGGCGTCGGCGCCGCACTGGATCACCACGGCGTCGGGGGCGAAGCACCGGCCCAGCGGCATCAGGGCGTTCTCCAGGATGTAGTCCAGTTCGGAGTCGTTGAACTCCACCGGGACCGGCAGGTTGCGGGCCATGCCGCCGGCCCGGTCGCCGACCTTGCCGGTGAAGGGCCAGCGGGTGCCCTCGTGGACCGACACGGTCAGCACCCGGTCGTCGTCGGCGAAGGCATATTCCACCCCGTCGCCGTGATGGGCGTCCAGGTCCGCGTAATAGACGCGGCGCAGGCCGCCGTCGAGCATGGTCAGGATCGCGAGCACCGGGTCGTTGAAGTAGCAGAAGCCGCTGGCCCGGTCGCGCAGGCCGTGGTGGGTCCCGCCCGCGGGGTTGTAGATCACCCCTTCGTGCTCGGCCAGCAGCCGGCCGGCCAGGATCGAGCCGCCCGACGCCGTGGCGGGACGGCGGAAGACCTCGGCGAAGATCGGGTTCTCCAGCCGGCCGATATTGTAGCGGTCGCGCGCCTCCGGATCGAGCCGCTGCTCCGCCTCGGCCCGGCGGACCGTCTCTATATATGTCCGGTCGTGAAAACGGGCGAGCTGGTCGGGGGTCGCCCTGGGGCTGTCCAGATAGTCCCGGTGGTCCAGCCATCCCATGGCGCGGGAAAGGTCGATCGCGGTGGAGACCCGCGGGATCGCGAGCGGGTGCTTCTTGCCATAGGTGGAGGCCCGGTAGATCTCGCTTCCGATGAAGAGCGGGCCGATGGGCTCGGACTGGGCGGGCTGGGACTGGGCGGGCTGGGGCTGGTTCAACATGGAAGCTGACCTAGGCCGCCCCCCGCGCTTCGTCAACTATGTGCGTATTCGGTATTCCAGCGCCTTGCCAGGGCGTCACGGACTTGCAATAGTCTGTCCCAACCTCACTGGGGGGAGCCGATGGTCGGCTGAGAGGTCCCAAGCCGCGGGACGACCCCTGGAACCTGATCCGGTTGATACCGGCGTAGGGATCAGTGACCCATGCACGACCTCGTGCGGCCGACCGTGTCGGCCCATCCTCCCAGCATCGGCGTGAGAATTGAGCGGGCCCGCCTGACCTATGGCGGCGCGCGGCTGTTCGACGGCCTGGATTTCGAGCTCGAAGGCGGCCGCTGCACCTGCCTGCTCGGGCCGAGCGGCGTCGGCAAGACCACGCTGCTTCGGCTGATCGCCGGGCTGGCCGATCCGGAGCCGCCCACGGTCCTGGCGGCGGAGGACGGAAAGCCGCTGGACGGCCGGGTCGCCTACATGGCTCAGCAGGACCTGCTGCTGCCCTGGCTGGGCGCGCTGGACAACGTGCTGCTGGGGCCGAGGCTGCGCGGCGAGGCGGTGGGCGCCGCCCTGGCGGACCGGGCGCGCGGGCTGCTCGACGCGGTCGGGCTGGGCGACCGGCTGCAAGCCCGGCCGGCGGAGCTGTCGGGCGGCATGCGCCAGCGGGTGGCCCTGGCCCGCACCCTGATGGAGGACCGTCCCGTCGTGCTGATGGACGAGCCCTTCTCGGCCCTGGACGCGATCACCCGGCTCAGGCTCCAGGAACTGGCGGCCGGGCTGCTGGCGGGGAAGACGGTGCTTCTGGTCACCCACGACCCGCTGGAGGCGCTTCGCATCGGACATCGGATCCATGTGATGGCGGGACAGCCGGCGGAAATCGGGCCGGCGATCTCGCCCGAGGGTTCGCCGCCGCGGCCGGCCGACGATCCGGCGCTTCTGGCGCGGCAGGCCGAGCTGCTGCGGCGGCTGTCATCATGATGCGGGCGGTACGGCCCATGGTGCGCCCCCTGGTGACCGCGGCGGTCCTGATCGCCGCGTGGCAGGCGCTTGTCTGGGCGACCGGCGTGCCGCGATTCATCCTGCCCGATCCGGCGCGGGTGGCGGTGGCGCTGTGGGAGCGGGCCGGCCTGATCGGCTACCACGCCCTGTTCACGATGGGCGAGATCCTGGGCGGGCTGGCGCTCGGCGTCGTGCTGGGCGCCGCCACGGCGCTGACGCTCAGCTATTTCCGGCCGGCGCGCCGCTGGCTGATGCCGGTGCTGGTGTTCAGCCAAGCGATCCCGGTGTTCGCGCTGGCGCCGCTGCTGGTGCTGTGGCTGGGCTACGGCATGGCGTCCAAGGTCGCGATGGCGACCCTGATCATCTATTTCCCGGTCACCTCGGCCTTCTTCGACGGGCTGCGCCGGACCGAGCCGGGCTGGCTGGACCTGGCTCGGACCATGGGCGGGTCGCGCTGGACCACGCTGGTCCGGATCCGCCTGCCGGCAGCATTGCCCGCCTTCGCCTCCGGCCTGCGGGTCGCCACGGCGGTGGCGCCGATCGGCGCCGTGGTCGGCGAGTGGGTCGGGGCCTCGGCCGGGCTCGGATACCTGATGCTGCACGCCAACGGGCGCATGCAGGTGGACTTGATGTTCGCGGCCCTGCTGACCTTGGCCGCCATCGCGGTGGCGCTCTATTTCGCGGTGGACGCGCTGCTGCGCCGCGCCCTGCCGTGGCAACGGGACAAGAATCCAGACGAAGAGAGGGACTGAACACCCATGCGTACCGAAGCATCGCGCCGATCATTCCTGAAGGCCGGACTGGCGGGGCTGGTCCTGGCGGCCGGCCTCGCCGCTTCGGCGCCGGCACTGGCCCAGGACAAGCTCACGGTCCTGCTGGACTGGTTCGTCAACCCCGACCATGCGCCGCTGTATGTGGCTCGGGAGATGGGTTACTTCCGCGACGCGGGGCTGGAGGTCGAGATGGTCGCCCCGGCCGACCCGAACGACCCGCCCAAGCTGGTCGCCGCCGGCCGGGCCGACCTGGCGGTATCCTACCAGCCGCAGCTCCAGATGCAGGCGGCCGAGGGCCTGCCGCTGACCCGGATCGGCACCCTGATCGCGACGCCGCTGAACACGGTGGTCGTGCTGGCGGACGGGCCGGTCAAGTCGATCGCGGACCTGAAGGGGCGCAAGGTCGGATACTCCGTCGGCGGGCTGGAGGACGCGCTGCTCGGCGCGATGCTGGAGAACGCCGGGCTGAAGCTGTCCGACGTGGAACTGGTCAACGTCAATTTCAGCCTGTCGCCGGCGCTGCTGTCGGGACAGGTCGACGCGGTGGTCGGGGCCTACCGGAACTTCGAATTGAACCAGCTCGACATCGAGGGCAAGGCCGGCCGCGCCTTCTATCCGGAGGAGCACGGTGTCCCGCCCTATGACGAGCTGGTCATCGTCGCCAACCGCGAGAAGGTCGCCGATCCCCGCCTTCCCCGCTTCCTGGACGCGGTCGAGCGCGGCACGCTGTACCTGATCAACCATCCGGACGAGTCGTGGAAGCTGTTCGTCAAGGCCAACCCCGAACTGGACGACGAGCTGAACCGGCGCGCCTGGCGCGACACCCTGCCCCGCTTCGCCCACAGCCCCGGGGCGCTCGACGCGAGGCGCTACGAGCGGTTCGCGAAGTTCCTGAAGGAGCGGGAGCTGATCGGGGAGGTGCCGAGGCTGGCCGACTACGCGGTCGAGCTTCGCTGAGGGCCGGCTTTGCCATTATGCCGCATGCCTGCGTGTGCGGCGGGCGTTGATCATGCCGCGGGCTGCGGTATCGTGCGGCATGACTCAACTGCGACGCGCACTCTCCGATGCCGAGCGGATCGACTGGCTGCGGCTGATCCGGACCGAGAATGTCGGCCCGGTCACCTTCGCCCGTCTGCTGGAACGCTACGACACCGCCACGCTGGCCCTGAAGGCGCTGCCCGACCTCGCCCGGCGGGGAGGCCGCACGGCACCGCTGCGCATCTGCCCCAAGGCGGAGGCCGAGCGGGAGATCGCGGTGGCCCGCAAGGCGGAGGTGCGGCTTATCGCCTCCTGCGAACCCGACTACCCCCTGCCGCTGGCCATGATCGAGGACGCGCCCCCGGTGATCGCGGTGAAGGGGCATGCCCATCTGCTGAGCCGCCGCTGCATCGGCATGGTCGGCGCCCGCAACGCCTCGACCAACGGCAAGCGCTTCGCCGACACGATGGCGCGCGAGCTGGGCGCGGCCGGGTTCGTCGTGGTTTCGGGCATGGCGCGCGGGATCGACACCAGCGCCCATCTGGGATCGCTGGATAGCGGCACGGTCGCTGTCGTGGCGGGCGGCGTGGACGTGATCTACCCGGAGGAGAACGCGGCGCTCTATGCCCGGATCGCCGCGCAGGGCGCCGTGGTGGCCGAATGCCCCATGGGCACCCAGCCCATGGCGCGGCACTTCCCCCGGCGGAACCGCATCATCTCCGGCCTGTCGCTGGGCGTGGTCATCATCGAGGCGACGCCCAAGTCGGGGTCGCTGATCACCGCGCGGACGGCGGGCGAACAGGGCCGCGAGGTCTTCGCCGTGCCGGGCTCGCCGCTGGATCCGCGCTCGCGCGGGCCCAACGACCTGCTGCGCAGCGGCGCCAATTTCGCCGAGGGCGCCGAGGACATCATCCAGGCCTTCGCGGGAGTCGAGGCGCCGAAGATGCGGGAGCGGGAACCGGACCTGTTCTCCGTCGCGAAGCCCATGCACCTGGATGATGCGAGCTTCGAGGAAATCCGCGACCGGCTGCTGGAATGCCTGGGTTATACGCCGGTCCCCGTTGACGAACTGGTCAGAGGGTGCCAATTGTCTGCGTCGGTAGTACGGAGCGTGCTGACTGAGCTTGACCTTGCCGGTCGGGTTCAGCATCTGCCCGGAAATCAGGTCGTCCTGATTCAGCAATAAAAACTGAAAAAGTGACCGAACGCAAACAAGAGGCGGATTTCGCTTGTCTGGCAGCAATCTAGTCATCGTCGAATCCCCGGCCAAAGCGAAGACGATCAACAAGTATCTTGGTCCGGACTTCACCGTTTTGGCCAGCTTCGGCCATATTCGGGATCTCCCGCCGAAGGACGGCTCCGTTCGTCCGGAGGAAGACTTCGCCATGTCCTGGGAACTGGGCGACCGGTCCAAGCGCCATGTCGACGAAATCTCGCGCGCCATCCGCGGCGTGGACCATGTCTTCCTGGCGACCGACCCGGATCGCGAGGGGGAGGCGATCGCCTGGCATGTCCAGGAGGTGCTGCGCGAGGCGAAGCTGCTGGACAAGGTCGACGTCCGCCGGGTCACCTTCAACGAGATCACCAAGGGCGCCGTCCTGGACGCCATGAAGCGTCCGCGCGACCTGAACCGCGAGCTGATCGAGGCCTATCTGGCGCGCCGCGCGCTGGACTATCTGGTGGGGTTCACCCTGTCGCCGGTCCTGTGGCGGAAGCTGCCGGGATCGCGGTCGGCCGGGCGCGTCCAGTCCGTGGCGCTGCGGCTGATCTGCGAGCGCGAGGCCGAGATCGAGGTCTTCAAGCCGCAGGAATACTGGTCGATCGAGGTCGTCTTCCAAACCGCCGGGGGCGCCCAGGTCAGGGCGCGGCTGACCCAGCTGGACGGCAAGCGGCTGGACAAGTTCGCGCTGGGCGAGGCCGGCGTCGCGAACGCGGTGGTCGAGCGGCTGAAGCCGCTGAGCTACGCCGTCCATTCGGTCGAGCACAAGCAGGTCAAGCGGAACCCCTACCCGCCCTTCACGACCTCCACCCTCCAGCAGGAGGCGTCGCGCAAGCTGGGCATGGGCGCCACCCGGACCATGCGGGTCGCCCAGAAGCTTTACGAGGGCGTCGATATCGGCGGCGAGGCGGTCGGCCTGATCACCTACATGCGTACCGACGGCGTCCAGCTTTCCAACGACGCGATCGGACAGGTGCGCGAGCTGATCGGCTCCCAGTACGGCGGCGACTACGTGCCGGACAGCCCCAGGATCTACAAGTCGGCCGCCAAGAACGCCCAGGAGGCGCACGAGGCGATCCGGCCGACCGACCTGCTGCGCCGGCCGGAGGATGTCGCCCACCAGCTCGAGCGGGACGAGCTGCGTCTCTACGAGCTGATCTGGAAGCGGACCGTCGCCTCGCAGATGGAAAGCGCCGTGCTCGACCAGGTGGCGGTGGACATCGCGTCGTCGGACGGCAAGGCGGTGCTGCGGGCGACCGGCTCGGTCGTGCTGTTCGACGGCTTCCTCCGGGTCTACCAGGAGGAGCGCGACGACTCGGTGGACGAGAAGCTCGCCGCCGAAGACGAGGCCGAGGCGCGGTTGCCGCCGGTCAAGGAAGGCGACGCGATGAAGCGCGGCGCCGTCGATGCCGAGCAGCATTTCACCCAGCCGCCGCCCCGCTACACCGAGGCGAGCCTGGTGAAGAAGCTGGAGGAGCTGGGCATCGGCCGGCCGTCGACCTATGCCAGCATCATGCAGGTGCTCCAGGACCGCGACTATGTCGAGCTGGACAAGCGGCGCTTCGTCCCGCAGGACCGCGGACGGCTGGTGACCGCGTTCCTGACCAGCTTCTTCGAGCGCTACGTCGAGTACAACTTCACCGCCGACCTGGAGACCAAGCTGGACGACGTGTCCGGCGGAAGGCTCGACTGGAAGACGGTGCTGCGGGACTTCTGGAAGGCTTTCTCCGCCGCGGTGGAGGGCACCAAGGACCTGACGATCACCCAGGTGATCGACGAGTTGGACAAGGACCTGGGGCCGCACTTCTTCCCCAACACGGCCAAGGACGGCACCGACCCCCGCGTCTGCCCGTCCTGCCACGCCGGCAGGCTCGGCCTGAAGCTGAGCCGGAATGGCGCCTTCATCGGCTGCTCCAACTATCCGGACTGCCGCTACACCCGCTCGCTGGCGGTCGCGACCGGCGACGAGGAGGCCGACGCCCTGGCCGACGGTCCGCGCGAGCTGGGCGACGACCCGGAGACCGGCTTGCCGGTCAGCGTGCGGCGCGGGCCGTACGGCGCCTATGTCCAGCTGGGGCCGCGCCGCGAGGCGGCTCCGCCGGTCGAGGTGGCGGCGCCCGAGCCGGAGCCCGAGGCCGGAGCCAAGAAGACCAAGGGCAAGGCCAAGGCGAAGCCCAAGGCCGAGGTGGAGAAGCCCAAGCGCGTCTCCCTGCCCAAGGGCATGTCGCCGACCGAGATCGACCTGGAGACCGCGCTGAAGCTGCTGGCGCTGCCGCGCGACGTCGGGCCGCATCCGGAGACCAAGGACATGATCACGGCCGGCATCGGCCGGTTCGGGCCCTACCTGAAGCTCGGTTCGACCTACAAGTCCTTGGCCCCGGACGACGACGTGCTGACCATCGGGCTTAACCGGGCGGTCGTGCTGCTGGCGGAAGCCAAGAAGGGGCCGGCCCAGGTGCCCGGCCGCGCCCTCGGCGACCATCCGCGCGACGGCAAGCCGGTGAGCCTCAACAACGGCCGGTTCGGTCCCTATGTGAAGCACGGCAAGCTGATGGCGTCGCTGCCCAAGGCGATGGTCCCCAACGCCGAGGAGCTGACCCTGCAGCAGGCGATCGAGCTGCTGGACGCCAAGGCGGCCAAGGACGGCGGCAAGGCCCCGGCGGCGAAGGGCAAGGCCGCCAAGGCGGCTCCCGAGGAAAAAACGAAGGACGCCGAGGCAGCCCCGGCGAAGAAGCCGGCGGCCAAGGCGGCACCGAAGAAGGCACCGGCCAAGAAGCCGGCCACCGCCTCGAAAGCCGCCCCGGCGAAGCCGAAGGCCCGCGCCGTCGCGTCGGGAGATTAGCCGACCTACGGGCCATCACAGCCCCTGATGGAGAAAACAGTCCCGCTTTGACCGAAGACAACCCGAAGAAGCCCGCCGCCCTCCCGTCACGGGATGAAATCCTCGCCTTCATCCGGAACAGCCCGGTTCCCGTCGGCAAGCGGGAGATCGCGCGGGAGTTCAAGCTGCGGGGCGACGACCGGATCGCCCTCAAGGAAATGCTGAGGGACCTGGAGAGCGAGGGCGCGGTCGAGCGCGACCGGGCCCGGCGGCTCGCCCCGCCGGCGGCGCTGCCGGCGGTCGGCGTGCTCGAGGTGGTGGAGATCGACACCGACGGCGAGGTCCTGGCCCGTCCCGTGGCCTGGACCTCGGACGAGCCGCCGCCGAAGATCTACATGCAGCCGGAGCGACGCGGGCACCCTGCCCTGCTGCCCGGTGACCGGGTGCTGGCCCAACTGAGCCGGCAGAAGGACCGGGTCTATGCCGGGCGGACCATCCGCAAGCTGGAGAAGCACGGCACCGCGCGGGTGCTGGGCATCTATGAGATGACGCCCGACGGCGCCCGGCTGCGCCCGACCGACAAGCGCCAGCGCGCGGAGTTCCTGGTCACCCCGGCCAATTCGGGCGACGCGGAGAACGGCGAACTGGTGGTGGCGGAGGTGCTGCCATCCAGCCGGTTCGGCCTCAAGCAGGCCAAGGTGGTCGAGCGGCTGGGCGACATGGCCAACCCGCGCTCGATCAGCCTGATCGCGATCCATTCCCAGGACCTCCCCACCGTGTTCAGCGAGGCGGCGCTGGAAGAGGCCGGACGCGCCGAGCCGCCGACCCTGGAGGGGCGCACCGACCTGCGCGACATCCCGCTGGTGACGATCGACGGCGCCGACGCGCGGGACTTCGACGATGCGGTCTGGGCCGAGCCCGATCCGGAGGTGCCAGGCGGCTGGCACGCGCTGGTCGCGATCGCCGACGTCGCCTTCTATGTCCGCCCCGGCCGGCCGCTCGACCGGGCGGCGTTCCAGCGCGGCAACTCGGCCTATTTCCCCGACCGGGTCGTGCCGATGCTGCCGGAGGCGCTGTCCAACGATCTCTGCTCGCTTCGGCCGGGGGAGGAGCGCGCCTGCCTGGCGGTCCATCTGTGGATCGACGCGCGCGGCGAACTGACGCGCCACCGCTTCGTCCGCGGGCTGATGCGCTCGGCGGCGCGGCTGACCTACGAGCAGGTCCAGGCGGCGCGCGACGGCGCCCCGGACGATGACGCCGGACCTCTCCTGGGACCGGTGATCGAACCCTTGTACGGCGCCTTCCGGACGCTGAACGCGGCGCGGGAACGCCGCGGGACGCTGGAGCTTGACTTGCCGGAGCGGCAGGTCAGGCTGGACGAGCGGGGCGGCGTGGTCGCGATCACGCCGAGGAAGCGCCTGGACAGCCACCGCCTGATTGAGGAATTCATGATCTGCGCCAACGTCGCGGCGGCCGAGGCGCTGGAGGCCAAGGGCGCTCCCTGCCTCTACCGGGTCCACGACCAGCCCTCCATGGACAAGCTGGAGTCGTTGCGCGAGTTCCTGCACGGCATGGGCCACAAGCTGGCCCAGGGCGCCCTGAAGCCCTCCGACTTCACCGGCATCCTGGAGCGGGTTCGCGGCAGGCCGGAAGCGGCGGTGATCAGCGAAGTGATCCTGCGCTCGCAGGCCCAGGCGTCCTACGACCCGGAGAATATCGGCCATTTCGGCCTGGCACTGCGGCGCTATGCCCATTTCACCTCGCCGATCCGGCGCTATGCCGACCTGATGGTCCATCGCGCGCTGATCCGGGCCTACGGGCTCGGTCCCGGCGGCCTGGACGACGCGGAGGCGGCCCGGATGACCGAGATCGCGGAGCACATCTCCTCCACGGAACGCCGCGCGGCGCTGGCCGAACGCGACGCGGTGGACCGCTTCACGGCGGCCTTCCTGGCCGACCGGGTGGGCGCCACCTTCAGCGGACGGATCACCGGGGTGACCCGGTTCGGCCTGTTTGTCGAGCTTGACGAGACCGGCGCCGACGGGCTGGTGCCGGTCAGCTCGCTGCCGGACGACCAGTACGAGCACCAGGAGCGCAGCCACGCGCTGGTCGGCCGGCGGTCGGGCCGGGTCTACCGGCTGGGCGCCCCGGTCAAGGTCAAGCTGGTCGAGGCGGACCCGGTGCTCGGCAGCACGCTCTTCGCCCTGCTGGAGGACGACGGCGCGGACCTGCCCTGGCTGCGCGGATCCCCCGGCAAGCCGGCCGGCCCGGGCAGGCCGAAGGACAGGCCCGGGGGCCGCGGCAAACGGCGCGATCGGTAAAGCCGCCCGCGCCACTGGCAAAAACCGCGATTCATGATAATACTCTGTTCCATGGACGAACCGCCCCAGATGCAGCGCTCCCGGGAACTCGAACCGCCGCCAGGCTCATTCCTGACGGGGCTGCTGCGGGGTATCCGCCGCCGCTGCCCGGGATGTGGCCGAAGCCACCTGTTTTCCCGGTACGTGACGGTCGTCCCGAATTGTCCCGATTGCGGGCTGGAGACCAGCGCCTATCGCGCCGACGACGCGCCGCCCTACTTCACGATCTTCGTGGTGGGCCACGTGGTCATTCCCGGCATGCTGCTGCTGGAACAGAAATTCCATCCGGAGCCGTGGGTCCATATGGTGACCTGGGTCCCGATGACGCTGCTGCTGACCCTGGCCTTGCTTCCGCCGATCAAGGGAGCCGTAATCGGAGCGCAATGGGCACTTCGCATGAAAAGCTGAGGCCGCGCCGCGGTTTTTCCGGCGCGCTGATGGGTATCCTGCTGCTCACGGGATGCACGGCCGAACCGACCTCGCTGGCGGCCCAGCCTCCGCCACCGCAGATCGGCGAGCAGGTCTTCGCCGTCGGCTACGGCAGGATCGCGGAGATCTACCTGAACCCCGTGGACATGGGGCAGTTGACCACCGACGGGCTGCGCGGGCTGTCCAAGATGGATTCGGCCATCGCCGTCGACCGGTCCCCCAGCACCGTCCGGGTCACCAGCAACGGCCATCCGGTCGGCGAGTTCACGGCTCCCCCGGCCAACGACGCGGGCGGCTGGGCCGCCGTCACGGCTCAGGCGATCGAGCGGGTGCGGCTGAGTTCCACTCCCCTGCGCCAGGCCACGCCGGAGGACATCTACCAGACCGTCTTCGACGCCATCATGGCCGACCTGGACAGCTATTCCCGCTACACCAGCGCCCAGCGGGCGGGCAACGAGCGGGCCCAGCGCGAGGGCTATGGCGGAGTCGGCGTCGGGGTGGAGGGGAAGGACGGCCGGTTCGTCATCAGCGAAGTGGTCGGCCACGCCCCGGCCGCCCGGGCGGGGCTGAAATCGGGCGAGGCCATCGTCGCCATCGACGGCGACCTCACGGGCTATATGAGCCTCCAGGACGTCCGGGACCGCTTGCGCGGGCCGTCGGGCACCCTCGTGCTGGTCACGGTGGAGGCCGCCGCCGGCGGGCAGAGCCGCCGCGTTCCGCTCCGGCGCGAGCGGGTGATCCCCAACACGGTGGCCGTTTCGATCGACAACGGCGTGGCCGTGCTCTCGATCGAGCGATTCAACGCGGCCACGTCCCTGAACGTGCGCGAGGCGATCGACGTCGCCCGGACCCAGATGGGGCGCAAGGCGGTCGGGTTCGTGCTCGACCTGCGGGGCAATCCCGGCGGCCTGCTGGACCAGGCGGTCGCCGTCGCCGACCTGTTCATCCCCCAGGGGCGGATCATCACGACGGCCGGGCGGCATCCCGACAGCATCCAGCAGTTCGACGCCACCCATGACGACCAGACCGAGGGCCTGCCGCTGGTCGTCCTGATGGACGGCCGGTCCGCCTCCGCGTCCGAGATCGTCGCGGCGGCCTTGCAGGACAGCGGGCGCGCCGTGGTGGTCGGCGCCTCCTCCTTCGGCAAGGGCAGCGTCCAGACCGTCACGCGGCTGCCCAACGACGGCGAGTTGTTCCTGACCTGGTCGAGGATCTATGCCCCGTCGGGCTACACGCTGCACCGCCAAGGCGTCACGCCGACGATCTGCACCAGCAAGGATTCCAGCGACGCCGATACCGTGATCAGCCAGCTCCAGGCCGGCCGGCTCGGCATGCCCGGCACGCTGGCGAGCTGGCGCTCGGCGGCCCCGGACGACGAGACGGCGCTCCATCAGCTCCGCGACGCCTGCCCCTGGAAGACCCACGAGGCCGACCTGGACCTGCGGGTCGCGAAACGGCTGCTGGCGGACAAGACGCTGTACCAGCGCGCGCTCCAGCTTTCGACGACGCTGCTCGCGGAGCGGTGAAGGCGGAAATCGTGAGGGTTTCCCGGCCCGGGACTTGACTCCGGCGGCCATCCTTGTATCTTCCGCGCTCACTTTGTCGTGCTACCGGGTCAACGCGATCCTGGGGCATCGCGGACGAACACGGGATCCAGAGTTATGGCGAAACAGAATACCGTTCTGATCCGGCTTGTCAGCTCGGCTGGCACCGGCTTCTTCTATGTGAAGAAGAAGAACCCCCGCAAGACCACCGAAAAGCTTGAGTTCCGGAAGTATGATCCGGTCGTGCGCCAGCACGTCGCTTTCAAGGAAGCGAAGATCAAGTAATCCGTTTCAGACGGAAACGACAAGGCCGCCCTCGGGCGGCCTTTCGTGTTTCTGCAATTCCGGCGCGGGTCGGCGGAACCGGGTTGCCGGGGTCAGACCACCATATCCCATGAGGTCTCCCAGGCGACAATCTCGGAGGGATATGGTGGTCTGGCCCCGGTAACCCTCGCCGGCACCGACGGCCGACACCCGAACGTCAAATTCACTGTGCCCGGCAGCTAGGCCCGGATCGGGGCCTGGGCGTCGTCGGCGGCGACCGTCTTGTTGCGGCCGGAGCGTTTGGCCCGGTAGAGCGCGTCGTCGGCCCGCTTCAGCATCGCCTCGGCGGTGTCCGTGGCGCCGTCCACCACGGAAATGCCGATGCTGATGGTGACCGTGATCTCCCCCACCGGGGCGCTGACGGCGAAGACGTCCTCGCCGACGCGCCGGCGGAGCCGCTCGGCGACGGCGATGGCCGACTCGCGGTCGGTGTCGGGCATCACGACGATGAATTCCTCGCCGCCATAGCGCGCCACGAGGTCGAAGTTGCGCAGGTTCCGGTTGGCGCGCGCCGCGACCTCCTTCAGAACCTCGTCGCCGACGCCGTGGCCATACGTGTCGTTGACGGTCTTGAAGTGGTCGATGTCGAACATCAGGATGGCGACGGGCTTCTGGCTCTCCCAACTCCGCTCCATCAGCCGCGGTAGGTGGGCGTTGACGTAGCGGCGGTTGAACACCCCGGTCAGGCTGTCGGTCAGGGCCATGGACAGGCTCTGCTCGTAATTGTGCCGGAGCTTCTCGTGGTACCGCTTGCGCCGGACCTGGGTCCGGACGCGGGCCAGCAGTTCGTTGCGGTCGATCGGCTTGAGCAGGTAGTCGTTGGCTCCCAGCTCCAGCCCCTTGGCGACCCGGGAGAGGTCGCCCTCGTCGGCGACCAGCAGGATCGGCGCTTGCCGGGTGCGCTCATGGCTGCGCAGCAGAGAGCAGAGCCGGAGCGCATCCTCGTTGAGCAGGGTGAGGCTGACGATGATCAGCTCGAAATCCTCGGACAGGCCGAGCTCCAGCGCCTGGGCGGAGGTCTCCGCCGCGATCACGCTGTCGGTGTCCCGCCGCAGGGTGTCGGCGATCTTCTCCAGGTCGATCGGGCTGTCCTCGACCACCAATACCCGGGCTTCGGCCGCGGTCTCGTTGCGGACGGTCATCGCCTGGTCGAGGATGCCGAACTGGCCGGAGGTCGATTCCCGCAGCCGCCACTCGTCCATCATCATCTTGAGTCGGACGAGCGACCGGACCCGCGCGAACAGCGCGATGTCGTTGACCGGCTTGGTCAGGAAATCGTCGGCGCCCGCCTCCAGCCCACGCACCCGGTCGGAGGCGTCGGATAGCGCCGTGATCATCACCACCGGGATGTGCATCGTGGTCGGATCGGATCGGATGCGTTCGCAAACCTCGAATCCGTCCATGCCCGGCATCATGACGTCCAGCAGGACGATGTCCGGAGATTCCTTCTTGATGCGTTCGAGCGCCTCCGGCCCGTTATAGGCCGTTATCACATCGAAATATTCGCGGGTGAGTTTCGCCGCCAGCAACTTTACGTTGGGCAGAACGTCGTCAACTACGAGAACGCGCGCCGACATGGCCCCTCAGTTTCCGGCCGCTTCCACGAGAGCCCCGTCAGCTCAGGAAGCGTTGAACGGTTTCGAGAAATTTAGCGACGGAGATCGGTTTGGCGATGTAGTCCTCGCAACCTCCTTCGCGAATTTTCTCCTCATCGCCTTTCATGGCGAACGCGGTGACCGCGATGATGGGAATCGCCTTGAGGTCATCGTCTTCCTTGATCCATTTGGTTACTTCCAGCCCGGACACCTCCGGGAGCTGGATGTCCATCAGGATCAGGTCGGGCCGGTGGAGACGCGCCAGCTTCAGCGCTTCCATCCCGTCCTTGGTCTGCAATGTCGCATAGCCGTGGGCCTCGAGCAGGTCATGAAACAGCTTCATGTTCAGTTCGTTGTCTTCCACGATCAGCACCCGCTTGGCACCCTCGGGGTCGGCGGACTTGACATCGTCCCAAGCTTGATCGGCAGACATTATAACTCTCCATGACCTCTTACAACCGGCACCGCCGCGGCTCACGGCCGGTAGCGCCGGGCGTGCCGGTGGCCGCACACCTCATCCACTTCTAGAAGGCGAAGGTTAAGGTGTGGTTACCGCGCTGTTGTTGCAGGGATGTTCGATGCACGAAACGCATATTCCGAATGGTAGGCCGAGCGAACTATACGGACAGCAGCGGCACGGGCGTGGCATGATCCCGGCACTGCAACCCGCGCCAACCTTACACGGCAACCCGGCACGCGTCCATGTACTGTGACTTCGGCGCGGCGGCGCCCCGGACGGGATCACGCCGGACGGGATCACGAAGGACCGGTTCGAGACCATGCGATGGAATCCGACGCGATGGGCGCTGAACGCCTGATTCGATCGGGGCCGGCCGTTCCCGGCCTGTGCCGCGACTGCGGCGGGGAGGCGCCGCCGGGAGCGGCGAGATGCCCTGCCTGCGGCTCGCGGCGGCTTACCCGCCATGCCGAACTGCACGCCCTGTCGATCGCCCATATCGACTGCGACGCCTTCTATGCCAGCGTCGAGAAGCGGGACGATCCGAAGCTGGCGGACCTGCCGGTGATCGTCGGCGGCGGCCAGCGCGGAGTCGTCGCGGCCTGCTGCTACGTGGCCAGGCTCTACGGGGTACGGTCGGCGATGCCGATGTTCAAGGCCCTTTCGCTGTGCCCCAACGCGGTGGTGTTGCCGCCCGACATGAGGAAGTACCAGGCGGTCGGGCGCGAGGTCCGGGCCAGGATGCTGGAGCTGACCCCCCTGGTCCAGCCGCTGTCGATCGACGAGGCCTTCCTGGACCTGACCGGCACGGAACGGCTGCACGGCGGCAGCCCGGCGCGGACGCTGATCCGGCTGGTGCGCCGGCTGGAGACGGAGATCGGCATCACCGCCTCCATCGGGCTCAGCTACAACAAGTTCCTGGCCAAGGTGGCGAGCGACCTCGACAAGCCGCGCGGCTTCAAGGCGATCGGACGGGCCGAGGCGCTGGACTTCCTGGCTCCCCAGCCGGTCGGCCTGATCTGGGGCGTCGGGGCCGCCCTGCAGCGCAAGCTGGAGCAGGACGGCATCCGCACCATCGCCGAACTGCGCGAGCGCGACGAGCACCACCTGATGAAGCGCTACGGCGTGATGGGGCGCCGTCTCTTCCGGTTCGCCCGCGGCGAGGACCTGCGCACGGTCGATCCTGACGAGGAGACCAAGAGCATCTCGGCCGAGACCACCTTCAGCCAGGACATCGCCGACCTGGAAGACTTGAGCAACCGGCTGTGGCCCCTGTGCGAGACGGTCGCCCGGCGGCTGAAGGCCCAGGATCTCGCCGGCGGGTCGGTGGTGCTGAAGCTCAAGACCGCCGATTTCCGCCAAGTGACGCGGAGCCGCAAGCTGGGCTCTCCGACCCGGATGGCGGACGCCATCTTCCAGGCGGCCCTGCCCCTGCTGGAGCGCGAGGCGACCGGCACCCGGTACCGCCTGATCGGCATCGGCTGCGCCGACCTGGCCGAGGCCCGGCGCGCCGATCCGCCCGACCTGCTGGACCCCGACCGCATGCGCCGCAACGAGGTGGAGCGGGCGATGGACCAGGTCCGCGACCGGCTGGGCGACACGGCCGTCGTCAAGGGGCGCGGATTCGTTCCGCGCTCCACCCCGCTGCTGCCCGGCCTGCCGATGCCGCCCCGCCGGAGACGGCGCTGAACGGGAAGGATCAGCAGCGCGGCCGGGGGATCGACTCGATCTGCTCCAGCACGGCGGCGACCGTGAAATCGCCGTAGTCGATCAGCATCGATTGGGCGACGCCGTTCTCGAACAGCTTCAGGCTCATCTCGTACTCGGGGGCGGCATCGTCGCTGTCCATGGGGAAGAACGCCATGCGGACCGGCCAGACGGCGCCGTGGAGCAGCTTGGCGTCGAACTTGCCGTCCAGCGCCGGCTCCGTCCGCAGCCCCAGGGCGGCGCTGATCTCGGTCGCCCCGTCGGTATCGGAGCCGTCGAAGACGGTGGTGCCGAACAGCTTGTCGCCGGCCGCCGCATGCTTCAGCAGCTGGATCGTGTGCATGCTGGGGAACAGGGTGCCGCCGGGCAGCTCGATCTCCTGCTCCTCCGGCTTGACGTATCGGGCGACGCCGGGCCGGTCGCCATAGGCCTCGGCGGTGCCGCGCAGCTCCTCGTCCAGCTCGCCGTTGACCAGCTTGCGGACGTTGAAGCGGTAGGACTCGCCGTCCTTCGACTCCCAGGTGGCGTAGTTGGTCGACATGTCGACCTGCTCGCCCTCGGAATACTGGAAGCGCAGCTGGAAGCGCTGCTCGATGGTCCAGCCGTCGCAGGCATCCGCCCATTCGAACATCATCTGGCCGCGGACGTCGGACACGGTGCTGCTGTTGCGCGCCGAGGCCAGCGACATCTTGTAGATCGCCCGGTGCGGGGCGATCTCCACGGCGGCTCGGGCGGGAAACGCCGACGGCACGATGGTCAGCAGGCCGAGCAACGCCGTGAAGGCGACGCGGGCAGCGGGGCGGAAATCTTTCAAGGTGACGACCACAAATTGGTTTACAGCGGTTTACGGCGTGAAGCCCAGGGGTAAGCATAGTAGTTTCGCGCGCGGGAAAAAGCCGAAACATCCTTTTTCGGCATTTCCCCCGGAATTAGCGAGTTCAAGCGCCAGAGGACAGCCCGATGAACGCTCCGAACGGGACCACCCGACCAGTTCTCCTCCTGACCCGCCGGTATCCCGACGCGGTCATGGCCCGTGCCGGCCGCGACTATCGCATCCTGCCCAACGAGGACGACCATCCCTATGGCGTGGAGGAGATGGCGCGCCGGGCGGACGGCGCCGACGCCCTGCTGGTCTGCGCGGTCGATCCGGTCCCGGCCGCCCTGATCCGGGCGCTCCCCGACTCGGTCCGGATGATCGCCACCTTCTCGGTCGGCACCGACCATATCGACCTGGCCGCCGCGAAGGAACGGGGCATCGCGGTATCCAACACGCCCGGCGTGCTGACCGACGCCACGGCCGACATCGCCTTCCTGCTGCTGCTGGGCGCGGCCCGGCGCGCCGCCGAGGGCGAGCGGATGATCCGGGAAGGCCGCTGGGACGGCTGGGCGCCGACCCAGCTGATCGGCACTCATGTCACCGGCAAGCGGCTGGCGATCCTGGGCATGGGGCGGATCGGCCAGGCGATGGCGCGCCGCGCGCGCGGCTTCGACATGGAGATCCACTACCACAACCGGCGCCGGCTGCCGGCCGCCGAGGAAGCCGGCGCGGTCTACCACGCCGATGCCGACGAGATGTTGTCGGTCGCCGACTTCCTGTCGATCCACAGCCCGGCCACGCCGGAGACCCGCCACTGGCTGAACGCGGAGCGGATCGCCCGCCTGCCCGACGGCGCCGTCGTGGTCAACACGGCGCGCGGCACGCTGGTGGACGACGAAGCGCTGATCGCGGCGCTGCGCTCCGGCAAGCTGGCGGCGGCCGGCCTGGACGTGTTCGAGAACGAGCCGAAGCTCCACCCCGGCTACGCGGGCCTGCCCAACACCTTCCTGCTGCCCCACATGGGCAGCGCCACCGACCGGACCCGCGACGCCATGGGCTTTACGGCGCTCGATAACCTGGACGCCTTCTTCGCGGGCAAGGAGCCGCCGAACCGGGTGGTGTAGCTTGCGTGCGGACGGCCGGTTTTGTACCACTTCGATCCTGAGCCGCGGCCCGCCGGGCGCGCGGAGGGACTGAACCCGACCGGGGCGGATGAACCATGCAGTCGATTCTAGGGCGGGCCGGCGAACAGATCTCCTCTTTCTGGAAGGACGTCTACGACACGGTCCTGAACCCGAAGCCCGATGCGCGGGGCGATACCCGCATCGCCGAGGAGGCGCGGGCCCGGGCGCCGGTGATCTGGCTGCTGGGCATGGTCGGCTCCGGCAAAAGCTCCATCATCCGCACGCTGACCGGCAGCAGCGACGCCGAGGTCGGTACCGGCTACCGGCCCTGCACGGCGACCGCCCGCATCTATGAATTCCCCGAGGAGGCGCCGGTCGTCCGGTTCCTCGACACCCGCGGCCTGGGCGAGGTCGCCTACGACCCGGCGGAAGACCTCGCCCTGTGCGAGAAGCAGGCGCATCTGGTGCTCGTCGTCGTCCGGGCGATGGGGCCGGTGCCGGCCCCGGTGCTCGACGCGCTGACCCGCGTGCGCCGCCGCCATCCCGATTGGCCCGTGGTGGTCGCCCAGACCACCCTGCACGATTTCTATAAAGGGCCGGGAGCCCTGGCGCATCCCCTGCCCTACCCGTTCGGCGACGGCACCCGGCCTAGCGGCATCGAGGCGCTCGACCGCAGCCTCGCCGCCCAGCGCGAGACCTTCGCGAAGCTGCCGGGCAGCGGCGCCGTCCGCTTCGCCCCGATCGATTTCACGCCCGAGGAGGACGGGCTCGCCCCCGCCGATTACGGGATCGACCGGCTATGGACCGCGCTGGAAGCCGGCTCGGCCGACGGAGTCGTGTCGATGATGCGGCGCAGCCTGGGCAGTTCCGGCAAGCCGGGCGTCGGCCGGGCCGCCTCCCACATCTGGGGCTATGCGGCGGCGGCCGGCGCGATCGACATGCTGCCGGTGGCCGGCGTGATCGGGGTGCCGGTGGTCCAGGGCAAGATGCTGCACAGCCTCGCCGGCATGCTGGGCGTGACCTGGACGCGGGCGACCCTGGCGGAGTTCTCCGGCTGCCTGGGCGCGGGGGCGCTGCTGCGTTTCGGCGCCCAGTTCGGCGTGCGGCAGCTGGTCAAGCTGGTGCCGGGCTACGGCACCGTGATCGGCGGCGCCGCGGCGGGGGCGGCCAGCTTCGCCACCACCTACGGGCTCGGCCACGCCGCCATCCTCTATCTGAGCAGCCGCCGGTCCGGCGCGCGGTTCGACGCCGACGCCGTCGCGGAGGAGTTCCGCCGCGCCATGGCCGAAGCCACCGGCGTCGCCCGGGCCAGCCGCATGTTCTCCCGCGATTCCGATGGGAAGGCCGGGTCGTGAAACGGATCGTCGGCCGGCAGGGGGCTTGGTGGCTGGGCGCGCTGGCCGCCGCCTGCCTGCCCTTCCTGGCCCTGGTCCCGCTGGGCGCCGTCTGGCTGTGGGAAAGGCAGGGCTTCGTCTACTGGTTCCTGGGGACGGCGCTGTGCTTCCTGGCGGCGGGGCTGCTGTTCCGGCGGGCGCACCGGGCCGGGGACCGGGTGCCCTCGGGCGACGCGGCGACCGCCGCGGGCGAGGAGACGCCGCCCGATCCCGGCTGGTCGCCGAGCGACAAGGTCGCCTGGCAGAGGGTCCAAGGCTTCGCGGCGCAGACCTCCGGCCGAATGCTGATCGACCAGCGGGCGCTGCTCGCCACCGGGCGCGCCGTGATCGAGGAGGTCGCCCGCCACTACCATCCGGAGCGGGCGGAGCCGCTGTGGCACTTCACCCTGCCCGAGGCGCTGCTGCTGGCCGAGCGGATCAGCCGCCGGACCCGCGCGTTGACGGTCCAGGCGGTGCCGGGTTCGCGCTCGGTGAGGATCGGCGACGTGCTCCGGCTCTACCGGGTCAAGCGAACGGTGGCCAGCGTCGCGCACAGCGCCGACGGTCCCTGGCGCGCCATCCGCCTGGCGATCAACCCGGTGCAGGCGGCCGCGGCCGAGCTGAGCCGCCGCTTCCAGGGTTTCGCCGCGGAAGGCTTGTCGTCCCTGATGCTGGACCGGATCGCCCGCATCGTGGTGGAGGAGATCGGTCGCGAGGCGATCAACCTGTACAGCGGCCGGCTGCGCGCCGACATCGACGAACTGGACCGGCTTGAGCCGCCCGCGGTGGCCGAGCCGGCGGCCCCGGCCGTGCCCTTGCGCCTGCTGGTCGCGGGCAAGGTCAACGCCGGCAAGTCAAGCTTGGTGAACGCCCTGTGCGGCGACGTGGTCGCGGCGGTCGACGTTCTCGCGGCCACCGGCCAGCCGACCAGCCACTCGGTGCGCTGCGCCGACGACCGGCCGGCGCTCGAACTGGTCGACTGCGCCGGGCTGGAGCGGGAAACGGCCATTCCCAAGCTGGTCGCGTTGGCCGAGAACTGCGACCTGGTCCTGTGGGTCGCCCTGGCCAACGACGGCGCCCGCGACCTGGACCGCCGGCTGCTCGACGCGGTGCGCGGCCATTTCGCGGGCCGTCCGCAGTTCCGGGCACCGCCGGTCGTGGTCGTCATGTCCCACATCGACCGGCTGCGGCCGTTCAACGAGTGGGCTCCGCCCTACGACGTCGCGGTCCCTTCGGGCCGGAAGGCGGAAACCATCCGGGCTGCGATGGAAGCGGTCGCGCAGTCCCTGGGGGTCGCCGCTACCGACGTGATACCGGCGCGGCTGGACGCCGGGATGCTCTACAATATCGACGCCGTCTGGACCGCGGTGCTGGCCCGCGTCCCCGAAGCCCGGCAAAGCCAACTCATCCGCCTGCTGCGGCTGGCCGGTTCGGCGGGCGGAGTCGCGGGCGTCGCCCGCCAGATCGTGACCGGAGGTCGCCTGCTGTCCGGATTGGTGATCGAAGGAATCGCCGGCACCCGGACAAAGACTTGAAGCTTTCCACTAAGCGGGGTTAAGCATTTTTATTACCCACAGATGAACGCAGATGGACACAGATATTCAGCTCTAATCTCGCTTATCTGTGTCCATCTGCGTTCATCTGTGGATGATCTACGATCCGTCCCTCCGGACAGACCTCCCGGACCGCCTATGTCGAACCACCCGCTTTTCCGCTCCTCTCAGCGCCACGCCTTCAGCCGCTTCACCGCCTCGGCCATGTCGTCGGTCGAGCCGGCGAAGGAGAAGCGCATGAAGTGGTGGCCACGGGCGCGATCGAAATCCACGCCCGGGGTCGCCGCGATGCCGGTCTCGGCCAGCATGCGGCGGCAGAACGCCTCGCTGTCGTCGGTCATCGCCGAGATGTCGGCGTAGACGTAGAACGCCCCGTCCGCCGGGGCCAGCCGGTCGAACCCGGCTTTCGGCAGCTCCTCCAGCAGAAGCGCCCGGTTGCGGGCGTAGCGGGCGACGTTGGCGTCCAACTCCTCCGTGCAGCCGAACACCGCGCAGGCGGCATGCTGCGACAGGCTGGGCGGGGAGATGAACAGGTTCTGGCTGAGGCATTCGATCGAGCGGGCGAGGTCATCGGGCACGACCATCCAGCCGAGCCGCCAGCCGGTCATGGAGAAATACTTGGAGAAGCTGTTGATCACCAGCGCCTGGTCGGTGACGGTCAGCGCCGAGGCCGCCGCCCCCTCGTAGCAGATGCCGTGATAGATCTCGTCCGAGACCAGCCGGATGCCCTTGTCGCGGCAGTAGGTCGCCAGCCGGCGCAGGTCGTCCGCCCCCAGCATGGTGCCGGCCGGGTTGGACGGGCTGGCGACGATCAGGCCTTCCACCGGGTGCCCCAGCCCTTCCAGCAGTTCGACCGTCGGCTGGAACCGGGTTTCCGGCCCGGCGGGCATCTCCACCGGAACGACGCCCAGCGCCATCAGGATGTTGCGGTAGGCCGGATAGCTCGGGGCCGCCATGGCGACCCGGTCGCCCGGCTCGAACGCCGCCAGGAAGCCCAGCAGGAAACCGGCCGACGACCCGGTCGTAACGACCACGCGCCGCTCCGGCACGTTCAGGCCGTAGCGGTCATGGTAGAACCGCGCGATGGCGGAGCGCAGCGGCGGGATGCCCAGCGCGTCGGTATAGCCCAGCCGGTCGCCATCGAGCGCCCGCTTGGCGGCCGATATAACCGCGGCCGGCGCCCCGGTGGACGGCTGGCCGACCTCCAGGTGGAGCACGTCCCCGCCGGCTGCCTCCCGCTCGGCGGCGGCACGCATGACTTCCATCACGATAAACGGGGAGATGGCTCCCCGCTTTGCTATTTTCAGTGACATACCCTGACCATGAAGCCCTGATTATGAAAAACGACGGAACCGTGTCTACTGGATGCTGGAGGCGAGGCCGAAGCCGCGCGGGTCGGTCGCCGCGGAACAGGACCGGCTGCCGTCGCTGCGGTTGACCTTGCAGCTCACCAGGTTGACCCGGCCCAGCGCCTGGACGCCGTAGATCTCGCCCTGGACGCCTGACGTCTCGCGGCTGGCCGGCCGTTCGGCGGTCTCCTCGATCAGGGTCCCGCCGGCGGGATCGGGCGCCAGCCGGGGCGCCGTCACCGCGTCGAGGGCATTCATGTCCTGCTCGAGGGCCCGGAGCGCCACGTTGACCAGGGCGGCCGGGGCGGCGCCCGCCCCTTCCTCCCCGACGCCGACGCCGATCAGCCCGGCGCTGCCGGCGAAGAGCGGCTGGTTCAGGTTGGGATTGACCAGGACGGCCGGACCGCCGATGCCGCGCGCGCCGGTCGCCGCGGCCTGGAGGATGCCGGTCCCCGGGATCATCTTGCCCGTCCCCATCGGCGCGCCGACCGAGAAGGTGCAGGCGACCGCCTGCCCGAACGGGTCGAACGTCACCAGGCCCGCCGTCGGAGGTCCCTCGGGCTCGACCTTCTCCAGCGCCTTGACCAGCCCGGCGTTGCGCCCGCCGGACGGAGCCTCCAGCGCCGCCCGCAGGGAGTCGGCGGCCGGCGCGCCTTCAGGAGGTGCGGCGAAATGCATCACCTCGTTGCCGTGCCTGACCTCGGCGGTGCCGCGCCACTGGGCCTGGTAGGACGCCAGGGTGGCGGCGTCGACCCCGACGCTCTCGGCGATCCGGGCGCCCAGCTGCCCGGTGTAGAAGACGCCGGCGCCGCGCTGGCGCACCTGGGCCAGCACGCCGGCGAGATCGGGCTGCTCCAGCTTCTGTCCTTCGCCGGGCGGCTGGGGGCCGTTGGGCAGGTACAGGCGCCGGGCCTCGGGATCCTCGCCGGCGACGTCGCCGAACACCTGGAGGTCGCGGGCCAGCGCACGGGAGATCTGGGTCTCGAACCGGGCCTTCGCCTCCGCCGGCGCGACCAGCTGCTCCCAGCGCATCTTGCCGTGGGCCGCGTGCAGGGTCGCCAGCCCGCGCAGCATGGCCGGCACCGCGACCTGTCCGCCATTCGGCGACCGGGGCAGGAAATCCAGGGTGCGCGTCTGCTTGGTGGCCGCGTCGTGGACGACGCAGATCCCGCCGCCGCCCAGCCCGACACGGGTCGGCAGGGTCACCGCCATCGCGAGCCCCATGGCGGTCGCCGCATCGACCGCGTTGCCGCCCTGCGCCAGGATGTCCCGGCCGATGACCGTGGCCCGCGGTTCGTCCGCCGCGACTCCCGCGTTCACCTGGTGGGCACCCACGCGCATGGGCTGATTGGATGCGCAGCCCCCCACGGCGGCGGCGACCATGGTAATAATGCCCAAGCGTTGCCAGATTCGCGTATAAGCTGGACGCGGGATCGCCGTCCGGCCTCGAGATCCGGACGCGCATGTGGGAGAGGGCATGACTTTGCGTTTACCGCGGAAACTGGTGGTCAAGATTCGTATCCTCGCCGCGGCGCTTTCGGCCTTAGCATTGGTGGTGGTTTCGGCCGCGCCGGCGGAAGCGCAGCAGCGTCGCCTCCAGTTCATCCGCGACGCCGAGATCGAACATATCATCCGCACTTACGCGGGGCCAATCTTCGAAGCTTCCGGGATCAACGGGGACAGCGTCGAGATAGCGCTGGTCAAGGACAGCTCCCTGAACGCCTTCGTGGCGGGCGGCATGAATCTGTTCATCCATACCGGCCTGCTCCAGGAAAGCGAGAACCCGGACGAGCTGATCGGCGTGATCGCGCACGAGATCGGCCATATCGCCGGCGGCCACCTGATCCGCTCGCAGGAGGCGATGGAGGGGGCCTCGGCCCAGGCCATCCTGTCGGCGCTGCTCGGCATCGGCGCAGCGCTGGCGACCGGCGAGGCGGGCGCCGGCGCCGCCATCCTCGGCGGCGGGCAGGAGATGGCCCGGCGCTCCTACCTGGCCTACAGCAGGGCCCAGGAAAGCACGGCGGACCAGGCGGCGCTCGGCTACATGGACCAGGCGGGCGTCTCCGCCCGCGGGCTGCTCAACTTCCTGGAAAAGCTCGCCGGACAGGACCTGCGGCCGACCGACCGCCAGGACGCCTTCGTCCGCACCCACCCGCTGACCCAGGACCGGATCGAGAGCGTCCGCTACCATGTCGAGCATTCCCGCGTGTCGGACCGGAAGGCGCCGGCCGAGTATGTCGAGATGCACGCCCGGATGAAGGCCAAGCTGCTGGGCTTCATCCAGCCCCAGATCGCCCTTCACCGCTACCGCGACTCCGACACCGAGGTGGCGCCCCGCTACGGCCGGGCGATCGCGCTGTACCAGCGCGGCGACATCAGGCAGGCGCTCCCCCTGATCGACCAGCTCATCAAGGAGGAACCCGACAACCCGTTCTTCCACGAACTGAAGGGACAGGTGCTGCTGGAGAACAGCCGGGTGGCGGAATCGATCGCGCCCTACCGGAAGGCGGTCGAGCTGCTGCCGGACTCGGCGCTGCTGCGCAGTTCCCTGGCCCACGCACTGGTAGAGACCAACGACGATTCGCTGCTCGACGAGGCATTGAAGCACTTGAAGGCCGCGGCATCGAGGGAGCCGCGCACCCCCTTCACCTGGCGCCTGATCGCCACCGTCTATGGCCGCGAGAACCAGCAGGGCATGCTGTCATACGCCCTGGCCGAGGAGGCCATGGCGCGCGGCGACCGGGCGGTCGCGCGGTTCCATGCCGAGAAGGCGGAGAACCAGCTCCCCGCCGGGTCGCCCGGCTGGATCCGCGCCCAGGATATCCGGACCGCCACCGAACGTCTGCCGACACGCTGATCCATCCATCGCCGGCCACTAAGCCGGCCGCCCCAGGCCGCGAAGCCGGCCGTGAGAGGGCTTGTCGCCGGGCTCCCGATTCGCCATCGTGCGGCAAGCCCCATTCGGAGAACACCTGATGCACCGCCCAGCATTCCTGCCCCGCCTGTTCGCCGCAGCCGCCCTGTCGGCCCTGGTCGGCCTCGCGCCGCCGACGGGCGCACAGGCCCAGCAGCCCGCGCTCGATACGCCCGCGGGCAAGGCGGCGATCGAGCAGATCGTGCGCGACTACCTGCTCGCCCATCCCGAGGTCCTGGTCGAATCGCTGACGGCCTTCCAGGAGCGGCAAGAGGCCGCTCAGGTGGAGGCCCAGCGCGGCGCGCTGGTCAGCCGCCAGGAGGAGCTGTTCCGCAACCCGGCCTCGCCGGTCGCCGGCAACCCGCAGGGCGACGTGACGCTGGTGGAGTTCTTCGATTACCAGTGCGGCTACTGCAAGGCGGTCCATGCCGACGTCCGCCGCCTGCTGGAATCCGACGGCAAGCTTCGGCTGGTCTACAAGGAGTTCCCGATCCTCGGCCCGGCGTCGCTGACCGCTGCGCGGGCGGCGCTGGCGGCCCACCGCCAGGGCAAGTACGAGGCCCTCCATGCGGCGCTGATGGAGAACCGCGGCCAGCTCGACGACGACAAGATCTTCCGCATCGCCAATTCGGTCGGGCTGGACATGGAGCGGCTGAAGAAGGACATGGACTCGCCGGAGATCCAGGAGACGCTCCAGCGGAACCTGCGGCTCGCGAGCGAACTGAACATCCGCGGCACCCCGGCTTTCGTGGTCGGCGACCAGATCATCCCCGGTGCCGTCGGCCTCGACCGCCTGAAGGAACTGGTCGCCGCCGGGCGCGCCGGCTGACCGGCGCGGACCGCCCGGCGGGAAAGGCGTCGCCGCCGGCACCGGACCCTGGACGGGCCCGGCGCCGGTGGCCGGCGGTCACTCGGCGTCGGCCTGCTTGGCCGGATCCGCGTCCTGGAACGCGCGAAGCTCCCGGCAGGCGGACACGATCTTCATGATCCGCGGAAAAGGCGACAGGTCGATGTCGGCACGCTCGGCATTGTAGACCTGGGGCACCAGGCACACGTCGGCCAGGGTCGGCTGGTCGCCGTGGCAGAAGGTGCCGGTCCCGGCGGCCGGAGTCAGGCTCCGCTCCAGCGCCGTCAGCCCCTCGACGACCCAGTGCCGGTACCACTCGTTCTTCGCCTCGTCGGAAGCCTTCATCGGCCCGACCAGGTAGCGCAGGACGCGGAGGTTGTTCAGCGGGTGTATGTCGCACGCGATCGCCTGGGCGATGGCGCGTACGCGCGCCCGTTCGATCGGGTGCTTGGGCAGCAGGCTCGGCTCGGGATTGGTCTCTTCCAGGTACTCGATGATCGCGAGCGACTGGGTCAGGACATGCGGGCCGTCGATCAGCAAGGGAACCATGCCCTGCGGGTTCAGCGCGCCATATTCGGGCGCCGACTGCTCCCCCTTTCGGAGGTGGACGAACCGGTGATCGACCTCAAGCCCTTTCAGATTAAGGGCGATTCGAACCCGGTAGGCCGCCGACGACCGGAAATAACCAAAAAGCTTCATTAACGATACTCCGCTCCTTCGCGGTTGCGGGATGCCGCCCGTCCGCGCATCTGTTAGTATACCGAGTCACCCAGCATCCGCATCTGGCCGCACGGTCGCACCCTTCAATATCACAAGGCCCGACTCCATGCCGAGATCTGCCGACCCCAGCATCGCCGTGTTCGACATCGGCGGTGTTCTCATCGACTGGAACCCCCGATACCTGTACCGCAAGCTGTTCGCGGAAGATACCGCCGCCATGGAGGAATTCCTCGCGACCGTCTGTACGCCCGACTGGAACCTTCAGCAGGACGCCGGGCGGCCGTGGAAGGAGGCGGTCGAGGAACTGAGCGCCCGCCACCCCGAAAAGGCCGAGCTGATCGCGGCCTACGACCTGGAATGGGACGAGATGGTGCCGGGCCCCATCCCCGATACCGCCGACATCGTGTGGGACCTGAAGCGGCGCGGACAAAAGGTGTACTGCATCACCAACTTCTCGGTGGACAAGCTGGACCGGGCGCGCCGGCGCTTCGACGTGCTGAACGCCTTCGACGGCATCGTCGTTTCGGGCGAGGTGCGCCTGCTGAAGCCCGATCCCGCGATCTACCGCCGCCTGCTGGACGACCACGGCCTGTCGGCGGGTGACACGCTGTTCATCGACGACGTGGAAAAGAACGTCGAGGGCGCCCGGCACGTCGGCATGCACGCGGTCCGCTTCACCGATGCCGAATCCCTGCGCAGGGACCTGGCCTGTTACGGGATGCTCTGAACGCGACCAGCAAAAAACCTGCCGGACAGCCGTGGACTTGATCCGGGCATCTCCGGCCACGGAGCCCCGGTGAGACCTGCGAGACGATGGCCGGATCAAGTCCGGCCATGACGAAAGGGGAGTGTTTCTGCCTACGGCCAATACTTTCTCTCATAGGACAAGTACCATGCCGGACGGCCGTGGAACGGTTCCGGCTACCCGCGCGTTCGGGCGATGACAATCCGCCGCACCGAATGATGCCGACATAAACATGTATTCAACATATATGTTTTATCGATCAGTCGCGCATTCGAACCGGAAGGGAAGACCAATGCTGTCAGCGAAAACGGTCCAGGTGGTCAAGGCGACCGTCCCGGCGCTCAAGGACAAGGGGCTGGATATCACCCGCAGGATGTATCAGATCCTGTTCCGGAACGAGGAGATCCGGGATCTCTTCAACCAGTCCCACCATGGCGAGACCGGATCGCAGCCCAGGTCGCTGGCACTGGCCGTCCTGGCCTATGCCGAGAACATCGACCGGCTTGAGGTGCTTGGCCCCATGGTGGAGCGCATCGCCCAGAAGCACGTGGCGCTGAGCATCCTTCCCGAGCACTATCCCCATGTCGGGACGGCGCTGCTCCAGGCGATCCGCGACGTGCTCGGCCCCGCCGCCACCGACGAGATCATGGAAGCCTGGGCGGAAGCCTACGGGTTCCTGGCCGACGTGCTGATCGGCCGTGAACAGGTGATCTACGGCGAACAGGCGGCCCAGCCGGGCGGCTGGACCGGCTACCGCGATTTCGTGATCGACCGCGTCACGGCCGAAAGCGACATCATCAAGTCGTTCTACCTCAGGCCCGCCGACGGCGGCGCGCTGATGGATTTCAAGCCCGGCCAGTACCTGACCTTCCGCTTCGACCTGCCGGGCCACGGCTCCGTCGTCCGGAACTACAGCCTCTCCTGCGCTCCGGGAGCGGACCACTACCGCATCAGCGTGAAGCGCGAACCGGCGCCCGCCGGCAATCCCGCCGCCGGGCCGGGCCTCGTTTCCGGGTTCCTGCACGACCACGGCGCTCCGGGCACCGTGCTGAAGGTCGCGGCGCCGGCCGGCGACTTCTTCCTGGACGACCCGGTGGCGGAACGTCCGGTGGTCCTGCTGAGCGGCGGCGTCGGCCTGACCCCCATGGTCAGCATGCTCGACAGCATCGTCGCCGCCGGTGCCGGGCGACCGACCTTGTTCGTCCATGGAACCCGATCAGGCGCCCACCATGCCATGAAGGACCATGTCAGGACGGTCGCCGCCACCCATCCCGGCGTCAAGGCCGTGACCTTCTATGAGCAGCCCCGCCCGCAGGACGTGCCCGGCCGCGACTTCGACCATGCCGGCGTGATCACCCCGGAATGGCTGAGACGGGCCGTGCCGCACACGGACGCCGACTTCTATTTCTGCGGCCCCAAGCCCTTCATGAGGCTGCTGGCCCGGACGCTGACCGATCTCGGCGTGGATCGGGACCGCCTGCATTACGAATTCTTCGGTCCGGCGGACGAACTCTACGCCTGAGCCCCACACCCTGATCCTGTAGCCTGATCCTGTGGCCGGTGCCGTCCCGCGGCACCGGCCTTTCTGCGAGAGATTCGCAACAAGATTACGCCCAGAGGGCTCAGTACCTGCCAATTATGTTCATTTTCCGGACTCTTTGAGGCACAATCTTATCGACGACCAATGATTTCATTTGCACCCAGCCCCTCCAAGGGGTTCATGATGTCGAATGCCGGGATTTAGCGCAAAAGAAACCCGCAGCAGGTGAAACCTTGTCAAAGGAATTTCCCATGACCGCTCACCCTGCCGAGATGGAAGTCGCGACCGCAAACCGGTTGGACCAGAGAACCGATACCAGGCAGCCCGACGAGGACCTGACCCGCGACCTGCCCCCCGCTCCGGCCTTGATCCTGGAGGATTACCTGCCCTATCGGCTGTCGGTGCTGTCCAACACCGTCAGCCGGGCGCTCGCCCGCCTTTACGAGCAACGGTTCGGGCTGACCGTCGCGGAGTGGCGGATCATGGCCGTGCTGGCGCGGTTCGGTCCGCTGTCGGCCAACGCGGTCTGCGACCGCACCGCGATGGACAAGGTGCAGGTCAGCCGGGCAGTCGCCCGCGCCGTGGACGGCGGGCTGGTCGACCGCGGGATCGACTCGGTGGACCGGCGCCGGTCGGTGCTCACCCTGACCGCCAAGGGACGCGGCATCCACGACCAGATCGTACCCCTGGCCGCGAACCTCCAGACCCATCTGCTGGCGTCGCTGACGGCCGAGGAGAACGTGCAGCTCTACGACATGCTGGCCCGACTCCATGCCCGGGCGCGGGAGCTTCACGGCCCCCAGGACGAGGAATAAGGAGACGCCCCGGTTGACGCCGCATGCGGAGCGCTGAACGGCGCATGCGGGCGCGCTGCCACCGTCGCGGCTTTTCCGCCACAGGTCGGCCGAGATACTTCGAAATCGTGGTGATTTCGCCGCAGGCCGGCCGCCGGCGCCCCGCGGCCATTGCCGAAGGATCGACAAGTGCTATAAACGCGCCAACGCAACCGCAGCCGGAAAGCCGCTTCCCTTGGCGATCGAGCCCTCAGTCCTGATCCTCAACGGTCCAAACCTGAACATGCTCGGCGTCCGTGAGCCGGCCATCTACGGGACGGAGACCCTCGACGACATCGAGGCGCTGTGCCTGGAGCATGCCGAGTCGCTGAACATCGCGATCGATTTCCGGCAGTCCAACCTCGAAGGCGAGTTGGTCTCCTGGATCCAGCAGGCCCGCGGCGAGCATGACGGCATCATCCTGAACGCGGCGGCCTACACGCACACCTCGGTCGCGATCATGGACGCCCTCTCGGTCACCGAGCTTCCGGTTGTCGAGGTGCATCTGAGCAATGTTTTCCGGCGCGAGGCCTTCCGCCACCACTCCTATGTGTCGCCTGTCGCGAAGGGTGTCATCTGCGGCTTCGGCGCGCATGGCTATCTCCTCGCGCTGGACGCGTTGGCGCGGCTGATCGATGCCGACATGAATGACGGGAACTGACATGGCGACTTTCGACATCGATGGTGAACTGGTCCGCAAGCTCGCGGGCCTGCTGGACGAAACGGGGCTGACCGAGATCGAGTTCGCCGAAGGCGAGAAGCGCATCCGGGTCACCAAGGGCGGTACGCCGGCGTTCTTCTCCCATGCCCCGGCCGGCACCGCTCCCGCCCCCGCGGCGGCCGCGGCCCCGACATCGGCTCCGGCCGCCCTCGGCGTCTCGAGCCACCCCGGGGCGCTGACCTCGCCGATGGTCGGCACCGCCTATACCTCGCCGGAGCCGGGCGCCTCTCCGTTCGTGCGTGTCGGCGACACGGTCAAGGCCGGCCAGACCGTGCTGATCATCGAGGCGATGAAGGTGATGAATCCGATCAAGGCCCCGAAGGCCGGTACGGTTTCCCAGGTTCTCGTCGAGGATGCCCAGCCGGTCGAGTTCGGCGAAGTCCTCCTGATCATCGAATAAGGGATCATCCCGTTGTTCGAAAAGGTTCTGATCGCCAACCGAGGCGAAATCGCGCTCCGCATCCACCGCGCCTGCCGCGAGATGGGGATCCAGACCGTCGCCGTCCATTCCACGGCGGACGCCGACGCCATGCATGTGCGGCTTGCCGACGAGGCGGTCTGCATCGGCCCGGCATCGGCCCGCGAAAGCTACCTGAACATCCCGGCGATCCTGACCGCCGCGACCATCACCGGCGCCGACGCCATCCATCCCGGCATCGGCTTCATGTCGGAGAACGCCCAGTTCGCCCAGATGGTGGAGGAGCACGGCTTCACCTTCATCGGCCCGACGCCCGAGCATATCCGCATCATGGGCGACAAGGTCACCGCCAAGAAGACGGTGCTGGAGCTGGGGCTTCCGGTGGTGCCCGGCTCGTCCGGCCCGGTCGACACGCTGGAGGAGGCGGTCGAGGTCGCCGAGCGCACCGGCTATCCGGTGCTGATCAAGGCGGCCGCCGGCGGCGGCGGCAAGGGCATGAAGGTGGCCTATTCGGCCGACCAGCTGAAGGAGGCCTACCAGCTCGCCCGCGGTGAGGCGCGCGCCGCCTTCGGCAACGACCAGGTCTACATGGAGCGGTACCTGTCCCGGCCGCGCCATATCGAGATCCAGCTCCTGGGAGACATGCACGGCAACGCCGTCCATTTCGGCGAGCGTGACTGCTCGGTCCAGCGGCGGCACCAGAAGGTGATCGAAGAGGCGCCCTCGCCGGCGCTGAACGCGACCCAGCGGGCCTTCATCGGCGACCTCGCCGCCCGCACCACCGCGCAGCTCGGATATCGCGGCGTCGGCACCATGGAGTTCCTGTTCGAGGATGGCGAATTCTACTTCATCGAGATGAACACCCGCCTCCAGGTCGAGCACACGATCACCGAGATGATCACCGGCATCGACCTGGTCCGCGAGCAGATCCGCATCGCGACCGGCGCGCCGCTGGGCTACACCCAGGACGACATCCGCTTCCACGGCCACGCGATCGAGTGCCGCGTGAACGCCGAGCACCCGGAGACCTTCGTCCCCTCTCCTGGCAGGATCGACGGCTACCATGCACCGGGCGGGCTGGGCGTGCGGGTGGACAGCGCGCTCTACGACGGCTACCGCGTGCCGCCGCACTATGACAGCCTGATCGCCAAGCTGGTGGTCCACGGCACCACGCGCAACGAATGCATGATGCGCCTGCGCCGCGCGCTGGAGGAGTTCGTGATCGGCGGCGTCGACACCAGCCTGCCGCTGCACCGCCGGATCATCGCCGAGACCAACTTCATCAACGGCGACTACGACATCCACTGGCTGGAACAGCTGATGAAGCTGAAATAGCCGGCGGCCGCCGGCTGGAGTGCTGCTCATGGGGAGGGTGCGCGTCCCGCGCACCTTGGGCGGCGCGACGCCGCCCCTCCGTGCATCTACTCCGCGGCCTGGACGGATGGCTCGAACAGGGCGCGCAGGCGATCCATCGTGACCTTCTCCGGCGCGTATTCGGCCAGCGCGCCGGCCTCGACCTTCGCCTCGATCCCGTCCAGGGTCTCGTCGATCCGGTCGAACGGCAGGCCGAACAGGTCGAAGATCGAGTAGCGCCACCATTGCAGTCGAACCAGGCGCTCGACGGTCGCCTCGGGAAAACGCATGCGCTTCACCGTGGCCGGGGTTCCGGCGACGATGGAATAGGCCGGCACGTCCTTGACCACCACCGACCGGCCGGCGACGATCGCGCCGTCGCCGATGGTGACTCCCGCCTTGATGAACACGCCCTGCCCGATCCAGACATCGTTGCCGATCGTGGTGATCTTGCAGGCGTCCTTGAACGGCACGCGCTGGCGCCGAATCTCGTCCACCCGGTCCGGGGCGCAGAAGCGGGCCCAGTCGTGCAGGTCCGCGACATGGGTGACGCGCGAACTGGTCAGCCAGTCGACCGGATGCTCGTTCGACCCGATCATCACTTCCGGCGCGATCGAGCAGTAGCGTCCGACCCGCACATTGCCGATCTTGCCCCCGGCGATCGAGCAGAAGGCTCCGACCTGGACGACCGTCTTCGCGGCGATATGCGCCTGGACCATGGTCGGCGGCTCGAAGAACGAGGTCTGGTTGAGCGCCAGGACGCCGCGGGTCTGAGGCAGTTTCAATCCCAGTGTCGCCAGACCTGCGGCAGGGTTCGTCCCGAAGTCGACAGTCACAAAACTCATGATATCGCCTCAAATCCAATGCATATGTGAATCGCCTCCTTGATTATGTAAGTCTTCAGCTTTACAAAGAGTTTATGGGCGCATGCAGCCGAGTATACTCCCGGCTGCCCCGTTATGCCCGGGCCGTACTGACGGGCCGGTCGGCGATTGCTGCCGGCAGCTCGATCGTGATGGTGGTCCCCTCTCCCACGACGCTTCCGATCCGCAATGTGCCGTCGTGCAGATCCACGAGGGCCTGGACCAGCGGCATACCCAGCCCCGTGCCGCCGTACCGGCGCGACAGGACCGGTTCGGCCTGCCAGAACGGCTCGCAGACGCGCGGCAGGTTGACCGGATCGATCCCGATGCCGGTGTCCGCCACGGTGAGGACGACCCGATCGCCGAGGGGCGCCGCGTCCACCGTCACGACGCCGCCTTCCGGCGTGAACTTCAGCGCGTTGGACAGGACGTTCAGGAGGATCTGTCGGACGGCGCGCGGATCGGCCCGCAGTGCCGGGCAGCCGGCATCGATGCCGACGGTCAGCGTCAGCTTGCGCTCGCGCGCCGTCGCGGACATCTGGCGGACGCAGGCCTCCAGCATATGGCGCACGTCGAGGATCTCCGGGTTGATGGAGTGCCGGCCGGCGTCGATCTCGGTCAGGTCGAGCAGGTCGTTGATGATCCGGAGCAGCTGGTTTCCGCTCCCGTGGATCTCGCGCGCGTAGTCGCCCAGCGTCGCTCCCCTGGCAACGGACGCGGGATCGTCGCGGATCAACTCGGAGAAGCCGATGATCGCGTTCAGCGGCGTGCGCAGTTCGTGGCTCATGGTCGACAGGAACTGTGACTTGGCCCGGCTCCCCTCCTCCGCGCGGATCAGGGCGCCGCGCAGTTCGTCGGCATAGCGCGCCCGCTCGCGCAGCGATGCGTCGAACGCCTTGAGGAACTGGTTCGTCCTGCCGACCAGCAATCCGATCTCGTCGGTATCGTGGCCCGGCGGAACCTCGACGAGATGGCTGCCGGGCGACTGGGCGTCGATCCGGGTGAAGTCCTTGCTGATCGCCAGGATCGGCTTGGTCACCATGAAATGAAACATGGCGGTGAGCAGCAGCCCCAGCAGCAGGTTGCGGAACAGGCCGCTGATCAGGGTGGAACGCGCCCGCTCCAGGAAGGCCGTCGCGATGATATGGCTGTCGACGGCGACGTAGAGCTTGCCGATCTCCAGCCTCGGCCGGTTTACCGGCTCGTAATAGAGCGGCACGGTGATGTCGAGCGACGTGCCGAACAGCCATTCCGAGAAGAGCCGAAGCCGGGTCTCCACCAGGGGACGCTCGCGCACCGCGAGCTTGGCGCCGAATTCGTCCTGTATCCGCGCCTGGAAGATCGGCTGGTAGCTCAGCAGGCCCTTCAGGACATCGGAGGCCAGGGAAGAGTCCAGATCATAGGCGGCCTTCGCCGCGGCCTCCTCGATGATCCGGGTGACCTCCTCCAGCGTGCGGCGCTGCACCTCCCGCTCGCGGTGGGCATCGTCCACCAGGTCGAGCCCGCTGGCGACGATGCCCAGGAGGAGTGCGATGATGACCGTGTTGCGGGCCTGCCGGAAGGAAAGCCGGTCGAATAGGCGAGCCATCATCCCCACATGTCCGCAGCCGGTCCGGATGAGCCGTCCGTCCCGGCCGGTCTCCGGGACGCTGGCGCCGCCCGGGTCCTGCTGCCGGAAATCGACCCCAACGGTACCAGGCAGTTGATCCCAATTAAGTTAAGCTAAAGTTTATCATATTCATCCTGTTCCCCGGGCGGTCAGGCATCCAGGCTGCGGGACTCGTTCAGGAGCTGGTTCAGCCGTTCCTTCAGGTGCTTCACCTGGGTGGTGACCACCACGGCGCTATTGTCGAGCACCAGCGCCAGCCCGCGCGTCTCGCTGGCATCCTCGGAAACCGCGGTGATCCGCTGGGAGACCTCGCCGGTTCCGTTCGCGGCCGATGTCGCGTTGCGGCTGATCGTCTCGGTGGCGCTGCCCTGGTCGGTGACCGACCCGGTGATCAATTCGGCGATCGCATCGATCCGGCTGATCACCTCCTGGACCTCGTGGATATGGAAGATGACGGTCTCGGCGGCGCCCTGGACCGCGACGATCTGGCCGCTGATCTGATCGGTCGCCTGCCCCGTCTGCGTCGCCAGGACCTTCACCTCGCTGGCGACGACGGCGAAGCCCTTGCCCGCCTCGCCGGCGCGCGCCGCCTCGATCGTGGCGTTCAGGGCCAGCAGGTTGGTCTGGCTGGCGATGCCGGTGATCAGCTTCGCCGCGTCCCCGATGTTGCGCGCGGCGTCGGCCAGCTTCGCCACGACCTGCCGGGTCTGCTCGCCCTGCCCGACCGCCCGCTTCACGATGTCCATCACCTCGGCCACTTGGGAGCCGATCGCCCGGGACGACGTCGCCAACTCCTCGGTCGAAAAGGCGACGGTCTGCACGTTGGCCGTCGCATCGCGTGCCGCCTCCGCCACGCCGGCCGACTGCTCGCCCGTGCGCCGAGCCGCGGCGCTCAGCCGGTCCGCGAGGTCGGCGATGCCCGTGGCCTGCTCGACCACCGCCATGACGGTCGACTGGACCTCCGACTCCAAGGCGCTCGCGAGGCTGGCGAGGCGGGCGGCGAACTCCTCCTTGCGGCGGCGTTCCTTGATCTCGTCCTCGGCCTTCAGCCGCTCCATCTCCTCCGCGTTGCTCCGGAACACCTCGATGGCCCGCGCCATGGCGCCGATCTCGTCGCGGCGCATCGCTCCCGGCACGATGGAGGACCGGTCGCCGGTCGCCAGCCGCTGCATGGCGCGCTCGATGGACCGCAAGGGCCTGGTGATGCTGCGGACCAGCACGAGGCTGAACAGGAGGAACAGCACGATGATGCCGGCTCCGGCGATCAGCCCCGTCCGGCCGATCGCATCCCGGACATAGTCCTTGTCGGTCCGGGCGGCCTCCATCCCGGCGCTCGCGAAGTCGAACAGGCCTGCGAAACGCCCGGGCATCGCGGCCAGGGCGGTGTTGAACGCCGCCACCTCCTGCACCAGCTTGCCCTGGTGCTCCACCAGGGCGGCGAGGTCGGCGCGATAGGCCGTCGCGAGGGTGACCAGCGCCTCCTGGGTCGGCGCGTCCAGGCCCGAGTCCATCATACCGAACTCGAACTCCCGGAACGCCTTCCTATGAGCTCCCATGACGCCGATGTCGCCGTACAGCAGGAAGTCCTTCTCGACCACCCGCATCGTCAGCATGCGCACGTAGGTCTGCGCCACCATGCCGATCGGCCATTTGCGCAGTTCGGTCTCGACCGCGCCGACCGAGGCGCGCAGCTTGCCCCGCAGGCCGCTCTCCTCGTCCAGCCCCATGACCTTCAGGGTCTCCTCCACGCCGGCGAACTGCTCCGCCGCCCGGCGCAGGGTCGAGCGCATGGCGTCGACCTGGCCGGCGGCGGTGCCGGTCGCGGGATGGGCGGCGATCCGGTCGAGCAGGCGATCGACCTCGGCGGCGCGGGTCCGGAAGTCGGCCGCCGCGCGGGAATCACGGTTGGCGATGAAGTCCCGCGCCTGGATCTGGAGATCGGCCACCCGCCGCTCCGCCGAGGCGGCGAGCACCACCAGGTTGCCGAAGGACCCGAGCCGGCCGGTCGCCTGGTTCATATGCCGGTCCGCCAGCAGGAACAGCCCCACCATGACGAAGACCGTGGCGAGGGCGACGATCACCAGCAATCCGACGCGCGTGCCGATCCCCAGGCGCGACAGGATGCCGGGCCTGTCGGCGGCGTCGGCGGATCCGGACAGAAGAATAGATGCTTCGGACTCTGTCAATCCATCCAGGGTGGCCGCAATCGACATGATGTTCATCATCCTGAAACAGGAATTTCACAAAACTGCCCTTTTCAGGACAGTCTTCAGGACGCGCCTGCAAAGTGATTATTGAACTATTACACGAGGACTTTCGGCCTGAGATTCTAAACAAATCGTTTCGATTTCGGGCATGGCCGATATGTCGCGCCCTATATTGCCGGCCCGCGTCATCGGGCGAACCGGTCCGAAGCGGCCCGCCGCCGGGGTCCGGCAGCGCCCTCCCCAATCCCGGTGGCGCCCTATATAGTATCCCGGCGAGTTCGACCCGGAGCGGGAGACGACGACATCATAATGACTGGTTTGACGGCACAGCTTCTGCTGCGGGCCTATGCCGCCGGGATCTTTCCCATGGCGGAGAGCGCGGAATCCGACGAGCTCTACTGGTTTGATCCCGAACAGCGCGGCATCCTGCCGCTCGATCGCATGCATGTCCCGCGCCGCCTGCGCCGGACGGTCCGGAGCGGCCGGTTCGAGGTCCGGATCGACAGCGATTTCGACGGCGTCATCCAGGGCTGCGCGGAGGCGACGCGGGACCGGCCCAAGACCTGGATCAACGGCGAGATCATCCGGCTCTATTCGGTCCTGTACGACCTGGGCTTCGCCCATTCCGTCGAGGCCTGGCGCGACGGGCGGCTGGTCGGCGGGCTCTACGGCGTGGCGCTGGGCGGCGCCTTCTTCGGAGAGAGCATGTTCAGCCGGGAGACCGACGCCAGCAAGGTGGCGCTGGTCCATCTGGTCGCCCGCCTGCGCCACAACGGCTTCACCCTGCTGGACACCCAGTTCGTGACCGAGCATCTCAGCCAGTTCGGCACGGTGGAGATTCCCCGCTCAAGCTACCGGGCGCAACTCGCCCGCGCGCTCCAGGTCACGCCCGACTTCGCCGCCGGGACCGAGCAGCAGGTGATCGACGCCTATTTGCAGTCGATCACCCAGACATCGTAGACCGGATGCTCCAAGGCGGAGAGCGCCGGGCTCGACGCGAACATCCAGCCGCTGAACAGCGCCTCGGTGGCCTCGTCGGGCCGTTCCTCCAGGATCTCCAGGAACGCGGCCGACTCCGGCGGCTCGACCGGCGACGCCTTGCGGCAGGTCTGCGCGGTGATTCGCAGCGAGCCGAACTCGACCGGCTGGCCGACCGGCACCTCGATCGTCACGACTCGGGCGGTCACCTTGTCCAGCCCCTGGAGCACGGCATGGGGCATGCTCTCCATCCCTTCGGACGCGCCGGTCTGCGCCGAGGCCGGTTCCGTCCGGGCCACCGCCGCCAATGCCAGGGCCGCGAAGGCAAGGCCGGCGATGCCGGCCGGGAAATTCCGTCTGTCCATCAATTCTCCCGTTCGCTGGACCGTCAGCCGCCCGGCCTGTCCGCGGCGAACCTCAAGCGGACATAGTCGGCGTACCAGGTCCCGTCGGATTTCAGCAGGTCCGGCGCGATCGCCGCCATCACCTCGTCCAGCACGGCGTTCCGCTCCCCCTCCGGCACGACGGCGAGGAAGCTCCCCGCGAAGGTCGCGAGCCAGCCGGCCATCCCGGTCGGCAGGGGCGTCGGCCGTTCGATCAGCTCGCACGAGCGCACCCGGAAGCCGGCCGCCGCCAGCCTGGCGGCATAATCGTCCGGCGTGGGGAAGAACCAGGGATTGGCGGCCTTGCCGTCGATGCCGCGCCGGCCCAGGACCACCTCCAGCGCATCGACGATCCGGGCGACGTTGCCGGCCCCGCCGAACTCGCCGACGAACCGTCCGCCGGGCCGCAGCGCGTTCCACACTCCGGCGATCACGTCATCCGGCCGGAGCATCCAGTGCAGCGCCGCGTTGGAGAAGACGGCGTCGAACCCGCCGCCCACGGCCAGCGCATGCCCGTCCATCAGATGGACCTCGATCCCGCGAGCCCGCGCCGCGGCGGTCAGTTCCGGGCTGGCATCGACGCCGACCACCCGGCAGCCGGCGGCAGCCAGCTTTTCCGTCAGGACGCCGTCGCCGCAGCCGAGGTCGAGGATGCGCTCGCCCGGCCGGGGGGCCAGCAGGTCGACGACCGGCAGGCCGAGATCCGCGACGAACCGGGCGTTTTCCGCGTAGCCGCAGGCATCCCAGCTCTGCGAAGGTCCGGTCCGGTCGGTCATCCCCGAATCCCCTTGTTCAGCCGGGCCTTGTCCAGCCGGCCTCCGGCCGGTCCGGCGGTCAGTTGCCGAGCAGCCCGCCGCCCTGGGCGCCGCCCGCCGCGGGAGGCGCCGGCTGGGCTCCGTCGCCCTGCCCCTGCCCTTGCCCCTGCTGGCCGCCGCCCTGCATGCTGAAGATGACCTGGCCCAGCAGCTGTTCCAGGCCCGGCGTGGACTGGGTGAAGTCGATCCGGCCCCCGGGCTGGATGATGTCCGGATCGCCGCCCGGCTCCAGCGCCATGTATTTGCCGCCCAACAGGCTCTCGCTCGCGATCAGGGCGACGGTGTCCTTGGGCAGCTTGATGCTGGGGTCGATCGTCATGTGGACGACCGCGAGATACGTGGAAGGGTCCAGGGTCTGGCTGGTCACCGTGCCGACCTTGACGCCGCTGATCCGGACGTCGCTGCCGCTCTGCAGGCCGCCGACGCTGGAGAAGTTGGCCGAGACCTCGTAGCCCTCGACCCGCCGCAGGTCGGCGCTGGTGTAGGCAAAGACCAAAAAGAAACCCGCCACGGCGATGACGACACCGCCGAGCACGGTTTCAATGGTATTCCTGCGCATTCATGATTCCTCGGTGGATGGGCCCGCTGCGGCCGTCGCGTCCGGGATCGGACCGTCGGCCGGACGGGCGGGCGACCGGGGAGCAGGCCGGGCGGTCAGCCCGGAGTCCACGGTTCATAGTCGCCGGTGGCACGTCCGCGCTGGCCGCCCTCCAGCGTGTGGCCCGGCGGCCGGTAGGCGCCGAGGCTGCCGGTGGCGTTGGGCACGTGCGGCTTCTGCCAGGGCTTGTGGAACGCGCTGTTCTCCTTCAGCGGCTCGTTGACCGTGAAGTGCAGCCATCCGTGCCATTCCGGCGGAACCTTGGTCGCCTCCGGCTCGCCGTTGTAGATGACCCAGCGGCGCTCGCGGCGTCCCTTGGCCTTCTTTTCCCGGTAGTAGGCGTTGCCGAACTGGTCGGTCCCGACCAGCTCGCCGCGGCGCCACGTGAACAGGCGGATCTGCAGGTTGGACAGAAACGTGTTGAAGGATATGCGTTCTTTCATGGCCGCTCGCTGACGGGTTCGAACCCGCGTTCCGCTCTTTTCGTCGCCGCCGAATATGGCACTTGGGCTTGCCCGCGTCCAGCCGGACGCAAGAGGGGAGTCCGATAATCGCCGGACGGCGACTCCGATGCGGCCCGGCGGCTGAATCGGCGCACCCCTGTCAACGGCTTTACGCGGCGGCCGGACGAGGCTACGGTCTTCGTCTCCCCGGACTTCCCCCTGAGACACCGTGTCGCGCCGAACACAGACACCCACGACATTTTGTGGGTGACGGAACATCGACGTCAAAATGTGGTTGCCTGCACCAGAACTTGTGGCACACTCCAACCCAAGCACAGGATATCGTGGCCAGCCCGGACGGGCGAAGGCCGCGGTGCGATGGGGCAGCAAGGATTATTCAGCCGGCGCCGGCCAGGGATGGCGCCCGCCAGAGCCAAGGGATCACTGAGATGCGGATTGAGCGACGTTTCACGACCGAAGGAAAGGACGCCTACGACGGAATCGAGTTCCGCCGTACCACCAGCGAGATCCGCAATCCCGACGGCTCGGTCGTGTTCCAGCTCGCCGACATCGACGTCCCGGCCGACTGGAGCCAGGTCGCCTGCGACATCCTTGCGCAGAAATATTTCCGCAAGGCCGGCATTCCCGCGGCCCTGAAGGCGGTCGAGGAGAACACCGTCCCCAGCTGGCTGTGGCGCAAGGTCGCCGACGAGGAGGCGCTGAAGCGCGTCTCCAAGGAGAACCGGCTGGTCGGCGAGACCTCGGCCCGGCAGGTGTTCGACCGGCTGGCCGGCACCTGGACCTACTGGGGCTGGCAGGGCGGCTATTTCGACGCCGAGTCGGACGCGCGCGCCTTCTTCGACGAGATGCGCTACATGCTGTGCCGCCAGATGGCGGCGCCCAACAGCCCGCAATGGTTCAACACCGGCCTGCACTGGGCCTACGGCATCGACGGCCCGGCCCAGGGCCACTACTACGTCGATTTCCGCACCGGCGAGCTGACCGCTTCCGAGTCGGCCTATGAGCACCCGCAGCCGCACGCCTGCTTCATCCAGGGCGTGCGCGACGACCTGGTCGGCGACGGCGGGATCATGGACCTGTGGGTGCGCGAGGCGCGGCTGTTCAAGTACGGCTCCGGCACCGGCTCCAACTTCTCCAAGGTCCGCGGCGACGGCGAGAAGCTGTCGGGCGGCGGCCGGTCCTCCGGCCTGATGAGTTTCCTGAAGATCGGCGACCGCGCCGCGGGCGCCATCAAGTCCGGCGGCACCACCCGGCGCGCCGCCAAGATGGTCACGGTCGACCTCGACCACCCGGACATCGAGGCCTATATCGACTGGAAGGTCACCGAGGAGCAGAAGGTCGCGGCGCTGGTCGCCGGCTCCAAGCTCGCCTCCAAGCACATGAACGCGGTCATGGCCGCCGCCACCGAGGGCTTCTCCCCGACCGACCCGAAGCGCCTGGACCCCAAGGAGAACAAGGCGCTGAAGAAGGCCGTCATCGCCGCCCGGAAGGCGATGATCCCGGAGAACTACGTCCAGCGCGTGATCCAGTTCGCCGGCCAGGGCTACACCTCGATCCAGTTCAAGACCTACGACACCGACTGGGATTCGGAAGCCTACCTGACCGTCTCGGGCCAGAACTCCAACAACTCGGTCCGGATCTCCAACGACTTCATCGAGTCCGTGCTGGACGACGCCGACTGGCAGCTGATCCGCCGCACCGACGGCAAGGTCGCCAAGACCCTGAAGGCGCGCGACCTGTGGGAGAAGATCGGCGAGGCGGCCTGGGCCTGCGCCGATCCCGGCGTCCAGTTCGACACCACCATCAACGAGTGGCACACCTGCCCGGCGTCCGGCCGGATCAACGCGTCGAACCCGTGCTCGGAATACATGTTCCTGGACGATACGGCGTGCAATCTGGCGTCGCTGAACCTCATGACCTTCCGCAGCCCCGACGGCGAGTTCGACATCGAGTCGTTCGAGCATGCCTGCCGGCTGTGGACCGTCGTGCTGGAAATCTCCGTCCTGATGGCCCAGTTCCCGTCGAAGGAGATCGCCCAGCTCAGCTACGAGTTCCGCACGCTCGGCCTCGGCTACGCCAACCTGGGCGGCCTGCTGATGGCGGCCGGCATCTCCTATGACAGCGACGAGGGCCGCGCGCTGTGCGGCGCCATCACCGCCGTCATGACCGGCGTGTCCTACGCCACCTCGGCCGAGATGGCGCAGGAACTGGGGACCTTCCCCGGCTACGAGATCAACCGCGACCACATGTTGCGGGTGATCCGCAACCACCGCCGCGCCGCCTACGGCGACGCGTCCGGCAACGGCCAGGAGTACGAGGGCCTGTCGGTCCTGCCGGTCGCGATCCGGGAGGACGAGTGCCCGAACCGGGACCTGGTCGCGGCGGCCCGGCGCGCCTGGGACAGCGCGCTGGAACTGGGCGAGCTGTACGGCTTCCGCAACGCCCAGGCCACGGTGATCGCCCCCACGGGTACCATCGGCCTGGTGATGGACTGCGACACCACCGGCATCGAGCCGGACTTCGCCCTGGTGAAGTTCAAGAAGCTGGCCGGCGGCGGCTACTTCAAGATCATCAACCGGGTGGTGCCCGAGGCGCTGCGCAAGCTGGGCTACACGCCCGAGCAGATCGAGGCGATCGAGCGGTACGCCGTCGGCCACGGCACGCTGAAGGCTGCACCCGGCGTCAACCACGCCGCCCTGAAGGCCAAGGGCTTCACCGACGAGACGCTGAAGGCGCTGGAGCAGGGCCTCGGCAACGCCTTCGACATCAAGTTCGCCTTCAACAAGTGGTCGCTGGGCGCGGAGTTCTGCACCGAGGTGCTGGGCATCCCGGCCGCCGCCCTGGATGATTTCGGCTTCGACATGCTGGCCCACCTGGGCTTCTCCCGGGCCGAGATCGACGCGGCGAACACCTATTGCTGCGGCGCCATGACGCTGGAGGGCGCCCCGCACCTCCGCGAGGAGCACCTGTCGGTGTTCGACTGCGCCAACCCCTGCGGCCGGATCGGCAAGCGCTACCTCTCGACCGAGAGCCACATCCGCATGATGGCGGCGGCCCAGCCGTTCATCTCGGGCGCCATCTCCAAGACCATCAACATGCCGAACTCGGCCACGGTCGAGCAGTGCAAGGACGCCTACATGCTGTCCTGGCGCCTGGGCACCAAGGCCAACGCGCTGTACCGCGACGGCTCCAAGCTCAGCCAGCCCCTGTCCAGCAGCATCCTGGAAGGCGAGGACGAGTCGGAGGACGAGGATACCGTCCAGGCCATCATCGACGCCCCGCCGGCCGAGCGGGCGCCGATGGTCGCGGAGCGGATCGTCGAGAAGGTGGTCGAGCGCATGCGCGAGCGGGCCGACCGCGAGAAGCTGCCGCACCGGCGCAAGGGCTACACCCAGAAGGCGGTGGTCGGCGGCCACAAGGTCTATCTGCGCACCGGAGAGTACGAGGACGGCCGGCTGGGCGAGATCTTCATCGACATGCACAAGGAAGGCGCCGCCTTCCGGTCGCTGATGAACAACTTCGCCATCGCGATCTCGATCGGCCTTCAGTACGGCGTGCCGCTGGAGGAGTTCGTGGAAGCCTTCACCTTCGTCCGCTTCGAGCCGTCGGGACCGGTCCAGGGCAACGACGCGATCAAGATGGCGACGTCGGTGATCGACTACATCTTCCGCGAACTGGCGATCAGCTACCTGCAGCGCACCGACCTGTCCCACGCCACGCCGGACGACCTGTTCCCCGACAGCCTGGGCACCGGCGACGGCGAAGGCAACCTGCCCCCGGCGGCGGAGCGCTTCACCAAGGACACGCTCGACGCCGTGCAGAAGGTCGCCAGCAAGGGCTATGTCCGGTCCAACCTGCGCGTCCTGCCGGGCGGCCAGTCCACCCGCGCCGTCGCCGCCATGGCGGTGGCCACGGGTTCCCAGGCGACCGCGCTGACCAGCGGCGGGGCCGGGATGGGGAACGAGGCGACCGCCCGCGCCCTGTCGCCGGACCAGTCCCAGCCGGCCGTCGCCGTGGCGGTCGCGACCGCGCCGGCGGCCGACCAGCGGATGGAGCGCATCCGCGAGGCCCGCGCCAAGGGATATGAGGGCGATCCTTGCGGCGAGTGCGGGAACATGACGCTGGTGCGCAACGGCACCTGCATGAAGTGCGACACCTGCGGCTCCACGACCGGCTGCTCCTGACCGGGGACGGAGGCGGTCCCTCCCAGGGGCCGCCGCCCGCCACGCCTGCATCGATAGGGCTCATCTGCCCGCCGCGACCGGATGGTCGCGGCGGGCAGATTCGTTCCGGCCTCCCGGCGCGGATACCGGAGGAAAGTCGTTTTCCGCCCCGTTTCCTGTTTCTTCAAATGGCTCGGTCCGGAGAGGCATCCCCCCTGCAAATCCAGCCAGAGCAGTCCGGAGGGAACAACTATTCCACGATCCGATCGCAGGATCGATCAGAGGCACCGCTGGGGAAACCGGCTCGACTAATCTCACGAGGCACGACGGACGATCTCCTTTCCTTGCGAAGTTGCCTGGAGATGCCCGGAAAGCCGGAATCCTGATGTTTTACCCCTGTCTTCGTTACTTGATTGGCTCAAAGCCAAGGGATAACGTTCGAGGATGTCGTCGGGTGTCCGGGATGCGCCCCGAACATCTTCATGATGCGGCGCATGGCGCCTTGAGGTCTCAGCTTGAACGATAATCAAACCGGACGCGGGCCGAGACGAACCCAATCGACTGGTGCTGTTGGCGAGTGGCATCAATGAACATTGCCCCGCCGGCTGGAGTAGCCCCTCTTATGAAAGTCGTTTACCAGATTACCCTTTACCATAAAGAGGATCAGTTTCGATGGTTGATGGCCGCGCTTTACAACGACCTCGATTATTTTCTGATTCATATCGACAAGAACTCTCCCGAGAGCTATGTTCGCGAAATAGTTGAGATTTGCGGCAATCGCCCCAACATCCATTTCCAGCATGCCCTTCCGATCTATTGGGGCGGCTGGAGCATCGTCGAATCGCAGTTGCAAGGCTTGCAGGAGGCCCTCAAGCGTTGGCCCGACTGGCAATATTTTTTAAACATAAGTGGTCAGGACTATCCACTCTGCCGCCGTGAAGGCATCATCGAATATCTGACTGGATTGAACGGATCGAGCGGCATAGCATGCATGTCGTTGCCCGACCTCGGCATAAGCATCCGTCGTCGCACCTGGTTCCAATGCATAGAATATGGGCACCGAGTCCATCGGCTTCCCTTGCCCAGGGTCGATCTGCTTGTCCGCAGGATAAAATGGAAAGGATCTGGATGGCACACTCTCTCGCGCGGGTTCAGCGAGTGGGTCGTATCGAGCCCGACGGCGGTCAAATGGCGCAGGCTCTGCAGGCGCGTAATGTTCCCGGATGAATTCTACTTCCAGAACGTCATCATGGACGGCCCTTTCCAGCCGTTGCGCTCCAGCGACAACGGCCGGTTCGTGCTGTGGGAACAGGCCTCGTCCCGGCCCACCGTGCTCCGCAGGAACGACTTCGAACGCATGATGGAAAGCGGAAAGATATTCGCCCGCAAGTTCGACAACGACCAGGACATCGACATCATCCGGGCCATCGCGGAAAAGATCGGCCATCCGACGCCCGAATAATCCAGGAGACCTTTGGTCCATTGATTACAGGAAAGTTGCCCCCGGTATCCCGTAGCGGCGAGGGTCTAGAGAGACCGATATGAAGATCGCATACATCATACTCGCTCACAAGAATCCGCGGCAGTTGGCGAGAATGCTGCAGGCCCTCGACCATGACGGAGCATCCTTCTTCGTCCACATCGACCGGAAGGTAGCGATCGATCCCTTCGCGGCGGCCGTCGGCGAAAGCCGATTGGACACGCAATTCGTCCCGGACAGGCAGGACGTCCTGTGGGGCGGCTACAGCATGGTCCAGGCGACGATCGACACCCTTTGCGCGGCGCTGGCGGCCGGCACGCACGACTATTACATCCTGTTGAGCGGTTCGGATTATCCCATCCGGTCGTCCTCCGATCTCCTGGCGGAACTCGGCGCGGCCCGCCACGAGTACATCAACCGCCACAGGATGCCGGCGGACCATGCCGGCAAACCGATCAGCCGCCTCCAGCATCCCTACCGGGCGACCCGGGACCCGCGGAAGCCGCAGGCCCGCATCATCAACGGCCTCCTGAGACTGCTCCCCAAGCAGAACTACAAGAAGGTGCTCGGCGAGTTGGAACCGCACGGCGGGTCCCAGTGGTGGTGCCTTTCCGAACCCTGCATCCGGTACATCCTGCAGTTCATAGAGAGCCGCCCGGAGTTCGTCTCGTTCTTCAGGAAGGTGAAGATCCCGGACGAGATCATGTTCCACACCATCCTGTCCAGGTCGCCCTTCGAGGACCGGGTCAAGCCGGCCCTGATGTTCACGACCTGGGAGCAGAAGGGGATGAGTCCGCGGACCCTGACCGCGGCCCAGGTTCCCCAACTGCGGGAAAGCGGGAAATTCTTCGCCCGGAAGTTCGACCTGGATGCCGATCCCGGGATCTTCGACCTGATCGACGCCCAGCTGAGGCGGTAAGGGCCCGAGGCCCCTTCTCAGAACAGTCCCATCCGCTTCACGGCCTCGGGAAGATCGCGCGTCTCGAGGATGCGCAGGTCGGACGGGCTGACATTCTCGACATCGACGGTCCCTCCCCCGACCTTTCCCAGGTCGACCCGCGTGCCGTTCTTCGTCCGGTGCGCCGCCGCGGGGCTCCCCCCGCCATCTCCCCCGCGGGTCCCGCCGTCCCCCGCCTGGCCGGAGGCGAGCTTCGCCACGGCGAGGGCGGTCACGTCCGACCGGCTTTCCTGCCGGCCGCCGGCGCAGACGGCGAGGATATCCGTGCGCGGATCGAAGCCGACGATGGTGTCGTGGCTGCCGTCGGCGCAGATGACGAAGGTGTCGGCTCCGGTGCCGCTCACCAGGACGTCGTTGCCGGGTCCGGCCACCAGGATGTTGTTTCCGGACTTTCCCTCCAGCCGGGCACCGCCCGCGGCCGCGATCAGCAGGTCGTCCTTGTTGCGCCCGCCGACGGCGTTCCCGAACGTCACGCGGTTGGTGAGCCGGTCGGACGGAGGGCCCCAGCGCTCGCCGTCCATGTTCCAGTAGACCGCCGGAATCCACATGCCGTGTCCGTCATGAACATCCGACCTTTTCACCAGCACCTGGTTGTGATGGCTCCTTCCCCCGTGGAAATTGACGTCGCGGTCGGTGAAGACGATCGAGATGTCGTTGTAGGCGCTGGCCGCCCAGCTGTGGAAAGTCACGCTGTGCCGCATTCCCCGGTCCGAAAGGTCGCGCAGGTGGCTGGCGAAGACCGTCCCGAGATGGACGGCGTAGCCTTGCCCACCCTTCTTGTTGTGCGCGCCGTCGGACGAAAGACGCTCGCCTTCCAGACCGTAGATCCTGTAGAAGCCGAACGCGCCGCTGGCGGCATCCTGGACCCGGATGTTCCTCAGGTGCGGGTTCCTCAGGCCCTCCAGCCGCAGCGCGTAGGTATGCATCTTGAAGTCCGGGAGAGTGTCCTTGCCCCATTTCAGCGGGTCCGCCCGCCCATAGCCATAGGTGATCGTCATGTCGGACATGGAAACGCCCTTCAGCAGGTCCACCCGCGTCGCCACCGCCGAGCCCGCCGAATAGTCGAAGCCCAGGGGAAGGCTCAGGAGGATTTCGTTTCCATCGACCCTCTCCACGATTGCCAGAGTTTCCCTCAAGGGAAATTTGAACATCCACGGCCTGACCGCATCCCGTCGGAAGCCGATCGCGTCGAAGTAGCCCTGGTCGTTGGGCTCGGACAGATGGATTGCGTCGCCGGGCCGGACGGCATCCTTGCTCCGGATCCTGATGGTCCGGTCCGACGCCTTGGCATCCGATGCCAGCTCGAAGGAAGGACCCTCCGTTCCGCCTCGCCACTCGATGGCGTCGTCGCCGGTGCCCGGCGGGAAATTCCACTCCAGGATCGTCCTGCCGACCCCCGCGCCCACCAGGGCGACATCGCCCCGCCTGATCTCCAGCTTGGAGGAGAATTCATAATGTCCGGCCTGGAACCGGATGACCGACCCGGCCGGGGCGTCCTCGATCATCCCCCGGAGTTCCGATACCGATATCCCGAAAGGCACGACCCTGTCCGGCATTCCGGATGACGTTTGCCCGGCCCAGGCACGACCGCCTGCCGACGCAAGCACCACTGCAATCATCGTGACGAACGTACAGACAAAGAGAGTAATTCCCGTGCCCCCTCTGTCCGCACGCGCCGGGGATGGACGGCGCTCAAACTTCATACCTCTTTGGTCATCGGCCGCCGTCACGACACCCGTTTTCACGAACGGAATGAATGTCAAAGACTAAACTCCTCTCCTATCGACGATAAATCTGGATCGCAAAGCGGGCAAAAAAGAGACAAAAACAAATTTCGTCGTCCTTTACGCAATAAATTCCGCTAAAAAACATAGTTTCAGGGGTGCCAAAGCTCTATTTCGCTATGGTTTCAGCTGAAATATCTTATAAGATTAGCACCTCGACGCCTTGAAAGTGTTACCACGAGCATGTAATACGCTAGGCCAGGAGCTGACAGGCAACCGACCGGCCTTTCCTGGCCCCATTTTTTTGCTTTGCCCTTTGCCCTTAGAGATACAATAGTGATGCTACAGCGCACAACCCAGTCGAATTGCATTCTTTTTAAGGAACGTTGTCGGTGACAAATTTATACCAATCCTATTCTTTGAGTCGGACAGTATTGAACCGACTTTCACAACCGGCTTTGATAGGCACTTGGCCTATTGGAAGCGTCACGCGACGACAGAAGTTCCCGCCCCGGAAGCCTCACCACGATCGATGAGTCCACAGACCCCTGCTTACAGTCCGATCCCCGGACATGCCGAAAGTCCCCCTGCGAACGATCCCGAACCGGAGCCCGCCAGGAAGATGACCCGGCGGCGACAAGCCGGACCGGCAGGCGTCGCGCGCCGGCATCGCCAGACGGGTCGCCCGGTGGCGATCCGTTTCCCTTATGCACTCCGGGATGTTCCGGTGACCGGGCTTCTCCGGTCATCCACTCCCGTTTCCCGAATTCTTCACGGCACCCGCGATCTCGAACCGATCGTTCAGGGTACCGGCCCGACGGCCCTCAGTCTTTGAAGCCGAGGCCGGCCGAACCCACATCGAAAGGACCTGATGCATGTGGACCCCTCGCCCCGTTGCCAACAACGCCACGGATTTCATCTCGATCGAGGGCGGCGCGCGTCTGACCGGGCAGGTCCGCGTCCCCGGCGCCAAGAACGCCACGCTGCCGGCCCTCGTCGCGGCGTGCCTGTCCAGGGAGCCGACCACGCTGACCAACGTGCCGCTTGATCTCGCCGACGTCAGGCTGATGATCACGACCCTGGGCGCTCACGGCGTGCGGATAACCTTCGATGGACCCAGCACCCTCACCCTGGACGGCGGCGGCTGGCACGGCGGGGCCTTCTCGCCCGAACTGTCGACGCGGTTCCGCCATGTCCTGCTGCTCATGGGCCTGTCGGCGTTCTACCAGGTTCCCGCCGACCTGACCGGCGTCGGCGGCTGCTCGTTGGGGAGCCGCAAGCACGACCTGCACGCGCAGCTGTTTTCGGACTTCGGCTACTTCGTCTTCGACAACGAGCGGTCGTTCAGCATCTGCGGCGGCCCCAAGCCGGAAACCGTCACGACGTCGTTCCACTATCCGTCGTTCGGGGCCACCCTGAACTTCCTGTTCGCGGCCGTGGGACGGGTCGGGCAACAGTCGATCCTGCACAACGCCGCCCTGAACCCCGAAGTCATCGACACGATCACGCTCCTGCAATCCATGGGAGCCGAGATCGCCTGGGACGCCAACCGCACCCTTTCGGTCACCGGCCCGCAGAAGCTGCGGGGCGTTTCGCACCAGATCCTGGGCGACCGCGTCTTCGCGGCGACGCTGGCGGCGGCGGTGGCCTGCACCCGCGGCGAGGCCCTGGTGACCGGCGTCGGCGCGGAATACCTCGCCAACGAATTCGAGGTCTGGCAGGCCGCGGGCCTCCGGGTCCAGCCGACGGCGACCGGGTTCGGCGTCGCCTGCCCCGACAGGCTGACCGCCCGGGACGTTTCCACCCGCCCCTATCCAGGCTTCCACACCGACATCCAGCCGCTCCATACCGTCATGATGTCCCTTGCCCGGGGCACCTCGCGGGTGACCGAGACCATCCTGGACGACCGTTTCCGGTACTGCCCGGAACTGGTGCGGATGGGCGCCCGCATCGACGTGATCGACGGGGGATTCACCTGCGTCAACGGCCAGGAAGGCAAGATTGCCGTGGTCGAGGGCGTGGAACGGCTTCACGCCTCCGACGTTCAGGCAACGGACATCCGTGGAGGTGCCGCGGTCGTCGTCGCCGCCCTCGCGGCCGAGGGCCGGACGTCGATCGGAAACGTCTACCAGCTGGACCGCGGCTATGCCGACCTGGCGACCGTGCTGTCGTCCCTCGGGGCCAGAATCCAGCGGGTCAACGCAGCCTACTCTCCCGCGTCGTCCGCGGAACAGAATACTCCTCTCAACAAGCGAGGCGCAGCATGCCTGACCCCTTTGCCGGGCTGACTACGCAACGGCCGATCCGGTGCGACGAACCGCTCCACCCCTACACGACCTGGAAGGTCGGCGGAACGGCGCGGTGGTTCTGGGAACCCGACGGCGATGCCCTGCCCGACGTCCTGCGGCGGTGCCGGGAATCCGGCATCTCCGTCCGGGTGCTCGGCCGCGGCTCCAACGTCCTGATCGACAGCCGCGGCTTCGACGGCCTGGTGATCTGCCTGCGCAACAGCTTCACCGACATCGAGGTCGAGGGATCGACGGTGCGTGCCGGCGCTGGCGTGCAGCTGCCCAAGCTGGCGCGCACGGCGTCCCGCGCCGGGATCGCCGGCTTCGGGTTCCTGGTCGGCATCCCGGGCTCGGTCGGCGGCGGGACCGCCATGAACGCGGGCCTGACCGCCAAGGGACGCCGGGAGATCTCGACGATCCTCGAGGCCGCCACGGTGGTCGACCTCACCTCCGGTGAAATCGCCACCGTCCCCGCCGCCGAACTCGGCCTCGACTACCGGCAGAGCAGCTTGGCGGAGAAGCGGTGGATGGTCACGGAAGTCGTCTTCCGCGGCCCCTCGATGGGGGATCCGAAGGAACTCATGTCCGAGATCCGGTCCCACATGGCGGACCGGCATGCCAAGCAGCCGCTGGACCGCCGCACCGCCGGAAGCACCTTCAAGCAGCCGGCGGGCGGCGCCGCGGCCGGCTGGTACATCGAGAATGCCGGCCTGAAGGGCTGCAGCATCGGCAGCGCCATGATCAGCCACAAGCATGCGAACTGGATCGAGAACACCGGTGCGGCCACGTCCGACGACATCAGGAACCTGGTCGAACACATCCAGGAGTCCGTCGCATCGCGTTTCGATGTCGCCCTGGACCCCGAAGTCACCTTCCTGATTTGAGAATAGGCGATGCGGCTCAAACCCCTCGGTCAGGCGGCGCTGCTGTTCTCGTCGCGCCTGCTTGTCCGTTTCACCGCCCTGCTGACCCTGCTCGTGGTGGCGCGGGCGCTGGACTCCCACGAGTTCGGCTTCTACGCCTATTCGGCGCTGGTGGCCCTTTTCCTGTCCTCGGTCGGGCATCTGGGAATGCGCCAGGCCGGAGCCAGGAGCCTGGGCCAGCAGGCGGCGAGCCGCGCGCAGATCGAGCAGGCCAGCCTGATCAGCTGGGTGCTCAGTTCGCTGGCGTCGCTGGCCATCGCGACCCTGCTCCTGTGGCCCTACGAGGATATCTCGCCCGTCTCCAAGGGGCTGGCCGTCGCCATGCTCCTGCCGATGCTGTTCGTCAACATCTACCAGGGAATGAACCTGGGCGAGGGCAAGGTCGAGCAGCTCGCCTGGGCCGACCTGATCGGGCGGATCATCCCCCTGGCGCTTCTCGCCCCCATGGCGCTCCTGGACGACGTGACCCTGGAATTCGCGCTGGGTGCGACGTTCGGAGGCCAGCTGGCGGCCGCCGCCTATGTCGGGTGGACCCTGCGCCTCGGCGCCGCCGGCCGGGCTCCCCTGGAACTGGCGGGGTTCTGGCGTCTGCAGCGGACGGGGATGAAGTACATCCTTCCCTACTCCCTCTACATGGGCAACGGCCTCCTGGTCGCCCATTTGGTCAACACGCTTTCCTCGCTGGCCGATGCCGGCCGCTATTTCGGCGTGTCCAAGCTCTGCGAGATCTTCTCCGAGATCGCGGTCGCCGTGGGCACCACCCTTTTCTCGCAGGGCGTCAGGGAGTCGGGCCGCGCCGAGGATCTCGCCTCGGCGCTGGGCATGATCCGGTTCTCGGTCTTCCTCTTCATCTGCATCTCGGTCGTCCTCGCGGTCGGGGCGGAGCCGGTCGTGTACCTGATGCTCGGCAGCGACTTCCTGCCAGCCGTCGGTGCCCTGCGGATCCTGATGATCGGCGCACCGTTCGGGGCGCTGGCGCGCATGCTCCAGATGTATCTCGCCTCCCAGGGACAGCCCCTCGCCGGCACGGCGGTGCTCGGGCCTTCCATCGTCGTCCAGGGGGTTCTGTGCTGGCTGCTGATCCCGGAATACGGCCTGATCGGCGCGGCGGCAGCCACCGTGATCGTCCAGGCCGCCGGGGCGGTCGGAATCCTGATCCTGTTCTGCAGACGGTTCAAGACGTCCCCGATCGATGTTCTGCTCATCCGCCCCCGGGAACTGTGGAGCATCCTTCGCAACCTGTCCCTGAAGATCGTGCGCCGCCAAAGGAAGCTCCATGTCGCCTGAACGAAACCAAAATCCCGTGCGCCCGTCCGCGCCCCTGGTTTCCGTGGTCACCGGCTATTACAACCGCGGCCCCCTGGTCCGGCGGACCGTCGATTCGATCCTCGGCCAAAGCTTCCGGGACTTCGAGTTGATCGCGTTCAACGACTGCTCGAAGGACGATACCGGAAGGCAGCTGGACGCCTATGACGATCCCCGCCTGACCGTGATCCACCACGAGCGGAACACCGGGTTCACCCGGGGCATCATGAACGCGATCGCCCGGTCCAGGGGGCGCTACGTCGCGGTCCAGGGGTCGGGCGACGCGTCGGCTCCCGACCGTCTGGCCCGGCAGGTCGAGATGTTCGAGAGGAACCCCGACGTGGTCGCGGTCGGCTGCCATTACCGCAACATCGTGGAAGGCAGCGGCATGGTCCGGGTGCGGACCCCGTCGGCCGACGGCCTCACCGTCGAAAAGCTCAGGAAGAGCAACATCTTCTCGCACGGCGAGGTGATGTTCCGCCGGGACGCCTATGAGCGGGCCGGCGGCTACAGGAGCGAGTTCACCTTCTCCCAGGACTACGACCTGTGGCTCAGGCTGATCGGGCAAGGCAGGTTCGCGGTCGTTCCGGAGGTCCTGTACGACCGCTATGTCCAGTTCGACGGCGTCTCGTTCGAGCCCGCGAAGCTGAGCAGGCAGGTCCGCTTCACGCAGCTGGCGGTCCAGCTCTCGCACCTGAGCCCGGCCCTCCAGGAGGAGCGGCTGACCGAGCTGAAGGCGCACGGCATCGACACCATGGTGGCGCTCCGAGAGCAGTCGATCCAGGCCCAGATCTTCAAGGCCGCCTCCAAGCTGATGCTCTTCGGGAACGCCGCGCAGGCCCACCAGCTGGCGGCGAAACACCTGTCCTCGCGGCGTTTCAAGGCTGCTTATCTCATCCTGAGTAGCCTGGCAGGAAAGCCGATGGACCGGGTCACGCGCCCGCTTCTTGATCGTATACTCACGATCGAGCGCCGCGCACCCAAGGCAATTCCATGAGTCGTTTCCTCCTGTTTCTGGCGTTCGTCGCCTTCACCCTGACAGAGGTGCAGTCGCCGCGCTTCGGCGACGAGGAGCGCCGCCTGTTCGCCCCCTTCGTGCCGCTGATCCTCGGCGGCGCGGTGCTCCTGCTGAGCCCGCGCCTGATGCGGATGCCCCACGCCGTGGTGGCGTCGCCTCCGGTGGTCTGGCTGCTCGCATACCTGGGATGGGTCGCCGTGACGACGGTCTGGTCCGGCAACGTCGCGGAATCCGCTTTCGCCCTGACCATACTCGTCCTGGCGGTGCTGGTCGGCATCGGCCTGTCGGGCCTGCCCACCGACCTGTCGATGCGCGCCTTCGTCGCCTCGGCCGTCGTGGTCAGCCTGATGGGCTGGCTGGGGCTGGCCGCCGGGCAGACCGCCATGCTGTCGGACAATCCCTTCATCTGGCGGTTCAAAAGCATCCTGACCCACGAGCAGCGTCTGGCGCTCCTGACGGGATTGGCGGCGACCTTCGTCATGATGTGGCTGACCGACCGCGAGCACGGCCTGAGCCGGCGGGTCCTCGTCCTGTGCTCCGTGCTCGCCGTCTGCCTGGCATCCCTCGCCGGGACGCAGGCGCGGTTCTTCACGGCGGTGTCCATGCTCATGATCCTGGGGGTGATGATCTACCGCCTCCGCCGGGACATGGGCAGCACGTTCCTGCTGCTGACCCTCAGCGGGGTAGCGGGAGCCTGCCTGATGATCATCGCCGCGACCCTGCTGTCCCGGGGCGATGCCGACGGCACCCTGACCAACCGGATCCCGATCTGGCTGATGACGCTCGACGCCATCCGCGATGAACCGATCGTCGGCCACGGGCTGGCGACGTTCCGTTTCGGCGCGGTCGACAAGTGGAACTGGGTTCCCGCCCATGCCCACAACATGTGGCTCAACGCCGCGTTCGAGAACGGCTGGCCGGCGGCCCTGCTGCTCACCGCCTTCTTCATCTCCACCATCAGGAGCGGTATCGCCTATACCCGCGCTTTCGGCGTGCTGTCTCCCGCGCTGGTGACCTCGGTCTACTGCATGATCACCGGCATGATGGGAATCACCGCGGGCAGCAACAAGCTCAGCCCGATCTACGGCCTGATAATCCTGTTGATCTGCCAGGAAGCGCGGGAAATGGCGCTGCTCCGCCGCATCACGCCGAACCCCCGGTCGAACGCCGGGGAAGGTTATCCTGTCTCCATCGTGACTACGCGAGAGGCAATCCGATCGTAGGGTCGTGAACCTTCCGAAAGACCGCCGGTATCCGGATAGCCCCAGGCATCCGGAGATTCGAACAAGTCGCGCCTTTGCAGATGCAAAGAATCGATGCTAAAGCTAGCGTCCTGGAATACCGGGCGAGAGTACACGTCATTTGATGTGAAATAGTATGTTGAGGAACATGCAGAGTTACATGATAGCCGGTCAGGAACAAGATCAACATGTATTGCGATCTTCTTCTCTCGCATTTGTGGTGACCGAACCGAAAGGTTGCGCTGGAGGAACTTACCGTGGCACGTAACCAACTTTCCGCCCCATCCAGGGAGCTGCCTCCAGCACGAGAGGGCGGCTCCGTCGTCCTCCAGATACGTCCACCCGAGGAAGACCGGATCATCGACCTGTCGAGGTTCTTCTCGCTGCTGTACCGGGAGCGATGGCTGATCCTTGCCGTGGCGCTGTTGACAGCCGCCTTGGCGGGCACGGTCCTGACGCAGATGGCTCCCCAATACTCGTCGTCGGTCCTTCTGAAGGCCGAGAGCGGGGCCGCCAAGGGGAGCGGCCTGGAAGCCCTGCTGCCGGGCCTTTCCGGCGAGGACGCCGGCCTGCGCTCCGAGATCGACGTGATGAAGTCCCGCACGATCGTCGGGCGGGTGGTCGACCGGCTCGGCCTCGTCGAGGACCCGGAGTTCAATCCCGTGCTCGACGACCCCAACCAGGGCGCGCTCTCCCGGATCTGGGAGAAGGCCTATTCCACGGTCGTCGGATTCGTCCGCGGCGGCGGGCCACCCCCCACCGAGGAGGGCATCCGTTACATGACCGTGGATTCGACGGTGAAGAACCTGAGCGTCTCCAACGATGCCGGGTCCCTGTCGATCCTCGTCGGCTTCCATTCCTCCGATCCGTCCAAGTCGGCCCGCATCGCGAACACGCTGGTCGAGGAGTATCTGGCCTATCGGAGCGCCGAGAAGCTGAACCTGGCCCGTTCGGCCACCGGCTGGCTCGGCGAATCCCTCAACCAGTTGCGCGAGCAGGTTCGCGACGCGGAGCAGAAGGTCCAGGCCTTCCGCGCCGAGAACAACCTGGTCGATACGGAAAGCGGCCCCGTGCTCGTCCAGCGCATGTCGGAGATGAACGCCCAGCTCGTCCAGCTCCGGGCCGAGCGGCAGACGGCGGAAGCCAAGCTGCAGTCGGCGCGTGACGCGATGAGCAATGGCGGCGCGGTGGCCGAGATGCTGGACTCTCCGGTCATCCAGCGGCTGCGCGACCAGGAAGGCGAGCTGTCGCGGCAGCTGACGGAGCAGTCCCAGTTGGGCCGGCGCCATCCGGTGATCATCGAGCTGCGCTCCAGGCTCGCGGCCGTGCAGAACGACATCCAGGCGGAGATGCGCCGGATCGTTTCCGGCCTGGCCTCCAACGTGGTCGCGTTCAAGGCGCGCGAGGTCAGCCTGGAACGGGCCTACAACACCTTGTCCGAGGAGATCGGCGGCCAGGGCCAGGCCCGCGCCCAGCTGGACCAACTCCAAAGCGAGGCCCGGGCGCTCAGGGCGACCTTCGAGGAGACGCTCGCCCAGTACAAGGCGATCGACAACCCGGAACGCCTGTCGGCTCCCGACCTGTCGGTCGTGTCGGCCGCCGCGGCGCCGATCTTCCCCTCCTTCCCGCAGAAGGTCCCGATGCTGGTGGGCGCCGCCATCCTGGGCATCCTGCTGGGAGCCGTCGCCGCCATCCTGCGTGACCTGCTCGACCGCAGCATGCGCAGCCTGGAAAGCGTCGAGGCGTCCCTGAACGTCCCGGTCCTCGGCCTGGTGCCCCGCCTGACCCGGTCCAGGGCCAAGAACCCCGGCGCCTATCTCCGCGACCGGCCCGGCTCGACCTTCGCGCAGGGAATGCGCGACATCGCCCATGCCACCCAGGCGGGAACGGCGACCACCGGCCGGAACGTGATCCTCGTGACCTCGACGGCGCCGGGCGAAGGCAAGACCACGTTCTGCGAGGCGTTCGCCGTTCAGATGGCCCGGATGGGCCGCAAGGTCCTGATCATCGACGGCGACCTGCGCCGGCGCGCAACCAGCCGACGCCAGCGGGAAGGCGGCATCGACCTCAGCACGATGCTTCAGCGGGGCCTGCCCTACGAATCCGTTCCCCGGCACGACCCGCGCCTGGGCGTGGACGTCGCCCCGTCCTTCACACCCACGCCGGAGCCGGACTTCCTGCTGAACTCCGACCGGATGCAGCAGTTCGTCACCATGGCGTCGCACGACTACGACCTGGTGATCATCGACAGCCCGCCGATCGGCGCGGTCCATGACGCGGCGATCCTGGCGTCCATGGCGGCCCAGTGCATCTATCTGGTCCAGTGGGGCAAGACGCCGAAGTCGGCGGCCCTGGCCGGCCTGCGCAAGCTTCGCCGGTTCGCCGACGACATCCATGTGACGTCCGTCCTCACCCAGGTCCACATGCGGCGCTACGCCAGCTATGACAAGGGGATCTACAGCCCCTACGGCGCCAAGTACGAAAGCTACTTCCGGAACTGATCCGGAAGTCGTCCGAACGGGAAGGAGCCGCCCGGCACGACCGCCGGGCGGCTCCTTCCGCCTTGGGCGACCGGATCAGAGCAGGAAGAACGACTTCTCGATCGTCGCGGGGCCGGTGATCTGGAGTTCGAAGTCGGACACCCCGTCGCCGTTCACGTCGCCCTGGGCGATCCGGAAATCGTTCGCCTCGTACCACCGGAGCTGGCCGGCGACCTTGCCGAAGGCGGAACCGCCGATGAAGGCGAAGGCTTGGTCGCCCGCCAGCGTGGTGTCGGCATCGATCGCCCTCAGGTCGATGATGTCGATCCCGGGCTGGAAGTCCAGGATGTTGTCCCGCTGTCCCCATCCCGGCCCGCTGTCTTCGACCGAGTTGAAGACGAACCGGTCCGCCCCCGCTCCGCCGGACAGCCGGTCGCGCCCGGCGCCGCCGATCAGGATGTCGTTCCCGGCCCCGCCGTCCAGGCCGTCGTTCCCGTCCCCGCCTTCGAGCCGGTCGTTGCCGTCCCAGCCCCGGAGCCAGTCGTCGCCGCCGCCCCCTCGCAGCAGGTTCGCGCCGCCGTTGCCCTGGATCTTGTTGCCGAGGCCGTTGCCGGTGCCGTCCAGGTTGCCCGTCCCGACCAGGATCAGGTTCTCGACTTCGTTCGCCATGGCCAGCGAGACCGAGGACCACACGAGGTCGATGCCGCCGCCGGGCACCTCGAAGATTTCGTCTCCCGCATTGTCCACGTAGTAGGTGTCGTCGCCCGACCCGCCGATCATCCGGTCCGCGCCCGTCCCGCCGTCGAGGCGGTCGTTGCCGGCGCCGCCTTCCAGCAGGTCGTCGCCGTCGCCCCCGTAGAGCATGTCGTTGCCGTCGCCACCGTCCAGCCAGTCGTTCCCCGCGTTGCCGTGCAGGGTGTCGTTGCCCCCCCTCCCTCTCAGGATGTTGTCCGCGGCGTTGCCCCGGATCACGTTGGCGGACGCGTTGCCGGTTCCGGACAGGGCGGAACCCCCTTCCAGGTTCAGGTTCTCGACCTCGGCGGCGAGGACGTAGGATACCGTCGCCCTGGCGGTGTCTGTACCCTCCCCGGGGCGCTCGACCAGGATGTCGGTCACGTCGTTGACGATATAGGTGTCGTTCCCCGCGCCGCCGATCATCGTATCGGCACCCGCCCCGCCTTCGAGCCAGTCGTTGCCGGCGCCGCCCTGGAGGGTGTCGTTGCCGTTGCCGCCCTTCAGGGTGTCGTTGCCGTCGCCGCCGTCCAGGGTGTCGTTGCCGTCGCCGCCATACAGGAAATCTCCACCGGCACCGCCATAGAGCCTGTCGTCGCCGCCCAGCCCGTGGAGCGTATCCGACCCATTGCCGCCCCTCATCACGTTGGCCAGCCCGTTGCCGCGCCCGGTCAGGCTCGCGTAGCCGGTGAAGGTCAGGTTCTCGACGTTGGCGCCCAGGGTCCAGGAAACCGTGGAATAGACGGTGTCGACGCCCTCGCCCGCGTTCTCCTCGACCGTGTCGCCGACATTGTCGACGTAATAGGTGTCGTCTCCGGCGCCGCCCAGCATCCTGTCGGCACCGGTCCCGCCGTCCAGGATGTCGTTGCCGGCTCCACCCGAGAGCCAGTCGTCACCGCCGCCGCTCCGCAGCACGTCGTTTCCGGCGTTGCCCGCCAGATAATTGACGGTCCAGTTGCCGATCAGGGTATCGTCGAAGGCCGAACCAGCCACCGCCTCGATGGAGATGAGCGTGTCCGTCCCGTCGCCCCCCGACGCGGTCCCGGCATTGAGATCGACCGCCACCGCGCCCGGGGCGGCCGAATAGTCGACGGTATCGAAGCCGGAACCGCCGTCCAGGACATCGTCGCCCTGCCCGCCCTCGAGCCAGTCGTCGCCCGCGTCCCCGCGGAGGGTATCCCTGCCCGCCCCGCCGACCAGACGGTCGTTGCCACCCCCGCCGGACAGGCTGTCGTCGCCGGCCCCGCCCGCCAGCACGTTGCCTCCGGAATTGCCGACGATCCGATCCGCATGGGCGGAGCCCTTGACATTGTCGATGCCGCTGAACCGGTCGTTGCCGCCCCCGCCGCTCGACTTGCCGAGCACCAGGTCGACCACGACCGCGGACGGGACCCAGCCGTAGTCGAGGGTATCGGTCCCGGAGCCGCCCTGGAACACGTCGTCGCCGGCGGTTCCGCGGAAGGCGCCGGAAGCCGGGAGGCCGCTCGCCTCATAGCCGAGGCCGACCTTGTCCGCCGAGACGAACCCCGCGGTTCCGACCTTCATGGACCCGGAATAGGGAAGATTGGGAAAGGTGATCGTGTCCCCGGAGCGGACCGCGCCGCCCAGCCCGATCGGAGGGTAGACGGAGTTGTACTCGGCCCGCTGGCCCGGCTGCTCGGTGACGTAGACGTTCTTGAGCGAGACCGGATACAAGTGGTCGCCGGGCTGGGAGAAGTAATACAACCAGGACTTTGTGTCGCCGCCCGGCAGCTTCCGGATCTCCACGTTCTCGAGTTCGACCGACTTGATCGGATCCCTGGGCTGCAGGAACAGGCCCTGGTAAGTCGTGGACGCCGTGACGTTGTAGAACTTGATGTCGCCGATCGGCCCCTGGGGTTGGAAGACATCGCCGTGGATGCCGTAGTAGCTGCCCTTGACGTTCTCGATCAGCGAGTTCTGCAGGGTGAAGTTGGCCTGCTTGCCTTCCGCGCTGTAGACGGAGATGGCGTCCTTCTCGCCGGCATACTGATGGTCGATATGGACGCCTTCCACATAGACCGATCCGGAAACATGGGTGAAGTTCAGGGTGGCGACCGCCGTCGTGTGATCGTTCGGCTCGAACTTGCCGCCGATCACGACGATGTTGTTTCCACCTTTCGTCTGAAGCCGATCGAGGGTCCTGACTTCATCGGACGCGATGAACAGGACGTCTTCATCACTCGAGAACTCCCACGAGGTTCTCGCTCCGGTCTTGCTCAGATCGATGACCGTGTGATTCAACTTAAGGATTGGGGCAGACCAAAGAACGGGAGCGCTGGACATGGAGGCACCTCAAAAGTAGACCTCCAAAAGATACCCGTGACCAGTTAATTACATCTTTAGGACAAATTTGACAATGCTTCGACTTTGCGTGAATATTCTTCATAGAACATCGCAGATAGTCGTTCTATTTGACGTTGATCCTGCCGTTTCATCGAAGATGCTTCGGTAACCGACCGAAAGTTCATCGAAATCCATACCATTCCAACGTCCGCTTGAGTACCGGCGGCGGGCTGGGCGTCACGAGTCCTCGTCCGATCCGCGGCGACGCGGCGGTTTGCCGTACCGGCGCAGGCTCCTGTCCAGGTCGCCTTCCGATTTCTCCAGTTCCGACATGACATGGGCGCGCTCTCGCATGGCCCGGCCCATCCGCCCGATCAGTTCACGCAGTTTGCTCAGCATGGCTCCGCCGTCCCGTGGTTTCCTCGACTATGCCAACCGCCGGGCCGCCCGTTCGCTGTGCCTGACATGGAAATTTCATGCGACCGATCGACACGGCACCCCCACCTGTTCTCCCATCGGCGCCAGACCGGGCCGGGACGGAGGAGACCATGATGCAGGGCCAGGGGACGCAGATCGCCGCAACCCCCATCGTCATCGGCCACCGGGGAGCGAGCGGCTCCCGCCCGGAGCACACGCTTGAGGCATATCGTCTCGCCATCGAACTGGGCGCCGACTTCATCGAACCCGACCTGGTGACGACGCGGGACGGCGTCCTGATCGCCCGTCACGAGAACCTGCTGGCGCAGGTCCGCCTCGATGCGGACGGCAACATCCTGTTCGGCGCCGACGGCCGTCCCGTCGTCACCCAGCGAACCACCGACGTCGCCGAATTCGACGGCGATGGCGACGGCAGGCCCGACTTCGCCGACCGGTTCGCCATCAAGCTGATGGACGGCGAGGCGGTGGCCGGATGGTTCAGCGAGGATTTCTCGCTGGCCGAGATCAAGCAGCTGGGCGCGCGGGAGCGCATCCCCGCGATCCGGCCGGACAACGCGGCCTATGACGGCCGGTTCGAGATCCCGACGCTGGAGGAGATCGTCCGGCTCGTCAAACAGGTGGAAGCCGAGACCGGCCGCAAGGTCGGGATATATGCGGAAACCAAGCACCCCACCTACCACGCCCTGGAAGGCACCCGCCAGAACGAGGACCGGGACGGCGACGGCATCCTGGACCCCGGGGAGGACGCCAACCGCAACGGGCAGCTCGATGTCATCGACGGCGGCTCGTCGATCCGGGCCGACCTGGGCGGCACCCTGGTCCGGACCCTGGCCGAGCAGGATTTCACCGATCCATCCCGGGTCTTCATCCAGAGCTTCGAAGTCGCCAACCTGATCGAACTCCAGGACAAGACCATGCCGGCCGCCGGCATCGACCTGCCGCTGGTCCAGCTGCTCGGCAGCCTCCGCGGGTCCGGCGGTTTCTCGGCACCTTATGACATCGCCTTCAACGCCGATCCGGACAACGCGGCACGCGGCGCCGACATGTCGGTCTACGACGGGTTTCCGATCGCGATCGGCCGGCAGACCGGCTACGGCGATCTCGTCGCGCCCGACGTCCTGAAGCACATCTCCGCCCGGTATGCCGAAGGCATCGGCCCCTGGATCGACAGCATCCTCCTGCGGGAAAGGCTCGACCGGCCGGTGGATGCGGACGGCGACGGCGCCGCCCGGGTCGTCTCCCGCCTGACCGGGGAGATCCGGCCGTTGATCCGGGATGCCCACGAGGCCGGCCTGCTGGTCCATCCCTATACCCTGCGCGCGGAGGAGAATTTCCTTCCGCTGGAGCCGGACGGCACGGCGCTGACCCTGCCCGAACAGGTCAGGCTGCTGGCCGAGCTCGGCGCGGACGGCTTCTTCACCGACCATCCCGGCATCGCGGCCCGGGTGCTCCGCGACGGAACCGAGATCGAATTCCTGGGCGTCGCGACCCTTCCCGCCGGCTTCAGGTTCGAGGGTACGGAGGTCGGCGGGCTGTCGGGCCTCGCCTGGAACCCGGCGACGGGATCGTTCCACGCCATCTCCGACAGCCGCGGCGGCGAGACCGGCGCGCCGCGCTTCCATACGCTCGACCTGGATCTCTCGGACGGGCGCTTGGCCGACGGCGACGTCGCCGTCACGGCGGCCGTCAACCTGACCACCCCGGACGGGCGGCCCTTCCCGGACGGCGCGGCGGACCCCGAAGGCATCGCCCTGAGCGCCGGGGGAACGCTGTTCATCGCGTCGGAAGGCGACGCCGGCAACCGTGTGCCGCCCTTCGTGGCGGAGTTCGGCCCGGACGGCCGGCAGCTCCGGTCGCTGGAGGTGCCGTCGAAGTTCCTGCCCGACGGGGAAGGCGCCCAGGGTGTCCGAAACAACCTCGCTTTCGAGAGCCTGACCCTCACGCCCGACGGCCGCACTCTCTATTCCGCCACGGAGAACGCGCTGGCCCAGGATGGCCCGGAAGCGAGCCTCGACCGCGGAAGTCCCGTGCGGATCCTGGCCTTCGATACCGCGAGCGGCCGAGTGAAGGCGGAATACCTCTACCCGACCGAGGCGATCGCCGCCGCGCCGAAGACCGCCGGCGGATTCGCGCTCAGCGGCCTGGTCGAACTGCTCGCCCTCGACGACCAGGGCACCCTGCTGGCGCTGGAACGGTCCTTCGGCACGGGAGCGGAGCACGCGATCAAGCTGTTCGAGATGCGCATCGGCGATGCCGACGATATCTCCGGCATCCACGGCCTCGCCGGCCGGCCGGCTCCCGTACCGGCGGCCAAGGAACTGCTGCTGGACCTGTCCAAGCTCGGACTTCCGCTCGGCAACGTCGAAGGGCTGGCGCTGGGACCGGTGCTTCCGGATGGCCGCCAGAGCCTCGTCCTCGTCAGCGACAACAATTTCAGCAGGACGCAGACAACCCGGTTCCTGGGCTTCGCCCTGGACCTGCCGGGCGGAGCGGAGCCCCTGGGTGCCGGCTCCCCGGAATAGCGGTGCGGCAGCACGCCATATCAGCCTTGCGCGAACCTTCCCCGTCCAGGCGCATTTACGGGTGGTCATACCGGCTCGGTCCTGCCAGCATGGCAGCCAACGATCAGCGCCGCGACCAACGCGGCGACCAAGGACGAGAGGGGAACTCGGCAGACATGACGATCAACAGGAATCTCATCGCGGGGAACTGGGTCGAAAGCACCGACGTCATCCGCAACATCAATCCGTCCAACACCGACGACGTGGTCGGGGAATACGCCGCCGCGACGGCGGAGCAGGTCGAGCAGGCGGTCGCGGCGGCCCGGGCCGCCTTCCCGGCCTGGTCCCGCTCCCCGATCCAGAACCGCGCCGACATGCTGGAGAAGATCGGCAACGAGATCCTGGAGCGGCGCGACGAGCTGGGCCGGCTGCTCGCGCGCGAGGAAGGCAAGCCGCTGGCCGACGGCGTCGGCGAGGCGACCCGCGCCGGCCATATCTTCAAGTTCTTCGCCGGCGAGGTGTTGCGCCTCCAGGGCGAGAAGCTGGCCTCGACCCGCCCCGGCGTCGAGATCGAGATCACCCGCGAGCCGATCGGCGTGGTCGGGCTGATCACGCCCTGGAACTTCCCGATCGCGATCCCCGCCTGGAAGATCGCCCCGGCCCTCGCATACGGCAACTGCGTCGTCCTGAAGCCGGCCGAGCTGACCCCCGGCTGCGCCTGGGCGCTGGCCGACATCATCTCGCGGGCCGGCATCCCGGAAGGCGTCTTCAACCTCGTGATGGGCTCGGGATCGAAGATCGGCTCGGCGCTGATCGGCGGCGTGGACGCGCTGAGCTTCACCGGATCGGTGCCGACCGGCCGCAAGGTGGCGGCCCAGGCCGTCGAGCGCATGATCAAGTTCCAGCTGGAGATGGGCGGCAAGAACCCGCTGGTCGTGCTCGACGACGCCGACCTGGACACCGCCGTCTCCATCGCGGTCAACGGCGCCTATTTCCAGACCGGCCAGCGCTGCACGGCATCGTCCCGCATGGTCGTCACCCAGGGCATCCACGACCGCTTCGTCGATGCCGTGGCCGAGCGGATCTCCAAGCTTGTGGTCGGCGACGCTCTGAAGCCGGAGACCCAGATGGGTCCGGCGGTCGACCAGCGCCAGCTCGACCAGAACCTGAAATACGTCGCGATCGGCCAGGAGGAAGGTGCCCGCAAGGTGTTCGGCGGCGACCGCCTCAACCGCGACACGCCGGGCTTCTACATGTCGCCCTGCCTGTTCGCCGAGACCACCAACGACATGCGGGTCAACCGGGAGGAGATCTTCGGCCCGGTCGGCACGGTGATCCGGGTGAAGGACTACGAGGAGGCGCTGCACGTCGCCAACGACACCCAGTTCGGCCTGTCGGCCGGCATCGCCACCACGTCGCTGAAGCACGCCAACCATTTCCGCGCCAACTCCCAGGCCGGCATGGTGATGGTCAACCTGCCGACCGCCGGCGTCGACTACCACGTGCCGTTCGGCGGCCGGAAGGCGTCCAGCTACGGCCCCCGCGAGCAGGGTCGCTACGCGGCGGAGTTCTACACCACGGTGAAGACCTCCTACATCCTGCCCTGACGGCAAGGCCGGACCCTGCGGGGACCAACAAGAAGAAGACTGATAGGGGAGACAAGGTGATGGCTGGAATTCTCGTCGTGACCGGCGGCAGCCGCGGCATCGGCGCCGCGACGGTCCGCCTGGCCGCCCAGGCGGGCTGGGACGTCTGCGTCAACTACCTGCGCGACAAGGCCAAGGCCGAGGCGGTCGCCGGCAACGCCCGTTCCCACGGGGTCCGGGCCATCGCCGTGCAGGGCGACATGGCGCGCGAGCAGGACGTGATGCGCCTGTTCGCCGCCGTGGACGACCAGCTCGGCCCCGTGACCGGGCTGGTCAACAATGCCGGCATCACCGGCCCCGCGGGCAAGCTGCTCGACCTGGCCGCGGAGACGATCGAGAGCGTGATGGCGATCAACGTCGTCGGCCCCTTCCTGTGCGCCCGCGAGGCGGCGCGGCGCATGGCCAGGAGCCGCGGCGGCCAGGGCGGCGTGATCGTCAACGTATCGTCGCGCGCGGCGGCGCTGGGCTCCCCCAACGAGTTCGTCCACTACGCCGCCAGCAAGGGCGCCGTGGACAGCCTGACCATCGGCCTGTCGAAGGAGCTGGGGCCGGAAGGCATCCGGGTGAATGCCGTCAATCCCGGCCTGATCGACACCGAGATCCACGACGCCAGCGGCATCCCCGGCCGGCTCGAAAGGTTGGTCGGCGGCGTCCCGGAGGGGCGCGTCGGCGCCGCCGAGGAGGTGGCGCAGGCGATCGTCTGGCTGCTGTCGGAGCGGTCGTCCTATGTCTGCGGCGCGCTGGTGCCGGTCTCCGGCGGCCGATAAGGATGGGAGCGGTAGAGTCGTTCAGGCCACCCGCTTCACCCCGCGCTCCTGGGCGACTTGGTCGATCCGCTCGCTGATGTGCGGGTTGGCCTTCAGGAACTTCCTGAAGTCGCCGGAGCGCAGTTCCAGCAGCGTGCAGTAGGTCAGGGCCACCACGTCCGCCCGGCGCGGCCCGCCGTCCAGCAGGGCCATCTCGCCGAAGAAGTCGCCGCGTCCCAGCCGGATGCGGCGATCCGGCAGCACCACCTCGACCGCGCCGGAGGAGATGAAGTACATCGCGTTGCCGCGGTCCCCGGCGCGGATGAAGGTCTGGTCGGGCAGCGCCAGGCGGGACCGCAGGATCTTGGCCAGCCGCGCCATGTCGTTCGGCTCCAGGCCGTTGAACAGCGGCACCTGGGCGATCAGGGCCACCTTGTCGAGCCGCAGGTCCAGCTTGGGCCGCCGGTCGGCCTCGCGCCGCCGCACCTCGACGCCTCGGCGGAGGTCTTCGAACAGTTCCTGGCCGATCAGCCCGTCGTGGAACAGGCTCTCGTAACGGGCCATCTCCCGCCGGAGCGCGAACTTGCGGAGGAACCGCTGGCTCAGCGCCTCGGCGTATTCGGGATATTGCAGCTCCAGCGCGTCCAACGCCTTGGAGGAGGCTTCCATCCGGCCGCCCAGCACCTCGCCGAGCAGTTCGGCGACCCGGTCCCCCAGCAGCGGCTTCAGGCTGCGGCTGTTGAAGCGGATCAGCTCCTCCAGCACCAGGCGGCGCACCAGGAACTTGTCGAACCGCTTCGACACCTGCCGGGCGAGCGGACGCTCCACCCCGGTCCAGCGGTGCAGCGAATAGGCGAATCGGAACGCCCGCGGCAGCCGCAGGATCTTGCGCGCTGCACGGTTGTAGCCGATCCTGCCGCCCGTCCGCGCGCCGTCATAGATCTCCCCGGCGTTGCGCAGCAGCGCCTCGATGATGTCGCCCGACACGGTCTGAAGGCCGTGGTGCTCCAGCACAAGCTGACGTTCGCGGTTGGCGAGCGAGATCAGCCCCAGCGTGATCCGGTCGCGGTCGGAGATCCGCTCTTCCAGGCTGCCGGCCGAGGTGACCTCCGCGATCCGGGCGTCGTAGGGCTTCTGGATCGCGCGGGCGACGGTCGGCGGGAACTCGTATTCCTGGGCGGTCTCCTGGACCGAGTCGCGGACCTCGGCCAGCGACAGGGCCAGAACCTGGGTGCGGAGCGCCTGGTTGAGCGGCGACAGCCGGTTCAGCCCGAGCAGCTTGATCACCGTGCGAAGCGTCGTGCCGTTGACGAACAGGGTGAACAGCACGAAGCCGGTCGCCAGCACCGTCACCAGCCGCTGCTCCTCGCCCTCGATGCCGCGCGCCTCGGTCACGGACAGGGCCAGCGCCAGGGTTACGGCCCCGCGCAGCCCGCCCCAGGTCAGCACCAGCTTGTAGGAATTGCTGATCCTGGCGCTGAGCTTCAGCAGGGTCAGCGGCGGCAGCAGCAGGAACAGGACCAGGGCGCGCGCGGCCAGCGCCGCCGCGACCATCACCAGCAGCAGGAAGCCGTCGTGCGCGCTGACTCCCACCAGAAGCTTCGGCACCATCAGCGCCGCCAGGATGAAGACCAGCGATCCCGCCAGGAAGGCCACCTGCTCCCAGACCGCGTCCAGGTAAGCCCATCCCGACGGCGACAACCGGGAGCGGCTGCCCGCACCGAACACCAGCCCGGCCACCGCCACCGCGACGACGCCGGAGACCCCCAGGAAGTGGTCGCCGGTGACATAGATCAGGTAAGGCAGCGCCAGGGTCAGGGTCACCTCCGCCGTGCGCCTGCCGCGCAGCAGCGGGATCACCGCCACCGCCAGCCGCGCTCCGACGATTCCCAGCACGGTGCCGCCGCCCAGGTCCAGCGCCAAGTCCCAGGCGCCCATCAGCAGGTCGGGCTCGTCGCCCGAGACGATCATCTCCAGCAGGACGTAGAAGATCGCGATGGCGGCGGCGTCGTTGAGCAGGCTCTCGCCCTCGACCAGCCGGACCAGCCGCGCCGGCGCCCCGATGTCGCGGAAGATCGCGATGACCGCGGCCGGGTCGGTGGTCGCCACGATCGATCCCAGCATCAGGCAGACCACCAGGGGCACCCCCGCCAGCGGCCACAGCGCCAGCCCGATCACCGCGGTGGCGACGAACACGGCGACCACCGCCAGGAGCAGGATCGGGGCCGCGTCCTCCATCATCCGCCGGACGTCGATCGTCAGCGCCGCCTGGAACAGCAGCGCCGGTAGGAACACCAGGATGTATGTGGAGGAGCTGAACGACATCTCGGCGATGGCCGCGGCCGCCTCGCTGACCATCCGCGGCTCCCCGGTCGGGACCAGCGTCACCGCGGCGGCCGCGATCGCGACTCCGACCGCGGCGAGCAGCACCGAATGGGGCAGCCGCAGCCGGTCGGCCAGGGGTTGAAGGACGCTTGCGACCACGAGCAGGGCGCTGATGACCAGGATGAAGAGGATGAGGTCGTTCAAGTCGGAAACCCGGTGAGCATCGATCAGGAGAACGTAAGGCCGCGTGCGCGGCCCCGGCCAGTTTGCATCAACGCGGCCCTCGGGCCTGGAACAGTTTGAGGATCGATCATGACGGTCTTGTGGCCGGGAACCGGATAGTGCATCAAAGGAGGCATGGCCGATACCATCGAGGTATGGCCGGCTTCAGGATAGCGCATCCATGGTTCGAATTACCGCTTTACTTTGCCTGCTCACTAACCTTTGCGGCTGCGGCATAGTGGGCACCACGGTCGGGGCGGTCACCACCGTCGGTTCCGCCGCCGTGACGGTGACGGGCGCCGCCGTGGACATCGTCACGTACCCGATTTCCGACTGAGGCTGGCGCCAATACCCCTTCATCGTAGCCGGGCGCGGCCGACCTACATGGCTGCCGCGCGCCGCTTCGCTCCCCCTCCGTCTTGGCCGGACTTGATCCGGCCATCTCCCGCAGGACGGAGGAAGGTTGGAATCAGGCCAGCTTGCCGATCAGGTGGTCGGCCAGACGCACGGCCAGGGCCACGATGTTCATCGTCACCATCGTCGCCCCGGCCGTCGGGAACACCGACCCGCCGGCGATGTACAGGTTCCGGATGCCGTGGACCCGGCAATTCTCGTCCACGACCCCCTGGCGCGGATCCTTGTGCATCCGGGTCGTGCCCATGAAGTGCGCCGACGAATCGATGGTCGTCGGCCAGGGATCCTCTTCGTTCTCGAACTGGACCTGAAGGCGGCCGACGCCGAGCTTGCCGAACTCGCGGGCGACCAGATCCTGGGTCCGTAGGATCGTGTGCTTGTCGATCTGCTGGAGCCTCCAGTCGAGCACCAGCCGGTTCTGCCCGAGCGAGTCGCGCTCGGGGCCGAGCATGACGCGGCTGTCGCGGTTGGGCGCCTGCTCCGCGAAATAGCGCATTTCCACGGCCCGGTAGTCGCTGTTGCCGCTGGCCCGCGCATAAAGCGCCTTGGCGACCGAATCCAGGTCGCCGATCACCTTGCCGAGATTTTCGCCGAGTCGGTCGGGTATGCGACCCTGGATGATCTGCTTGACGATCTTGCGCAGCGCCACGAAGCCCGGGGCGTGCTCCCCTTCGTAGGACTCGTCGAGGAACACGACGCTGTTCAGCATGCCCTCGCGCTCCTGGACCGGGTAGGTCGGCTGCAGGGCGTTCATGAAGGGCGCGCCGCCGCTCTCGAACCGGGTGGCCCAGGTGTCCAGGCCGTAGAACCGCACCGTCTCCTTAGGCACCTCCAGCATCGCCCGGCCGGTGCGGATGGTGGTGTGGGCCATGAAGTAGCGGCCGACCACGTCGTGGTCGTTGCCCAGCCCGTTGGGGCGAACCTTGTTGGACAGCAGCAGGAGACGCGCGTTCTCGATGCCGGTCGCCAGGATGAAGATCCTGGCGGTGAAGCGGCAGCCACGCCCGCTCACGTCGCGGGTCCGGAGGCCCAGGACCTCGGAAGCGTCCTCGCCGGCCTCGATCTCGACGACGTTGGCGTGGAGATAGACCGTGCACTGGCTGTCCGGCTTCGCGAGGTCGGCGCGGTAGACGTCGCCGAAACGGGTCGGCGGGCTTTTCAGGAACAGCTTCTCGCCGATCTCCTCGCCGGTGACCGGGATCCGGCTCCTGCGGAACTTCTCCGATACCTCGGCCCAGTGTTCGACCGAGTAGTCGTCGGACGGCAGCTCGCAGTAGCGGTACGCCCGCGGGTAGAACCTTTCGAGGTCCTTCCTGGCGATCGGCCATCCGCTGTCGGGCACCCAGGAACGGGCCTCGAAATCGCGTTCGTCGAGCGGAGCGCAGTTGCCGCCCCAATGGCCGGTCGTGCCGCCGAAATAACGCAGACGGGTCCACATCAGGTCGACCTTGTGCTCGCTGACGCAGTCGCCGTCGTTCAGCGCCTGGACGTCGTCCTCGAAGTCGAGCCCGCCGCTTTCCAGCAGGTTGACCGAGAAATTATGTCCGATCAGCTCCATCGCCAGCGTGATCCCGGCCGCACCGGCTCCCACGATGCAGATGTCGGAGTCGATCACCGTCCCATCGGACAAGTTGCGCACATCTGTGATCATACTTGGACGTAACCGGATACTGGTTGGCAGGAGAACCTTTGGGGTTCATGAACTAAGTGATATCCGACCTGCAATGTCCACTCTCTCTTTGGGGGTGTGGCAGTGGCGCGACTCTAGTCAGAAAGAAATCGGCGTACCTCTGCGGCAATGCGCTCCAGCATGCGATCCCGCAACCCCAATTCCGCCAAGTATTCAACCGTATTGAACAAATAGTCCGAGCAACGGCCGAACCGCCCCTCTGCCATGGCTATGGCCTTGATTGTCTCCGCGTGGGTCCAGTCGCCCACATAGCGCGAGTAATTCCGGTTTATCGTCATGGCGATGGCATGAACCGGCCCCTCTTCGGTTTCGGCCTTCAACCATCGCGGAACATAGGCCCCGGTGATCATTTCGCGCCGCCAGAGCAGCGTCAACTCATGCAGGGCCTGCTGTTCCGCTATGCGGAAAACGACGCCGGCGCATTGGCCGCCGCGGTCCAGGCCCAGGAACAGGCCGGGGCGCTCCAGCGATCCCCGCCCCATGTCGGCGCGCAGGCAGAAGCGCCGGTGATAGCCGCGGATCCGGGCCGTGCGCCGCTCGACGAAAGCGAAGGTCGGGTTCCAGATCAGACTGCCATAGGCGAAGACCCAGACATCCCCGTTCCCCGCGCCGTGCGCCGGACGGGCCTTCAGGGTCTGTTCCAGCGAGCGGTCCAGTTCCTCGTCGGTCCAGGTCTTCATCCATGGATACGCCTCCATCATCCTGCGGCGGCGATCATGGTCGAGAAGTTCCTCGCGGGTCAGCGGGACAGGCGTCGGCTGGTCTGAAAGAGGCATGAAGGCGGCAATCGTACCGGAAGCGGAAAGGCGGCGATGCCGAACATCGTCAAGCATCGCGGCTTTTTCAACGCCTTTGCAGCCGGAAGCCCCTTTCAGCGGGCGGCGCGGACGGGATGGAACGGCATTCCCGCCCGCTCCATCGCCCGCTCGATCACCTCGTCCGACTTCTGGTCGAAAAGCTGCAGCAGCAGGTCGTCGACCATCCGCTCCTCGATCGCGCCGCACTCCTGGAAGACCCGAGCCAGGACGGCGACCTGGTAGTCCTCCCGTCCGGCGTCGTGCCCGTCATAGCCCATCCGCTTGACCACCTCGATCGCGACGCGGAAGGGCGGCAGCAGCGCCTGCGGAAACCCGGCCTTCTCGAAGATCGCCCGGAGGCCCAGCGGGCCGTCGTCCCAGACCAGAAGGCGCGCCGTCTCCACCGGGACGCCGGCCCGTACGCCAAGGCCGATGGTGAGGAGGTCGATCTCGCCGGCGCACAGCGCGCGCAGCATCAGGGAGGGGCTGAGGCGTCCGTCGCGGTCGAGATGGCGCACCATCGTTTCCAGGTCGGCCGTGCTGTCGGCCAGGGGCTTCAGCAGCAGCATGGTCGCGGCGTCCCGGCCGCGCCCGACGATCTCCGCGACCAGGACGGGCGACAGGCGGTGCTGTTCCACCAAGCGGCTGCGGATCTCCTCGGAAACGTAGGCGATCAGCTTCTCGATCACCGCCAGGGACAGGCCGGAGCGGCCGGCCATGGCCTCGTTGACCGCGCCTAGCGTACCGTACCGGTCCAGGGTTCTCTGAAGCGTCGCATCGCGGATCGCCGCGCCGTCGTTGCGCAGCAGGCGGACGATCACCGTGACATTGTCGGTTTCCACGATGGCGTCGGCGACCCGCGGCGACACCTCCGGGCGCCCGGCGATCGCCAGCTGCTTCTCGGCATCCCGGTCGGCGATGACCTGAAGCAGGAGCTCGTCGGTCAAATGGGGAGCGTTGCGCAGGACCGGGAACGCCACCCGCCCGATGTCGCGCGCAAGCCGGGCGGCCAGCGAGCCGGTCAGCAGGGGGCTGTTGTGGATCTGCCAGGCCACCGCCTCGCGGACCACGGCTTCGGCATCCATCGCAAGCCGGTGCAGGATGTCGGTCGCGATGGCTTCCTCGAGGCCGGCAAGGTCACCGCCTTCGAGATCGGCGACCAGCTTCGACACGGTCGCGATCCGGGCATCGGGCGACGGATCGGCCAGCAGCCGCTGGACGTCGGCATAGCTCAGCGCGCAATTGACGGAAGTAGTGATCATGTCCTTCGTTTCCGCGTCGGGAACGATACCAGTTCGGGCGCCGGCGAGTGAAACCGGGGTCGGACCACCATTTCCCCAAGCGTTCCATCGCGACAACATTCCGGGGAAATGGTGGTCCGACCCCGGTTTCCCGGTCCGCTAGTCGAAATCGCGCTCGTCGTAGCGGATGATGTCGCTCCAGGCACGCTCCAGCCGGCGGAGGGTGCGGTACGTGGTGTCGAAATCGACGTTGTCGTCGTCGGTGCGGATCAGCGCGTCGGCCTGGGTCGCCTCCAGCCTGCGCAGTTCGCCGCACAGGTTCATGCCCTTCTCCGACAGCCGCAGGCGGGCCGACCGGCGGTCGCGCAGCGACGGGGCCCGGTCGACATAGCCCGTCTCGACCAGTTGCTTCAGATTGTAGGACGCGTTCGAACCGAGATAGTACCCGCGCTCCATCAGGTCGCGGACCGAAAGTTCCTCGGTCCCGATATTCATCAGCATGAGCACCTGGACGGGGCTGATGTCGTCGATGCCGACCCGCCCCAGTTCGACGCGGACGACGTCGAGGAAGCGGCGGTGCATGCGTTCGACGATGCGGGCGATGTCGTGGTAGATCGCGGTCGCGGGGGTCCGTCCCGGCCGCTGCTCGTCGGCACCGTCGGAAACCTGATTGGTGGCCGCGGTTTCGGAGCGGGAAAAGCCGTTCATGCCCTCTTCCCCTCGTCCGATGCGTGCAGCTTCGATCCCGTCGGGCCTGGGAAGCACGCCATTGGACAGCTTTTCCGTCTGAGCCGGCTGGATGCTGTGTTTGAAGGCCAGTCCATTGGTAGGCACGTTGTTTTCCTCGTCGAGGTAATAAAGCTGCGCTTCTGTGTTTGGTACCGGGTCCGGCAGTCGGCCGTCTCCTCCCAGCGGTATTCCGAGCGGGAATTCGTCGCTAAATTCGAACTATTCTTATGTGCGATTTTCCCGCTCATTCTTCCCATCCCCGACAGGGTAAAACCCGTACTTACATTCGTCTCTTACCCTTGCTCAGAGTTGTAAAAGAACCGTAAATCCGCTGTATTTATCTTGCTACCCGACAGCGACCAGTTCGCGAACCGGTCCGGACTCGTATCCGCCAGGGTTGCGGCAACGCCAATCCCAGGCATGCCGGATAATGGTTTCCAGATCAGGGAAACGCGGATCCCAGCCGAGATCCTTGCGGATCCGCTCGCTCGATGCGATCAGGACCGGCGGATCGCCGGGGCGCCGCGCGCCGACCTTCACCGCGATGTCGCGCCCGGTCACCCTGCGGGCCGTCTCGATGACCTCGCGTACCGTATAGCCCTTGCCGTTGCCCAGGTTGTAGCGGCAGCTCCGGTGATCCAGCGCCGACAGGACCCGGATATGCGCATCGGCCAGATCGGACACGTGGATGTAATCCCGGATGCAGGTGCCGTCATGGGTCGGGTAGTCGTCGCCGAAAATCTCGATATGCGGCCGCTTTCCAGCCGCGACGTCGAGCACCAGCGGAATCAGGTGCGTCTCGGGATCGTGGTCCTCGCCCAGGTGCCCGTCGGGATGGGCTCCGGCTGCGTTGAAATAGCGCAGGCAGGCCGAGTGCATGCCGTGCACCTTGTCGGCCCAGTGCAGGATCCTTTCGATCATGAACTTGGATTCGCCATAGGGGCTGCCGGGATCGATCTCGGTGTTCTCGTCGATCGGCATCCGGTCCGGCATGCCGAACAGGTTGGCGGTGGACGACAGCACGAAGCGCCGGACGCCGTTGTCGGCCGCGAACTGCACCAGGTTGAGCGCGTTCACCACGTTGTCGTGCAGGTAAAGGTGCGGGTTGCGCATCGACTCCCCCACCAGGGAGTTCGAGGCGAAGTGCAGGATGGCATCGAAGCGGAAGGCGCTGAACAGGCGGGTCAGCGTCGCCGGGCTGGCGAGATCGCCCTCCACCAGTTCGGCTTCGGCCGGGACGGCGGCGCGGTGCCCCTGCTGCAGATTGTCGAAAACGACCACCGAATAGCCGCGGGCGACCAGTTCGGCGACGCAGTGACTGCCGACGAAGCCGGCGCCGCCGGTGACCAGAACCGTTTCCTGATGAGGCATGTAAAGCTCCTTTATTGAGCCGCGCCAAGCTCCGAAGGGCACAGGAGGATTTCTGGTCCTTCCTACCGCGGTTTCGGCGACTCTTGATGCGGGAAACTCTGAAGGCCGGCTGGTTCCGGCCCCATTGAGCACAAGAATTATCATGCGATTATTACCCGCAAGTTAATGCATCCTAGATGCATATTTGAATATTAACCAGTTTTATTTGAGAAAAAGCACTACAGACATCCAGTTAAACCAAACGGAATTTCGTTTGAATCCAGTTCCGATCCAGCCGCGTCGGCGCACCGCCCGGATCCGGGCCGGTTCTTCATACCGTACCGGTCAGCACACCATTTTGTTTCGAATTTATCCCTTTTTTCAAAGAAAGCTGAAGGTTTCAATCAGCTCGATTTTCCGGGAAACGGCCGTTTAACGCCCGTTTAACAATTTGCCCCAATATTGCATTGCACCCAGCGCCCGCTTTGGAGCCCGTCCCCTGCATGAATGACCACGCACTACTCCGCAGCACGCTGCGGCATCTCGGCAGGGGCATGGTCTTTGCTGCCGTGCTCAGCTGTTTCGTGAATATTCTGATGCTCATCGTGCCGCTCTACACGATGCAGGTATACGACCGCGTGATGACCAGCCGCAGCACCGACACCCTGGTGATGCTCGCGGTCGTCGCGGTCGGCGGACTGATGCTCTACGCGGTGCTGGATTTCATCCGGACCCGGATCTTCCTGATCATGGGCGACCTGATCTCCCGGCGGCTGAACGTCCCGACCCTCCAGGCCGCCGTGATCGACACCCTGCACGGCAGCCAGCGCAATTCCACCCAGGCGATCCGCGACCTCAACGACCTCCGCTCCTTCATCACGGGCAGCGCGATCACGGTGCCGCTGGAAGTGATGTGGGTGCCGATGTTCCTGGTCGTCCTGTTCCTGCTGCACCCGATCTATGGCTGGCTGGCCCTGGGCGCCGCCGTGCTGCTGTTCCTGATGAGCGTGCTGACCGACCTGCTGACCCGGCGGCCGCTGGCCCAGGCCAACGAGGCGGCGGCGCGGTCCTTCAGCGACATCGCCTCGACCGTCCGGAACGCCGAGGTGATCGAGGCGATGGGCATGCTGCCGGCCGTGGCGAAGCGGTGGGAGCGCAGCCAGTACCGCATGATCGACCTGCTGAACCGGGGCAACAGCTCGGCCAAGGCGCTGACGGCGGCCTCGCGCTCGCTCCGGCTGATCCTCCAGATCGCCATGATCTCGACCGCCTGCGTGCTGGTGATCGACCGCGAGGCGTCGCCCGGCAGCGCCATGGCCGCCGGCATCCTGATGGGCCGCATGCTCCAGCCGTTCGAGCAGCTGATCGACGGCTGGCGCCAGTGGGTGTTTGCCCTATCGGCCTTCGGCCGGGTGCGCGGCCTGCTGAACGGCACCCAGGGCCGCCGCCAGAGCATGCCCCTGCCCCGTCCCGAGGGCCGGCTGAGCGTGGACCGGCTCGTCTATATTCCGCCGGGAGTCGACAAGGCGGTGCTGAAGGGCATCTCCTTCTCGCTGGAGCCGGGCGAGACGCTGGGGATCATCGGCCCCTCCGCCGCCGGTAAGTCGACCTTGGCGCGGCTGCTGGTCGGCATCTGGGAGCCCACCTCCGGCGGCATCTACCTGGACGGCCACAGCACCTTCCTGTGGGAGCGGGAGAGCTTCGGCCTCAGCGTCGGCTACCTGCCCCAGAACGTATCCCTGCTCGACGGCACGATCCGGGACAACATCTCGCGCATGACCGAGGCGAGCCCGCTGGACGTGGTGAACGCGGCCAAGATGGCCGATGTCCACGAGATGATCGGCCGGCTGCCGTTCGGCTACGACACCAGCGTCGGCGACAGCGCCTACAGCCTGAGCGGCGGCCAGCGCCAGCGGATCGGCCTGGCCCGCGCGCTGTTCGGCAACCCGCGCCTGCTGGTCCTGGACGAACCCAACTCCAACCTCGACAACGCCGGGGAGCAGGCCCTGCTCCAGGCGATCGCCAAGGCAAAGGCTGCCGGGACGACCGTCGTCCTGATCGCCCACCGGCCCTCGGTAGTCGCCGCGGTGGACAAGCTTCTGGTCCTCAAGGACGGCATGATCGACCAGTTCGGCGCCCGCGCCGACGTGCTGAAGGCGATCTCCGCCCCGCCCGGCACGCGCCAGGTCGCGACCGCGCCCAATGTGGCCCGGCTGGTCAAGGCCGGCAAGACCCTGGCGGACGGCGCGCAGGCAGGACAGGCATCATGACGCTTCCGACCAACAATCCCGTCTGGACCGTGACCCTGGAGGCGGAGCCGCCCGAGCCGTCGCTGCGCAACACCATGATCGCCGGCACGGTCGCCGTGCTGGTCGGGTTCGGCGGCTTCCTCGGCTGGGCGATGACCGCGGATCTCAGCAGCGCCGCCATCGCCCAGGGCACCGTCATCGCCAACAGCCACCGCAAGACCATTTCCCACCTGGAAGGCGGCATCCTGCACGAGCTGCTGGTCAAGGAGGGCGACCAGGTCAAGGCGGGCCAGGTCCTGCTGCGGATGGACGGCACCCAGGCCCAGGCCCTGCTGGGCCAGGTCGAGAACCAACTCTGGACAGCGCAGGCCCGGGTCGCCCGCCTGCGCGCCGAGCAGGCGGAGCAGCGCTCGCTGGTCTTTCCCGACGATCTGGTCGAGGCCGGCAGGCGCAGCACGGTCGCGGCGGACGCCATGGCGACCGAGCAGCGGCTGTTCGCGGCGCGCTGGGACAGCTACGACGGGTCGCTGGCGATCAACCGGCGCAAGATCGACCAGCTCCGGGAACAGATCGCGGCCCTGAAGGCGCAGTCCCGCGCCACCGCCGACCGCCTGCGCTACACCGACGAGGAGCTGGGGACCATCAAGGCCCTGCTGGAGAAGGGCTACGAGCGCCGTCCCCGGTTGCTGGAGATGCAGCGCCTGTCGGCCGAGCTGAAGGGCCGGGTCGGCGAGCTGGCGGCCAACGAGTCCCAGGCCGAGCAGGCGATCGCCGCCGCCGAGCTGGAGATCCTGTCCCTGAAGCACGACCGCCGGACGGAGATCGCCGATTCCCTCCAGCAGACCCAGGGCACGCTGGCGGACATGACCGAGCGGTCCCGCGGCGCCACCGACATCGTCCAGCGCAAGGAGGTCGTCGCTCCCCAGGACGGCAAGGTCACCGACATCCGCTTCTTCACCCCGGGCGGCGTGATCGGCGCGGGCGCCCCGATCCTGGACCTGGTCCCGGTCGACGACGAGTTGGTGGTCGAGGCCCAGGTCAGCCCGGCCGACATCGACAGCATCCGGGTCGGCCAGGTCGCCAACGTCCGGCTCAGCGCCTACAAGCAGCGCAAGGTCCCGACGATCGACGCCCACGTGATGTATGTCGCGGCCGACCAGGTGCTCGACCAGCGCACGGGACAGTCCTACTTCACCGCGCGGGTCAAGCTCGACCCCGAGTCGCTGGCGTCGCTCCACCATGTGGAGCTGGTCCCCGGCATGCCCGCGGAAGTCATCATGATCAACGCCAAGCGGCGGGCGATCGACTATTTCCTCAGCCCCATCACCGACAGCATGAGGCGGGCGTTCCGAGAGGAATGACCGGACGGCGAGCCATGCGCATCCTGTTCGTGCACAACCATTTTCCCGGCCATTACCAGCATCTGGCCGCGGCCCTGGCAGCAGACCCTGCCAACCAGGTCGTCTTCATCACGAAGGACCGGACCGGGTCGATCCCCGGCGTGGACAAGCGCGTCTTCACGCCGTCGCGCCCGCCGGGTCCCCAGACCCACCACTATGTCCGCCCGTTCGAGGACGCCGTGCTGCACGGGCAGGCGGTCTACCGGCTGTGCGACCGGCTGAAGCGCGACGGCTTCGTGCCCGACCTGGTCTGCGCCCATGCCGGATTCGGCCCGGGGCTGTTCATCAAGGACGCCTTCCCCGACACGCCCCTGCTGGGCTATTTCGAGTGGTTCTACCACGCCAAGGGAAGCGACGCCGACTACCTGGACGGTCCCGTCAACGCCGACGAGGCCTGCCGGATCCGCAGCCGCAACGCGGCGATCCAGATGGAGCTGGCCAACTGCGACTGGGGCGTCTGCCCGACCGTGTTCCAGCGCGGCCAGTTCCCGGCGGCGTTCCAGAACAAGCTGACCCTGATGCATGACGGCATCGACACCGGCTTCTTCTCGCCGGAGCCGGGCGCGCCGATGGTCTTGCCCGGGCTGGACCTCTCCGCCGCCCGGGAGGTCGTGACCTACGCGACCCGCGGGATGGAGCCGTACCGCGGCTTTCCCCAGTTCATGCGCGCCGCCGACATCCTCCTCAGGGAGCGTCCCGGCCTGCACATCGTGGTCGGCGGCGACGACAGCGTGTCCTACAGCAGGCTGCCGCCGCCGGGCCGGACCTACAAGCAGATGATGCTGGACGAGCTGCCCGGCCTCGACCGCTCGCGGCTGCACTTCGTCGGCCCGCTGGAATACCCGATCTACCGCGACATGCTGCGGGCGACCGACGTCCATGTCTACCTGACGGTGCCGTTCGTGCTGTCCTGGTCCCTGCTCGAGTCGCTCTCGACCGGCTGCCTGGTGGTGGCCGCCGACAACGCCGCGGTACGGGAAGTGGTCGAACACGGCGTCAACGGCCTGCTGGCCGACTTCTTCTCGCCCGACGACATCGCGGCCAGGATCGCCGACGCGCTCGACCGGCGCGTCGCGACGGACGCGATCCGCGCCGCCGCCCGCCGCCGCGTGCTCGAACGCTACGCGCTGGCCGACCTCCTTCCCCGGCATCTGCAACTGATCCGCCACCTCGCGGGCAGCGCGGAGACATACGGGGAACCGCAGCGGGAATTGGCGACGGCCTGACCCCGTCTTAAAGGGGAAACAATGAATCACGCTTTATTGCTTCGATTTTCTAACCAATTCGCATGCTGTTGAGCACCCCTTTAAAAGTAAAGGATTATGAATTTACAAATCTGAGCTTGAGTATTTCCAAAGCTTATTTTAGTCTCGGTACAAAGTTGCGACAGAGAACCAAATTTAACCTTCGATTAACATTTGGAGCGCTAGTTTCCTCCTATCGAGAGCATGGAAACAATGCTTCGCTGATCCCTTTACTGGAGGCTTGATATGGCAACCCTTCCCGGTGGCTCCTACGACGATTACCTGACCGGCTCGGCCGATGCCGACGTGGTCTTCGGCGGCGGCGGCAACGACATCCTCATGGGCGAAGGCGGCGACGACCAGATCTTCGGCGGAACCGGCAGCGACATGCTGTTCGGCGGAGAGGGCAGCGACCTGCTCGACGGCGGCGCCGGCAACGACACGCTGTTCGGCGGAGAGGGCAACGACACCCTGCTCGGCGGCGCCGGCAGCGACGTGCTCCAGGGCGGGGCCGGCGACGACATCGTCACCGGCGGCGCCGGAAACGACATCATCGACGGCGGCACGGGCAACGACATCATCGACGGCGGCCCGGGCGACGACGTGATCACCGGCGGCGACGGCAACGACATCGTCAACGGCGGAGCGGGCCACGACGTGATCGACGGCGGCGCCGGCAACGACACCCTGTCGGGCGGCGCCGGCAACGACATCATCATGGGCGGCGACGGCAACGACATCATCCGCGGCGACAGCGGCAGCGACGTGCTGTTCGGCGGGGCCGGCGACGACGTCATCTTCGGCGGTTCCGGCAAAGACATCATCAACGGCGGCGCGGGCAACGACACCCTGACCGGCGGCTCGGAGAGCGACACCTTCGTCTTCACCGGCGGCGGCGGCCAGGACGTCGTGATGGACTTCAAGGCCGGCGAGGACATCTTGCAGATCGCCCGCAACATCAACGGCCTGGACATCTCCAGCGCGGCCGACATGGCGGCGCGGGTGCTCGACGCCGGCGGCAACGCGGTCGTCGACCTGGGCAACGGCGACACCATCACCCTGATGAACGTCAACGCCGAGGACGTCCAGAACAACCCGAACGCCTTCTTCGTGATCAGCTAAGGGCTTGCCGCGGCGGCTTCCGGGCCGCCGCAGCTTCCCCCGGCGCCATCGCGATCCCACCCCTCCTGACACTCCACGGATGCCGATGCTCCCGACGGTCCTGGCCCTCCATCCCGACGCCGCCGTTCCCACCGCCCGCCTGCACGGCGTCGGCGGCGACTTCGTCATGGCGGTCTGGGAAACCGCCGCGCCGGGCCGGTCCGGCCGCATCGTTCCCTCGATCGACGGGGCGGACGTGCCGCGCCCCTACACCCTGCTGACCGTGCCGACCGCCTGGGGCGGGGAGCGGAGCATCGCGGTGCTTCGCTGCCCGGCCGACGTCGGGACCGTCTCGTTCCGGAACGAAGCCTCCCGCCTGGTCGCGACGTCCCACTCCGCCGACCGGACCGAATTCGACGCGGCCCTGCTGATGAGCGGCCTGGACGGCGCCGCCCGCCTGCGCGTGGTCCGCCTGCTGCTGGATTTCTGCCGCAGCGCCTTCAGCCTGCAGAACGACGGGCGGTTCGCCCTTCTGTGCCGCCGGCTGATCCTGGAGCTGTCGCCCAATCCCTCCTCCCTGACGGTCCGCTGCGCCCCGACCCGGCAGCTCGCCCTGTGCGAGGGCAGCGTCTCGGCCGGGTTCGGCGAGATCGCCGCGACCGTCGTGATCACCCCGGGCGGCATGCGCCGGCTGGAGGTCGCGCCCGCGGTCGGCACCGTGCCGGACAAGCGCGCCCGCCTGCCCCTCCACCTGGTGATGGACCGGGCGCTGTGCGGTGCGGAGACGCTGGTCGTCCTGCTCGGCTGCGGCGGCCTCGCCTGCCGCACCGTCGCGGCATCCCCGGCGGACCTCCCGACCCTGCTCGAATGGCTGGAACGGCGCCAGCCGTGCCCGCAGTATCTCCGCGACCACGTCCTCCGGGCGCTGGCGCTCCGCGCCGCCGACGAGCCCCAGGCCGCGGCCGCCGTGGGCGAGTTCCAGGTGCTGATGCCCCTACCCCGCCGCCACGTGGCGGCGGCGGACCGGCCGGTCGGCGGCGACATCGACGTCGCCGTGTCGACCGGCGACGGCGGGCTGTTCCTGGCCGGCTGGCTGCACGATCCCCACGGCATGGTCGAGCAGCTGCGGATCACCTCGCCCTTCGGCGACCGGCGCACCCTCGCAGCATTGCCCCACCGCTTCCCGCGCGAGGACGTCGCGGCCATGTACAAGTCGGCCTCGCCCGCCGGGTTCGCCGCCTGGATCCCCGGCACGCCCGACCCGGCCCCGGCGCTCCAGTACCGGTGCGAGCTGCTGCTCCGCTCGGGCGGCCGGATCGAGATCGTGCCGCCGCCCCGCCCGCTCAACCCGGCCGACGTGCGCGCCGCCGTGCTGGGCAGCATGCCCCCGCCCTTCGTCACCCAGGCGGCACTGGAGACCTGCATCGCCCCGGCCGTGGCGCCGATCCACGCCGCCATGACGGCGGAGGTTCCCGCCCCGGAGGCCTTCCGCTACGGGACTCCGGTCGCCGATCCCGCGGTGTCGGTGGTGATCCCGCTCTACCGCAACCTGGAATTCCTGCGCTTCCAGCTCGCCGCCTTCGCGATCGACCCGGCCATGGCGGACGGGGCCGAGATCATCCTGGTGCTCGACAGCCCGGAGCAGCGCGACGAGTTGCGCCACTACCTGCACGGACTCCACGGGCTCTACGCGCTGCCTCTGACCCTGGTGGTGAACGCCGCCAACCACGGCTACTCCACCTCCAACAACGCGGGCGCCGCGGTCGCGCGCGGCCGGCACCTGCTGTTCCTCAATTCCGACGTGATCCCCGACCGGCCCGGCTGGCTGCCGCGGCTCGTCGCGGCGCTGGAGGCGTCGCCGGATACCGGCGCCGTCGGCCCGAAGCTGCTGTTCGAGGATGATTCGCTCCAGCATGCCGGGCTGTTCTTCGGCCGCGACTACCGCGGACGCTGGATCAACCAGCACTATCACAAGGGCATGCCGCGCGACTTCGCCCCCGCCTGCGTGCCCCGCGCGGTCCCCGGCGTCACCGGGGCCTGCCTGCTGATGCCGGCCGACGTCTTCCGCGAGGTCGGCGGCTTCACCACCGACTACATCATCGGCGACTACGAGGACTCGGACCTGTGCCTCAAGGTCCGGGCGTCCGGCCGCGCGATCCGGTACGTGCCGGCGGTCGAGCTCTACCACCTGGAGCGCCAGTCGATCAGCCGCCATGCCGGCTACACCCGCGGCGTCGCCTCCGAATACAACGCCTGGCTCCATGCCGGCCGCTGGTCCGGCCTGATGGAAGACCTGATGGGCCGGGACTGGCCGGCCGAAGACTCCCCCCGTCCCTTGGCCCGCCGCCGCAACCGCAGCAGAAAGACTACGGCAGCATGAGCACGCCCCAACCCATCCTCCCGTCGTCCGTTCCCGCCCAGACCACCCCCGTCCCCGCCAACCAGCGCGTGATCAAGCTGCTGGTCCGCCAGGACGTGCGGGACGCCCAGCGGATCGACTGGCTGTGCGAGCAGATCGTCCGCAACCGCTTCATGCCGGTTCCCCCGCCGGAGAACGTCTTCGTCGGCGACGGCGATTTCCGCGCCATCGGGGCCGAGTTCCTGAAGCATTTCGTCAAGCTGGGCGACCTGCGCCCGGCCGACCGCGTGCTGGAGATCGGCTGCGGCATCGGCCGCATGGCGCTGCCGCTGACCCAGTACCTGACGGACGGCACCTATGACGGCATGGACGTGGTGCCGGACGGCATCGCCTGGTGTGCCCGCGCGATCACCCCGGCCTATCCGGCGTTCCGGTTCCACCACATGGACGTGGCCAACGACCTGTACAATCCGCAGGGCCGGATCGAGCCGACCGCCGTCACCCTGCCGTTCCGCGACCAGGGCTTCGACTTCGTGCTGCTGACCTCCGTGCTGACCCATCTCCAGGCGGCCGAGGCCCTGGCCTACGCCTGGGAGATCAGCCGCCTGCTGCGCCCTGGCGGACGCTGCTTCCTCAGCCTGTTCCTGATGAACGATGTCGCCCGCGAGGGCCTGCGCGGCGGCGACCGGCGCCTGGCCTTCGACCCGGACGCGGAAGGCCCGACCTGGCTGGCCGACCCGGCGATCCCCTCGGCCGCGGTCGCCCACGACGAGGCGTTCCTGCTCGACCTCTTCGCCTCGGTCGGGCTGAAGCCGGCCCGGCCGACCGTCTACGGCACCTGGTGCGGCCGGACCAACGCGGTCAGCTACCAGGATCTGCTGGTGCTGGAAAAGGCCGCCCTGCCATGACGTCGTCCCGGTCCCGCCCCGCCCCGCGCGTCCTGTTCGTCTGCCACAACCATCCGAGCTTCCATCCCGGCGGGACGGAGATCTTCGCCCACGACCTGTTCCGCCACATGAAGGACGTGGACGGGATCGAGGCGATGTTCCTCGCCTGCACCAACAAGGTCCACCGCGACCAGAAGCCGGGCACCAACTTCCAGACGGTCGGCCGCAGCTCGGACGAGCTGGTCCTGTGGGCAGGGCATTTCGACCGCTTCTACCAGAGCCAGATCGACCTGCACGGCATCGTCCCCGACCTCTCGACGCTGCTCCAGTCGTTCCGGCCCGACATCGTCCATATCCACCACACCCTGCTGCTGGGCGTGGAGATGCTGTTCCTGATCCGCCGGGTGCTGCCCCGGGCGCGGATCGTCTATACCCTGCACGACTATTATCCGATCTGCGCCAACGACGGCCAGATGGTCACGACCGACGGCCACCGGCTGTGCCCGGGCGCCTCCCCCGACGCCTGCCACCGCTGCTTCCCGGAGCGCACCCCGGACAAGTTCGTGCTCCGGGAAAAACACCTGAAGGGCATGCTGTCGCTGGTCGACCGCTTCGTCTCGCCCAGCAACTTCCTGCGCGACCGCTACGTCGCCTGGGGCCTCCCGGCCGACCGGATCACCGTGCTGCGCAACGGCCGCCCTCCCGCCCCGGCGGACGCGGCACCCACCGCCGGGCAGTCCCCCGCGCGGCGCAACGTCTTCGGCTATTTCGGCAATCTCAACCCCTACAAGGGCATCCGGGTGGCGCTCGACGCGGCGCGGATGCTCGCGGAGAAGGACGAGGACTTCGTCCTCCACGTCCATGGCGGCATGCCGTTCCAGTCCGACGCCTTCAAGGCGGAGATCGACGAGGCGGCGAAGTCCTGCGGCGGCCGGGTGATCCGCCACGGGGCCTACCGCCGGGACGAGATGGCGCGGCTGCTGAACGCGGTGGACTGGGTGATCACGCCGTCGATCTGGTGGGAGAACGCCCCCCTGGTGATCCAGGAGGCCTTCCAGCAGGGCCGCCCGGTGATCTGCAGCGACATCGGCGGCATGGCCGAGGCGGTGACCGACGACCATGACGGGCTGCATTTCCGGACCGGCGACGCAGCCGACCTGGCGCGCGCGATGCGCAGGGCGATGACCCTGCCGGGCCTGTGGCAGCGCCTCGCCTCCAACATTTCGCCGGTGCAGACGGTGGCCGAGAGCGCCGCCGAGCACCGCAGCCTCTATGACGGCCTGACGACAGCCGCGACGTTGCGGAGTTCACGACGATGAAAGAGATCACCCCGAAGGCGGACATCCAGATCGCGGTCCTGGTGGACGAGAAGACGCTGCTGCTGTTCGGCTGGATCGACCGGGCGCTGCCGACCTCGGGAACCGCCAGCTTCTCCGAAGGCAGCGCCGCCGGCAGCTATGACGGGCACTTCTGGCACCGGGACGAGGTCTCGCAGTGGTTCGTGGCCCTGCTGCGGTTCGACAACATCGCGCAGATCCGGCCCCAGCGCCTCTCCATCACGGGAGCCGACCGGGGCACCCGCTACGCGATCCCGGCGATCCAGAACATCAAGATCAATCCCTGGACGCTTCTGTCCACCCTGAAGGAGGACATGCCGGAGGCGATGCCGGTGGTGTTCGACTTCCTGCACGCGAAGCTCGGGGAGGCCGGGCCGTCGGAGCGGGTGACCCGGCTGATGCTGGCCTTCCTCCAGGCCATGGCCCAGCCCGACGGCTTCGCCGAGATCTTCGGCTGCATGACCGGCCTGGGCGCGCTGGTGCAGGGCTGGTCGTTCAGCCTCGCCGCCGGCGAGCGCGACCTGATCGTGGAGACCGACGGCTGCCTCACCTTCCCGAGCACGGTCGGCAGCTTCGAACGGTCCGACCTGCCGTCCACCGCGCGCGGCGTGCTGGGCGTCCTGCACGGTGCCGACGCCCTGGACCTGCCGGCGATCCGCCGGATCTACCACAAGGCCGCCAAGGGCTGGTGCTACCTGGAGATCTTCGAGAACCGCACGCTCCTGACCGATCGGAGCGCGGTTCCGCACCTGCGCGCGATGCTGCCGACGCTGACCGGCGAACCGGCCGTCCTGCGGGCGCTGAAGCGCCTGTCCAACGCCCAGTACGAGGGATTCGAGACGATCAGCCGGCTGGAACTGCCGGTCCGCGTCGGCCTGGACACCGCCGTCCGGGTCCCCGGCGCCGGCACCCTGGTGACGGGCTGGGTGCTCGACCCCGACCGCCATGTCTCCTCGATCACCCTGAAGGGCATCGGGCTGTCGGCGCGTTTCGACCAGGACTGGTGCCGGACCAACCGCCGCGACGTCAGCGAGGCCTTCGCCGCCGACGCCCTGTTCGCCGGCAGGATCGTGCCCGGTCAGGACGCCCACGGCTTCCTCGCCTTCGTTCCGGAACCCGCCGCCTGCGCCGAACAGCCGGAGCGCTACCTGGAACTGTCGCTGAGCGACGATTCCTGCGCCTTCGTTCCCGTGCCGACCTCCCGGGCCACGGCGCCGGCGCTGCGCCGTCTGCTCTCCGCCGTCAACCTGAACGACCCCGCCGCGGAGACCATCATCTCCCGGCACATCGGTCCGCTGGTCCAGGCCGCGGGCCGGACGCCCGTCGCCTCGGAGATCACCGTCCCGGCCTACGCCATGGGCACCGCCGCGGAAGCTCCCCGGCTGTCCGTCGTCATCCCGGTCGCCGACGGGCGCGACGACATCGACGTGACCCTGGCGAAACTGGCGGTGGACCGGGACTTCGACGGGACCGAGATCGTCATCGCGGCCGGAGCCGCCGCCCACGAGCGGCTGTCCCCGTCGCTCCGGCGCTTCGCCGACTTCTACGGCCTCTCGATCCGACTGATCCCCTGCCCCCATGCCCATGACGCCTACCAGGCGATGGACGAGGGGGTCCGGCACGCCGCGTCCGACATGCTGCTGCTGCTCTCGCCCTCCGTGCTGCCGACCGGTGCCGGCTGGCTGTCGAAGCTGGAGCGGGCCTACAAGGCCTGCGGCAGGACCGGCATGCTCAGCCCGACGCTGCTCTACGAGGACTACTCGATCCGGTTCGCCGGCATCCAGCGGATCAGCGCCGATTCGGCGGTGTCGCAATATGCCGGCTATTCGCGCGACTGGCTGAAGGGCCGCGAGATCACGGCCGTGCAGGCCGCCTCGACCGACTGCGCCCTGATCCCCCGCGCCGCCTTCCTGGAAGCCGGCGGGTTCAGCCGGGACTTCGTCGGCTCCGACTACAAGGGCGTGGATTTCTGCCTGAAGCTGCGCGCCGCCGGCCATGCCTGCCTGTGGCTGCCGACGGTCGAGCTGATCGCCCTGGACGAGGGCCCGCGCGACCAGGCCCAGGAATACTGGCTCCAGACCGGCGGCCTCGTCGACCGCTGGGGGTTCGAGCGCAAATGGCCCCGCCTCCATTCCACCCACACGCTCGGGAGCGTTGACCGATGACCGTCACCGACAGCGTCAAGACGGACAAGCGAGTCCTCATCATCAGCCACGGCCACCCGACCTTCTCGCTCGGCGGCGCCGAGGTGGCGTCCTACAACCTGTTCAACGGCATCCACGACCTGCCGGGCTGGGAGAGCTTCTACCTCGCCCGCGTCGGCCCGCCGGTCAACCGGCACAAGGACAGCGCCCTGATGAGCCTCCGCCAGAAGGAGCGCGAGATCCTCTACTACGCCAACGACTACGACCATTTCCGCTGCTCGAACCGGAATCTTCCCGGCCTGCGCCAGGACTTCGTCCGCTACGTGGTGGACCTCCAGCCCGACGTGATCAATTTCCACCATTTCCTGGGCTTGGGGGTGGAGACGATCTTCGCGATCAAGCAGGCGCTGCCGCGGGTCCCGGTCGTGGTGACCTTCCACGAATACCTGTCGATCTGCCACCATCACGGCCAGATGGTGAAGACCAGCCGCAACACGCTGTGCTACCGCTCCTCGCCGGCGGAATGCACCAACTGCTTCCCCCACATCCCGGAGAGCCAGTTCTTCAAGCGCGAGGCCTTCCTCAAGACCTTCCTGGAGATGGCGGACTTCTATGTCAGCCCGAGCGAATTCCTGATCGACCGCTACGTCGACTGGGGCCTGCCGCGCGAGAAGTTCCGCATGATCGAGAACGGCCTGACGGTGGAGGACATCGTGCCGCCCCGTCCCCTGCCCAAGGGCGGCCGCCGCAACCGCTTCGGCTTCTTCGGCCAGGTGACCGAGTTCAAGGGCCTGCACGTGCTGGTCGAGGCGGTGTCGCGTGTCTCCGACAAGGACTGGGGCGACGACAGCGCGCTGATGATCTTCGGCGGCAACCTGGAACGCCAGCCCGAGGCCTTCCAGAAGAAGTTCAACGAATTGACGGAGAAGGCCGGCAACCGCGTCCGCTTCTACGGCAGCTACCGCTCCGCGGAACTGCCCAGCCTGATGAAGGACGTGGACTGGCTGATCATCCCGTCGATCTGGTGGGAGAACTCGCCGGTCGTGATCCAGGAAGCCTTCCTGCACGGCCGCCCGGTCATCGCCAGCAATATCGGCGGCATGGCCGAGAAGGTCACCGCCAACGTGGACGGCCTGCATTTCCGCAACGCCAGCGTGGAGGACCTGGTCGACCGCCTGACCGACGTGCTCCGCACCCCGGATCTGTGGGACCGGCTGCGCGCCCGGATCAAGCGGCCGATCGACCGGCAGGAATGCGCCCGCCGGCACACCGAGATCTTCAACGCCCTGCTCGGCGCCTCCGCCGCGCAGGACATCCCGGCGAAACCCGCCGCGGCGCAGGGCACGCAGGTGCTGGACCGCGCCGTGGCCCAGCCCCTCTAGATCTTCCCAACCGCCGCTTCCAACCTGTCAAAAAGTCACCAGGAGAAATCCCTTGGCCAAGATCCTCGTCATGATCCCGTCGGGCGAAGTCTATAACCACGACTGCGTCCGCTGGTACGAGTACCAGCAGGTCCAGAAGCACATCGACCACTATCACAACATCGGCGACGCCTTCGTCTTCGACTCCTCGCTGAAGCTGCTGAACTACGACAAGCTCGACGTCCTGGCGATCCGCAACGTCAAGCCGGGCGACGTCGAGCGCTACAACGCCGAATACGACTATGTCTTCCTGCGCGGCTCGAACTACATCCACAGCCACATGGACTGGGAGAACGCCGAGCAGGTCCTGCCCAAGCTGAAGATTCCGATCCTGGCCTTCGGCGTCGGCGCGCAGGCCCCGGTGGAAGGCAAGCTCCAGCTGTCCGACCAGAGCAAGCGGATCTGGAGCATCATCGCCGACAAGTCCGCGTCGCTCGGCGTGCGCGGCACCTACACCGCGGAAGTGCTGTGGGACCTGGGCATCAAGAACGTCCGGATCGTCGGCTGCCCGACCGCCTTCCGCAACAACGATCCCGACCTGCGCATCGACCTGCCGCCGCTCGACCAGGTGAAGAAGGTCGGGTTCACCATGCGCCGCGAGGTCTCGGCCGCCTACGCCCAGAACATCGAGACCTACCTGACCCGCCACCGCGACGTGGTCAAGGAGATGGCCCGCCGCTTCGACATCGTCATGATGATGCAGGGCGAGGTCGAGGAGAAGAAGCTGCTCTGGGGCACCGACGAGCAGAAGGCCCACGCCCTGGCCGAGCTGAAGAACAATGGCTGGATCGGCAAGTGGTTCCTCGACGCCGAGATGGAGGAGCTTTACAAGACCAAGCTCTGGTATTCCGACGTCGTCTCCGACTACGAGGACTTGGTGCGCTCCAAGGATCTCGTGCTGGGTTACCGCCTGCACGGCAACCTGATGGCGCTCGCCAACCGCACGCCGTCGATCTATTTCAGCTATGACAGCCGGACCGTGGAGTTCGCCGAGACCTTCGCGATCCCCTGCTACGACGTGTTCTCGCAGAAGCCCTTCGTGCTGGAGGACTACTGGGACCAGGCGCGGTTCGACCGCTTCAACCGCACCTACTACCAGCGCTTCCGCGACATGCGCGCCTTCCTCGACGAGAACTTCATCGACCACAAGATGCACCACGGCGTCGCGCGTCCCCGCCGCCTCCAGGTGGCATAACTTCTCCGTCATGACCGGACTTGATCCGCGAATGACGAGAAGGGGGCGGTCGTAGATCGGCCTTCGCCCGTCAGGGCGAACGCCGACACCCTGCATCAACGTTCCAGCCACGCTGTCGGCGTCGGCCTTCGGCCGAGGCCGACCTACGGCGAACCGGCTAGCATCAGGTGCCGGACAGCCAAGCATAAGAAAGTGCCGCCACGCACTTGTCCGCAGTACGGGAAATTCGAATGTCCGCAGTGCTACAAACACTCGCCCCGCAGCCGGCCGACATCGACGGCCGGATCGACGCGATCAAGGGCGGCCGGCTCTATGGATGGGCCTGGGACCGCGCCCGTCCGGCCGACCACCTGGAGGTGGAGATCCGGGTCGGCGACCGGTTGGTCGCCAAGGTCTTCGCCAACCAGCCCCGCGACGACCTCAAGGCCAACGGCGTCGGGGACGGCTGCCATGCCTTCGAAACGGCCCTCGACCTGGCCGAAGGCGAGGCGCCGACCGCGCTCGCCCGCTCCCCCGTCACCGGCGAGACCGTCCCGCTGCGCCTGCCGTCCGACGTCGAAGCCGTGACCGAAAGCGTCCTCGGCCCGACCCTGCTCCGTATGTCCGCCCTGATGGACGCGACCCAGCGCAACCAGCAGACGGTCCTGCGCGGCCTTCGCGAACTGCTCAAGCAGGGGCAGGCCGCCCCCGGGGCGGACCAGCGCCTCGACGCTCTGGCGGCGGCCCAGGAGGCCCTTCAGCAGCAGGTCGGCGGGATCGAGGTGTTCCTGCTGCGGATCGACGAAAGCCTGCACGAACTGAACAACAGCCTCAAGCAGCGCCCCGCCGCCAGCGCGAACAAAGGGGTATGGATCGCCATGGGCGTACTTGCCGCCTGCACCGTGGCGCTGGGCGCCGCTGTCGTCTTCATGAAGATCTGACAACCTTTACGGTGCCGGGACTCCATCCATTGCACGCCAAAGAGATATTGCTTTTTATCTATCCCGATAAGACTATCCGATTAGCCAATTGGGCTAGATCTATGCAACTCAATACTATGGTGTGCGATGACAGGAAACGCCGGCGGCCCCAATGCCGACAAGAGGGTCTCCCCCAACGGCCTGACCTTCCTCTACAATCGGGAAGCGCAGAAGAACGTCAGCAACAAACCCCACTGGCCGGGCGGCAGCAGCGGCGTGACGCTCGGGCCGGGCTATGATCTCGGCCATCGCACCGCGGCGCAGATCGTTGCCGACCTGACGAATATCGGCGTCTCCGCCGCCGCCGCGCAGACCCTGTCCCTGGCGGCGGGCAAGACCGGCGAGAACGCCAAGGCCTTCGTCCAGGCCAATTCCGGCGTCGTGACCCTGACCCAGGCGCAGGAGGAGGCGTTGCTCAACATCGCCCTTCCGCCCTACGAGAAGGACGTCAAGACCTACGTCAAGGTCGCGGTGAACCAGAACCAGTTCGATGCGATGGTGTCGCTCGACTACAATATCGGCGGCGGCAACTTCAAGAACAGCTCGGTCGTCGCCAACATCAACAAGGGCGACTTCGCCGCGGCGGCGGAGAGCTTCAAGCTCTGGAACAAGTCGGGCGGCCAGGTGGTCCAGGGCCTCGTCAACCGGCGCAATCTCGAAGTGGAACTGTTCAACACGCCCGTGTAAGCTCCCGGCCGACCGCATCGGGCCGACCGGATCGGCATGTGACAGGGGCTTTCGACGATGAGCATCGGGAACGCGGCAAGATCATGGGCACCCCTGGCCGCCGCGTTCCTGCTGGCAGGTTGCGTGGCCGACGCGCCGCCGGCAGCCTCCGGCCAAGTGCCGCCGGCCCTCGCCGGTACCTGGTCGGCATCGTCGGCCAAGGTCAACACGGCGGGCGTGACCGCCTATCTACCGGACGATCCCGCCCTGCTGGCCCTGCGCCTCCACGTCGCCGGCGACAGCCTCGCCATGGATGGCCACACCTGCAAGTCGCCGGCCGTCGCGACGGAAGCCCTGCCGCTGCGGACGCTGATCGAGGAAACCTATGACGCCTCGCCCGACGCGATGGGCGTCGCGTCCCCCGACGTTCCGCACCCGACCCATTTCATCACCTGCGCAAGTGGCGACATCGGACCCTCCTACGACCGGGGCTCCTGGATCACCCAACTGTCACCCGACCTCATCGCCATGAACTGGTTCGACGGCGTCCTGCTGTTCCTGAAACGCTGATCGCCCCCCGCATCGGTCCGCCCCTCACTCGTCCGCCTCCATGATATTGGCCATCTTCAGGGCGTCCGTGATCCTGACGCCCTTGCGCAGGATGGTATCGACCATGCGCCCCTGGACCAGGTTGATGCCGTGCTTCTGGGCGAACAGCAGGCCGGTCACGGTGCTGCACCGGCCCAGGATGAAGCGGCAATTCTCCTGGCTGCGGATCTTCGCGCTGAAATTTTCCAGCGCGGCCTCGCCCATGTCCAGAAGGTCGTTGCTCCAGAACATCTTGGCATAGTCGCAGGCCATGTATTCCAGGTCCATGTGCTCGACCCACATCGGAGTGATGCCGTCGATGCAGATCGAGTAGCCGCGGTTGTTCGCGAACTCGACGACATCCTTGTAGGTGTCGATGTTCTCGACCAGATCGGCCTTGTTGATCTCCAGCACGATGTTGCCGCGCAGCTCCATGGTCAGCCGCTCGTCGAACTTCACGAACGCCGATGACATGATCGTGCTCAGATTGAGGTTGAGCCCGATCTTGTGCCCCCGGATGAAGTCGACGCCGTGGTTCAGCGATTTCAGGACCGCGTGGTCCAGGCTGGACGTGAAATAGTTGAACAGCCACCGGTTGGCCGTGAGGTCGAACTCCGGGCTCAGGCGATCCTCCAGGGACTTGACCGCGATGTAGACCTCGAAATACTCGCGCCGGTTCTCCTCCTGGGCCTGGATATCGACGATCGGCTGGTTGAGCATGAAGGGCGACAGGTCGAAGTTTCCGATCTGGCGCTCGATCTTGGCCAGTTCCTCCAGGCTGATCGGCTCCTTCGTGGCCGCCTTGGAGGCATCCCCGCCGCCGCCGTCCTTGTCCAGGCCTTCGATGAACCGGATGACGTTCACGAAGTTGAGCGACAGCTCCATGATCGAGTAGAGCGAGTTCTCGCGGTAGGCGTTCGGCCCGGTCATCCTGGTCCGGGACAGCATCATCTTCTCGATCTTCTGGCAGGCCTCCGTGATCGTCGAGAACTTGATGCCCTTGTACAGGATCAGCACGTCGTCGTTGGACAGGGTGAACATCTGGAGATAAGCCGAATTGTCGGCGATCGCCTGGACTGCCCGCTTGATCTCGTGGATGTCGCCGTAGTTCTTGTCCTGAAGGAGCGACAGGTGAAGATGAATCAGCCGAAGTCCCTGCAACTCGCGCTTGGCGGATTGCAGCAACTTGAGCAGGCGTTCGTCGTCGTATTGCGGCTTTTCCGGAACCGCCGCAGCCTTCTCCCCCGGCTTGACGCGTACCCAGTCGCGAGGCGGGCGATCCTGCCTCGGGCGATTCATCATGGCCACATCACTCCGGTTGGACCGTTGGGCGCGCTCATCTTTCTTCCCGCATAGGCCTCGCGACTGCCAGAGGAGTCGAATACCATCAGGAGAGGCAACAAATCGTTAATTTTAGCCAATTCCGGCTGGGCGCGACGGGCTGATTCCGCCGCGCCATTCACCCTGCGTCCGCAGATTTATTGCCTCCGCCCTATTGTTCCGGACTGCCATACCAGCCAAACTGGCGGTCACAAGAACGGAGGGAGGGGAGAACCATGACCTCAGAGACATCCGCGAAGAACGCCTCGGGCAGACTGCGCAGCCAAGCCTGGTTCGACGATCCGTCGAACCCCGACATGACCGCCCTCTACATCGAGCGCTACCTGAACTACGGGCTTACCCGGCAGGAGATCCAGTCCGGCCGCCCGATCATCGGCATCGCCCAGACCGGCAGCGACCTGGCGCCCTGCAACCGCCACCACATCGAACTGGCGTCCCGCGTCAAGGACGGCATCCGCGAAGCCGGCGGCATCCCGCTGGAATTTCCGGTCCACCCGATCCAGGAAACCGGCAAGCGGCCGACCGCGGCGCTCGACCGGACCCTGTCCTATCTCGGCCTGGTCGAGGTCCTGTACGGCTATCCGCTCGACGGCGTCGTGCTGACCACCGGCTGCGACAAGACCACGCCAGCCATGCTGGCGGGTGCCGCGACCGTCAACATCCCGGCCATCGTCCTGTCGGGCGGCCCGATGCTGGACGGCCACTACAAGGGCAAGCTCGCCGGCTCCGGCACGGTGGTGTGGGAGGCGCGCCGCCTGCTCGCCGCCGACAAGATCGGCTATGACGAGTTCATGGACATGGTCAGCTCGTCGGCGCCCAGCGTCGGCCACTGCAACACCATGGGCACCGCCCTGTCGATGAACTCGATCGCCGAGGCCCTGGGCATGTCCCTGCCGGGCTGCGCCGCGATCCCCGGCCCCTACCGCGAGCGCGGCCAGATCGCCTACCTGACCGGCAAGCGGATCGTGGACATGGTCCGCGAGGACCTGACCCCGCGCAAGGTGATGACCCGGGAAGCGTTCGAGAACGCCATCGTGGTCGCCTCCGCGATCGGCGCCTCGACCAACACCCCGCCGCACCTGATCTCGATCGCCCGCCATGTCGGCGTGGACCTGACGCTGGAAGACTGGCAGAAGTTCGGGCACGACGTCCCGCTGCTGGTCAACTGCCAGCCGGCAGGATTCTACCTGGGCGAAGCGTTCCACCGGGCCGGCGGCGTCCCGACGGTCATGAAGGAACTGATCAAGGCCGGCCGCATCCACACCGGCGCGCCGACCGTCACCGGCAAGCCGATGGGCGAGAACGTCGAGCGGGCGCCCGATCCGGACGACGACGTGATCCGTCCCTACGACAAGCCGCTGATGGAAGAAGCCGGCATGCTCGTCATGGGCGGCAACCTGTTCGATTCGGCGGTGATGAAGACCAGCGTCATCAGCCCCGAGTTCCGCAAGCAGTACCTGTCCAACCCGGACGATCCCGACGCCTTCGTGGGCCGGGCGATCGTGTTCGACGGGCCGGAGGAATACCACTCGCGGATCAACGACCCGTCGCTCGACATCGACGAGAACTGCATCCTGTTCATCCGCGGCTGCGGCACCGTCGGCTATCCCGGCTCCGCCGAGGTGGTGAACATGCAGCCGCCCGACCACCTGATCAAGCGGGGCATCGTCTCCCTGCCGACGATCGGCGACGGGCGCCAGAGCGGCACCTCGGCCAGCCCGTCGATCCTGAACGCCTCGCCCGAGGCGGCGGTCGGCGGCGGGCTCGCCCTGCTGAAGACCGGCGACAAGGTGCGGGTGGACCTGCGCAAGCGCCGCGTCGACCTGCTCGCTTCCGACGAGGAGATCGCGGCCCGCCGCGCGGCGCTCAAGCTGCCGGAGCTGAAGCACCAGACGCCCTGGCAGGAACTCTACCGCGGCTTGGTCGGCCAGCTCTCGGACGGCGGATGCCTGGAGATGGCGGTCAAGTACCAGGACATCGTCCACACCAGCGGCATGCCGCGCCACTCGCACTGAGGTAGCGCGGCCCGGTCGAGCCTGAGCCACAGCCCTCAGGAGAACAGTGGACAGGCAATAGCACTCCCTTTTCGTCATGCCCGGACTTGATCCGGGCATCTCCCCGCGGGCTTCACCCAGCTTCCTTACATAGGGATGCGCAGGTGAAGCCCACGGATGACGAACGGAAAGAAGAAAAGCGACGGCTCCGACTCCGCCCCATGCGGAGCAACTTCACACAGGCATTCTCCGCTTTTGGTTGAAGCAGAGAATGCATCCAAACCGCGCCCTGCGGTGATCCTCCAGACAGACGCTATTCCGCAGCACCATCCATCAGTGGCGATCGTCCAGTGCACGAAAGAACTGGTGGCCGGCGACCTGCGCATAACGCTTAGCCGAGCATCGAAAACGGGCTGCCTGAGGTTTCCCAGGCCATGGCAGACAAGCCTCCGACCGTGCATCGCCGCCGCATCGGGTCGGTGATTGGCCGGGTCTCGGACGACGATCTGGCCCGGATCACGTCCGCCGTGGCGTTCACGATCGGCCTGTCGGATTGAGTCGCCGGCCCCTGGAGCGGCAGCCTTGGCGGCAACCGCATCTTCCGCCCGGTGGCCAGCGGCGCAGGCGCTTACCGTGCGGAGGGCGACCGAGCATTGAGGTCGCTGATTGGAGCCCCGTGATCGTTTCAATCCACGCCCCCGCATGAGAGGCGACCTGGTCCTGTTATCTACTTTTGGGATAACGGCGCAGACAGGCACTTGCGCGAACCTCCCGGGAAAGATGCAACCGCTTGGGGTTCGCGCGCCCGCGCCGAAAAGTGCCCGGTTCGTTTTGCCCTTGTCATGAGCCGCTTTGCGGCAAGCTTATAGGGGGTCCAATCACCGCCGGGGAACTCTCCATGCTACGAGCCGCTCGATGACCATGGTCCGCCAGATCGTCATCGTCCTGGTCCTGATCGCCCTTGCCGCCGGTGCCTGGTGGTACCTGGACCCGTCGGGAGGCGACGCCGCCCAGCAGGCCCAGGAGGGTCCCCGCGCCGTTCCCGTCGAAGTCGCCGAAGCCCGCCGGGGCGAGGTTTCCGAGGTGATCGAGGCGGTCGGCACGACCCGGCCGCGCCAGTCGATCGAGGTGATCGCCGACGACAGCGGCCGGGTGGACGAGATCCTGTTCGAGACCGGCCAGCGCGTCGAACAGGGCCAGCCCCTGGTCCGCCTCGACCGCGGCATCCAGGAAGCGAACCTCGCCGAGGCCGAGGCCGTCCTGGTCGATGCCAGGGCGCAGCTTGAGCGCGCCCGGCAGCTCGTCTCCAACAGCGCCGTCTCGGAAGCGCGGGTGGACGAGTTGCGGGCGGCCTTCCTGACGGCCGAGGCCCGGGTCGCGGCGGAACGGCAGCGGCTGCGCGACCGCACGGTCAACGCGCCTTTCGCCGGCATCGTCGGATTGCGGGAGGTCGATGTGGGCGCCCGCGTCACCGACAGCACGGTGCTGACCCGGCTGGACGACCTGTCCGTCATCGAGCTCGAATTCGCGGTGCCGGAGCGCTTCTTCGGCGCGATCCGCCAGGGGCAGCCCGTGAGCGCCACCAGCACCGCGTTCCCGGACACGGACTTCACCGGCGCCGTCGCCGCCATAGACACCCGGATCGACGCGGTGTCGCGGTCGTTCCGGGTCCGTGCCGAGTTTCCCAACCCCGATGCCCGCCTGCCCGGTGGCTTGTTCATGCTGGCCCGGGTCACCCTGTCCACCCGCCCCGACGCCATCCTGGTCCCGGAGGAGGCCGTGCTGGCCGAAGGGCGTTCCAACTTCGTCTACCGCATCGTCGGGACGCCGGCCGAGCCCCGGGCGGAACGGGTCGAAGTCCGGCTCGGCCAGCGCCGCGTCGGCGAGGTCGAGGTGGTCGAGGGGATCGGGATCGGCGACCGCGTCGTCACCGCGGGTCTCCAGCGGCTGCGCCCCGGCGCGGCCGTCCGACTGCCGTCGGAGCCGGCGCCCTCGTCCGAGGACAGCGCCGACAAGGTGGCGGAGCGGGCGGGATGATCTCCGACCTCAGCATCAAGCGCCCGGTCCTCGCGATCGTCCTCAGCGCGCTCATCGTCGTCATCGGCATCGCCGCCCTGATGCGGCTGCCGGTGCGCGAACTGCCGGACGTCGATACCGCGGTCGTCACGATCACCATGACCTATCCCGGCGCAGCACCGGAGATCATCGACACCGAGATCATCGAGGTGATCGAGGGCGGCATCAGCAGCGTGGACGGCATCCGCAGCATCCGCTCGTCCAGCCGTCTCGGCCGCGGCCGCATCGTGGTCGAATTCGTCACCTCCCGCGATATCGACCAGGCCGCCAACGACGTGCGCGACGCGGTCGGCCGCGTGTCCGTGGACCTGCCGGAGGAGGCGGACCCGCCGGAGATCGTCAAGACCGACAGCGACGCCCAGCCGATCATGCGCATCGCCATCACCAGCGACCGCATGACGCCGGCCGACATCAACGACTATGCCAGCCGCTTCATCGTGGACCGGCTGTCGGTGCTGAACGGGGTGGCGCAGGTCGAGATCTTCGGCGAGCGGCGCTACGCCATCCGCATCTGGCTGGACCGCGAGGCGCTGGCCGCCCGCAACCTGACCGTCGCCGACGTGGAATCGGCCCTGCGGCGGAACAATGTGGAATTGCCGGCGGGCGAGCTCGAATCGGTGTCCCGCCAGTTCACCATCCGGACCGACACAAGGCTGCGCACGGTGGAGGAGTTCCGCGACATCGTCGTGGCGCAGGTCGGCAGTTTCCCGGTCCGCCTCGGCGACCTGGCCCAGGTCGAGCTGGGGGTCGAGGATGACGACTCCGTCGTCCGGTCCAACGGCCAGGCCGCGGTCGGCTTGGGCGTGCTGCGCCAGTCCCAGGCCAACACGATCGAGGTCAGCAACCAGGTCCGCGCCGAGCTGGAAGCGCTGCGCCCCACCCTGCCCGAGGGCATGTCGGTGATGGTCAGCTCCGACGACGCCACCTTCATCTCCCAGTCGATCGAGGAGGTGGTGATCGCGCTCGGCATGTCGGTGCTGCTGGTGATCGCGGTGATCTTCCTGTTTCTTCATTCCGTTCGCGCAACGATCGTCCCGGCCGTCACGATCCCGGTCGCCGTGATCGGCACGCTGGCCTTCATCTATGCCTTCGGCTTCTCGATCAACGTCCTGACCCTGCTGGCGCTCCTGCTCGCCATCGGCCTGGTGGTGGACGACGCGATCGTCGTGCTGGAGAACATCCAGCGGCGGGTGGAGGAAGGCGAGCATCCGCTGGCCGCCGCCTTCCTCGGCACCAGGCAGGTCACCTTCGCCGTGATCGCGACCTCGCTGACGCTGGTCGCGGTCTTCCTGCCGATCTCGACGCTGGAGGGGCAGGTCGGCCGCCTGTTCGCGGAGTTCGGCGTCGTCATGGCCGCGGCGGTCGCGATATCCACCTTCGTGGCGCTGTCCCTGTGCGCCATGCTGTGTTCCAAGCTGCTGCGCGGCGGCGAGAAGCCCGGACGGATCGGCCGGGGGCTGGAGCGCGCTTTCAACGCCATGGCGGATGGCTACCGGCGTCTCCTCAGGCGCGCGCTCGGCATGCCTGTCCTGGTGCTCGCGGTGGCCGGTGCCATCTCCGCCGGGACCGTCCTGCTTTACGACATCCTCCCGCGCGAGCTGACCCCGACGGAGGACCGCGGCGTCTTCTTCATCCCGGTGACCGCGCCCGAGGGGGCCACGGCCGGCTACACCGACGCCAACGCGCGGCGCATCGAGGAAGTCCTCGCTCCCCTGCGGGAGTCCGGGGAGGCCGAGCGCATCTTCGCCATCGTGGGGTTCCGCAACCAGCCGGGCCGCGGCTTCGTGGTGGTCGGCCTGGCCGACTGGGCCGAGCGCGAGCGGAGCCAGCGCGAGATCGTGAACTCGATCATCCCCGGCATCAGCGGCATTCCCGGCGTCCGCGCCTTCCCGGTCAATCCCGCCGGCCTGGGCCAGCGCGGCAGCAGCGCGCCGCTCCAAGTGGTGATCGGCGGCCAGGACTACGACACGATCCAGGAATGGTCTGACCGCATCGTCGCCCGCGCCCTGGAGAACCCCGGCCTCCAGAACGTGGAGACCGACTTCGAGGCGACCCGGCCCCAGTTCAACGTGCTGATCGACCGCCGCAAGGCGGACGACCTGGAGATCGGGATCGAGCGGATCGGCAGCACGCTCCAGACCATGCTGGCCTCCCGCGAGGTCACGGACTACATCAACCGCGGCCGGGTCTATCCCGTGATCATCCAGGCGCGCGACAGCGACCGCCAGACGCCCGCCGACCTGAAGAACATCTTCGTCCGGTCCGGCGACGACGGCTCGCTGGTCCCGCTCAACGCCCTGGTCACGCTGGAGGAACTGGCGGCGGCTCCCGAGCTGAAGCGATTCGACCGGTTGCCCTCGATCACCATCTCGGCGTCGCTCGCCGACGGGTACGACCTGGGGTCCGCCATCGACTACATCAACGAGATCGCCGCGGAGGAACTGCCGCCCGAGGGCCGGCTGAGCTATACCGGGCAGAGCCAGCAGTTCCTCGAGACCTCGGGCGGCATCGCCGTCACCTTCGGGATCGCGCTGCTGATCGTCTTCCTGGTGCTGGCCGCCCAGTTCGAAAGCTTCATCCATCCGCTGATCATCATGCTGACGGTGCCGCTCGGCCTCGCCGGCGCTCTCGCCGCGCTGGCGTTGGGCGGGTTGTCCCTGAACATCTACAGCCAGGTCGGGATGGTGCTGCTGATCGGCCTGATGGCGAAGAACGGCATCCTGATCGTCGAGTTCGCCAACCAGCTCCGCGCCGAGGGGATGGACGTCCGGCAGGCGATCACGGAAGGATCGGCGCTCCGGTTCCGCCCGATCCTGATGACGGTGCTGTCCACCGTGCTGGGCGCGGTGCCCCTGCTGCTGGCCAGCGGGGCCGGCGCCGAGAGCCGGGTCGCCATCGGCGCCGTGATCATCGGCGGGCTGACGGTCGCGTCCCTGCTGACCCTGTTCGTCACGCCGGTGCTCTACGACCTCTTGGCCCGCTTCACCCGCCCCGCCAATTCCGTCGCGGAGGACCTGAACCGCCAACTCCAGGGCCTGCGAAACCGCCAGCCGGCGGAGTGATGATACAGATGATTCAAGGGCAATGGGGGCGACCGGGGCGGGTCACAAACCGTAAAGCTCCGCCAGCAGCTTCCGCATGTTGTCCTGGATGGCCCGCTCGGTCGCGACGCGCGTCCGCTCGGTCGGGCTGAAATAGTCCGACGAGGACGCGGTCCCGGTCGAGGCGATCGGCCGGGAGAAGACGACCGCTCCGGTCGCCACGTCGGTGACCAGGTACCGGATCTCCACCTCCGCCGTCACGTTGAGCCCCAGCAGGATCTCCTGCAGGCCCCGGGTCGTGCGGACCAGTTCGGCATCGACCCGGTAGCGCGGCTGGCTCGCCGCCAGGGCGCCGCGCACCGCGAGCGAATTGATCAGGGCCTCCCGCAGGTCCAGGTCGGAGACCTGGATCTGGTTCAGGACATTCAGGGAGCTTCCTCCGCCCACGCTGCCGACCTGGACCGCGAGCGCGCGGTCGGTCTGCCCGGCGATCCGCTCGGTGCCGGGGACGATCATGTTGGACATGCGGACGGGCGCTTGGCAGCCCGCCAGCAGGGCGGCCAGCAGCAGGCCGGGGACGACGCGTTTCAAGGAGACCTCACGGGACGGAAACCTCCTCGACAACACGCCGCCCGGCCCGGTGGTTCACCCCGGCCGCCGGCTCACGGCGCCGTGACGAGCCCCAGCCCGCGGTCCGCCGGGTCCGCGTCCGACAGGAAGACCTCGGTGCGAGCCGACGCCAGGATCTTCGCCGAGACCGCCGTCGCGGCGATCCGGGCCGGCGCGCCGCCCATGGCCTCCCACCACAGGGCCGCGACGCCCGCGACATGGGGTGTCGCCATGCTGGTGCCGTTCAGGGCGACCAGCCCGCCGCCGGCCCGGGCCGACAGCACGTTGACGCCGGGGGCGCTGACCTGCGGGAAGGTGTTGGAGAAGGGCGCCACGCCCAGGGAGGCCCCGGTCTGGCCCAGCGCGCCGACCGAGATGATGCCCTGGGCCGCCGCCGGGATCGACACGGCGACTTCGAAGTCCCTGTTCTGGTCGCGCCGGCTCTCGTTGCCCGCGGCGGCCACCAGCACGGTCCCGGTCGAGAAGGCGGCCCGCGCCTCGACCATCTCCATCAGCGCGTCGAACATGCGGAGATTGCCGCGATAGCCCTCCAGTGCCACGGAGGTCGCCAGTTCCGGCGGCCAGCCGTCCGCCACCAGCCGGGCGACCAGCCCGGGGAAGTCGAAGCCCAGGGACATGGAGATCACCTGCGCGCCCTCCTGGACCGCCCACTGGATGCCGCGGAAGATCATGTCGCTGTTGCCGCTGCCGTCGTCGCCCAGCACCTTGCCGATCAGGGCCCGATTGACGCCGCGGGCGACCCCGATCCGCGTACCGTCCACGTCTCGCCCGAAGATCGTGCCGGCGCAGTGGGTGCCGTGCCCCTGCCTGTCGCCGTTCCCCGACCCGGAGAAATCCTCCTGGACCACTTCCACGCCCGCGAAGGCGGGATGGGCGGCGTCGATCCCGGTATCCAGCACCGCCACGGTGACCCCGGCCCCGCTGAAGGCCGAGACGTCGGCCCGGACCGCGCCGATGCCCCAGGCCTGGGTCGCGGCCTCGGCCTCGGGGACCTCGAACGGCCGGACCAGCGCGATCGGCATGATCGGGGCGATGCCGCGGACTTCCGGATCGCGGGCGACCTCCCGCACCTGGCGCGAGGTCAGCCGGGCCACGTCGATCATCGGCTCGGGCGGGATCACCGCGGCTCCGCGGCCGAGGCTCCGGGCGCGGCGCTCGAACGGCTCCGCGGTTGCCAGGGGAGATAGATTTCGCAGGATCGCATAATTTCGCATGGGTATGCTTCCTCCTACCAGGACTCTACCGACCGGCGTCGAGTTTCCCACGAACCCGTGCCGGGTTGTCCACCGGACAAACGGAGTGGGCAAAAAGAGAGGCCCGCGGCAAGCCGCGGGCCCCGGTGATCTCGGGCTTGGCGCCGGCCGGTCAGCCGCCGCGCGCGTATCCCAGCACGGTCCGCCAGGCGCAGATGCCGGTGAACCAGGCGGAGGCGACGATCCACGGCACCATCAGCACCAGCGGGTCGTCCGGCTGGCCCAGCACGAGCAGCAGGCTGCTGATCATCCAGACCGCGGTCATCGCGAGGTTGACCGGCATCAGGTGCGGCACCCGGAAGGGATGCACGAACTTGGCCGTGGTGAAGGTCATCAGGGCGAAGAAGGTGATCAGGGCGAAGGTGACCGCCGGATCCAGGTCCAGGATGAAGAGGTACAGCGCCACGACGTTCCAGACCGCCGGGAATCCCACGAAATAGTTGTCGTTGCTCTTCATGTTGACGTTGCAGAAACAGTAGAGCGCCGACAGCAGGATGAAGGCGACCGCCACCAGTTCGAGCGGCCCCGGAAGCGGGATGAACTTGTAGATGAAGATCGCCGGGATGAACACGTATGTCAGATAGTCGATCACCAGGTCCAGGATCGCCCCGTCGAAATTGGGCAGGACCCGCTTGACCGAGAATTTCCGGGCCAGCGTCCCGTCCACCCCGTCGACCAGGAGGGCCGCGCCGAGCCAGAGCAGGCAGCCCTTGGCGTTGTTGTCCACCAGCGCCAGCAGGGCCATCAGCCCGAGCACCACCCCGCTCGCCGTGACGGCGTGGACCACCCAGGCGGCGGCCTTCTGGACGTGGGAATAAGGCTCGGTCACTTCGGTCATCCTGGAAGTCATTTCCACCTGCAAATCTCCGCACCGGCCTCACGCCAAGCGCTTGCTACTTCTTCAGCCTGGTCTCTTCGGGGCCGCATCGGTTTCATGATCGGTTTCATGGGCCAGGTTCGTGGGCTCATGGCCTTTCAGGGACAGCGACAAGATCCTTCTGGAACATACGGCGGCGGCTGAATGTTCAATCGCCGTGCCGTAAACCGGATTCGCCATAGTAACGTCACGCGGCGGCCGAGTGAAGGGATGATCCGGTCCCTGCCCTTCTGCCCGGACGAATTGCTCCGGCGGCACGGCCGAAAGCGTACGCCTAGCCGCCCGGGCGGCGAAACTCAATTGCCGGAAAGGGGAAGAGGTCACTTCTTTCCGAACAGGCGCCTCAGCAGTCCGGACTGCTCCTGGCGTTCGGCATCCTTGATCTCGAGCCACTCGTCGACCAGCTCGGCCGCTTGCCAGTTGCCGAAATAGCGTACGCAGTCGACCCCCGACATCAGCCGGACCTTCTGCTCGCCCAACCGTTCCAGGCGGTCGCGCAGGCGCCGCCGGTCGTCCTCGGTCAGTACGGCATGGCCAAATCGTGGTTGCATCGTCACTCCCCATCGATAACCGGAGAATGCCACCGGCCGGGGTTCACGGCGTCATCGCAAAAGAGGTAGCAAGCCTCAGATCGGTGACGAAACGATCGTACTCCGCCCTCTTCGCGGCCGGGTCGGGCAGCCGGAGCAGGTACGACGGGTGGACGGTCAGCAGCATCGACCGGCCCTCCTCCAGCCGCAGGACCGCGCCGCGCTCGCGCTGGACCGCGACCTCGCGGCGCAGCAGCGCGCGGCCGGCCGTGGCGCCCAGGGCCACGATCAGGCGCGGGCGGACCGCCGCGACCTCCTCCGCCAGCCACCAGCGGCAATGCTCGACCTCGCCGGCGTCGGGCTTCTGGTGGATGCGGCGCTTGCCGCGGGGCGTGAACTTGAAATGCTTGACCGCGTTGGTGACGTAGCAGTCCGACCGCACGATGCCGGCCTCGGCCAGCGCGCGGTCCAGCAGCTGCCCCGCCGGCCCGACGAACGCCCGCCCGGCCAAGTCCTCCTGGTCGCCCGGCTGCTCGCCCACCAGCATCAGCCGCGCTCCCATCGGCCCCTCGCCCGGGACCGCCTGGGTCGCGTTCCGCCACAGAGTACAGCGCCGACAGGCCTGGAGGCCGCCCTCGGGCTCCGGCGCCCGGACATCCGGCACGGCCTCGGCCCAGCGCCCGGATTTCGGCGCGGGAAGCGTCACGCCGCTCTCGACCATGGCGGCGGCCCTGCGGCCGGCGTCGCGGATCAGCGGGGCGATCAGCCGCGCCTCGGGCAGGTTGTGCCAGTATTTCCGCGGCATCTCCGACTGCATGGCCGCGATCTTCAACCGGGCCGGGTTGAAGATGCTGGCATAATAGCTGCGCCAGTAATCCTCCAGCGCGTCCTCGTCGGGCACCTCCGCCCGGCTGGCCCCGGGGGTGAAATGCAGCGTCTCCCCGTCCCAATGGACGCTTCGGTCCGGCGTCAGGATCGACCAATCCATGTTGGCGAACCGGCGGGCGAAGAACGGCGCCGCGCGCTCCACGATGAAGTGGTCCGGCTCGAACCAGGCGAGATAATGCCCCTCCCGCTCGCGGAACCGGACGAAGGCGTGCATCTTGTGGATGTCGCGCCGGATCGCCCGCGCCATGGCCTCGGCCCGGTGGACGTCCCGGTCCGACACGACCTCCAGCAGCTTCGGATCGCCATGGGTCAGCCGCCACAGCAATCCGTAGAGCAGCGCGAAGCGCGCCGGATCGCGGTGGCAGACGACGGTCTCCGCCAGCTCCAGGAAGTCCTTCGGCACGGTGAACGCGCGGTTCCGTACCGCTTCCGGAACGACCGGCGCCGCCGCATCGCCGAACAGTCCCGCCTGCGCGCCCACCCGCCAGTCCACCGCCTCCGGCCGGGCGTCGGCCAGCACCATCCGCCGGGCCGCCGCGCGCCAGCCTTCGAAATCGACGGGATGGGCCAGCTCAACCGCGTGCATCGGAAGCTCACGCGAACAGCGGCAGCGCCAGCTGCGCCGGCCGGGGCGCCAGCCTCTGCCGCAGGTCGATCCGGTCCAGCAGCGAGCGGCCCACCTGCGGGTCCGCCGTGGTGACGAAGGGCGCCACCTTGGCGATCTGTACCCGCAGCCGTCCCAGGTCCTCCAGGCGTACGGCCTTGTGGCGTCGGATCGACAGCAGGCGGTCCACCGTACGTACGCCCATGCCGGGCACCCGCAGCAGGCTTTCCCGGTCCGCCTTGTTGACATCCACCGGGAAACGGTGGCGGTTGACCAGCGCCCAGGCCAGCTTAGGGTCGATCTCCAGGTCGAGCAGCCCGCCGTCCGGCACGATCTCCCCCGCGTCGAAGCCGTAGAAGCGCATCAGCCAGTCGGCCTGGTACAGCCGGTGCTCCCTGACCAAGGGCGGCGCTCCCGGCGGCAGGCTGGAGCTGCCGTCCGGGATCGGGCTGAAGGCGGAATAATAGACTCGGCGCAGCCGGTACCCGGTATAGAGCCGGTCGCTGGTCGCCAGGATGCCCCGGTCGTCGGTCCCGTCGGCCCCGACGATCATCTGGGTGCTCTGGCCGCCCGGCGCGAAGCGCGGCTCGCGCGGGCTGGACTTCGCCTCCTCGATCCGAAGCCGCAGCCGCCCCATGGAACGCCGGATCGCGCCCGCGTCCTTCTCCGGCGCCAGCCGGTCCAGCGATGGCTCCGACGGCAGCTCGATGTTGATGCTGAGCCGGTCGGCATACAGCCCCGCCTCGGCCAGCAGCTCGGGCGAGGCGTCGGGAATCGTCTTCAGGTGGATGTAGCCGCGGAAGCCATGGTCCTCCCGCAGCATCTTCGCCACCCGGACCAGCTGCTCCATCGTATAATCCGGGCTCTGGATGATGCCGGAGCTGAGGAAGAGCCCCTCGATATAGTTGCGCCGGTAGAAGCCCAGGGTCAGCCTGACCACCTCCTCCGGCGTGAAGCGGGCGCGGCGGACATTGCTGGACCGCCGGTTGACGCAGTACAGGCAGTCATAGACGCAGAAATTGGTCAGCAGGATCTTCAGCAGCGAGATGCAGCGCCCGTCCGGCGCATAGGCATGGCAGATGCCCATGCCCTCGGTCGAGCCGATCCCGTCCTTCGTCCCGGCGGAACTCTTGCGATCCGACCCGCTCGACGCGCAGGACGCGTCGTACTTGGCCGCATCCGCCAGGATCTCCAGCTTCTCTCGCAGTTCCATTTTCCCGCCCGCACTCGTTCACATAATGTTCTAGTGCGAGCGGGTCTCCGGTCAAGGGGAAGCGGTCAGCCCCGGATCTTCTCCAGCCCCTTCCAGTCGAACTCCATCCCATGCCCCGGCCGCTCAGGTGCTACCGCGACTCCCTCCTCGATCCGCAGCGGCTCCGCGATGTAGCGGTCCAACCCGAAACCGTGGGCCTCCAGGAACGACCGGTTTGGGCAGGCGGCCAGCAGATGCACCGTCACGTCATGGGCGCCGTGGCTGGTCACCGGCAGGTTGAAGGCTTCCGCCAGATGCGCGATCTTCATGAAGGGCGTGATGCCGCCGCAGTTGGTGACGTCCGGCTCCGGATAGGTCACGCCGCCCCCCGCGATATAGAGCTTGAACTCCCACAGGGTCCGCAGGTTCTCGCCGGCTGCGATCGGCAGCCCGCCCTCGCGGACGATGCGGGCGTGGCCCGCCGGGTCGTCCGGGATGGTCGGCTCTTCCAGCCAGGTCAGGTCGAACGGCTGGAGCGCCCGGGCGGCGCGGATCGCCTCGTCCACCCCCCACTTCATGTTGGCGTCCACCATCAGCGGGAAGCCCTGCCCCAGGTGCTGCCGCATCGCCGCGACCCGCTCGACGTCCTCGAACAGGTTCCGCCGCCCGACCTTCATCTTGATCGCCCGGAACCCCTTGGCGAGGTTGTCGTCGGTCTGGCGGAGCAGCGCGTCCAGCGGAAGCTCCAGGTCGATGCCCCCGGCATAGCACGGCACCCGGGGATCGTAGCCGCCCAGCAGCCGCCACAGCGGCAACCCGGCGCGCCGGGCCTTCAGGTCCCACAGGGCCATGTCGAAGGCCGACAGCGCCAGCACCGTCGGGCCGCCGCGCCCGCCATAGTGGAGCGCCCACCAGGCCTTCTGCCACAGCCACTCGATCGCGTCGGCCTCCTCCCCCTGCATCAGCTCGGGGATCTCGCGGGTCAGCACGGAATCGACGGCGCCGCCGTTCCGCCCCACGGTGAAGGTGTAGCCGACGCCCTCCGCCCCGTCGGCATCGCGCAGCCGGACGGTGTTCAGCTCGAAGGCCTTCATCTCGCCATGGGTGCTGTCGGTCAGCACCACAGGCAGCGGGATGCGGTAGAATCCTGGTTCGATGGAGCTAAGTTTCGCCATTGGTCCTCAACCCTGCGCCGCCAGCCGGCGGCCCGTTTCGGTATCGAAAAGATGCACGTGCGCGGTATCGGGCCGGATGCGCAGCGTCTCGCCGGGGGCCGGCAGGATGCGGCTGCGGAACAGGCAGTCCAGCTCCGTCTTCCCGCCCTTTACCACGATCAGGGTCTCCGACCCGGTCGGCTCGACCACCACCACCTCCACCGGCACGCCGGTGTCGCTCAGCGTGATGTGCTCGGGCCGCAGCCCATAGGTGACCGGCCGGCCGGCCGCCGCCTCCCACCCCGCCGGCAGCGGCAGCCGCAGCCCGCCCTGGCTGACGAAGCTCCCCCCCTCGATCCGCCCCTCGATCAGGTTCATGGCCGGCGATCCGATGAAGCCGGCGACGAACAGGTTGTCCGGCCTGTCGTACAGGTCCAGCGGCGCCCCGACCTGCTCGACGATGCCGTCGCGCATCACGACGATCTTGTCGGCCATGGTCATGGCCTCGATCTGGTCGTGGGTGACATAGACCGTCGTGGTCCGAAGCCGCTGGTGCAGCTCCTTGATCTCGGCGCGCATGGCGACCCGCAGCTTGGCGTCCAGGTTGGACAGCGGCTCGTCGAACAGGAACACCTTGGGGTCGCGCACGATCGCCCGCCCCATGGCGACCCGCTGGCGCTGCCCGCCGGACAGCTCTTTGGGATAGCGGGCCAGCAGCTTGGTCAGGCCCAGGATCTCGGCGGCCCGGTTGACCCGCACCTCGATCTCCGACTTCTTCGCCCGCCGAAGCCGCATGGAAAAGGCCATGTTCTCGGCGACCGTCATGTGCGGATAGAGCGCGTAGTTCTGGAACACCATGGCGATGTCCCGTTCCTTGGGCGGCACGTCGTTGACCACCCGCGGGCCGATTCGGATTTCGCCGCCGGTGATGCTCTCCAGCCCGGCGAGCATGCGCAGCAGCGTCGATTTCCCGCAGCCCGAGGGGCCGACCAGGATGACGAACTCGCCGTCCCGGATATCGACCGACACGCCGTGGAGCACCTGCGCCGTGCCATAGGACTTGCGGACGTCCCTGATCTCAACCGAGGCCATGATTGCTTCCCCAAATGACGATGACGGTCCCGATCAGCTCTTCACCGCACCCGCGGTCAGGCCGGAGACCATGTAGCGCTTGAAGGCGTAGTAGATCGCCGCCGGCGGCAGCGCGTAGATCAGCCCGGTGGTCATCAGCAGCTCCCACGGCGAATCGTCCGCCGCCAGGAAGTTGCCTAGCGCCACCGGGAGGGTGATCTCGGTGTCGCGGGACAGCAGCAGGAAGGCGTAGAGATACTCGTTCCAGGCCAGCAGCAGCGCATAAGTCCCGACCGCCACCAGCGAGGGCTTCATCAGCGGCAGATAGACCATCCAGAACAGCTGCAGCGGCGACGCGCCGTCCACCACCGCCGCCTCGTCCAGCTCGTAGGGGAGCTTGTCCGAGGCCTGCTTCAGCACCCAGATCGCATAGGGCGAGGCCACCGTGACCATCGCCAGGATCAGCGCCCACTTGCTGTTGAGCAGCCCGTAGATCCCCATGGTCCGATACATCGGCACCGCCAGGAAGGCCGCCGGGATGAAATAGGTGAACAGCGCCAGGTTCATCACCGTGCGCCCGCCCTCCACCTTCAGCCTGCTGATCGCGAAGGCCGCGAAGGTCGCCACCAGCAGGGTCAGCGCCCCGGTCGCGATCGCGACGATCAGCGAGTTGGCGAGCTGTTCCCAGAAATGGATCAGGAAGTAGTGGTCCTGGTTCAGCACGATCTGGAAGTTCCGCAGCGTCGGCTCCTCCGGCCAGACATTGCCGGAGAAGGCGGCGTCCCGGGGCGAGATCGCGAACAGGAACAGGTGGTAGATCGGCAGCATGGTCCAGATCAGGACCGGGATGCCGATGAGCAGAAGCTTCGCCTCGCCCGCGACCCCCGCCAGGGAAAGTCTCTTCATTTGGACAGCCTCTTCATTTGGACAGCCGCCTCATCATGAAATAGACCAGCGGAAGCACCAGCGGCAGCGCCGTGACGATCGCCGCCATGGACAGGTTCACCTGGTCCAGCCGCAGGTAACGGATGCCCAGCGTCGCCAGCACGTGGGTCAGGTCGGCCGGCCCGCCGCCGGTCAGCAGGTAGACGCTGTTGAAGTCGCCCAGCGTCCAGATCATCGACAGCACCGTGCAGGTCACGTACAGCGTCTTCATCGACGGCCATGTGACGAACCGGAACTGCTGGACCGAGCTCGCCCCGTCCACCGAGGCCGCCTCGTACAGGTCCTTGGAGATCGCGAGCCGGCCGGACAGCAGGATCAGCGTCCAGAACGGCAGGCTCTTCCAGATATGGACCAGGATGGAGAAGGTCAGCCCCAGCGTCGGGTCGTTCAGCCAGTTCGGCCCGTCCTCGGCCGTGAACCGGAAGATCAGCTGGTTGATCACGCCCCATTCCGGGTTCAGCATGAAGCGCACGGACAGGATCGTCGGGATCGACGGCACCGCCCAGGGCAGGATGAAGATCAGGGACAGCCAGCGGATCCAGATCCGGTCGTGCAGGAAGAAGCCCGACAGCAGCAGCGCCACCAGCATCTTCAGGTTCACGCCGATCAGCAGAAAGACCAGCGTGTTGAAGATCGAGCGGACGAAGATCGGATCCTCGAACAGCTGGACATAGCTCTGCGGGTCCCGTGCCAGCCAGAACCCGTAGCACACGGGATAGACCACGAAGAACAGGAAGACCAGGATATAGGGCACCAGCAGGATGGTGCCCCAGACCCGCGTGGGCGACCAGCCCCGCCGCTTCGGCGGGGCCTCGGCATCCGCTTCGGAAACCGCTACCGTGTTCATCGCGTCCGCCATTGTGGTGGAATAGGAAGCGGGCACCGCGGAGGGGCGGCGTCCCGCCGCCCCTCCGCCTCATCGTGCCGGGATCAGCCCGCGACCGCCTTGATGCGGGCGATCATCTCGTCCACGGCCTTGTCCACCGGCACCTTCTCGTTGATGACCCGGTTGGCCGCCTTGGCCCAGACATTCTCGTTGTTCAGGATCGTGAACTTGTAGTTCTTGGTGAACTCGAAGGTCACGGTGCCGTCCTTGAACTGGTTGTAGACCGACAGCCGGTGCGGATCGGCCTTCCAGAACGGACGCTCCTGCCCCTCCTTGGTGACCGGGAACCAGCGGCCGAGCGAGCCCTCGACATAGGGGGTCAGGTTCTCCTCCTCCAGCAGGAACTTCACGAATTCCTTGCCGCGCTCCTTGTTGCGGGCGTTGGAGAAGATCACGCCGGTCTTGACCGCCGCGCGGTACACCATCTTGCTGCCGTCGGGCTTCTGCGGGAAACCCGCCGTGCGGATCAGCTGGTCATAGTTCTTCTTGGCCTGGTCCCGCTGCTCCTGGGTCAGGGTCGCGTTGTTCATGTCGTCCAGCCACTTGGCCGCGATCGAGATGGTCGCGTTGTGGGTCAGGGCCGTGGTCTTGTTGTGGAAGCCGACATTGTTGTCCGGGTCCTTCCAGCTCGTGGCCGACGGCGGCGCGCAACCCTTGGCGTACGGCTCGGTATAGTCGGTCAGCGCGCCGACCAGCCCTTCCTTCACCTTGGGATCGTCGACCAGCAGCTTGCCGTCGTCATCGACCATCTTGACGTTGTAGGCGTCGGCGAAGGTCAGGAACGAATAGAAGGAGTCGCTGCTGTCCACGCCCAGCGGCTGCCCGATGCCGTAGGCCCGCTGGCCAGACGCCTTGCGGTAGGCCGGCTGCACCTTGCTGCACCAGAAGGCCCAGTATTCCTTCCAGGTCTTGGGAATGTCGGATTCCTGGAAACCCGCCTCGTTCAGCATGTCGATCCAGTACTGGATATGCATGGTCTGCTGCTTGATCGGGAAGGCGTAATAGGCGCGCTTGCCCGTGCTCTCGTTCAGCAGGTACGCCGTCTCCACGGTGTTCGGCGCGAACCGGTCCTTCATCGGTTCCAGGACGTCGGTGATATCCTCCAGCCGGCCCTCGAAGGCCCATTTGCCGGTGACCTGGAAATCATAGACGTCGGCATAGGCGACATCCGGAGGCGTGCCGGAATCCAGCGCCGCGACCGTCTTGGGGATCATGTCCTGCACGGGATACTGGGACAGCTCGACCTTGACCCCGGTCTTCTGCTCGAACTTCCGGATCGCCTCGAACAGCGCGTCGTCCTCGGACTTGTAGAAGCCCTTGACCCAATAGACGTTCAGCTTTTCCTGGGCCATCGCCTGGCCCGCCGTCGCCGCCATGCAGACGGCCAGAACCGCACCCAACAGTGACTTCATCGCTTCTTCTCCCCGTTCTCGTTTTTTTGATTGTTCCATCAGGCAACACCGGGCCCGGCGCGTTCTCCGACTCCGCTACATGATGCCGGTCCTCCCGAAGATGTCCTCGGTGCGCTCGCCCCGCTCGATCATCTGCCGGACGCTCTCCTCGCCCTCGACCTTCTCCAGCGCCAGTGCCACGATGTCGGCGGCATGGTCGGCCGGAACGACCACCACCCCGTCGATGTCGGCGACGATCACGTCGCCGGGATCGATCCGGACGCCGTTGCCGAACTCGATCGGGCAGCGGAAGTCGATGACCCGCCCGCGCATCCGCTGGTCCTGGGCATAGGAGCCGTGGGAATACACCGGGAAACCGAGCTTCCTGATCCCCAGCGTGTCGCGGTGGAACCCGTCCACCACCGCCCCCGCCGCTCCCAGCGTACGGGCGCGCGTGCTCATCAGCTCGCCCCACAGCGCGTAGCGCGGCGAGCCGCCGGTGCAGACATAGACCTCGTCCCGCTGCAGCTCGTCGAGCGCGCGGAGCATCAGCCCGAATGGAAAAGGATTGCCTCCCCCCTGCCCGGCCCCCCGCCACTCCACGTCGCCGCAGCAGTCGGCCTCCAGCACGGGCATGGCGCGGCCGGCCATCACCCTGGCGGGAGCGGTGTCGGGATCGATCGGGCGGATCGCCGGCGGCAGGAACTGGCGGGTCAGCCCGCGCGTGTCCATGACGTCGCCCAGCACGGCCGTGAAAAGCCGCGTGCGTATGGTATCGAGAATGTCCGTGCCAGTCGCCACGGGCTCATCTCCCCCCTGATGTCGCCTCTCTGGTCCGGAGGCTTTCGAGAACTGTAACGCGGCTTTATGCCACGACAAAGCTTGTTTTCTTTTGGAACGAAACTTGCCTGGAGTTGACAGACGCGCCATGGTGTGTAGCCGCCGGACACAAGGCGGAGGGAAGAGACAACAAAGGTGCTGATACAAGCCATGGCCCGCCCGGAAATCCTTCAGATCGCCCCGATGATGCCCGTGGTCGCCGACCAGATCGACCGGCTGTTCACCGTTCACCGTCTGTGGGAGGTCGCCGACCGGGACGCCTTCCTGGCCGAGCACGGCCCCCGGATCCGCGGCATCGCCGCCGGCGGGCACGCCCCGCTGAACGAGCAGCTGATGGGCAGGCTCCCCGCGCTGGAGATCGTCTCCGCCTTCGGCGTCGGCTACGACCAGATCGACGCCAAGTGGGCCGGCGGCAACGGCGTCGTCGTGACCAACACGCCCGACGTGCTGACCGACGAGGTCGCGGACCTCACGATCGGCCTGCTGATCTCGACGGTCCGCCGCATCCCGGAGGCCGAACGCCACCTGCGCGACGGAAAGTGGCCCTCGGGAGCCTTCCCGCTTACCGCGTCGCTGCGTGGGCGCAAGGTCGGCATCCTCGGCCTGGGCCGGATCGGCAAGGCCATCGCCAAGCGACTCGAAGCCTTCGGCCTGCCGATCTCCTACCATGGCCGCACCCGGCAGGACGGCGTCGACTACGCCTATGTCGCCGACGCGGTCGATCTGGCCCGCCAGGTGGACGTGCTGATCTCGGTCATTCCCGGCGGCGCCTCGACCGAGCGGATGGTCGGCCGCGAGATCTTCGAAGCCCTCGGCCCAGACGGCATCTTCGTCAATGTCGGCCGCGGCACCGTGGTGGACGAGGCCGCCCTGATCGAGGCGCTCCGCTCCCGGGCGATCCTGGCCGCCGGCCTGGACGTCTATGCCGACGAGCCCAACGTCCCGGCCGAGCTGATCGCGATGGAGAACACGGTGCTGCTGCCCCACGTGGCTTCCGGCACGGTCCACACCCGCAACGCCATGGGCCAGCTCGTGGTGGACAATCTCGTCTCCTGGTTCGACGGCCGCGGCGCGCTGACCCCGGTGGCCGAGACGCGAGAAGTAGCCGCGAAGAAGTCCGGCAAGGCCTGAAGCAGTACCGCCGCCGCACCCCGTCGCCCCAGGGAATGAATCACCGGCTTGTCTGTTAAATGCTCAGAAGGAGATCAAATCATGAGCAAGAAGCAGCTTATCGGTGTTGTATTCGCCCTGCTGGCGCTGGGAGCATGCTCGACGGAACAGATGGTCGGCACGGGAGTCGGCGCCGCCGGCGGCTATGCCGTGGACGGCAAGCGCGGAGCCCTGATCGGCGGCGCGGGCGGCGGCCTGCTCGGCACGATCATCGACTGACGCGCTGCGGGCGGAGCCGGCACCGGGGAGCCGGCTTCGCATCGCTTCCCTCGAAAACCCTTCCCCTCTCCACGGCACCGGCATTAATGTCCGGCATGAATGTAGCGTGATCACCTACAGGAGAGGCCGGCATGAAGACGATCACCGCGGCGGAAGCCAACCGGCAATTCTCCCATTTGCTCCATGAAGTCCGGAAGGGCACATCGTATATCGTCACGTCACACGGCACCCCTGTCGCGACGCTGGCGCCGGCGGATGACGAGCTTCGTGCCAGGATGCGGGCGCACGACGCACTTCTGTCCAGGCTGCGAGACCAGCCGGTAACCGACATCGGCACGTGGGACCGGGACGAACTCTATGACTACGATAGTGATCCCGAGACCACGCCGCTTGGTGGAACCCGGGCGTGAAGGTGGCTCTCGACACCAACGTCCTGGTGTATGCGGAAGGCATCAACGGTTCCGTGCCCCGAACGCGCGCATTATCGCTGATCGCGGCGCTTCCGCTGACCAACGTCGTGGTTCCGGTACAGGTCTTGGGAGAGTTGTTTCGAGTGCTGACCCGCAAGGCCAAACGTCCGCCCGCCGAGGCGCGTGGGGCGGTGCTGGCATGGCAAGACAGCTTCCCGACCCACGGCACGACCGCGTCTGCGCTGGCTGCGGCCATGGATCTGACCGTTGACCATGGCATTTCCGCTTGGGATGCCGTGATCCTGGCAGTTGCCGCCGATGCAGGATGCCGTTTGCTGCTGTCCGAAGACATGCACCAAGGGTTCACTTGGCGGGGGGTGACGATCATCGACCCTTTCGCCACGCCGCGACACCCGCTTCTGTGTTCCGTCCTGGGTGCCGATGCCGGCACCGGACTCGATCAACCGGTTCCACTGTCTCCGTCCTGAAGCCCTGAACTTCCGCCGCCCCAACGGGTTGATCTCCCGCAAACACCCGACCCGGCACCGCACGCCGGCACGGAATCAACAAGGGGGAGACGCCAATGCTGGGCGCAGCAACCAACTGGTCCACGAACTTGGTCGAGCGCTATCTGCCCGACCCCTACGTTCTCGTGCTGCTGCTGACCCTGCTCGTCTATGCCGCCGGCATCCTGTTCGAAGGCGCCTCGCCGCTTGCCATGGCCCGTTACTGGGGCGGCGGGTTCTGGCAGCTGCTGGAATTCAGCATGCAGATGGTGCTGGTCCTGGTGACCGGCTTCGTTCTGGCCAGCACGCCCTTCTTCAGGCGCATACTGTCCGCCATCGCCCGGTTGGCGAAGACGCCGGGACAGGCCATCGTCATGGTCACCTTGGTGTCCCTGGCGGCGAGCTGGATCAACTGGGGCTTCGGCCTCGTCATCGGCGCCCTGTTCGCCCGCCAGCTCGCCCGCGCCGTCCCGACGGTTGACTACCGCCTGCTGATCGCCAGCGCCTATTCCGGCTTCGTGATCTGGCACGGCGGCCTCTCCGGCTCGGTCCCCCTGACCATCGCCACTCCCGGCCACTTCACCGAAAGCCTGATCGGCATCGTCCCGACCAGCCAGACGCTTTTCAGCAGCTACAACCTGATCATCGTCGCCGCCCTGTTCGTCCTGATCCCGCTGACCAACCGCCTGATGCTGGGCCACGGCGGCCAACCCGTCCACGTGGACCCGGCCAAGCTGGTGGACACCGACCCGGAGGACGCCGGCCGAATCGACCGCCCGGCCGACCGGCTGGAGCAGAGCCGCGCGATCTCCTGGATCGTCGGGGGGCTCGGCCTGCTGTTCATCGCGCTCTATGTGATCGACAAGGGCCTGGCGCTGAACCTGAACATCGTCAACTTCACGTTCCTGTTCCTCGGCATCCTGCTGCACGGCACGCCCTACCGCTTCCTCCACAGCCTCCAGGAGGCCGTGAAGGGTGCCGCCGGCATCGTCATCCAGTTTCCGTTCTACGCCGGCATCATGGGGATGATGGTGGAATCGGGCCTGGCCCGGAGCCTGTCCGAATGGTTCGTCTCCTTCTCCACCTCCGACACCCTACCCCTCTTCACCTTCTGGAGCGCCGGCCTGCTGAACATCCTGATCCCCTCGGGCGGCGGCCAGTGGGCGGTGCAGTCCCAGGTGATGCTTCCCGCCGCGATGGAGCTGAAGGCCGACCTCCCCAAGGTCGCCATGGCCGTCGCCTGGGGCGACGCCTGGACCAACCTGATCCAACCCTTCTGGGCTCTGCCGGCCCTGGCGATCGCGGGGCTGAAGGCGAAGGACGTGATGGGGTTCTGCCTGATCGTGCTGGTCGTGTCGGGGGTGGTGATTTCGGCGGGGTTGCTGTGGGGGTGAGGTTCCTTTCACGGCGCTCGGCGATGTGGAATTGCAAACACCCACGCCGGCCTGCCTATAGGCCGATTTATCCGCCAAGTCCAAGGCTGTCCGACAAGAGTTTTGCCAGTACCCAACAATGTATCAGGCAACCAAAAGCGCTCCTTCCGTCATGACCGGACTTGATCCGGTCATCTCCCAGCGGGCTTCATCAGGCCTTCGCTGATTGAGCCCCGCAGGGCAAGCCCGATCAGGATGAAGAACAAGTTTCGACATCCAAGTAAACACACCGTAGATCACGCACTGGCCACACGCCCACCCCGGGGACATTACGCCCTTGATCGTATCTCAATTGAGATACATGATAGGAGCCTACAACAGGAGAACCGGCGATGGTTGCCCAGACATCAATGCTGCACATCCGCGTGGATGACAAACTCAAGGCTGACGCAACGGAAAAGCTCGCCAATGTCGGCCTCACTGTCTCGGATGCCGTACGTATCTTGCTTACGCGCATTGCCAAAGAAGGCGCGCTGCCGATCGGATTGACTGCGACACCTGAAGCTTATGACGAATGGTTTCGGGCCAAGGTTCACGAGGCGCTGGCCGACACAAGCCCAGCGGCACCTCATCAGCATGTCATGGACGAAGCTCAAGCCTTGATCGACAGGAAACGTCGTGGCGGTGCTTGAGTGGCGGGAAACGGCCCGCGCCGATCTCCTGGCAATACTTGATTACATATCAGATGACAATTTGGACGCCGCTCAGCGTCTAAAGAACGACATTGAGGCCAAGACTGCAAAGCTGCCTGAACATCCGAAGCTCTACCGGACCGGCCGAGTCGCCGGCACACGCGAAATGGTGGTTCGAACAAATTACGTAGTTGTCTATACCGAAGACACTCGCGCGGTGACGATCCTTCGCGTGCTTCACGCCGCCCAACAATGGCCGCCTGTGCAGGAGTGGAAAAGCGTATAGGGTAGGCCGTGTACAGGACGAGTGATGTTCAGCTCCCTAATGACAGTGAAACAAAGATGACTTTCAATGCCTGGTTCATTTTGAAAAGAAAGCGGTTTCATTCGCCGAGGACAATGCAGGAATCACTTCTCTCTTGGAAAAACAACGCACTAAGCTTCAATGTGAGTGAGGCGCATCTTTATCAAGACAGCGCCGCAATTTGACATGGCCAGCCGCCGGGCAACATACCCCGGAACTTACCTGGCTCACGTCTGATTACGTATCTCCTGCTACCCAGGCGAGACTGCAATACAGTCATTGAGTGAAGCCCGCAACAGACCCTCTTGCGCACGAAGCTTTGGTTTGATTGGTGCCCCCGGCCAGACTCGAACTGGCACGCCATCACTGGCAACGGATTTTGAGTCCGCCGCGTCTACCGATTCCGCCACAGGGGCTCCCTGGGGAAAGTGCCGGGATCATACTCGCCGGCACCCCGGGGTCAATCAAATTCACCGCCCTGCATCACGGCCCCGCCTTCACCGCGCCGGCCGCCGGCAATACTCCGCGGTCGTGTACCGCCCCGTGATCGTGTAGGGCGTTCCCGGCCTCAGGATGAACTCGCTGGCGCCCTTGGGCTTGTTCGGGTTCGCCTTGTCGTCGGCGGGCGCCCAGTCATAGGTGTATCCCAGCCGGGTCCACGGAAAACCGGAGGCGTTGTAGGACTTCGCATAGTTGCCGGTGAACCAGGTCCGATAATCATCCACGTCGCTCGCCGTATCCACCTCGCAGCGGCTGTCGTCCACTTCGCGGTCGGGACAGGGGCGCAACATGTCCTTGGGCGACACCCACATCTCCACGAAGCGCGCGTTCTGACCGGTCGGCGGCAGCCCGAAAAGCTGAAGGAGGCGATTGGTGATCGCGACCGTGTCGCCGGTGCCCAGCGAGCGGCAGAAGTCCTGCACCTGCGGAACGGCCGTCACCCACATCACCGTGCCCCAGTTCGGCGGGGCCGACTTGTCCGCCGGCAGTTCCTCCGGCTGGGAATAGAAACGCTGGAACGCGCTTTCCGACATCCAGGATACGACCTTGACCCGGGAGTCGGCAGCCTCGGTCTCCCAGCGCAGGGCCGCGTTATCGCGACGGATGGGCACCAGGCGATCGTCGATCTTGGCCGGGGTCGGAACGGCCGCGTCGGAGATCGCCTCGATATAGCGCTTCAGCGGGTCCGCCCCGTCGGAGGATGCCGCGACGGCGACACCCGCCCCGCCGCCGGCCCAGGCCACCATGAACATCCCCGCCAGCGCGGCGACCAGATCCCTGCCCTTGTCCAAGTCCGTGCCCCCGATTGCCTGTGGATCGGCCGGCATGGAATCGGGCCGGCGCCTCGGTGCCCGCACTACCTTGCGGACGTTCTGGCGCCTTCTTTATCTCCTATTTGTATAAAAATAGTTGAAACGCTCGCGCGAAAGCATCTTCCGATCTGTCAGGAAGCTATTCCTTCACCAATTCGCGCTAGGCTTGCCGCTGCATCTCGGTGCCGGATCTTTGCAGCGTGAATATCAGGACCCACGGTACCCGCCTGCTCCCACGCGCGGATGAATACGTTTGCTGACATGCTCCGGGGGGGATGATGTCAGCATCCTTCGCCGTGATGGTTCGCACGTGGATGCGCGGGTCAAGCCCGCGCATGATGGAAGGAGATGAAAGAAGATCATAAGGAGACGAAAGGAAGGAACGCCACCGTCCGATCATGACAAAAGCTCACATATCGCCCCCATCTGTGGCCATCGCCGTAATCTGTGGCCCCCTCGACACCTCCGGAACAGGAGCGCCCGCCGCCCGCCGCCATGATCACGTTTGATGACATCCACGGCCAAACCCCGGGGGGCGTCATCCCCCCGTCACAGCAGCTTCGGCTGTCTCGGCTCCGGCGCCGGCTCCGCCGAACCTCCCGCCCCCGCCGCCACCCCAGCCCCCTCGACGGGATCGACGCACGACGGATCGTCGTTCCGCACGCTGTTCACCCGCGTGCTGACCGGATAGGCCTCCAGCCAATCCTCCGGGCAGGGCCGAAGCAGCGCCCCGGCGGCTTCCCCGGAGGTCTCCGGGTCCAGCCACGCGGCATAGTCGTCCTCGGCAAGGATCACCGGCATCCGCTCGTGCAGCGGCTTCAGCACGCCGTTGGCCGTGGTCGTCACGATGGTGACCGTCTCCAGCGGGTGGTCCAGGGCGGGGCCGCCCTTCGGTCCCTTCCAGGTCTCCCACAATCCGGCGAAGGCGAAGGGTTGCCGGTCGCGGCGGCGGATGCGGAAGGGCTGCTTCTTCGTCCCCTTGGGCACATGCTGCTGCCATTCATAGAACCCGTCGGCCGGGACCAGGCAGCGGCGGCGGGCGAAGGCGCTGCGGAAGGACGGCTTGTCGGCGACCGATTCGGACCGCGCGTTGATCATCCGGCTGCCGATCGACGGATCGTCGGCCCAGTGGGGCACCAGCCCCCAGCGCACCAGGGACAGCGCGCGCCGCTTCCCGTCGTCCAGCCAGCGCACCACCGCGACGTCCTGGGTCGGCGCGATGTTGAAGCGGGCCGGCAGGTTCGGCAGGTCGGGAAAGCCGAACATCCGGCTCATTTCGGCGACCGGAGTCGCGAGGGTATAGCGTCCGCACATGGCTTTCCGGTGCTTTCCAAGCTCGGCTGATCCTTGAAACATCCTGCAACATAAGGACCCCGCGCCGCCCGCCAAGCATCTTTTCGGGACATGTCAGGTAAGACCACTTCCGGGGTTTGTCATCCGGCTGGACGCGCATAAACTCTCTGGCTTACGAAGACAACGGCACAACCAGGCAGCACAATCTGCCGGCGCATTCCTTCAGGGGGGTTCAGATCACATGGCCAAGTTTGGAATCGGACAAGCGGTGCCGCGCACCGAGGACGCCCGCCTGCTGACCGGGCGCGGACGCTATACCGACGATATCTCCCTGCCGGGGCAGACCTACGGGTATGTCCTGCGCTCGCCCCACGCCCATGCGGAGATCGTCTCCATCGACCTGGAAGACGCCCGCAGCGCCCCCGGCGTGCTCGGCATCTACACGGTGGAGGACCTGGAGGCGGCCAGCATCGCCCCCCTGCCCTGCAACGTCCCGCTGGTCCAGCGCAACGGCCAGCCGCTGGTGATGCCGCCGCGCCCGGCCCTCGCCAAGGGCCGCGTCCGCCACGTGGGCGACCCCGTCGTCTTCATCGTCGCGGAGACGCTGGACGCGGCGCGCGACGCCTCCGAACTGGTCATGATCGACTATTCGGAGCTGCCGGCCATCGCCGACACCGTGGGCGCCCTGGCGTCCAACGCCCCCCAGGTGTGGGAGCAGGCGCCCGGCAATCTCAGCTTCGAGTGGGAGAAGGGCGACCACGCCGCGACCGAGGCCGGGTTCGCCAAGGCCGCCAAGGTGGTCAGCATCGACCTGGTGAACAACCGGATCGTGCCGAACTCGATGGAGGGCCGGGCCTGCCTCGCCTCGATCGACGACACCGACCGCTACGTCCTCTACGTCTCCAGCCAGGGCGTCCACGGGTTGCGCACCCAGCTGGCGACCCAGATCTTCAACGAGCCGGAAGAGAAATTCCACGTGCTGACCACCGACGTGGGCGGCGGCTTCGGCATGAAGATCTTCATGTATCCGGAATATGTCCTGTCGCTGTTCGCCGCGCGCAAGCTGAACCGCCCGGTCAAGTGGACGTCGGAGCGGGGCGAGGCGTTCCTCAGCGACGACCACGGGCGCGACAACGTCTCCCACGCCGACCTGGCGCTGGACGCCGACGGCAGGTTCCTGGCGCTGCGGGTCTCCACCGTCGCCAACCTGGGCGCCTACCTGTCGAACTTCGGCCCTTACATCCCGACCGACGCCGGCACGGCCATGCTGGCCGGGGTCTACACCACGCCGGCGATCCACGTGCTGGTCAAGGGCGTCTTCACCAACACCAACCCGGTGGACGCCTACCGGGGCGCCGGCCGGCCGGAGGCGGCCTACCTGCTGGAGCGGCTGGTGGACGCGGCGGCGCGCGAGCTGGGGATGCATCCGGGCGAGCTGCGCCGGCGCAACTTCATCCCGCCGGAGGCGATGCCCTTCAACACCGCGCTGGGCCTCACCTATGATACCGGCGAGTTCGCCCGCAACATGGACGACGCGCTGGAGCTGTCGGGCTGGACCAGCTTCGAGCAGCGCCGGGCGGAGGCGCGGTCGCGCCGCAAGCTGCGCGGCATCGGCCTCGCCACCTATATCGAGGCATGCTCGGGCGGCGGGCCGGAGCAGGCGACGATCCAGATGTCCGGCGCCGGCAAGGTGACGGTGCTGATCGGCTCCCAGTCCAACGGCCAGGGGCACGAGACGGCCTATACCCAGATCGTCTCCGACCGGCTGGGCATCCCGGCGGAGGACATCGAGATCGTCCAGGGCGACAGCGCGCGGATCAGCTTCGGCTCGGGCACGGGCGGCTCCCGCTCCATCCCGGTCGGCGGCGCCGCCCTGTCCGACACGGCGGAACGGGTGATCGAGAAGGCCCGGGCCAAGGCGGCGGAGCTGCTGGAGGCTGCGGCCGTGGACATCGGGTTCGAGGACGGGACCTTCACCATCGTCGGCACCGACCGCAAGGTGACGATCCAGGACGTCGCCAAGGCCAGCGCGCCCGCCGACGGCGGCTTCGCCTTCGACGAGGAGGCCCGCTGGACGCCGCCGGCCGCGACCTTCCCCAACGGCTGCCACATCTGCGAGCTGGAGATCGACGAGGATACCGGCGGGATCGAGTTCGTGCGCTACACCGTGGTCGATGATTTCGGCAAGGTGCTCAACCCGCTGATGCTGGCCGGCCAGGTCCATGGCGGCGTCGGCCAGGGCATCGGGCAGGCCGTGTACGAGGAATGCGTCTACGATCCCGATTCGGGCCAGCTCCTGACCGGCTCCTTCATGGACTATTGCATGCCGCGGGCCAACAATATCCCGTTCGTCCAGTTCAAGCTGAACGAGGTGCCCAGCACGACCAACGCCCTCGGCATGAAGGGTGCCGGGGAGGCCGGGGCGATCGGGGCGCCGCCCGCGGTGATCAACGCCGTGGTGGACGCGCTGTCGGTCTACGGGGTGCGGCATGTGGACATGCCTGCAACACCGCAGAAGATTTGGCGCCTGATCCAGGAGCATCGCCCCGCGATCGCCGCCGAATAACGTCGGCAGGGGTTCCCCAAGGGTCGCGCGGGGGCGTATGCTCCCCATCTTGTGACCTTTGGGGGACTCATGTCAGATCGTAGGGCGGATCAGAGCCTGGATCACGGCTTTGCCAAGTTGCTTCCGGCCGTGCGCACCATCGCGCGGGAGGCCGGTCAGGTCATACTCCGGTATTACACAGACACCGTGACCGCCCACGTCAAGTCCGACGGCAGTCCGGTGACCGCCGCCGACCACGCCGCCGAAGCCGTAATCCTTCCGGCCCTGCACCACCTTACCCCGGACATCCCCGTCATCTCGGAGGAGCAGCACGCCGCCGGCAAGTCCCCGCCGGGCGACCACGGCACCTATTGGCTGGTCGATCCGCTGGACGGCACGCGCAGCTTCGTCGAGCACACGGGCGAGTTCACCGTGAATATCGGCCTGGTGAAGGACGGCGTCCCGGTCCTGGGCGTCATGTACCTGCCGGTGGACGGCGATCTCTACGCCGCCGCCGGCCCCGGCACCGCCGTCCACTGCGTCCAGGGCCGCGGCGACGTGCCGATCTCCGCCCGCATGGTTCCGCCGGACGGGCTGGTGGTGCTGTCCAGCCGCCGCCACGGCGACCGCGAACGGCTCGACAGGTTCCTGGAGGGCAAGCTGGTGAAGGAGCACCGCCACTCCAGCAGCGCGCTCAAGTTCTGCCTGATCGCCCGCGGCGAGGTGGACGTCTATCCCCGCTTCGGCCCGACCTGCGAGTGGGACACGGCGGCCGGACACGCCATCCTGCTGGCGGCCGGCGGCTCCATCGAGACGCCCGACGGCAAGCCGCTGGGCTACGGCAAGCCGGATTTCCTGAACGGGGAGTTCATCGCCTACGGCCGCCGATGAGTATTCGGTCTGCCGCCGTCACCGTCCTGACCACCGCCGATCCTGCCGAGAAGGTCCGCCTCTCCCGCCGCTTCGCCGAGGAGTGGCGGACCGGCGCGCTGGCCGGGATCGAGCCGCCCGGCCCGCCGGTCCCGCCCGACCGGCCGGCGCGTCCGGACTATCCGGAGCTGCGCCAGCCGCGCGACATGCCGCCGCGCCGCAAGGCCGGCAGCGTCGCCGGGCGGACCGCGCTGATCCACGCCCTCGCCCATATCGAGCTGAACGCCATCGACCTGTCCTGGGACATCGTCGCCCGCTTCGGGGCGGAGATGCCCAAGGCTTTCACCGACGACTGGGTCCAGGTCGCCGACGACGAGGCGCGGCATTTCGACATGCTGTGCCGCCGCTTGGCCGACCTGGGCAGCCATTACGGCGCCCTGCCCGCCCATGATGGGCTCTGGCAGGCCAGCCGGGACACCGCCCACGACCTCGCCGCCCGCCTTGCCATCGTCCCGCTGGTGCTGGAGGCGCGCGGGCTGGACGTGACGCCCGCCATGATCCGGAACCTGCGCACCGTCGGCGACGATGCCGGGGCCGACGCGCTCCAGATCATCCACGACGACGAGATCACCCACGTGGCCGCCGGCCGGCGCTGGTTCGAGCATGTCTGCGACAAACTGGACATCCCGCCGATTCCCACTTGGCAGAACCTCGTCCGCACCCATTTCAAGGGCGGATTGAAGCGTCCCTTCAACGAGGAGAGCCGGGACAAGGCGGGCTTCTCCGCCGCCTTCTACGACCCGATCGCCGACGAGTGACGGTCGATCGCGTCATGCCCTTCGGGTCAGCACCAGCGCGGTCACGTCGTCGTCGAAGCTGCCCAGCGCGGTGAGGGAGCCGAGCAGGCCGGCCAGGAAGCCGGCATCCTCCTCCTGGTGCATGTGCCCGCGGACGAGGTCGAGCAGCCCCTCCTCGCCCAGCACGGTATCCTCGGCGGTCCACAGCTCGCTGGCACCGTCGCTGTAGAGGAACAGCCGGCCGCCGACCGGCAGGGCCAGGTCGCGGTTCTGGTAACGGGTCGAGGCCAGGATGCCGACCGGCAAGCCGCTGCTGTCGCCGAACTCCGGCGCGGCATCGCCCGCCTGCCAGACCATCGGCGCCGGCGCCCCGGCGGAAGCGTAGTGGAACGTGTTGTTCTCGGCATCGACCACGCCGACCAGCATGGTCGCGAACTGGCCGCTGCGCAGGAGCGGACAGACCCGTTCGTTCACTTCTCGCAGATGGTCCGCCGGATCGAAATCGTTCAGGTCCATCTGCCGCAGGATGGCGTGCAATCTGAAAGTGTTGAGCGCCGCGCCGACGCCATGGCCGGAGAAATCGACCAGCCAGACGATCAGCCTGCCGCGCCCGTCGCGCCGCAGGTCCCAGAAGTCGCCGCCCAGTTCCGAGGACGGCTCGAAATGCGCCGATAGGCTCAGGCCCAGGTCGGCCTCGGTCTCCCGCAGCCGCGAGGGGGCCGGCAGCAGCCGCTCTTGCATGCTCCGGGCCAGTGCCAGCTCGCCCTGACGGCGGCGGCGATAGCCTTGCAGGTCGCGCAGCAGCGCCTGGTTCTCCAGGTGGATGCGGACGCGGGACAGCAGTTCGGTCGCGTTGATCGGCTTGCTGACGAAATCGGTCGCTCCGACGGAGAAGGCGCGGGTCCGGTCCTCCGAGCTGGACAGGCTGCTCTGGACAAGGATCGGCAGGTCCCGGCGGCTGGCGTCGTTGCGCAGCCGGCGGCACACCTCGAAGCCGTCAAGCTTCGGCATCATCAGGTCGAGCAGGATCAGGTCGGGCGCGTTCGCCTCTATCTTGGCCAGGGCGTCGATCCCGTCCTCGGCCATCTCCACCTGGGGAAACCCGCCGCGCTGGAGCACGGCGACCAGCAGGTGGCGGTTCACCCGGTTGTCGTCGACCACCAGAATCCGGGCATTCCGGATATTGACCGGTGCGGAGGCTGAACTGCTCATCTACCGCTCCGCCCAGGGAGGATTACAGGCATCCTTGGCCAGGAAGACCAGGGTCATGTCCTGGCCGGGGCGGTCGCCGACCGCGCGGGCGAGCGCCGCGACCATGCGGTCGCAGGCCTCATCCAGGCCGGGCGCCTGCAGGGCCGGAACAGCGAGGTCGGCGAGCGCCCGTTCCGCCGCCCGGCCGCCGTCGCCCGGCAGGGCGGTCAGCACGGCATTGTTGTAGAGAAGCAGCATGGTGCCCGGCCCGAACGTCAGGGTGCGGGTGCGGTAGACGCTCCCGGCGGCATGTCCGACCGGCGCGCCGTCGGCCTCGCCCAGAGTCGCCGTGTCGGAGCCGTGCCGGACCAGGATCGGCCGCCGGGCCGAGGCGGTGGTGTAGGAGAAGGTCCCGGCGGTCGGATCGACCACGCCATAGATCATCGCCGCCCGCTCGTCCGACTCGAACAGCCCGACCGCGCGAGCATTGGCCTCGGTCAGGAAGCGGGAGGGATAAGACGCTAGCGGCGCCAGTTCGTGGAGCACGGTATGCATGCGGAACGCGTTCAAGGCCGCCGATACGCCGGTCCCGGTCATGTCCAGGAGATAGAGCCCGAAGCGTCCCTCCGGCAGCGGGATGACGCCCCAGATGTCGCCGCCCAGTTCGGACGAAACGGCCCGGTGATGACGGATGCGCACGCCGCTGTCGCGGCTGATCTGGTCGAAGATCGCCGCGGTCGGCAGCAGGTGGCCGTACATCTCCCGCGCCATGGCCAGTTCGTTCTCCAGCCGGGTGCGGTAGAGCTGGAGATCCTGGATCAGCATCCGGTTCTCCAGGTGGATGCGGACCCGGGCCAGCAGTTCGTTCCGGTCGATCGGCTTGGTTATCAGGTCGGTGGTGCCGAGTTGGAATGCCTTGTTGCGGTCCTCGGTATTGGACAGAGCGGTCTGGACAAGGACGGGCAGATCGGCGAATCGCTCCTCGGCGCGCAGGCGCCGGCACACCTCGAACCCGTCCAGGCCGGGCATCACGATGTCCAGGATGACCAGATCAGGCATTTCATGGTCGATCTTGCGCAACGCGTCGATGCCGTCGACCGCATGCTCGATCCGGCGGAACCCCGCCTGCCGGAGCATCGCGGTGATCAAGGTGCGGTTGAAGTCGGTATCGTCCACCACCAGGATCAGGCAGTCGAGAATCCCGACCTGCCGGAGCTCGGTCAGCGCCGCCGCGGAGGCCATCTCCATCCCGCCGTTCATCGGGCGAACCTCATCCGGACCCGGCGGCCGTCGTCGAGCAACTCCCATGCGGCCGCCAGGGACTCGATCAGGCCGATGCCCCGCCCGCTCGCCGCCGTCGGAGCCCGGGGCTTCGGCACGAAACCGGGACCTTCGTCGATCACCTCGATGGCGATCTCCGCATCGTCGATCGAAACGGCGATCCCGACCCGCAGGTTCGCCAGCGCCGGATCGGCCAGCCTTTCGTTGAGATCGCAGGAGAAGGCGTCCAGCGCCGCCAGCGTGGGGCCGCGCAGGCTCGATACCGCCAAGTTGCCGTGGATCACCGCGTTGCTGATGGCTTCCTGGAGCGCCAGCTCGACGTCGTCCCGCCTCTCCTGCCCGAGCGACGCGATCCCGTCGATCACGGCCACCACCGCCTGGGCCACGGGCAGCCGATAGGCGCTCGCCGTGGTCAGGGACAGGAACAGCGTGCAGCCCGCCGCACGCCGCACGCACTCCGCCGCCGTCGTGGCGTCGAGCGAACCGACCTCGATGCAGGCCCCGGCCCCCCGGTCCAGGGCCTGGCTGAGGCAAGCTTGGTCAAGGTCCGCCGCGAGCACGGCGGCGCCGTCGATCCGGGCACAGGCGTCCGCCGGAAGGCCGCAGACGACGGGGTGGCCGCCGCGGCCGACGAGCGCCGCGATCTCCTGGAGGTGCTCGGCTGTCAGTCCGACACCGTAGAGCGTGCTCGCCCGCATGGCCGGATCGTCCGAAATCGGCTTCAGTCCTGGATATCCACGATCTTGTCCAGCTGGGCGACCGAAAGGACCCGCTTGACCTGCCCCTGCGCCCCGCGGAGGAACAGTTTCTTGTCGACCTGGGCGACCTCCTCGCGGGCGACCAGGATCATGCCGAGCCCGGAGCTGTCCACGAACTCCAGCCCGCCGATCATCATGACCTGACGCTTCGGATGGCTCTGCACCATCTCCTGGATCATGCTCCGGACCTTGCCATGGTCGTTGAAGGTCAGGCGGCCCGTGACGAAGATGCGCGCTTCCAGGTCATCCAGCTCGATACGATAATCCATTTCTACACACCGCTCCATGAATGGCAGAATGCGCTGCCGCCGCCCGGCAATCTCACGCGCGATCAGAAGAGTTCGACATTATCGTCGTCCGTGCCGTCCGACAGGCCCGGATCCACGCCGTCGGCTTCCGGGACCTCCGTCTCGTGGTCCAGCGCGCCGTGGGCATCCAGCGCCGAGCCCGCCAGCAGCATGCGGCGGACGAAGCGCTGGCGAAGCTCGCTCAAGGTCATGCCGGACAGCAGCTGGTCCACCCATTCCTGCGGGAAGTCCGCCTGGGCGCCGGCCGGCAGGGCGAGGCGCGTCCTCGCGCCCAGTTCGCCCAGGCCGTTCGACATCACGGTCATGCCGTCGATCACATGGTCCAGGCGCTGCTTGGCCAGATCCTGGAACTGCATCCGGGTGATGACCTGGCTGATATGGGCGGAAATCTCGGTCGAAACCCGCGCCGCATCCTGGAGCACGCTCTGGAAATGCTGGCTCTGCGCGACCAGGCTCATCATCGTCATGTCGATGCGGTCCTTGGCGAGCATCTGGGGCGACAGGTCGGTGTTCGCGATGTCGCGCAGGATCTCGTGGCCGCGCCGGACGCCGACGACGACCGCGCCGACCTTGTCGCGCATGCGGCCGGCAAGGTCGCCGGTCGCCTTGGACAGGTGACGCACCTCGTTGGCGACCACCGCGAAGGTCCTGCCGGCCTCGCCCGCGCGGCTGGCCTCGATGGTCGCGTTCAGCGCCAGGAAATTGGTCTGGCGGTTTATGGTGTCGATGTCGGCGATGCTCTTCTCGACCTCGCCGACATCCCGGACCACATCGTCCAGCACATAGACCATCGTCATGGCCTGCTTGGAAAGGTTGACGATGTTATTCACCATCTCGACCAGAATCTGCTGCATCGTCGCGACCACGCGGTCAAGCGGGATGGCCTCCCCGTCGATCGTGACGGAGTTGGCGACCGCGATGATATCCTCGACCCGCTTGGTCTGCTCCCGCGCCGAAGTGGCGAGGTCGCGGAACCGCGAACTGATCTCCAGCGTGCTGGACTCGACCAGGTCGCTGGTCCGCCTCACCTCGGTCGCCAGGGCGTCCAGGCAATGGTTCTGAAGCTCGGAAAAGCCGAGCCAGCGGCCCAGCAACTCGTCATGACCGGAGTCGGCCGGCAGTTCAGCCACCGGTGTCGGAGCCGGAACCGGGCGGATCGCCGCCGGAAGCGCATCGGAACGGCTGCCGGCGATGTTCTTCAACAATCCGAACGACATCGGTCAGTCTCCCCCGTCCGTCATCAGGTCGACCGTGAGGCAGGGGCCGCCGCAGCGCGCAGCATCTCGGCCGGGATCTGCCCGAGCGGCATCTCCACGGCGACACCGCCGGCCAGCTTGGCCATGCGGGGCATGCCGTAGACGACGCAGCTCTGCTCGCTCTCACCGATCGTCCAGGCTCCCGCGGCATGCATCGCCGCCATCCCGGAAGCGCCGTCGCGCCCCATCCCCGACAGGATCACGCCGACCGCGTTGACGCCCGCCACCTCGGCGACCGAATTGAACAGGACGTCGACCGACGGCCGGTGACCGCTGACCGGCGGTCCGTCGACGATCTCGCACAGATAGCCGAAGCCATCCCGGCGCAGCGCCATGTGCCGGTCGCCGGGGGCGATCAGCACCTCGCCGGCCATCACGCGCATGCCCGACTCGGCCATCCTGACGGTCAGCGCGGATTGGCGGTCCAGCCGGGCGGCGAAGCTGGGCACGTAGAAGGCACCCATGTGCTGGACGATCAGGATCGGCGGCGATCCTTCGGGCAGCACCTCCAGGATGTCGCGGATCCGTTCGACCCCGCCCGTGGAGGCACCCAGCGCGATCAGCCGGCCGCTGCCGCCGCGGACTCCCGCCTTGGCCCGCGCAGGCTTCGTCCTGGGAGGCCCCAGGCGGACATGGGCCGCCACCTTCAGCTTGCCGATCAGTTCGTCGCGGAAGTCGGCGAAGCGCTCCCCCTCGGCGCCGTTGGGCTTGGCGATGCAGTCGATCGCCCCCAGTTCCAGCGCCCGGACGGTGGCGTCGGCCCCCTCGCGGGTCAGGGTCGAGACCATGACCACCGGCATCGGCCGAAGCGTCATGATCTTCTCCAGGAAGGTCAGCCCGTCCATGCGCGGCATCTCGACGTCCAGCGTCAGGACGTCCGGATTGGCCGACTTGATCATCTCCCGCGCCTCATAGGGATTGGCGGCCTGGCCGACCACCTCGAATCCCGGCTCTGCGGCCAGCGCCTCGGTGAGCATCCGGCGCATCAGCGCGCTGTCGTCCACGATCGCGACCCGGATCGGCTTGCCCATCATCAGTCCCCGAACAACTCGATTTCGCCTTCGACCGGCTTGGCGCCCAGGTCGGACATGAACCGCATCTCGCTGCGGATGGTGTCCTCCACCGCGTCCTGCCGGATCAGGCGACGCATCACCTTCCCGGTGTTCGGGAAATAATGGACCCGCCGCGCGAGGGTGCCTCCCAGGTCCTGCGCGGCCAGGGTGAGCCCCTCGGCGGCGATGAAGCCCAGCACGAACTCAGCGTTGCGGCGCCCGATGGGATTGCTGCTGGCGATCACCTTGGCGCCGCCGAACACCTTCACCTCCAACCGGTCGCGCCGGCCGCCCCGCCGCAGGATCTCGTTGATCAGGCGTTCCATGGCGACACCGCCGTACCGCGCGGCGGCGTCGACCCCGCCGTCGCTCCCGGCGGGGGCTTCCGGCAGCAGGAAATGGTTCATGCCCCCCAGACCCAGGACCGGATCGCGGACGCAGGCGGCGATGCAGGAGCCGAGGGTGGTTACCAGCATCTCGTCGGGCCGCTGGGTGATCTTGTGCTCGCCGAGCAGGACCTTGACGGCATGGGCCCGGAAGCCCGGATGGAAATAGCCTTCGTTGGGCTCGTCCAGGCTCGGAACACCCCCTCTGCGGTCGTCGAGTGCGCGCACGGCATGCTTCATGGTATGGCCTGATAGCTGGTCGGCCCCACTTGGCGAAACTGTTCTGAAACGCCGTAGAGACTCTCTGAATGGCCGAGATAGAGATGCCCATCGCCATCCAGGAGTTGATGGAACTTCCCTATCACTTCCGTCCTACCATGCCTGTCAAAATAGATAAGCACGTTGCGGCAGAAGATCGCATCGAAGGGTCCGCGCATAGGCCAGTCTTCAAGCAGGTTCAGTGGCTTGAAAGTGATCAGCCGGCGCAGGCTCTCGCCCATGGAGAGAACCCGGCGGGTCCCCTGCTGCTGCTCCGCGGTGTGGCGCGAGCGGACCGCCGCGGGTATGGCGCTTGCCGCGTCCGCAGCGTAAAGCCCCCGGCGCGCGGTCTCGACCATGTGGGTGTCGATGTCGGTCGCCAGGATGCGGACGTCCCAGCGGTGGAGGTCGGGCAGCGTGGACGCCACGGTCATCGCGATCGTGTAGGGCTCCTCCCCCGAGGAGCAGCCCGCCGACCAGATCCGCAGGCGCGGCTTGGCGGCGCCTGCCTGCCGTTCCTGGATCCAGGGCAGCACCACCGTGGCCAAGTGCTCGAAGTGATGGGGCTCCCGATAGAAGCGGGTCAGGTTGGTGGTCAGGGCATTGACCAGCAGGCCGATCTCGCTTTCCCCCGACTCGGACGCCAGGAAGGCGCAGTAGGCGTCGAAGTCCGCCATGCCCAGGTCCCGCAGCCGGCGGGCAAGGCGGGAATAGACCATCTCCACCTTGTGGGGAGCGAGATGGATGCCCGTGAGCTGCTGGAGCAGCGCCGCGATCTGGTCGAAATGCCCACGGGTGAAATGGAATTCGCGCTCGCCGGTGGACCGGGACAGGCTTCCTTCCCGTTCCCGGCCGGCCGGTGCGCTCCGGTGCGCCGCTTCAGTCATTCGATCCCTCCCGGGCGGGGGCATGTCGCCAGATGTCATGAAAGGTCATGAAACGTCACGAGCCGGAGCTGTCGCGTCCGCTCAGAACTCCTTCCAGTCGGGGTCGTCATTGGTCTCCACCCGGCGCAGGGTGGTCGGGTGCGGGACGACCCGTTTGGCTTCGGAGACGGCGGGGCGGGCCGCTTGGCGGGGGGCGGAACGCCCGCCGGCCGCGGTCTTGCGCATCGGGACCGGCGCGGGCCGCGACGGGAGATCTTCGGAAGCGGGCAGGCCACCGGAGACGCTGAAGAACGAGATCAGCGAGCCGAGATCATGGGCCTGCCCTTCCATCGAGCGCGCCGCCGCCGAACTCTGTTCGACCAGCGCCGCGTTCTTCTGGGTCATCTCATCCATCTGGGCGACGGCGCCGTTGATCTCGTCCAGGCCGTTGGCCTGCTCGGCGGTCGCGCGGGCGATCTCCGCGACCAGGTCGGCGACCCGGCTGACGCCCGCCACGATGTCCGAGAGCGCGCCGCCGGCATTTCCGACGAGGTCGACGCCGTCGCGCACCTGGGTGTTGCTGTCGATGATCAGGGCCTTGATCTCCTTCGACGCCTGGGCCGAGCGCTGGGCCAGCGTCCGGACCTCCTGCGCCACCACCGCGAAGCCGCGTCCGGCGTCGCCCGCCCGGGCGGCCTCGACCGCCGCGTTCAGCGCCAGGAGGTTGGTCTGGAAAGCGATCTCGTCGATCACGCCAATGATGTCGCTGATCTTCTGGCTGGAGCTCTCGATCCTGCGCATGGCGTCCACCGCATCGCCGGCGACCTTGCCGCCGCGATCGGCGGCGGTACGGGCGGTCGAGGCGACCTCGTTGACCTGCTTGGCATTGTCGGCGTTGCTGCGCACCGTCGCGGCGAGTTGCTCCATGCTGGCCGCCGTTTCCTCCAGGCTGGAGGCCTGCTGCTCGGTCCGCTCGGACAGGTCGAGGCTTCCCGCCGAAACCTCGCGCGCCGCTTCGGAGATCGCGGCCGTGGACTGGCTGATCCGGCCGACGATGTCCGAGAGCTTTTCGGCCGTGGAGTTGAAGTCGCTCTTGAGGCGCTGGAAGACGCCTTCGTAGTCCTTCTCGATCCGGCGGGTAAGGTCGCCGTGGGAAAGGGACTGGAGGACGGAGGCCAGATCCTCGGCGACGGCGCAGACATTCTCGGCCAGATCGTTGATGCCCTCGCTGACCGTCAGGAAGAATCCGCTCTTGCCCGCCAGTTCGATCCGGGCGGAGAAGTCGCCCCGAACCGCGCCGGCGACGATGCCGCCGATTTCCTCCTCGACCTGGAGTTCCTCGGTCAGGTCGCGCCATTCGATGATGGTGCCGAGACGTTCCCCGCGCTGGCCGGACACCGGATGGGCGATGACCTGGAAGGTATGGCCGCCGGCCTTGGCGATGCCCTTGTGACTGCCGGTCAGCCCGCCGAGCAGCCGGCGCTGATGCGACGGATCGCGATGGAAGACATCGATGTTCGTCCCGATCAGGGATTTCGAGTCGAAGGCCGGCAGGCTCTTGCGCAGGTCGGCCTCGCACGCGCCGAACATGCTCATGATCGCCCGGTTGCAATAGACGATCTTGCCGTCCGCGTCGGACATCATGATGTTGGCGCTGACGTTGTCGAGGCCGATCCGGGTCCGCACCGCCGCCACGGCGACGGTCTTGAACGCATCCACGGCGCGCGCCATGTCACCCAGCTCGTCGCGGTCGGCGGTGCCGGGAACCGTGACGGCGAGATCGCCGTCGGTCAGGTCGGACATCACCTTGCGGAGCGCGTTGACCGGGGTGATGATGCTGCGCGAGATCAGGTGGGCGGCGATGATCCCGAGCAGGGTGGATATCACGCCGATGATCACGGTGATCGTCAGGGCGGTCCTGGCCTGCGCCGCCGCGGTGGCCTCGATTTCCGTCTGGCTCGCTTCCGCCGAGTTGACGATCTCGACCGCCTTCTTCGAGGTCGCCGTGCCCACGTTGAGCAGGACGTCGTCGCGCAGCCGAAGGATTTCCACGTTGCTCGACAGGATCTCGTTGAAACCGGCGGTGAACTGCTTGACCCCCTCGGCGAGAGCGGCCCTGACCTCCTGCAGCTTCGGATCCTTCAGTTCCGCGTCGAACTGTTCGAGATGCAGGCGCAGCTCGGCGATGTTGTCATCGAACTTCTGCCGGGCCGACTGGTCCCCGCTGGTCAGGAACCGTTCGGCTACCAGCCGCGCGACAAGCCAGTGTTCCTCCGCCTCCGCGGCGGCGAACGACGCGGCGATCGCGCCGGCGGCCGCGGACTTGTCCTTCAGCTCGGCGAAGTGCCCGAAGACCCTGTCGGCCAAGGGCTCCATCCGCTCGCGCAGCAGGGTGTCCTGCCGGGTCCGCAGGTCCACCAGCTTCTCGAAGTTGACCAGGTAGTCGGCGGCGAGCGCTTCGATGTCGGCCACCAGCCGCAGGCGCATCGGGTCGTCGACCGCCTTCTTGGTGGTGCCGATGTGGCCCAGCAGCTTGGCGTGCAGGTCCCGGACGACCGGCGGCAGCCTCTGGTCTCCGCTGTACGCGAAGTTGCGCGCGGTGATGCGGAGACCCACCATATCGGACTCCAGGTCCTTGGCGAACCTCGCCTCCTCCCCGATGTCGCTCAGGAGATGGACAAGGGCCTGGGTCGCCATCAGGCTGTATCCGCCATAGCCGAAGCCGGCGACCAGCAGGCCGACCATCAGGCCGAACGCGAGCCACAGGCGCTTTTTGATGCCGAGCCGAGCCGGGGCGGAGGTTCGATCGGTGACGGACATGGTGGAATCCCCTTGCGGCTCTGCTCAGGCCTGCGCCTGATGCGGGATCTGGATAGGATGGGAAGCGAGCACCTCGACGGCGTCCCCGGCGAACAGGCGGGTCACGTCCAGCAGGGTCACCATGCGGTTCTCCGCCGTGACCAGCCCGCTCAGGTACTGTTGGTCGATCAGCCCGCTGTCGATGTCCGGCGGCGGCTTCACCGCGTCGTGGGCGACGGTCAGGATGTCGGAAATCGCGTCCACCAGGATGCCCCGGGTGCGTTCGCCGACCTGCAGGACCACCACCACGTGGCGCTTGGTCACCTCGGTCTGGCTACCGCCGAAGCGGGCGCGCAGGTCGAAAATCGGAATGATGATGCCGCGCAGGTTGACCACGCCGCGCACGTAGTCTGGCATGTTGGGAAGCTTGGTCTCCGGCGTCCAGCCGCGGATCTCGCGCACGGACAGGATGTTGACGCCGTACTCCTCCGTCCCGACGGTGAAGGTGACGTATTGTTCCTCGGCCGAAGCCGGTCCGGCCTGACCTCGCGGAACGGCCGGCAGGGCGGCCGAGGGGACTGTTGCCATCTGTCTTATCCTAGGCGGCGGGCAGTGCGGCGGCGGGGATCGCGCGTGCAGGGGTGTTGCGGCTCATGCTCTGCAGGCCGGCGACGTCGAGGATCAGGGCGACGCGACCATCGCCCAGGATGGTCGCGGCGGAGACGCCGTCGAGACGCTGGAAGTTGCTCTCCAGGCTCTTGATGACGACCTGCTGCTGGCCGAGCACCTCGTCCACCACGAGACCGAGGCGCCCGCCCTCCTCCGTCTCGACCAGGACGACCAGGCCCCGCGTCGGATCGCCGATCGCGCCGTCGATCCGGAACAGGCGGTCGACATAGACCAGACGCACGTACTCGCCGCGCGCCATGATGACGTCGCACTGGTTGGCGACGCTCTGCAGGTCGGCCCTGCGGGGCCGCAGGCTTTCGATGATGTTGGTCAGCGGCAGCACGAAACGCTGCTCGCCGACCGAGATGACCATGCCGTCCAGCACGGCCAGGGTGAGGGGGAGCGACAGCACGAAGCGCGTGCCCACGCCCGGCGTCGAATGGACGCCGATCCGCCCGCCCAGGCTGGCGATGTTGCGCCGGACGACGTCCATGCCCACGCCGCGCCCAGAGATCGCCGAGACGGCGTCGGCGGTGGAGAAGCCGGGCAGGAAGATGAGGTTGTCGATCTCCTCCTCCGACAGGGCGGCGCCGGCGGGGACGAGCCCCTGCTCGACCGCCTTCTGGAGCACCCGCTGCCGGTTGATGCCCCGCCCGTCGTCGGCCACCTCGATCACGATCCGGCCGGACCGGTGCTGCGCGGAGAGATGGACCGTCCCGCTGCGCGGCTTGCCGATCGTCTCCCGCTCCTCCGGCGTTTCCAGGCCGTGGTCGATCGAGTTGCGGATCATATGGGTCAGCGGGTCGACCAAATTCTCGACCACGGTCTTGTCCACCTCCGTGGTCTCCCCCGAGGTGGCGAGCATGACTTCCTTGCCGGTCTGGGCGGCGACCTCGCGGACCAGCCGGGGCATGCGGGAGAACACGGACCGGACCTGCTGCGCCCGGATCGCCATCACGCTCTCCTGGAGCTCGCGGGTGTGGCGGCTCAACTCCTCCAGCCCTTCGACCAGCTGCTGGAGCGTTCCAGGCGGCACGTCGCGGAGCTGTTCGCTGATCATCGCCTGGGTAATGACCATCTCGCCGACCAGGTTGACCAGCCTGTCCACCTTGTCCAGGTCGACCCGGATGGTGTGGCCGCCCAGTCCGCCGCCGCCGGCCGAGGTGCCGGAACCCGGTCCCGCGCCGCCGCCTTCCGGCCGGGCCGGGGCTGCCTGCGCGCCGTCGACCGCGCCGGCCTCGTAGACGGTCAGCTGGCCGGGCGGGACATAGGGCAGGTTCTCCGCGAACACGCCGAACGCCTCCTCCTCCCCGCCGTCGGCGGAGCCGGTGGTCTCGACGATGTCCACCTGGCAGTCGTCCACGACGAACTCGAAGACGTCGCGGATCGCCGCCTCGTCGGTGGTGCCGGTCAGGGCGATCTGCCAGAACAGGTGAAGGCTTTCGCCATCCAGCTCGAAGAGCGGCGGGACCCGCCCCATGTCGCAGACCACCTCGGCCTGGCCGAGCCGCTTCAGGGCCCGGAGCAGGAAGGCCGGCTCGTTGCCGCTGAGCAGGAGGTCGCTCTTGGGCATGAAATAGATGACGAAGCTGCGCGCCGCCGCCGGCGCCGTCCGCGCCGCGGCCGGGTGAGGCGCCGGAGCCGGCGCGCCGGGACCGGAAGCGTCCTTCTGGAGGAAGCGCTTGAGGTCCGAGGCGGACGCGTCGGCCAGGCCGGCCGGAACCGCCAGCCCGTCGCGCGCGCAGGTCAGCAGCCGGGCCATGACGTCGTTGGCCTGGATCAGGACATCCACCAGCTCGGTCGTGACGCCGATCTGCTGCGACCGCAGGCGGTCCATGACCGCCTCGAACTCGTGGGTGAAGGCCACCAGCTGGGAAAAGCCGAAGGTGCCGCCGCCGCCCTTGATCGAGTGGACGGCACGGAACACGGCGTTGATCTCATCCAGGTCGATGTTCTGCGGCGACAGGCGCAGCAGCCCCGCTTCGGCGACGGCGAGGAGTTCGGCGCATTCGTCGAAATAGGTCGCCTTGAAGCGGTCGAGGTCGTCGAGGTAGGCGCCCGTCATGGCCGACTCAGCCCATGACCTTTTGCACGACCTGTATCAGCTTCTCGGGATTGAACGGCTTGACGATCCATCCCGTCGCCCCGGCGGCCCGCCCCTCCTGCTTCTTGGCGTCGTCCGACTCCGTCGTCAGCATCAGGATCGGGACGGTGCGGTGGCCGCCGCTGGCCCTGACCTTCCGGATCAGGCTGATGCCGTCCATGTTGGGCATGTTCAGGTCGGCCAGGATCAGGTCGACCTTGTGGCTGGCCAGGACCACCAGCGCCTGCTGTCCGTCGATGGCCTCGACGACGTCGAACCCGGCACCGCGCAAGGTGAACGAGACCATCTCGCGCATGGTCCGCGAGTCGTCGACGGTCAGCACCTTCTTCTTCATTTCAGGCTCCACTCGTTAAGCCAGCCGGCCAGGCCGAGGTCCGTGCACACGTCCGTCAGGACATCCGACGGCGCGGCGATGGCGAAGCGCTGGCCGGTTCCCTCGGCGTGCCGGGTCGCCGCCACCAGCGCCTGCACGGCGGCCGTGCTTGCCCGTTCCACCGTCGCGGCGATCACGACGATGTCCGAATACTCGCTGAAGGCGGCCCGCAGGCTCTCCACCAGGGAGGCGGCCACCGGCAGGTCGAGATCGTCCGGAAGGCTCAAGGTGGCCTTGCCTGCCTCGTTCTCCGAATGAATCAGGGGCAACAAATCGGCCACGTCCCATCTACCCCCACGGTCCGGTCGGACCGACGGCTCCGCCGACCCCGGCGACCCCGGCGCACCGTCCCGCCTGCCGACCAGCCAATGCTTTTTTCTCTAAATAAATAAAACTTCCGGGTGTGAAGGATTGTCCCGTTGCCTGTCTGTTACCAGAACCGCAGGCACAGGTCTATCGCCAATTACGACCAAAGGGGTAATACGCAGGGCATAGCGACGCCCCGTCGCGGCCGCTCGCGGTCAGGGCCGGCGGGCGGCGCGGCGCCGGGCCACGAACTCGCCCAGTTCCTGCCAGGGCGCCGTGTCCCAGTGGCTGCGCGCGCGGCCCGACGGCGACGGCACGATGAAGATCGCGGCGCCGAACAGGGTCTCCTCCTGGAGACCGTACTGGACCGCCGCGCGCCGGAAGAAGGTCTTGCCAGCATTCTTGCTGTCGAAGGCGACCGCGGCCGGCCGGTAGCGGTCGATCTTCGCGACGAAGCCTGAGACGTCGAAGCAGTGCTTCGTCAACTCCTGGTCGCTGCCCCATTCCGTCTTGCACAGGTCGGTCAATCCCAGCCCGTACCGGGTCACTTCGGGGTATTCATGGGGCTTCAGCAGGCGGGGCGTGAGGCCGACGAGGTGCAGCGTCGGCCAGAAGCGGTTTCCCGGCTTGGCGTAATAGGCGGCCGCCTCCTTGGAGGCGCGGCTGGGCGCCGTCCCGCACAGCACGAGGTCGAGGTCGGGGGCAAGGACGTCCGGGAGGATCATGGCAACCGCTTCCGCCCTTCCGCCGGGCCGCGGACCACCTCAAACTTTCGTATAGGTTTCCGGGGGCTCAAGTAAGGTTTGACTAACTTTTTATGATATAGCTGAAGCAACTCGTACCTCGGGATTGCTTAGCATGCGTATTCTGCTCGCCGACGACCACAACATGGTTCGGGATGCGCTGAAAAGCTATATCGAACGCTTGGAGCCCGCTGCCGAGATCGTATCGGCCGACAGCTTCACCACGGCCTACAAGGCGGTCGACGAAGCCGGCGACTTCGCACTGGTCATCCTCGACCTGAGGATGCCCGGCATGGACGGCCTGGACGGGCTGCGCAGGATGCGCGAACGGCTTCCCGGCGTTCCCGTGGTGATCATGTCCGGCGGCGCCAGCCACGAGGACGTACGAACCGCCATAGACCTGGGCGCGCAGGGCTTCCTGCCGAAGACGCTCACCGGCCCGGCGCTGGTCTCGGCGATCCGCCTGATCATGGCGGGGGAGAAGTTCGTTCCCTTCGGCGCGGTGGACGTCCCGGCCTATGAGGCCGCCGAGGCGGACGGCCACGCCCTGCTGACCCAGCGAGAGCGGGAGGTCTTGCAGTACCTCGAGAAGGGTTGGTCCAACAAGGAGATCGCCCGCGCCCTGGAGCTTCAGGAAGTCACCATCAAGCTGCATATCCGGGGCATCTGCCGCAAGCTGGGTGCCAAGAACCGGACCCAGGCCGCGTTGCGGGCGCAGGAGGCGCGCCGCCTCCAGTGACGACCGAGCGCGTGGATCATCCCCACGGGGGGCCGGGACAGTTCAGGGCGCTGCGGCCATCGCTGGCCATGGGCACCGCCCTCGTCTCGGCGACCGCGGGCCTGACGCTGGCCGGGATCGCCGGCTGGCCGACGGGGGAAGGATTGGCGATCGGCCTGGGGATCGGGGCCGCGGCGGCACTCCCCCTCTGGCGCAGGGCGCGGAATGCCGAGCGCCGCGGCGAAGCCGCCCGGCAGGCGGAGGCATCCGCCATGGCCTCCCTGGCGCGGCTGCGGGAAGCGATCGACTCGGTGCCGGGAGGCTTCATGCTGCTGGATACCGCCGGCGAGGTGGTGTTCGGCAATGCGGAACATCTTCGTGTGCGCGGCGAGCTTGCGCCGGCACCCTCCCCCGCGACCGCCCCCGGCGATGCGCCGTGGGAGGAGACGCTGGGCGACGGCCGGGTGCTCCTGATCGATCGCCGCCGCACGGCGGGGGGAGACACCGTCAGCGTCTTTACCGACATCACGGCCCAGAAGCAGGCCGAGCACCTGCTGCGGCACCGGCTGACGGCGCTGGAGGCGTCGGCCGACGGCGTCGCGATCCTCGACCAGGCGGGCACCTTCACCTACCTGAACGACAGCCACGCCCGCATGCACGGCTTCGACGACACCCGCGACCTGCTGGGTCGGAGCTGGCTGTCGCTCTACGCCGCCGCCGAGCGGGTCCACCTGCAGTCCGACGCGCTGCCCCGCCTGATCGAGGAGGGACGCTGGCGCGGGGAAGTGACCGGCCGCCGCCGCGACGGCAGCACCTTCGCCCAGGACCTGACGCTGACCGGGCTCGACGACGGCGGCATGGTCTACATCGTGCGCGACATCAGCGAACGCCGGCGGGCCGAGGACGAGCGCGCCCGCCTGACCGAGCAGTTCCACCAGGCCCAGAAGCTGGAGGCGATCGGCCGGCTGGCCGGCGGCATCGCCCACGACTTCAACAATATCCTGGCCGCCATGATGGGCTACGCCTCGTTCCTGGTCGAGGATCTCGCCCCCGACGCGCCGGAGCATGAATTCGCCGTCCAGCTGATGGTCGCGGGAGAGCGCGCCAAGCGGCTGGTCCAGCAGATCCTGGCCTTCAGCCGGTCCGAGGGCGTGGAGCGCGAGACCGTCAACATGATCGCGGTGCTGGACGAGACGGTCGCCCTGCTGCGCGCGACCCTGCCCAAGTCGATCAACCTGACCTGCCGTGTCGACGCGGTTTCGGCGCTGGTCCACGCCAACCCGACCCAGATGAGCCAGGTCCTGATGAACCTGTGCGTCAACGCGGCCGACGCGATCGGCACCGGGCCGGGGGAACTGGCGCTGGAGATCGACATGCCGACCCTGGACGGCGGCTGCGCGGAGGGGCTGCGCGAGGAGCTGGACCTGCGGGGCGACCTGATACCGGCCCGGATGGGTCCCGGCGAGCGTCCCGGCTCGACCTGCATGTGGATCGGCGTGCTGCCGATCAACCGGGACCATCCGGTCCGCTACGTGCGGCTGACCGTGTCCGACAGCGGGTCCGGGATGCCGGTCGAGGTGATGGGGCGCATGCTGGAGCCGTTCTTCACCACCAAGGGGATCGGCAAGGGTACCGGGCTCGGGCTGGCCGCCGTGCATGGCATCGTCAGCGCCCATCGCGGCGCGATGATGGTCGAGAGCAAGCCCGGCGAGGGAACCCGGTTCCAGGTCTACCTTCCGACCCTGGAGGGCGCCGTGGTCGAGCAGGCCCACTGGGCGGCCAGCGCGCCGCGCGGCAGCGAGCGCATCCTGATCGTCGACGACGAGGACATGGTGTCCAGCGTGATCGCCCAGGGCCTGGAGCGGCTGGGCTATGAGGTCGGCTGCTGCATCAGCGCGGAGGAGGCGCTGTCCGTGATCCGAGAGGAACCGGGCGCCTGGGACCTGGTGATTTCCGACCAGATGATGCCGGGCATGTCGGGCCAGGATCTGGCGGCGCGGCTGGCGCAGGATTTCCCCCGGCTGCCGGTGATCCTGTGCAGCGGCTATGGCGACCCGGTCTCCGAGCTGGGCCTCGACCCGGAGATCGGGCAGATCCTGATCAAGCCGGTCGAAGCCGGGCTGCTGGCGCAAACGGTGCGCCGCATGCTGGACCAGCGCTGACCGGAAGCTTGCCATCGGCGAGCATATCCCCGACTTTTCCGTCCGTGGCCTGTTGCACCGGGATCGATCTTCGAGCCGGCACGGCGAACCAGGGAAGAAGCGCGACCATGACCCAGAACACCCGGGAGGCGGACGTCACCGCCGCCCTGCTCATCATCGGCAACGAGATCCTGTCGGGGCGGACCAAGGACGCCAACCTGCCCTTCCTGGCGGAGAAGCTGAACGGAGTCGGCATCCGCCTGCGCGAGGCCCGGGTCGTCCCCGACCTGGAGGACGAGATCATCGACGCGGTCAACGCGCTGCGCGCCCGCTATACCTATGTCTTCACCACGGGCGGCATCGGCCCGACCCACGACGACATCACGGCGGAATGCATCGCGAAGGCGTTCGGCGTGGCGCTCGAACGGAACGCGGAGGCGGTCGCGCGGCTGCAGGCCCACTACAAGACCGACCAGATCAACGAGGCGCGCCTGCGCATGGCCAACATCCCGGCCGGGGGAATCCTGATCGACAACCCGGTGAGCAAGGCCCCCGGCTTCCAGATCGGCAACGTGTTCGTGCTGGCCGGCGTGCCGATGATCATGCAGGGCATGGTCGAGAACCTGCTTCCCCGGTTGCGCGGCGGCGCCCGCATGCTGGCCCGGACGGTGAGCTGCGGCCTGCCGGAGGGCACGCTGGCCGAAGGGCTCGAAGCGGTGCAGAAGCGCTTCCCCGAGATCGAGATCGGCAGCTACCCCTATCTCCGGAACAAGGAGTACGGCGTCAGCCTTGTTCTGCACGGCACCGACGAGGCCATGTTGGAGCAAGCGACCGACGCTGTCGCATCCCTGGTCCGGGACCTGGGCGGCGAGCCGTCGGTGACGGTCGGGTATTCCTGACGGAGTATCCCTGAAGGCTGGTTCCGGCGAATAACGTCAGCGACAGTTTGCCGCAGGGCTTCGGCATCCCACCTACCTCTGCATGAGGTCGTTCGAAAAACCCCTGGTGATGTTCCTCCTGAAGCACCTGACGAGCGGTGCCGCGGGCGGCGGCGTGCTGGGAACCGGCCTGCTGCTGCTGGACATCGCCAGCCTGCGCACCCTGATGGGACAGAGCGATGGCGGCGTCCTCGCGATCCTGCTGCTGTTCTTCGGGCTGATGGCGACCTTCGGGACCGTCGCCATGGCCATCGGCGTCATGACGATGAACGGCATGTTCGACCACGACTGACGGGATGTTTGGGGTCAGAACGGCCCGAAGGTCTGGTACACGAACATCAGTCCGACCAGGATCGCGAGCCAGACCGCCACCTTGGGCAGCCACTGGCCACCACAGTTCATGCGGAAGGCCGCCGGCCCCACGAGAAGGGCGACCAGCAGCAGGGATATCAGGCCGAGCCAGTTGATGGTTTCCATGCCCCGCTAGATGGCTTCACGGCCGGCTTCGGCAAGATGCTTGCGGGGCGTTCATGCGCGGATTAGGGTGTCTCGCTTCTCCCCCCGTGCCCGCTTGGCGGAATTGGTAGACGCAAGGGACTTAAAATCCCTCGACCTTCGGTCGTGCCGGTTCGATCCCGGCAGCGGGCACCACCTTGACGATCAGCCACGGATGTGCTCGGACCGGCGCGGACAAGGCTCGACCCCCTCGGGACGGATCACCGCATCGCTCAAACCGCCGCCAGGGCATACAGGCGGGCTTCCGTCCGGGACAGCACCCAGCCGTCGAGCTTGATCGTCCTGCCGGCGGCGAAGTCGGCCCGCTGGCGTTCGGCGACGTGGCGCAACAGGTCGCCTTCCACCGTGCCGCCCTCGCCCATGATCAGCGCGACCAGCTTCGCAGGGTCCGCCTCATCTCCCGCCTTTTCCAGGTATGCCCGGCCGATTCGGCGCGCCGCCGCCGGGGAGCGCAGCAGGGTGAGCAGGCGCCGCGCTTCCGGCGGGACGGCCGTCGCGGCCCGGGCCGGCCCCGGCGAGCCGCACAGCAGGCCCGCCGCGGCGGCGGCGGCGAGAAGTTCGCGTCGGTTCATACTCGGTCTCCGCTCAGGAAGTCCCCCGGCTCAACTGAGCCGGCTCCGCAGGTGTCCCGCGAGGCGCACGGCCAGGGCCACGATGTTCACGGTCACCATGGTGGCCCCGGACGTCGGCATCACCGATCCGCCGGCCACGTAGAGGTTGTCGATGCCATGGACCCGGCAGTCGCCGTCGACCACGCCGCGGCGGGGATCGGTGCTCATCCGGGTCGTCCCCATGAAATGGGCCGATGAGTCGACGCCGCGGGGCCATGGATCGGTTTCGGAGTCGAACTCCACCTGGAGCCGCCCGACTCCGAGCCCGCCGAACTGCTCCGCCAGCAGTTTCTGGGTCCGGATGACCGTACGCTTGTCCAGGTCGTTCAGGCGCCAGTCGAGCACCAGCTTCCGTTGCCCGAGGGCATCGAGGTCGTCCCCCAATCCGACACGGCTGTCGCGGTCCGGCGCCTGCTCGCAGAAGAAGCGGGTCTGCAGGATCTTGTAACTGCGATCGCCGACGCTCCGCGCATAGAGGGCCTTCACCACCTCGTCCAGGTCGCCGACCACGATGCCGAGATCGCGCACCAGGTTGGATGGCATGCGCCCATGAACGATCTGCTTGGCGATCCGCCGCATGGCGACGAAGCCGGGAGTCTTTTCGCCCTCGTAGCTTTCCTCGAAGAACACGACGCTGTTCAGGATGCCCTCGCGCTCCTGCGCGGCGCGGCTGGGCTGGAGCGCGTCGATGAAGGGACTTATCTCGTTCAGGAAACGCTGCTCCCACCCGAGGGTCGCGTAATAGCTGGCGGTCCCCTCCGGCAGCGACAGCATCGCCCGCCCGGTGCGGAGAGTGGTGTGCGCCATGAAGTAACGGCCGACCACATCGTGATCGTTGCCCAGCCCCCGGGGGCGCACGCGGTTCGACAGCAGCAGCAGCCGGGCGTTCTCGATGCCCGACGCCAGGATGAAGACGCCGGCGCGGAAACGGCAGGTCTGCCCGTCGATGCCCTTGGTCCTCAGGGCGGTGACCCGGTTGGCCTCCTCGTTGGTTTCGATCTCGACCACATTGGCGTGGAGATAGACATCGCACCGGTTGCCGGGCTGGGCGAGCGCGTTCCGGTAAACCTCGCCGAAGCGGGTCGGCGGGCTCTTCAGCATGATCTTCTCGCCGATCGGATCGCCCGCCAGGGAGATCCGCCGTTCCCGGAACGACGCGGACTGCGCCGCCCAGTAATCGGCCGAGAAATTGGCCGACGGAAGTTCGCAATACTCGTACGCCTTGGGGTAGCTGGCATCCAGCTCCGATTTGGGGAACGGCCAGCCGCTGTCCGGCACCCAGGCGCGCTCCTCGAAATCCTGCTCGTCGAGAGGCGCGCAGTTGCCGCCCCAGTGACCGGTGGTTCCGCCGAAGTAACGCAGCCGGCTCCACAGAAGGTCGACCCGATGTTCGCCGACACAGTCGGCATCGTTCAAGGCCTGGATTTCGTCCTCGAAATCCAGGCCGCCGCTTTCAAGAAGACAGACACGAAAGTCATGCCCCAGCAGTTCCATCGCCAAGGTAATGCCGGCGGCGCCGGCGCCCACAATACAGACATCGGTTTCAACCGATGTTTCGTCGGGCAAACTGCGAAGATCTGTAATCATGAGATTACTTGCCAAGCTCACCGAATCTCAGGTTCCGCAAGAGATGAATTATATAGCGCTTCGATAATGTGAAATGTCCATACACCCTTTTGGATAAGTCTTTGAGAGTTCTCCCTAACGAAATCGCCACGAGCGGGTTTTGACAATGAATGTGAATAATGCAGAAGCATTTTTGAACTTTCTCCAAGTGAAACACCTGCCCCACTTCATCCACACGAAGCGGATCCGGCACCGCGGGACACCGGCACCAGTAGCGATTCAGATCAAGGAGGTGGATGCGGCGGCGGCTCGGTGGAGGTGTGCCGATTGCGGCCCACTTCGATATTAGCTTAAACTTTACGGAAAGGGCTCGCTGACTTTGTTGCAACGTCTCGGCAATCAAGTTGCCGGTCAAGGAAGCGATCCGGAGTGCGAGACCTGCGGTCGCCCGAGCCCCCACCTTCCGCAGCAAACTGCACGACGACGCCCTTATTCCATCTCATCAAAGTACAAGCCTGGATCAAGCAAGCTTAGTTTATCCAAATCTACAGTAACAAGCCGCGGAGATCTTTGGATAGCGTACCGTTGGGAACGCCTCCGGCGATTTTCTTACCATCGCATGAGGCATTTCAACTTCTTCCGGCTATATCCCGATCTTTCGAGTACTCGATCGGCCTAAAACAGCTTAGCATTTGACCCAAACCGGCGGCTCATCGATAGTAAATCATGGCCCAAGGGGGTTCTGTAATGGATCAGGCTGGTCCAGATCAGACAAGAGTCCCCGAATGCCCGTGTATTCATCGAATAGACTCCCAAAGAGTTCTGCCAGTGATTTCCCGGAGGTTTCGAATGGTATGGCGAGGCCGAGCCTTACCCTGCCTGCTGACCGAATTTTAAAGGTTGCTTGACGCTCCCGCCCTGTAACCCGTCATTCGCGGGACGATCGATTTCACCGCCACCCGTCGTCCGTCACGGCAAACTCATGTGAGCCCCATGATCAGCATCGTCATGCCATCCTACAATTCGGCGGCCTTCATCCGTGAAGCCATCGACAGCGTCACCGCCCAGACATTTGCCCATTTCGAGCTTCTGGTCTGTGACGACGGATCCACGGACGACACCATCAGGATCGTCGAGGAACTGGCGCGGAAGGACGGACGGATCAGGCTGATCCTCAACAAGCATGGCGGCGTCAGCCGGAACTGCAATGTCGGTCTGCGGGAGGCCCGGTTTCCCTGGATCGCGCGGCTGGATGCCGACGACATCGCCGTGCCGGACCGGCTCGAAACCCAGATCAGGGCGGCCGAACGCCATCCGGACGTGGTCTGCTGGGGCGGCGGCGCGCAACTCATCAGCCGTCATGGCCGCCGCCTGCGCGGAACCCAGCTCGGGCCGGTGAACGCCCGGGAATTCGAAGAAGTTCGCAGGGCCGGAAGGGTGATCTATATCCTGGGCCCGACCGTCATGTTCAGGCGCGACTTGGCCCTTGACCTGGGCGGCTACGACCCGCGGTTCGACGGGGCCGAGGACATCGAGTTGTTGAGCCGGCTGGCCGAACGCGGCCAGGTGCGGACCCTGCCCAAGGTCCTGACCCTCTACCGGATCCACGGCCAGAGCGTGACGGCCCACCGGTCCGCCAAACAGCGTGTCCTGTTCTCCTTCATCGAGGCGAGGAACAAGGCGCGCCTGGCCGGCGGCGACCTGGAACTGGACGATCATCTCGCGGCGCGGTCGGCACGGCCGGCCATCGTGCGGCTTCGCGAGGCGGTGGCCGGAGTGGGCAGCCAATACTACCGCAACACCAGCATCCATTTCGCGGAACGGCGGCTGTTGAAGGCCTTGGGCACCGCATCGGTGGCATTGGCGCTTCAACCCCTAACCACGTCGCAGCGATTCGGCGGACGGGTCGCGCGAGGCATCACCCGCCGCATCGCCGAGGCCGCCGGTGTCGGCGGGAGCGCTATGGAGTTGTCGCCGGAAGCCGGCGACCGGCCGGTCCGCTGAGGAGCGGACCGGCCCTCCCGGGGGTTTCCCGGAACGGGGACCAGGTCAGAACGCCTGGACCATCAGCATGAAGGCGAGACACAGCAGGGCGATGCCGGCCGAATAGAGCGACAGGTTCCTGACCAGTTCACCGATGTCGGACATATGCTGCTCCTCAACTCGGAATGGGTCGCCGGCGCTGAAGCACGTCCCGGGCCGCCTGTTCCGCGTGGGCGGGGCTGCGGAAGGACTTGCGGTCGAGGGTCCCGAAGGCCCAGTCGGCGGCGAAGAAGATGAAGCGGTTGGCGTCGGCGACGACGACGCCGGCCTGGTTTCCTTGTACTTCGATGGCGTATGCACGCGCAGGGATCATGGCACGGCTCCGATGCCTGTGCGGGGGTCGGCACTCCTGTGCCGCCTCCGGTCTGATGCGGGATAGGGACGAACGTGGTCGCGGTCAGCGACAACAGATCGGCATCTTCCCGAAGCCGCGCGCGGATGGTCTGGGGGGATGGGCTGTGGACATGATCGGTCTCCTCGAACTCGAGCCACGATCCTGTTCGTGGCGCTTTAGCGTTTGGTGACGCGGCGCAAGCTGAATCCATCAAATGCCCGCGGACCCCGAAGGGTCACCGTCATATTTGCGCCCAAATCCCACCAAGTCAATAGGGTATCGGGGGCTAAAATGTGGATCTTTTATTTCAACATGAATACTGAGTTGAATATCCGCGCACGGAATACCGGCCGGCACCCATGCTGCCGGGATCGCGGCGCCTCAACGGCCGCCGCTCCTCCCGCCGTCTTGCGAGAGCTTGCCGACAGCTCCATCGACCAGCGCGCTCAGGCGGTCGATCTCGCGCTGCAGTTCGGCGATCCGGGCGCGGACCGCCGCGATGTCGGTCTCGCCGGCCGGCGCGTCGGACGGCGGCATCGGCGTTTCGGGCGGCGAACTGCCCGCCGTCCCCGGCTGCCATGCCGAGATGCCGCTGTCCCGTGCTTCCGGCACGGCGGGGGGCACCGCCTCCGTCCTCGGCGGTGCCCCGCTGCCTTTCGAGCCTTCGTCGGCCATGGTCGATCCCCTTTGCGCTGGCGCTGTTCAGCCGTGTTTCGGCCGCCGCACGCGAGCGCGCGGCGGCAAAGGATACAACAGATCCTGCCCGCGGAGGTGCCGTCCGGCGATTCCATCCGGCGCCGCCGCGCCGCCGCCGAACTGAAAATTGCCGCTTGATTTCCGACGCGGCGCGTGCAGCCACGGCGGGTTTTGCACGATTTCCACCCCGAAAGGGGGGTTCCGGTGATGCAGCGTTGTGACAACTCCGCCCCAAGAGGCAGGTGCTGCGGGAAAGCGCTGGACAGACGCCATTCTTCATTACCTCTTAGTGTTCGTGGCTTATAGACGCCCGACGTTTGCAAGATCCGAAACCAGTGACTATCGAGGAGCACCATGAATCGAGCCGAACTCGTGGCCGCCGTGGCCGACCAGACGGGGCAGACGAAAGCGGATGCCGGCAAGGCGGTCGACGCCGCGTTCACTGTCATCGCCCAGGCTTTGGCGTCCGGCGACGAGGTCAAGGTTCCGAATTTCGGCAGCTTCAGCGTGGCTGAACGGGCCGCTCGCGAAGGGCGCAATCCCCAGAGCGGCGAGAAGATCACCATCGCTGCGTCGAAGCAGGCGAAGTTTTCGGCGGCCAAGGGCCTGAAGGACGCCCTGAACGGCTGACCCAACGGAAAGGCCGGCGGATTAACCATTCACGTTCCAGGACTGGTATCCCGGAACGCCGGCGTCGGAACGGTGCCGAACCCGGCATCCGTCCTTGATTTTTCCGCCGCCCGGTACCGGACCGCCCGTCCAGGGCGGCTCTGGACATACGGAACGGCGGACCAGAAAGCCGCAGTGCAACGCCCCGGAAGCAGCCGCTTCCGGGGCGTTCGCTTTTCCGGAGGAAGGCTTCGCATCGTCCCCGCCCCCACGGGCGGACGCCGATCCTTGCACCCCCTTATCTTTTGGAACAAACACGGCGCAAATTAGTCCCCGCGATCAATGCCGGCCATCGCTGTTGGAGGGTGCACATCAGGATCGACAATCATGAGAGGTTCGCATCCAATGACGAACACGGACGATACATCGGCACGCGGCGCAAATCCCGACAAGATAGGCGTCTATTCGACCGGAAGCGACACCGCCTCGAGCACGGGATCGCCGGGCACCGGATCCGTCGGCACCGGAACGGCAAGCACCAGCTCCATGGGAACCGCTTCGACGGCGCCCGGATCGACCGCCACGGCGGGCGACGCGAACCGCAGGGCCAGTGCCGCCACGGCGGCGTCGCCCGCCAAGTGGATCATTCCCGCCGTCGTGGTGGTCCTGATCATCCTCGCCCTGCTCTACCTGTTCTGATAGGTCCCGAAGACATGTCGGATCGACCGGACGACCAGACACGGCCGCAGACCATTCCGGTTGTCGAGGAAGAGTTGAGGGTCGGCACGCGCGAGGTCGAAACCGGCCGCGTCCGGGTACGGACCGTAACGCGCGAGCACGAACAGGCAATAGACCAGGCGTTGACGTCCGTCGACGTCGACGTGGAGAGGGTCGCGATCGACCGGGAAATCCACGAGACGCCGGAAGTCTATGACGACGGCGAAACGCTGGTGATACCGGTCGTCGAGGAACGTCTCGTCGTCGAGAAGCGGCTTTTCCTGCGCGAGGAGATCCACATCCGTCGCCGCAGGACCGAAAGCCGCCATCAGGAAAACATAACGCTCCGGTCCCAGGACGTCATCGTCGAGCGTGAGACCGCCGACGGCGACCCGGCCGGATCATCCACAGCAGAAGGAAACGCGAAACAATGACCAAGACCGTAGTCGCCCTTTATGACAGCGCCACCGAAGCCGAAAGCGTCACCCGCGATCTTTCCGCCGCCGGCTTCACCGGAACCGAGGTCATCGACAGTTCCTCGCTCGGCTCCGGCAGCGCCGGGTGGTCCGACGCCGGTACCGCCGATCCGGCGCTCGGCTCGGGATCGGTGGCCGCCGGCGTTCCCGGCATCACCAGCGCCGCCGGGATGACCGGCGCGACCGGATCGGCGGCGGCATCCGGCGCCACGTCGGGCGGCATCCTGAGTCGGCTTCGCAGCGCCGGCGTTCCCGAGGACGACTCGCACGTCTATGCCGAGGGTGTTCGCCGCGGCGGTTCGCTGGTGATCGCACGCCTGGCCGACGACAATGTCGAGCGCGGCCTGGAGATCATGAGCAACCATGGTGCGGTGGACATCGACGAGCGCGGCTCGAGCTGGCGCTCCGAGGGCTGGAGCCGCTATGACGAGAATGCCGGCCCCTACACCGGCACCGGCCTGACCGAGGCCGCGTCGTCCATGCGGACCACCAACACCACCTCCGACACGACCACCGGCCTGGGCGACCGGACGGCGGCGGGCACCGGCGAGGAGACGGTCATCCCGATCGCCGAGGAGCAGATCGCCGTCGGCAAACGGCAGGTCCAGGGCGGCGGCGTGCGGGTCCGCAGCTACGTGGTGGAGACTCCGGTCGAGGAGAGCGTCCGGTTGCGCGAGGAATCCGTCCATGTGGAGCGCCGTGCGGTCGACCGCCCGGTGGATGCCGGGACCGACGCCTTCCGGGAGCGGACCGTCAACCTGACCGAAACCTCCGAAGAGGCCGTCGTTTCGAAGACCGCGCGCGTCACCGAGGAGGTCGTGGTCGGCAAGGACGTGACCGAGCGGACCGAGCATGTCTCGGACACGGTCCGCCGGACCGAGGTGGACGTCGACCGGGCCGCCGATACCGACCGCACGATGACGGACCGGACCGCGACCGACCGCGCGGTCGATCGCGACCGCGACATCTAGGGGCGGGTTACGGGAGCCTTCGGGCTTCCGGCCACGTCCGGAACCACCGATCCCCGACGGCGCCCGCGGCGCCGCCGGGGATTTCCCATGAAAGGGTTGGGTCACGTGCCGTTCGGAAAAGCCTGGCATGTTCTGGTAACCGCGTTCAACGGGTGGCTTGAGGATCGGGCGGCCAGCATGGGTGCTGCGATCGCGTTCTACACCCTGTTCTCGATGGCCCCGATGCTGCTGCTGATCATCGCGATCACCGGACTGGCGTTCGGGCCCGAGGCGGCGCAGGGAGCCCTGATGGGACAGCTCCAGGGCATGATGGGACGCGAGGGTGCCGCGGCGCTCCAAGCCATGATCGCCAGCGCCGGGAAGCCGGTCTCCGGGACGATCGCGACCGCCGTCGCCGTCGTCACGCTGATCGTCGGCGCCACCACCGTCTTCGCCGAGCTCCAGTCCTCGTTGAACGTCATCTGGAAGGCCCAGCCGCCGACGGGGTCGAGCGTCGTGTGGCTGGTCAAGGTGCGCCTGCTGAGCCTCTCGCTGATCGGCGCCATCGGTTTCCTGCTGCTGGTCTCGCTGGTGGTGAGCGCGGCGCTGGCGGCGTTGAGCGACTATCTTGCCGGCATCATGCCGGGCCTCGACCTCCTGATGCAGGTGGCCAACCTGGTCATCTCGCTGGCCGTGGTCACGACCCTGTTCGCGATGATCTACAAGATGCTGCCGGATGCCCGGATTCCCTGGCGCGACGTCTGGTTCGGCGCCTTCATCACGGCGGTGATGTTCTCGATCGGCAAGCTGCTGATCAGCCTGTACCTGGGAAGCAGCAACATAGCGTCGGCCTATGGTGCTGCCGGCGCCCTTGTGATCGTCCTGATGTGGGTCTACTACTCCGCCCAGATCTTCCTGTTCGGGGCGGAGATAACCTGGGCCTTCTCCCTGACGCACGGCAGCCGGGCACGCCGCCGCGCGCAGCCCGCCCCTCAGGGCTGAGCGGGCGGGCAGGCTTGCGAAGATGCCGGGCCGCGTGCACAAAGGCCCATGCTCTTCAAGATCCTGCTCATCCTGGCCGTCCTGGCGGCCCTATTCCCCGCCGTACGCCGGCGCCTGACCCGCGTCGGGTGGACGGTCTTCGGCGCCGTCGTGCTGTTCCTGCTGGTCGCCTCGATCGCCCAGGGCTGACCGGCGGAGCGGTTCAGGCTCCCAGTTCCGCGAGGCAGAGGTCCAGTTCGGCCGGATCGATCCTGAAGTTCCAATTGTACTCGCGGGCCGGACGGAGCGCCTGGGTGATGGCGCCGCCGACGGCCCTGTGCCCCTGCCCCAGCAGTTGGGTCAGGTGGCGGTAGAACTCCGGCAGATGGCCGGCGGGGTGGAGTTCGATCAGGAGCGCGCCGGGCGGCGCGAAGAGCATGTTGGTGAAGCCGGCGCCATGGACTCCCATCACGGCCTCCGCCCCGGCGAACAGCGACGCCTGCTCGTCGAACGACAGCTCCTCCAGCCGGACGGCGACGAAACCGCGCCGCGCCGCGACTTGCGCTATCACCTCCTCGTTGTCGCACCGCCGGAACAGCGACCCCTCCCGCGAGACCAGGATGCGCCGGGGCTTCCCGGGAAGGACGGCGATCCCCTCCATCAGACGATCCCGCACCCGCAATGCCGCGGCCCGGTCCACGGAGGGCATCATCCAGTCCATCTGGCCGTCGGCGCGCCTCGGGCGCGATACCAGGCCGGGGACGGTCAGACGGGCGAACCGCGTCAGGGCCGGCGCGTCGGGCACCATAAGGCGGGAGGGCGGAACGCCCAGCAGCTCCAGTGTCCGCAGATGGAAACCCTTCTGCGCGGAATTGACCAGCAGCGGCCCGTCCAGTCCCTCGATCGCCGCCAGCCGGGGCAGCGTGTCGAGCATCCAGTGATAATAGTTGGCGGTACCGCCGAGGAACACCACGGGCTCCTCGATCCGGCGCCGCTCAAGGTCGTCGCGCACCAGCACGGTGCCGGTCCCGTCGGCGCTGACGATGAAGTTGGCCCGGCCGAGCGGCGGCGTGAACACGAGGTCGAGCGCCAGGCGGTCGCCCTGGACCAGATGCCACTGGTCGATGCACAGGTCGGCCTGGGCGAGTTCCACCGGCCCGCCGTCCCCGGGCCTCAGGTCTGTCAGGGGAAACAGCCGGCGAATCGCCTCGCCCGCCGCCGGCGTCCGCGACGCCAGCCGTGCCCGCGCTTCCGCCCCTGCATGACCGGAGGCCGCCAGCCGCCGCCACCGCGCGTCGGCCTCCGCGGCGCGGCCGTCCTCGTCCAGGGCGGCCGCCAAGTTGGACAGGACGCCCGGATCGGCCGGGGCCAGCGCCTCGGCCTTCAGGAGCGCGCCGACCGCCGCCGCGGGCCGACGCCGTCGCGCGGCGACGGTGCCGAGGACGGTCCAGGCATGGACCTGCTCGGCGCCGCGGTCGAGCAATCCGCCCGCGATTGCCTGGGCCTCGTCGAACGAGCCGCGAGTCGCCAGGACCCCGGCCAGCGCCGCTTCCGACGAGTCCCGCCGGGCGGGCATGCCCTTCCGGCGCTCCAGCGACTGGCGCAGCAGCGTCTCGGCGCGCTCCAGGCTGCCGAGCCGGGCACAGCCGACGCCCAGGTTGTGCAGCACGTCCGGATCGTTCGGTGCCGCCTGGATCGCCTGGTCGAGCAGGCGCGCGGCGCCCGGTTCGTCCCCTTCCTCCAGCAGGTCGGCCGCGAGTTCGTTCAGCAACGCCGGATCGCCGGGATGCCGGCGCGCCAACTCCGTCCGCCACCGCGCCGCCTCCGCACGGTCGCCGGACCGGCACAGCGCGCGGCCCAGCATCAGGGCGGCCCGTCCGTTGCCGGGCTCGAGCCGGAGCACCGTGGCGAATGCCTCGGCGGCGGACGGCGGATCGCCCGCCTGGACGAGGCAGAGACCGTGGAGATAGGCCATGGCGGCATCGTCGGGCACGAGCGTCCGGCCGCGCCGCAGGATCGCGTCGGCGGCGGCCGCGTTCCCGGCCAGCAGATGCTCGCGGGCTTGGGCGAACAGGGTGGACGGCTCCCGGCCGTCCGGATCCTGGGGCTCGTGGGCGGGCGTGCCGTTCATGGAAGGACTGATCTGGGCGATCGATGCAGGAAGGGTCTGCTGCAAGCATATCGTGCAAGGCGCCGAGGAGTCACGGCAATGGTTTGGCGCGCGTTGTTCCGTTTCCACGGTGCTGCCGGCTGCGACCGATTTGAACGGTACGCACGTCCGGATTGACGGAATGTCGCTCCCCTCTATACATGGTACAGGCCGGCCCGGCGGCCTGGTGGTTTCGGACCGGTTGCCGGGAACGTGCCGCTCCCCTCGTTCGAACCGGGAAAGAACAGACGCACCGATGCTCGCGACCTGTGCCGAGAACGAACTGCCGGGGATCATCGAGACCATCGGCGCCCCGACCTTCGTCGTGGATGCGCCGCGTAGCGGCCCGTTCCGTCCCCTCTGCATGAACCGGCTGTTCCGGACGATGTCGGGTTTCTCCGACGAGGCTTTCCGGGACTTCGTCGAGCGGGACCCGGGCGAACGGCTCCACGGCCGCCTGAACCCGGTCGGCCCCGTCGAGTTCGACCACCAGTTCGCACCGGACGGCCGGGCGCGCTGGGTGAGGATCGGGGTTGTCCCGCTGCTGGATTCCATGGGCAGGGCCGCCCGCCTGATGGGAACCGCGACCGACGTCACGGTCCGGCGGACCGCGGGAGAGGAGCTGGCGCGCATGGCGGAGCTCTACCGCGGCGTGCTGGACGAGCAACACGACCTCATATCGCGTTTCCTGCCGGACACCACGCTGACCTATGTCAACGACGCCTATGCCCGGATGCTGGGCCGGACTCCGGATTCCCTGGTCGGCAGCCGCTTCGCCGACACCCTGGCCGCCTCGGACCGCGAGCGGGTCGTCGCGCTGTTCGGCAGCCGCACCACGGTCGGGGACGGCGGTCCACCCGTCCTGGTCAACGAAAACGCCGTGGTGACGCCGTCGGGCGAGCAGCGCTGGATCCGCTGGCGCAACGTGGCCCTCGCGGACCGGGATGGCCGGATCGAGGGATACCAGAGCGTCGGCAACGACATCACCGACTGCAAGCTGGCCCAGGAAGGCATGCGCACGGCGCAGCGGAGCCTGCGGGACGTGATCGACAGCATATCCGAAGGGTTCGCCCTTTATGACGCCGATGACCGGCTGGTGCTGTACAATGACAATTTCGTCGCGGCCACGCCCCAGCTCGCGGCCTTCGACTCCCCCGCGGGCGTCACCTTCGAGGAGATCCTCCGGGCCGGCCTCGACCGGCGCGAGATTCCGGACGCGGATCCGGGCACCGACCGGGAATCCTGGGTGGCCGAACGGCTGGCCGCCCACCGCTTCCCTCCCGACGCCCCGGCGGAGCAGCGCCTGCCCGACGGCCGGCACTTCCGGGTCTCGGAAAGGCGCACCCGCGACGGCGGCATCGTCTGCATCCTGACCGACATCACCCCGCTGCGCGAGCAGGAGGCGAAGGTCCGGGAGAGCGAGCAGCGGTTTCGCCTGCTGGCCGACAGCGCCACGGACATCATCTGCCTGCACGCTCCGGACACGACGATCCTCTATGTGTCGCCGTCCTGCGAGAAGCAACTCGGCCGCGCCCCGGTAGAGATGGTGGGCCGCCGCCTGGGCGAGTTCGTCCATGCCGGAGACCTGCCGCTGATCGAGCGCAAGCACGCCGAGATGATGGCCGGCCTGCCCGGGTCGGCGGTGTTCCGCCTCCGGCACAGCGACGGACGCTGGCTGTGGTTCGAAAGCGTGGCAGGGAAGCTGGAAGGAACGCCCGAGGGCCATGGCGGGCTGCTGACCGCGATGCGCGAGGTCTCCGAGCGGGTGCGTTACGAGCAGGAGCTTCGCGAGGCGAGCGACCGGCTGGCCGCCCAGGCGGTGGAGCTTCGCAAGCTGGCGATCGACCTGGACGCGGCGCGCCGGGTGGCGGAGCAGGCGAGCGACGCGAAATCGCAATTCCTGGCCATGATGAGCCATGAGCTGCGCACCCCCATGACCGGCGTGATGGGCATGGTCGACCTCCTGATGGGCACTCCGCTGTCGGGGGAGCAGCGCGGTTACGTGCAGACGCTCGGGGCCTCGGCCGGGATCCTGCTGACCATCCTCGACGACGTCCTGGACTTCTCGAAGATCGAGGCCGGGCAGCTCCAGATGGAGACGATCGCCTTCGACCTGCGCCGGACCGTCGCCGACGTGATCCAGCTGTTCGCCGGACGGGCGGCGGAGAAGCGCGTGCGGCTGACTGCGGACATCCCGGCCGGCGCTCCGTCCGTCGTGTGCGGCGATCCGACCCGCCTGCGTCAGGTGCTGTTAAACCTGGTGGGCAACGCGATCAAGTTCACCGCGGCGGGTTCCGTCCGGGTCCGGCTCGCCCATGTCCGGGACGAGGAATGCGACAGGGTGCTGCTGCGGTTCGAAGTGACGGACTCCGGCATGGGAATGACCGAAGAGCAGCGCTCCCGGCTGTTCGAAGCGTTCGTCCAGGCCGACACCACGACCACGCGCCGGTTCGGCGGAACCGGCCTGGGGCTGGCGATCTGCAAGCGGCTGGTCGAGGCGATGGATGGCGAGATCGGCGTCAGCAGCGCCCCCGGCAAAGGGTCCCTCTTCCATTTCACGGTGCGGCTGGGACGAAGCCGTGCCGAGCTTCCCGCGTCGGAGCCGGAGCGCGCCGTTCCCGCCGCGGCCGGGCGCAGGGCGCGCGTCCTGCTGGCCGAGGACAACGAGGTCAACCGCCTGATGGTGGTCAGGATGCTGGAACGGCTGGGCCACCGGGTCGACGCCGTCGAAGACGGCCGGGCGGCGGTCGAAGCGGCGCGGGGCGGTGGCTACGACCTGATCCTGATGGACATGCAGATGCCGGTGCTCGACGGCGCCTCCGCGACGCGCGAGATCCGCGCCCTCCCCGGCCCGGCCGGCCGGGTCCCGATCGCGGCGCTGACCGCCGACGTGGTATCCGGCAATCGGGAGCGCTACCTGCAGGCCGGGCTGGACGGCTATTTTACCAAGCCGATCGATTGGAACGCGCTGGCCCGCGCGATCGCGGCCCTGACCTGCGCTGACGGGCCGGTTGGCGAAGCCGGGGAGAGCGGCCCCCCTCCGGAAGGTTCCGGCGCAGGCGCCTTCGCCCCCGAACCCGGGACGGACCTGCTGGTCGAGTTGCCGCTGATCGATGCCGGCCGGCTCGACGAGTTGCGCGCGGCCGTCGGGGACAGCTACGCGATGATGGTTGAAATGTTCCCCGAATCGGCGCGGGAGGAGTTGGCGACCCTCCGCGCCGCCCTGGCCTCCGGCGATGCAGGGTCGTCCCGGCGCGCCGCCCACAGCCTGAAGGGAGTGGCCGCCAGCTTCGGCGCGACCCGGGTGCAGGCGATCGCCCACCTGCTGGAGGATACCGGCCACGCTCCCGACGAGTCGGCCGGCCTGCTGGCCCGCCTCGAATCGGCGCTGGAGGACACCCTGGAAGCGCTCGCCTCCGCGGAGACGGCGGCCTGAGCGCCTAGAGCGACCCCAGCCGGCGGCGCAGGATCTTGTTGCCTTCGTGGGGCACATATTGCCGCCGATCGGCCAAGGCAACCAGCGACAGCGTCTTCCTGTCGTCGGGGTTGCTCAGCCGGACCAGCCGCGCATGGGCGATGGAACCCGGCGGCCGGTCGATGCTGACGACCTGCCATACGTCGGGGTACGAGGCGCCCGCCTTGACGAAGCACTGCCCAACCGCAACCGACATGCTCACTCTCCTGATGCGGCCGGCACAAACCCGTCCCGCCTGGAGCCGATCATTCCGCATCCGGATTACATTAAGGTTAATTGTAGTCAACTCTGACGGAGATCATTCCCCGGCTTCGATCTCCATCTCGAGCAGTTCGGAGCTGAGGCATTTGCCGTGGGGGTCGATCGCCAGCGAGGTGGTGACCCCGCTGCGGAGCGCCTGACGGCAGACGAACTGGAGCGCCGCCACGTTCGGCATCTCGAACCGGACCACCTCGCCCCTGACCGTGCGCGACAGGTGCCGCCCGACCGCCTCGGCGGTGACCTCCCGGCGCAGCAGCGTATAATGCCGCTCGTCGAATGCGAACAGGGACAGGGTGGAGGTGTCGCCCTTGTCGCCGGCCCGGCAATGGGCGATCTCGTGCAGGCGGATCTTCATCGGGCGCTCTCCACGACGGTGACCTGAGGACGGACCCGGGACCGTTCGACCAGGGTGGACACGATGCCGACGGTTTCCCGGACGCTGCCGCGGGCACCGCCCCCGCCGGCCGGGCCGTTGGTCAGCATCGCCTCGACCTCGCGGCCGATCTCCCCGGCGGTGGCGGCGTCCGCGGCCCGGCCGACGACGCGAAGCCGGTACTCGACGGTCGGCGGCAGACCTTCCAGGAAGCCGTGGCGGTACGCCTCGCCGCCGAGGCACTCGACGGTCAGTTCCGGGATCGACGGCCTCAGGCGCTCGTCCAGGATCCGGCCGGCGAGCCGGGCGCGGCCGAGCGCGTTGGCCCCGGCGTAGGAGATCTCCCCCTCCCCGACGAAGCCGGCATGGTAGCCGACGCTGACCTTCAGCGTGTCCGGCCGCGGTTTCGCCGTTCCGCCGACAACCTCGACCTGGTCGGGGCCGGTCGGGGTGATCCGCACGGCGCGGAAATCGGCGACAGCGTCGGGCGTGACATAGCCGGACGGGTCGGTGACCTCGTACAGAAGCTGCTCCTTCACGGTCGCCGCCGTGATCAGGCCGCCCGTCCCGGCCAGCTTGCCGATCCGGCAGCGGCCCTCGGCATCGATGTCGGCGAAGGGGAATCCCAGGTCCGCCAAGCCCGGCACGTCCTTGCGGCCGGGGTCGGCGAAGTAGCCGCCGGTGATCTGCCCGGCGCATTCCAGCAGGTGCCCGATCACCGTCGCCTGCCCGATCCGGTCCCAGTCGTCGAGCTTCCAGCCGAACCGGTGCGCCAGCGGCGCCACCACCAGCGACGGGTCGGCGACCCGTCCGGTGATCACCACGTCGGCGCCGGTTTCCAGGGCCGGCAGCAGGGCGTCCGCCCCCAGATAGGCGTTGGCCGACAGGATCGGCCCGTGGCCGGAGAGCGGCCGGCCGTTCTCCAGCGACGGAGCCGCCGGGTCGATGATGCCCAGGACGTCGTCGCCGGTGACCACGGCCACGGTCAAGGCCATGCCGGCCTCCTCCGCCAGGCGGACGACGCGCCGTCCGGCGGCCAGCGGGTTCGCCGACCCCATGTTGGTGATGAGCCGGGTGCCGTGCCGTTTCAGCAGCGGCAGCAGGGGGGCGAGGCGACGGTCAAGCAGCGGGTCGTATCCCGCCTCCGGGTCGTGCATCCGGCGCTTCTGGCCGAGCCCGATGGTCCGCTCCGCCAGGCATTCCAGCACGAGATAGTCGAGGCCGGCCCGCTCCAGGAGCGTCACGGCGGGTTCCAGGCGGTCACCGCCGAATCCGGCCCCGCAACCGATGCGTATCATTCAAGAAGTCTCCTCAGCTCGAGAGCGCGCCGGTGGCGAAGGCGACGGCCGTCATCACCAGCGTGGTCCCGAACGCCCAGGGGAAGATGAAGCGCTGATGGTCGCCCAGCGTCACGCCGCTGAGGCCGATCAGGATGAAGGTGGACGCCGTCAGGGGGCTCAGCGGGAAGCCGGTGGTCATCTGGCCCAGGATCGAGGCACGGCCGATCACGACCGGGTCCAGGCCGAGGCTTCCCGCCGCCTGGGCCAGCACCGGCATCACGCCGAAATAGAAGGCGTCGGGCGTGAAGACGAGGCTGAGCGGCATGCTCGCGACCGCCACGATCAGCGGCAGGTATCCGGCGGCCGCTTCGGGAATGACCGACACGGTGGCCGACGCCATCGCCTCGATCATCTTCGTGCCGGTCAGTACGCCGGTGAAGATGCCGGCGGCGAAGATCATGGTGGAGACGGTGACGACGCTGGACGCGTGGGAGACCAGATGCTTCTGCTGATCCTCCCACCGCGGGTAATTGACCAGCAGAGCCACCGAGAAGGCCAGGACGAACAGGATCGGCAGCGGCAGCAGACCCATCAGCAGGCCGACGACCAGCGCCACGGTCAGCGCGGCGTTGAACCAGAACAGCATCGGATTGCCCGGCGCGGTCCGCTTGCCGGCCTCCTCGACGCCTCCCCCCTGGTTCAGCAGCGACGCCGGCGTCGCCGCCGCCCCGACGCTGGCGGGCTGGCGGAGATCCGCGACGCCGAGCCGGCGGCGCTCCCGGCGGCCGAGCATGAAGGCGACGAACAGCACCCAGCAAATGCCGGCCACCATGGCCGGGACCACCGGGTTGAACACCACGGAGGCATCCGCTTTCAGCGCGGCCATGGCGCGGACGGTGGGGCCGCCCCAGGGCAGGATGTTCATCACGCCGGCGCCGAGGCAGACGATGCCGGACAGCATCAGCCGGTCCATGCCGAGCCTCTGGTAGAGCGGCAGCATGGCGGATACCGTGATCAGGAAGGTGGTGGCGCCGTCGCCGTCCAGGGCGACCGCCATGGTCAGCACCGCGGTGGCGAGCGCCACCTTCACCGGGTCGCCCTTGGCCAGCCGGAGCAGCGCCGAGATCATGGGTTCGAACAGCCCGACATCGAGCATCAGGCCGAAATAGAGGACGGCGAAGATGATCATCACGCCGACCGGGGCGACCTTGACGATGCCGTCGAGCATCATCTTGCCGAGATCCGGGCCGGCGCCGGCCAGAAGGCCGAACACGACGGGAATGAGGACGAGCGCCACCAGCACGGAAACCCGCTTGGTCATGATGGCGATCAGAAAGATGGCGATGGTCGCGAAGCCAAGGGCGGCCAGCATTTCCTCTCCATTGTTTATGGTTCCGGCCGGCTCTTCCGCGGCGGCCTGTGAATACTCTATTTTTCATAACTTGGGCGGAGTGATCAGAGAATTGAAACTTTCTGATTTCTGTAATAAATCTTCTTTATGAATGTGGAGCTGCGCCAGATCCGGGCCTTCATCGTCGTCGCGCGCTTCGGCAGCTTCACCCGGGCCGCCGAGCTGCTGAACCTGACCCAGCCGGCCCTGACGGTGCAGATCCGCCGGCTCGAACAGGCGCTGGCCGTCAAGCTGTTCGACCGCAACACCCGGGCGGTCGAGCTGACCCGGATCGGGCGCGAACTGCTGCCGGTCCTGACCCGGCTGATGGCGGAGATGGACGCGGTCGTCGCCGGCACGCGGGAAATGGCTGCGATGCGTTACGGCGTGGTGCGGATCGCCGCCCTGCCCTCCGTCGCCGCGACGGTGCTGCCGCCGCTGATCGCCCGGTTCAGGGAACGGCATCCGCTCATCCGGGTCGTGATCCGCGATTCCGTGGTCGAGCGGATCAACGCCATGGTCCGCGACGAGAGCGTGGATCTCGGCATCGGTGCCGACCTGGAGCCGGAAGCCGGCCTGACGTCCGTTCCGCTGTTCGAGGACGAGATGCGGGCGGTGGTCCCGGCGACGCATCCGTTGAGCCGCGAGCGGGAGGTCACGCTGGAACGGCTCGCCGGGGAGCCGCTGATCCTGATGGACATGTCGAGCAGCGTGCGCCGCCTGACCGACCGGGCCTTCGCCGATCTCGGCCACCTCGCCGCCCCGGCCTACGAGGTCACCTACATGAGCACGGCGCTGGGGCTGGTGCGGGCCGGCCTGGGCATCGCGATCCTGCCCTCCACCGCGATCGAGCTGCGCCTCGACCCGGCGATCCCGTCGCTGCGGATCGCCGAGCCCCGGCTGCGCCGCTCCATCACCCTCGTGCTGAAGGGCGGCCGCTCGCTGCCGCCGGCCGCGGAGGCGTTCCGGGAACTGCTGATCGGGGACCCGGCCCGCAGCCGGAGTCCCTCCGGATTCTAGGTCACTCCTCCAGCAGCGACGCCAGCTTGAGCGCGGAGCCCATGGAGCCCTGAACCTTCAGCTTGCCGGTCGCGAACGCCAGCGTCGGGTTGAGGTCGCCGTCGAGCATCCTGTCGAAATTCTCCAGCGTCATGCGGATGGTGCAGACCGCATCGCCGTCTTCCCGCTGGAGGGTCGCCGGAGTCTTGGTAGCGTCCAGCCGCAGCAGGCCGTCCTTGCCGAAGTCGAATCGGGCCGTGCCGTTGAAGGCGCGGAACTGCGGCAGACGCTTGCGCATCTTGGCTTCAATCTGGTCGAGGGTCATGGCCGCCGTATGGAATGGTTGGGAACGGTCCGAAGGGTACCGGTTCCCATTGATACCATTCAAACCTTAACCAGATCCAGATACCGCCGCGTCGCCAGGATGTCCGCCCTCAGGGCCGCGCGGCGGGCCGTCGCCTCCGCATCCTCGCCCCACTGTTCGATCTGGAAGGTCTCGTCCAGCTGGGCCGCGGCATAGGCCTCCTCGGCGGAGATCCTGCCCTCCATCAGCGCCAAGGCCAGCACAAGGGAGCCCAGCGCGGAGGTCGCGTTCTGAAGGCCGGCCAGGGTCATGTCGTCCAGGTCCTCGACCACGCGGGCCAGTAGCGCGCATGCCTCGGCCGGCTGGGGCTTCGGCATGATGCCGGTATGGACCTCCAGTTGGGCGCCGTAGCGGACGGCGGCCCAATCCAGCAGCGGCTGCCAGACCCGCTCCTGCCGTTCCGCCAGCTCGGCCGGGTGGTCCGCCCTGTAGCACAGCAGGTCGGTTTCCGCATAGGCGGCGACCGCGCGGACGATCTCCGCCCGCTGGGCCGGGATGCGGTCGATGGCGGTGCTGGCCAACTGGGTCACCGGCATGTCGGCCGGTTTGATGTTTTCCCGCTGGGCATCCCACTCCTCGGCGATGGCCTGCATCAGGCCGGCCTGGGGCAGCACCAGGGGCGCCTTGGCCGGGGTCCGGAGCGGCCGCCCGTCGAGCCGGACCTCATGTCCGGCGTCGGTCCGGGCCACCGATACTTCCTTGTAGAACCTCTTCATCTCTCACTTCATCCATTGCGCCTGAGCGGCGTTCTAGCGGTCGAGCAGCGACAGGACGGCCGCGGGCACTTGGTCGGCCGTCTCGCAGACCCGCTGCGCCCCGGCTCCCGTCAGTTCCGCCACCTCGTGATAGCCCCAGGCGACTCCGACCGCGCCGGCGCGGGCGCTGCCGGCCATCAACATGTCGTAGGTGGTGTCGCCGATGACAACGGTGTCGGAAGCCTCTACCCCGGTTTCCGCGAGCGCGCGGAACACCATGTCCGGGTGCGGCTTGCCGGGACCGGTGTCGGACGTCTGCAGGGTCGTGAACCGGTCGAGCAGCCCATGCTGGTCCAGGGTGGCGACCAGCCCCCGGCGCGACTTGCCGGTCGCGACGCCGAGCAGCAGCCCGGCGCTCTCCAGCGCGTCGAGCGCGCCGCGGATGCCGGGGAACAGCGGCTCCTCGTGGACGCCGCGGTTGCGCGCGTCGGCGAAGGCCAGCTTGTAGCGGTCGGCCAGCGTCACGTGGAGCCTCGGCTGGCCGTCCGGCAGCAGGACGGCTATCGCCTGGACCAGGGGCAGCCCGACCACGCGGCGCACCGCGGCGGCATCGGGCAGCGGCAAGCCCAGCGCCACGAAGGCGGCGTTCATGGCGGCGACGATCGCGTACTGGCTGTCCACCAGGGTCCCGTCGCAATCGAACAGGGCGAGGCGCAGCGGCTTGGAACCGGGGCGGGACTTGTCGTTCAGGGGCATGATCCTCGGTCTTTTCCTTTTATTTTTCTGACCCTGTATCTTTCCGACCCAATAGCACGAAAATCCGCCAGCGCTAACCCCGCCCGGCCTCAGTCGACCGCGGCGAAGGGATCGCCGTCGTCCTCCTTGTCGAAGCTGAAATAGTCCCAGGTCCTGACCATGTGCTCCGGCAGCGGCGCCGTCACGTCGATCCGGCCGCCGCGGGGATGCGGCAGGATCAGCCGCCGGGCATGGAGGTGCAGCTTGCCGGAAACCCCGGCGCCGGCCAGGAAGGCGTCCGGGCCGCCATATTTGCCGTCGCCCAGGATCGGCGTGCCGATCGCCTCCATGTGGACGCGCAGCTGGTGGGTGCGGCCGGTCAGCGGCCACAGCGCCACCCAGGCGACCTTCTTGGTGGCGTGCTCGATCACCTGGTAGAGGCTGACGGCGCGCTTGCCCTCCTCCTCGTCGATCGCGACCCGCTCGCCCCGGCCGGTCGGCTCCTTGGCGAGGGGGGCATCCACCTTGCCCTGGAACGGCCGGGGCACGCCGACCGTCACCGCCCAATAGTATTTGCGGGCATCCTTGCCGCGGAAGGCCGCCGCCAGCTTCGTCGCGGCGAAGGCGTTGCGGGCCAGCACCAGCACGCCGGACGTATCCTTGTCCAGCCGGTGGACCAGCCTGGGCCGCTCGTCCGCGTCGAACCGCAGCGCGTCCAGCATGGCGTCGAGGTGGCGCGGGGTCGCCGTGCCGCCCTGGACCGCCAGCCCGGGCGGCTTGTCGATCACCAGCACGTCGGCATCCCGGTAGAGCACGCGCCCCTGGATCTCCGCCGCGTCCTTGCGGCTGACCTTCGGCTTGGCCGCGCCCGGCGGGGTTTCGGCCTGCAGGTCGCCGAGCGGCGGTATCCGCACGGTCTGCCCCGCCTCCAGCCGGACATTGGCCTTGGCCCGCTTGCCGTCGACCCGGACCTGCCCGGTCCGCAACAGCTTCTCCAGGTGGCCGTGGCTGAGCTGCGGGAAATGCCGCTTGAACCAGCGGTCCAGCCGGACCTCCGATTCCTCGTCGGCGACAGTGCGTGTTTCGACCTCGCTCACCCGACCATGCCCCTGATCAAGAACAAGCCGGCGAACAGTCCGCCGACCGAAAACAGTACCGAGACCACCATATAGGTTGCCGACGCCGCCAATTCGCCCCGCTGCATCAGGACGGCGGCATCGAGCGAGAAGGTGGAGAAGGTGGTGAAGCCGCCGAGCACCCCGACGGTGAGCAGCGCCTTCAGTTCCGGCGACGGGCTCCAGGCCAGCGCGCCCAGTTCCACCAGCGCGCCCATGACGAAGGAGCCCGCGACATTGACCGCCAGGGTGCCATAGGGAAAGGCGGTGCCCAGCCAATGGCCGATCGCGGACATCACCACGAACCGCGCGACCGAGCCGGCGGCGCCGCCGGCGGCCACCGCGAGCAGAAGGGCTGGAGAGAACGTCATGCGGCCGGGCTTCCTCGATGAAGCCCGCAGCCTAGCCGGGCGGGAAGCCTGGAGCAAGGCATGGCGGCCCGCGCATGCCGACACCGAAGATCCAGCCTTCCTGCCGGCGGGCACGGTCGGTCAGCGCGGCGGGATTCCAAACTCCCGGCAGGCCGGACAGGAAGCGCAGGCCGGCGGCGGAGACCAGGGCATCGGTCTCGTGGTCGCTGGGCTCCCGTCGGACCTCCTCGACCGGATCGCTGTCCAGCAGGGCCAGGCATCGGTTCAGGTCGGTCCAGCTGCGCACCTTGCGCAGGCCCCAGCCGGCGCGCATCAGGAACAGCCTGGGATAGATCTCGACCAGCGTGCCGCCGTTTCCGGGTTCCTGGAAGGGCCACACCGCGACGTCGCTCCGCCGGGCGCGAAGCGCCCGCAGCAGGCGCATGCCGGCCAGGGCCCCCTTCCCCACCTGCTTGGCGCCGATCAGCTTGTACGGGCTTTCCGGCGAGCCGTAGCCGTCGGCCCGGCAAGCATCCTCCGTCGCCCGCCGCCCCGGCGCGAACCCCTCGGCGCGCGGCCCCGCGGTCCAGTAGCCGGCGGCATAGGCCGGGTCGCGCGGGAAGGCCCCGCCGAACAGGTCGGGATCGGCGTGGCAGGCCCGCTCCACCAGGTCCCACAGGGCGAAGACGTCGCCGTTCCCGTCCGGGAAATATCCCGCCGCGGTGTCGAACGGCAGCGAGAAGGCGCAGTCGATCCCGATCAGCAGCCGCCCGCCCCCGTCCCGGCCGATCCTCCCGATCCGGGCGTCCAGCCAGTCCAGCACCTGGGTGCGCGTCCAGGCGCGCCCGCCGCCGGGAGGATCGACCAGGAGCGGGGCCGCGGTGCCGGCGGCACACTCGGCCACGGCGATGCCCTGGTAGCGCTTGCCGGCGGCGCCGGACCAGTCGATGCCGACGAAGCCGTCGAAGGTTCCGGTCATTCGGGATCCGGATCGGCGGATTTCTGGGCCCGCAGCTTGCTCCAATAATCCAGGCGCTTGCGGATCTCCCGCTCGAAGCCCCGCTCGGGCGGGCGGTAGAACTGCTGCCTGGGCATGCCGTCGGGAAAATAGTTCTGGCCGCTGAAACCTTCCGGCGTGTCGTGGTCGTACGCGTAGCCCTTGCCGTAGCCCAGCCCCTTCATCAGCTTGGTCGGGGCATTGAGGATGTGCATCGGCGGCATCAGCGAGCCGGTCTCCCGCGCCGAGCGCATCGCCGCCTTGGAGGCGGTATAGGCGGCATTGGACTTGGGCGCGGTCGCCATGTAGATCACGCACTGGGTCAGGGCCAGTTCGCCCTCGGGACTGCCCAGCCGCTCGTAGGTCTCCCACGCGGCCAGCGCCTGGGGAAGAGCCTGGGGGTCGGCCAGTCCGACATCCTCGACCGCCATCCGCACCAGCCGCCGGGCAATGAAGCGCGGGTCCTCGCCGCCGGCCAGCATCCGCGCCAGCCAGTAGAGCGCCGCGTCCGTGTCCGACCCGCGCACCGACTTGTGCAGCGCGCTGATCAGGTTGTAGTGGCCTTCCTGAGACTTGTCGTACAGGGGCGCCCGCCGCTGGATCGTGCCGGCCAGCGCGGTCGTGTCGAGCGGGCTGTCGGGCGCCAGGGCGAACAGCTCCTCGCACAGGTTGAGCAGGAAGCGGCCGTCGCCGTCCGCCATCGCCTTGATCGCCTGCCGCGCGTCCGCGTCGAGCGGCAGGGTCTTGCCGGTCTCGGCCTCGGCGCGGGTCAGCAGCAGTTCCAGCGCGGCGTCGTCGAGCCGGTTGAGCACGAAGACCTGGGCGCGCGACAGCAGCGCGGCGTTCAGCTCGAACGACGGGTTCTCGGTGGTGGCGCCGACCAGCGTGACCGTGCCGTCCTCCACATAGGGCAGGAAACCGTCCTGCTGGCTCCGGTTGAATCGGTGAATCTCATCGATGAACAGCAGGGTCCCGCGCCCGGCGACCCGCCGCTGCTTGGCCGCGTCGAACACCTTGCGCAGGTCCGCGACGCCGGAGAAGACGGCGGACAGAGGCTCGAAATGGAATTCGGTCTGGTCGGCCAGCAGCCGCGCGATCGTCGTCTTGCCGCAGCCGGGCGGTCCCCACAGGATCATGGAGGCGAGGCGATGGCTCGTCACCATGCGTCCGATCGGGCCGGCGGGCTTCAGCAGATGGTCCTGCCCGACCACCTCCCCCAGTGTCCTGGGCCGCAGACGGTCGGCCAGGGGCCGCGGCGCCGATGCCGAGAACAGCGTCATCCCGCCACCACGGAGGTCAGCACCTGATCGCCCCGGCGCACGGTGACGCGCCAGCTCTGCTGGGGCCGCGACAGCAGCCTGCCGAGCTGGGCGACGCTGGAGACATCGCGATCATCGATCCGGAGCACCACGTCGCCCGGCTGGACGCCGACCCGGGCGGCCGGGCTGTTGCGCGCCACCTCAAGGATGACGACGCCCTCGGCCGTGCCGGAAAAGCCGATCTCATCCGCCAGCGCCGGCGACAGGTTGGCCACCGTGGCGCCGGCCAGCGGCTGCCGGCCGTTGAGCGGGGTCGTGTCGCGCGGGGGATCCTCGGGCGGTGCCGTCACCTTGAAGGCGACCTGGCGGACGGAGCCGCCGCGGGTCACCGTCAGCGCCGCCTGCCCGCCCACCGGCAGCGTGGCAATGCGGAACTTCAACGCTTCCGGATCGTCGACGGCCCGCCCGTTGATCGCCGTGATGACGTCCCCGACCCGCAGGCCGGCTTTGGCGGCGGCGCTCTTCGGGTCGACCGCGTTGACCAGCACGCCGGCCGGCCGGTCGAGCCCGAGCGAACTGGCGATGTCGGCCGTCACCGGCTGCCCGTCCACGCCCAGCCAGGGACGCACCAGCTTGCCTCCGTTGGCCACCGCCTCGACCACGGTGCGCACCATGTTCGACGGGATCGCGAAGCCGATGCCGAGCGAGCCGCCGCTCCGGGAATATATGGCCGAGTTGATGCCGACCAGCCTGCCGTCCATCGATACCAGGGCGCCGCCGGAGTTGCCGGGGTTGATCGCCGCGTCGGTCTGGATGAAGAAGTTGAAGTCGCTGACACCGACCGCGGTGCGGGCCAGCGCCGACACGATGCCGCTGGTCACGGTCTGGCCGACGCCGAAGGGGTTCCCGATGGCAAGTACGAGGTCGCCGACTTCCAAGTCGTCGCTGTCGTGCAGCGCCAGGAACGGCAGGCTCTCTCCGCGCGGCGGCGTGATGCGCAGGATGGCGAGGTCGGTCTTGGGATCGGTCGAGACGATCCGCGCCTCGAACTCTCGCCGGTCCGCCAGCACGACCGTGATCTGGTCGCTGTCCTTGACCACGTGGTCGTTGGTCACCACCAGCCCGTCGGCCGCGACGATGACTCCCGACCCCAGCGACCGCTCGACCCGCTCGCGCGGCATGCCGAAGGGGGCGGACTGGCCGAAGAAGCGCTGGAAGAAGGGATCGTCGAACAGCGGCGACATACGCTGCTGGACCACCCGCCGGGTGTAGATGTTGACCACCGCCGGCGCGGTCTGCTTGACCAGCGGAGCGAACGACAGCGTGATCTGCTGGCGCGTATCCGGGACGGCGCGCTGCTGGGCGAAGGCTGGATCCACAGTGACCAGGCCGGCGACCAGGAGCAGGACGAGGCGGAGGGACGGAAGCTGCGGCATCATGCACCGGAATCTGGGTATTCGCATCGAAAGGAGAAGAGGCCCGCAGCGGCTGGCCGAAGCGTCACTGGATGGAGTTGCAGCGTACCATGCACATGTTGAGCTGGCGCTCGCACGTGGCGCTCGCATAGCCGGAATTGCCCAGTACACCACCGCGCCGCGCGGCCCCGGCATCCATGCAGACCGAATAGTCCCGGTCGCAGGCGCGCCGGCAGGAGTAGCGGTCGTCCCGGGTCGCGTTGGGCCGGAGATCGTCCGCCGGGGCACGCGCGGGAGACTCGCCGCCCTGGGATGGGACGGCGGAGTCCCCGCGTATCGGGCGATCCGGCCCGCTGCAGGCAGCCAAGAGCATGCAGCCGATCAGCGTAACCGCCCTGAAGAAATCTCTGGATTGCAAGACCATGACCGCCTCCGGAAAGGTTCGATGCCTTTCTAAACGCAAAAGGCAGCCCGGAGGCTGCCTTTTGTTTCCATGAACGCAGGGTCGGTCAGATCAACCCTGGCTCTCTTCCTCGTCGTCGACCATGACCGGGCCGCTGTCCTGGCCCTTGGCCGCGACGTCGCGGTCGACCAGCTCGATGAACGCCAGCGGGGCGGCGTCGCCGTACCGGAAGCCGGCCTTCAGCACGCGGGTATAGCCGCCGGGCCGGTCGGTGTAGCGCTCGGCGATCGGGCCGAACAGCTTGGCGACCACGGTGTCGTCGCGCAGCTGGGCGTAGGCCAGGCGGCGGTTGTGCAGGCCGCCCTTCTTGCCGAGCGTGATCAGCTTCTCGACGATCGGACGCAGGTCCTTCGCCTTCGGAAGGGTGGTCTTGATCTGCTCGTGCTTGATCAGCGCGGCGGCCATGTTGCTGAACATCGCCTTGCGGTGGCTGGACGTGCGATTGAATTTCCGGCCGCTCATACCGTGACGCATGGTTGCGTGCTCCTTCCTCTGGCTTGGCCCCGCTCACGGGACCGATGGTGAAGTCCGCCGCCCGGCCCGCTGGAGGGCGGGTACCGGTACGGCGGACGGAGATGGTGTCGGGTGCTTAGTACGGCTCTTCGAGACGCTTGGCCAGCTCTTCGATGTTCTCGGGCGGCCAGTTCGGGATTTCCATGCCCAGGTGCAGACCCATCTGGGACAGGACTTCCTTGATCTCGTTCAGCGACTTGCGGCCGAAGTTCGGCGTGCGGAGCATTTCCGCCTCCGTCTTCTGCACCAGGTCGCCGATATAGACGATGTTGTCGTTCTTCAGGCAGTTGGCCGAACGGACCGACAGTTCCAGCTCGTCCACCTTGCGCAGCAGGTTCTTGTTGAACGGCGGCTCCTCGCCGCGCTCCTCGGCGACCGCGTGGGTCGGCTCCTCGAAGTTGATGAAGAGCTGGAGCTGGTCCTGGAGGATGCGGGCGGCGAGAGCCACCGCGTCTTCCGGGGACACCGCGCCGTTGGTCTCGACCTGCATCGACAGGCGGTCGTAGTCGGTGACCTGGCCGACGCGGGTGTTGTCGACCTTGTACGATACCTTGCGGATCGGCGCGAACAGCGCGTCCACCGGGATCAGGCCGATCGGCGCGTCTTCCGGACGGTTCTGGCTGGCCGGGACATAGCCCTTGCCGCTCTCGACCGTCAGCTCCATCACCAGCCGGGCGCCGTTGTCGAGGGTGCAGATCACCAGGTCGGGATCCATCACCTCTATGTCGGGACCGGTCTCGATCATGCCGGCGGTCACTTCGCCGGGGCCGTCGGCGCGCAGGCGCATCCGCTTGGGTCCGTCGCCGTGCAGGCGCAGGCCCATGGTCTTGATGTTCAGGACGATGTCCGTCACATCTTCGCGCACGCCGGGGATCGACGAGAATTCATGCAGCACGCCCTCGATCTGGATCGAGGTGACGGCGGCACCCTGGAGGGAGGACAGCAGGACGCGACGGAGCGCGTTGCCGAGCGTGAGACCGAAGCCCCGCTCGAGCGGCTCGGCGACCACGGTCGCGACCCGCTGCGGATCGTCGCCCGGCTGGATGTCGAGCTTGTTCGGCTTGATCAGCTCCTGCCAATTCTTCTGGATCACGTCTTGACCTCATGCCATCGGGTTGACGCGCCAATTCCAGTGTGCCAACGCAGAAATGCCGACACCCTCCCTGAACAGGAAGGGTTTCGGCAATCTCGGCCGCCATCCCCATGCTTGACCGGTCATGATGGCTCTATGACCGGTTTTCCCGGAACGGCGGGCAACTGGAGGCGCGGTAGAAAACGCCTCCCGGAGGCCTTCGAGGAAGGTCGCTCCGGCAGAGAGCCGTCCGATAAATCAGACGCGGCGCTTCTTCGGCGGACGAACGCCGTTGTGCGGGATCGGCGTGACGTCGCGGATCGAGGTGATCGCGAAGCCCACCGACTGAAGCGCGCGCAGGGCCGACTCACGCCCCGAACCAGGACCCTTGACCTCGACCTCGAGGGTCTTCATGCCGTGCTCCTGGGCCTTGCGGCCGGCATCCTCGGCGGCGATCTGTGCCGCGTACGGGGTCGACTTCCGCGATCCCTTGAAGCCCTGGGCACCCGACGACGACCAGGCGATGGTGTTGCCCTGCGCGTCGGTGATGGTGATCATGGTGTTGTTGAACGAGGCGTTGACGTGCGCGACGCCCGAAGTGATGTTCTTGCGCTCGCGACGACGAAGGCGCGCGGAAGCGGCAGAAGGCTTGGCCATGGGTCCTGTCCGTCCTATCTCTTACTTCTTCTTGCCGGCGATCGGCTTGGCCGGACCCTTGCGGGTGCGCGCATTGGTATGCGTGCGCTGCCCGCGGACCGGCAGGCCCTTGCGGTGCCGCAGACCCCGGTAGCTGCCCAGGTCCATCAGGCGCTTGATGTTCATCGCCACCTGACGGCGCAGGTCGCCCTCGACGCGGTAGTCGCTGTCGATCACTTCGCGGATCTTCAGGATCTCGTCGTCGGTCAGTTCGTTGACCCGACGCTCGGCGGGGATGGCGACCTTGCCGCAGATTTCCTTGGCTTTGGAAGGTCCGATACCATGGATATAGGTCAGGCCGATCTCCACGCGCTTCTGCGCCGGGATATTGACGCCAGCAATACGCGCCACGCTCGTCTCCTTAACATTTGATCTGTGGCCCGTAAGGGGCCGTCCGTCTCGGTCACGGTCCTGACCAGCCGCGCCGAATCAGGACGAGTATTCAGGTCTCGGCTCCCTCAGGAACCAAGGAGCGCGGAGTATACCCGCCGCGCTCCTTGAGTCAACCCGTGTCTGTCTTGCAACCGTAACCGAGGGTTTGCGGAAGTCTTCAGGCTGCCTTTTCAGGCCGCCTTGTCTTTCAGCAACGCCTCGATCTGCCCGGTCACCTCGTCGATGTCGGCCATGCCGTCCACCGTCTCCAGAACCCCCCGCGCCTGATAGTAGGGCAGGATCGGCGCGGTCTGCTTATGGTAGGCACCGAGACGGGTGGTCACCGTCTCCGCGTTGTCGTCGGCCCGCCGGGTGAACTCGGTCGAGCCGCAGGCGTCGCAGACGCCCTCGACGGCAGGCTTCTGGAAAGTGTCGTGATAGCCCCGCCCGCACTTGGAGCAGGTGTAGCGGCCGGTGATCCGTTCCACCAGCGCGGCGTCGTCCACCTTCATCTCGATCACATGGTCGAGCTTCAGCCCCTTCTCCTCCAGCATGCGGTCCAGGGCCTCGGCCTGGGGGACCGTACGCGGGAAGCCGTCGAGGATGAAGCCGGCGGCGCAGTCCGGCTGGGAGATACGGTCGGCGATCATCTCGATCATCAGCTCGTCCGGCATCAGCTTGCCGGCCGCCATGATCTCCTTGGCCTGCTGGCCCAGCGGCGCACCGCTGGCGACGACCGCCCGCAGCATGTCCCCGGTCGACAGCTGGACGAGTCCGTGCCGATCCTCGAGACGCTTCGCCTGGGTCCCCTTGCCCGCACCCGGCGGTCCCAGCAGTATCAAATTCATCCTCTCCTCCCCCGCAGCTTAGCCTTCTTGATCAGGCCTTCGTACTGATGCGCCAGCAGATGCGAATGGATCTGCGCGACGGTATCCATCGTGACGGTGACCACGATCAAAAGGCTGGTGCCGCCAAAATAGAACGGGACGGCATACTGCGAAATCAGGATTTCGGGCAATAGGCAGACGACGGACAAATATGCCGCACCCACTACGGTCAGGCGGGTGAGGACATAGTCCAGATAGTCCGCCGTGTTCTTGCCCGGGCGGATGCCGGGGATGAAGCCGCCATACTTCTTCAGATTGTCGGCCGTCTCCGTCGGGTTGAAGACGATCGCCGTGTAGAAGAAGCAGAAGAACACGATCAGCGCCACGTACAGGATGATGTACAGCGGCTGGCCGTGGCCGAGATACGTGGTGACCGCGGTCAGCCACTCGGGCCCCTGACCGCCCGAGAAGCCCGCCACCGTCAACGGCAGCAGCAGCAGCGAGCTTGCGAAGATCGGCGGGATCACGCCCGACGTGTTGAGCTTCAGCGGCAGGTGCGAGCTCTCGCCGCCGAACATCCGGTTGCCGACCTGGCGCTTCGGATACTGGACGATGATCCGGCGCTGGGCGCGCTCCATGAACACGATGAAGAAGATCACGCCCACCGCCATCAGCAGCAGGAAGATGATGAAGAAGGTCGACAGCGCGCCGGTGCGCCCCAGTTCCAGAGTGCCCGCCAGGGCCCGCGGCAGTTCGGCGACGATGCCGGCGAAGATGATCAGCGAGATGCCGTTGCCGACGCCCCGCGCCGTGATCTGCTCGCCCAGCCACATCAGGAAGATGGTGCCGCCGACCAGGGTGATGACGGTGGTGGCCAGGAAGAAGACGCCGGGGTTCTGCACGGCGGCGCCGGCCGAGCCGGTCATGCCCTGTAGGCCCACCGCCATGCCGTACGCCTGTACCGTGGCCAGCAGGACCGTCAGGTAACGGGTGTACTGGTTGAGCTTCTTGCGGCCGCTCTCCCCCTCCTTCTTCATCTGCTCGAGCGTCGGGGACACCGCCGTCATGAGCTGGATGATGATCGATGCCGAGATGTACGGCATGATGTTGAGGGCGAAGATGGTCATACGCGACAGGGCGCCGCCCGAGAACATGTTGAACATGTCCAGGATGCCGCCGGAGTTCTGGCGGAAGATGTCGGCCAGGATGTTCGGATCGATTCCCGGTAGCGGGATATAGGTGCCGAGCCGGTAGATGATCAGGGCCCCGAGGGTGAACCAGATCCGCTTCTTCAGCTCGGTAGCCTTCGCAAAGGCGCCAAAGTTGATATTGGCGGCGAGCTGTTCGGCCGCTGATGCCATATTCTATTCCTCGACGCTCACGTGCGAAGTATGTCGTAACAGGCATGGCCGGCGCCTCCGAAGAGACGCCGGCCAGTCGATCGCGGACCTTTATTCGGCCGCGGGAGCCTCTTCTGCCTTCTTGGGCACCGTGACTTCCACGGTGCCGCCCAGGGCCTCGACCGCCGCAATGGCCGACGCCGAGGCGCCCGCCACCTTGAAGCTCGCCTTGGTCGTCAGCTCGCCCTTGGCCAGCAGGCGGACCCCGTCGCGGCTGTTCTGGGCGACTCCGGCCGCCACCAGGATTTCCCCGGTGATGGTCTGCGAGGCGTCCAGCTTGCCGGACTCGATGGCCTGCTGGATCTTGCCCAGGTTCGCCACGGCATAATCCTTGGCGAAGATGTTGGTGAAGCCGCGCTTCGGCAGGCGGCGATGCAGGGGCATCTGACCGCCTTCGAAGCCCTTGATCGCGACGCCGGTACGCGAGGTCTGACCCTTCACGCCGCGGCCGCCGGTCTTGCCCTTGCCCGAACCGATGCCGCGTCCGACGCGGATGCGGTTCTTGCGGGCGCCGGCATTGTCCCGGATCTCGTTGAGTTTCATGATCTTGTTATCCCCTCGCCCGTTCTCAGCCCTGGCTCTCGACGCGAACCAGATGCTGAACCTTGGCGATCATGCCGCGGACGGAAGGGGTGTCCTCCAGCTCCCGCGTGCGGTGCAGCTTGTTCAGCCCGAGACCGACGAGGGTCTCGCGCTGATCCTTCTTGCGACCGATCGGGCTGCCGATCTGCGTCACGATGACGGTGCTCTTGGTCTCGTCAGCCATGATCAGGCCTCCTTGATCTCGGTGCCGGTCGCGTCGCGACGGCCCAGGATGTCGCTGACCCGGCGGCCGCGGCGGGCGGCCACGGCCCGGGGGCTGACCACCTGCGCCAGGGCGTCGAAGGTCGCCTTGATCATGTTGTGCGGGTTCGAAGTGCCGATCGACTTCGTCACCACGTCCTGCACGCCCAGCGCCTCGAAGATCGCGCGCATCGGACCACCGGCGATGATGCCGGTACCGGTCGGAGCCGCCCGGAGGACGACCCGGCCGGCGCCGAAGTGACCATGCACGTCGTGATGCAGGGTCCGGCCCTCGCGGAGCGGAACGCGGATCATGGTGCGCTTGGCCTGGTCGGTCGCCTTGCGGATCGCTTCCGGCACCTCGCGGGCCTTGCCCGATCCGACGCCGACGCGGCCCTTGGCGTCGCCCACGACCACCAGGGCCGCGAAGCCGAACCGACGGCCACCCTTCACCACCTTGGCGACACGGTTGATGCCGACCAGCTTTTCTACCAGATCGCTCTCTTCGCGGTCGCCACCGCCCCGGTTCTGACGGTCCCGGTTGTCGCCGCCGCGCTGGTCGCGCTCGCCGCCTCTTTCATTGCGTGCCATATTCGGGTCCCCTTAGAACGACAGGCCGGCTTCACGCGCGGCGTCGGCAAGCGCCTTGACGCGCCCGTGGAAGAGATAGCCGCCGCGGTCGAAGACCACCTGCGTGACGCCGGCAGCCGTCGCCCGCTCGGCGATCAGCTTGCCGACCAGCTTGGCGGCCTCGATGTCGGCGCCGGTCTTCAGCTGCTCGCGCAGATCCTTGTCGATGGTCGACGCGGACGCCAGGGTCTTGCCCTCGCTGTCGTCGATCACCTGGACGTAGATATGCTTGCTGGACCGGAAAACCGACAATCTGGGCCGGCCGCCCGCCTTCTTCCTGATCTGCGTACGCACCCGCATCTTGCGGCGTACGTTCAGTTCCCTTGACGTTTTCATCGGCCGTGCCCCTACTTCTTCTTGCCTTCCTTGCGCAGCAGAGTCTCCGTCGCGTACTTGATGCCCTTGCCCTTGTAGGGCTCCGGCTTACGGAACTGACGGATTTCTGCGGCGACTTGGCCGACCTTCTGGCGGTCGGCCCCGGAAACGGAGATCGCGGTCGGACGCTCGGTCTTGATCGTGATCCCGGCGGGGATCGGATACGTCACGTCGTGCGAGTAGCCGAGCTGGAGGACCAGGTCGCTGCCCTGCACGGCGGCACGATAGCCGACGCCGTTGATTTCGAGGTTGACCGTGAAGCCCTCGCTGACGCCCTTGACCATGTTGGCCACGAGCGTGCGCGAGGTCGCCCACATCATCTTGCCGCGCTTGCTGTCCGCATGGCGCGGCTTGACGACGACCTTGCCGTCATCGAGCGAGGCCGCGATGTCATCGATCAGGGTCATGCTGAGCTGGCCCAGCTTGCCCTTGGCCGTCAGGGTCTGGCCGTTGACGGCGACGTCAACGCCAGCCGGGACCGGCACGGGGTGTTTACCAATTCGTGACATGGCTGCCTCTTAGAACACGCGGCAAAGCACTTCACCGCCGACATTGGCGGCGCGGGCTTCGTTGTCGGACATCACGCCCCGCGGGGTCGACAGGATCGAGATCCCGAGACCGTTGTAGACGCGCGGCAGGTCCTTGATCTTCGAGTAGACGCGACGGCCGGGCTTGGACACGCGGCTGATGGTCTTAATGACCGGCTCGCCCTCGTGATACTTCAGCTCGATCCGGAGCTGCGCGATACCGGGGCGCAGTTCCTCCTGGAAATAGCCGCGGATGTAACCCTCGCGCTTCAGAACTTCCAGCACGCTCGCCCGCAGCTTGGATGCCGGGCTGTCGACGCTGGTCATGTGAGCCCGCTGACCGTTGCGGATGCGGGTCAGCATATCGCCCAAAGGATCGCTCAAAGACATCTTTCCGATCCCCCCTTACCAGCTCGACTTCGTCATGCCCGGGATCTGGCCGTTGGAGGCCAGGTCGCGGAGCGTGATGCGCGAAAGCTTGAACTTGCGATAGAACGCGCGCGGACGACCGGTCATCTCGCAGCGGTTGCGGACGCGGGTCCGGCTCGAGTTGCGCGGCATCTCCGCGAGCTTGAGGCGGGCGGCGAACTGCTCTTCGGGCGTCAGAGCGGGGTCCTTGGCGATCGCCTTCAGCGCCGCGCGCTTGTTGGCGAACTGCTTGACCATGCGCTCACGGCGCTTGTTCTTCTGGATGGCACTCGTCTTGGCCATGGCTGTAACCTCCTGCCGCTCAGCTGACGAACGGCATGTCGAAGCCCTTGAGGAGCGCCTTGGCCTCCTTGTCGGTCTTCGCAGTCGTCACGATGATGATGTCCATGCCCCGGATCTCGTCGATCTTGTCGTAATCGATTTCCGGGAAGATGATCTGCTCTTTCAAGCCCATGGCGTAGTTGCCGCGGCCGTCGAAGCTGTTGCCCGGCACGCCGCGGAAGTCGCGGACACGCGGCAGGGCAACCGTCACCAGACGGTCGAGGAACTCGTACATGCGCTCGCGACGCAGGGTCACCTTGCAGCCGATCGACATGCCTTCACGCAGCTTGAACTGAGCGATCGACTTGCGGGCCTTGGTCACCACCGGCCGCTGGCCAGCGATTGCAGTCAGTTCGGCCACGGCCGAATTGACTTTCTTGCCGTCGGAGGTCGCCTCGCCAACACCCATGTTGATGACGATCTTCTCGATCCGCGGAACTTCCATGTCGTTGGCGTAGTTGAACTCAGCCTTCAACTTCGGGCGTACGACGTCGTCGTATTGCTTCTTCAGCCTGGTCGTCATGGTGGCGCTCACAGATCGATGACTTCGCCGGACCGCTTGGCGACGCGCACCTTGCGGCCATCCTCGAGGGTTTTGAACCCCACGCGGGTCGGCTTGTTGTCTTTGGGGTCGACATGGGCGACGTTGGAGACGTGGATGAACGCCTCGATCTCCAGGATGCCGCCGGCAGACGTCTGGGTCTGGCGCTGGTGCTTCTTGACGATGTTCACGCCGCGCACCTTGACCCGGTTCTCCTTGGGAAGGACCTCGATCACCTCGCCGGTCTTACCCTTGTCCTTGCCGGCGATGACGACGACCTTGTCCTTCTTCCTGATCTTGGCTGCGGACATCACAGCACCTCCGGCGCGAGCGAGATGATCTTCATGAACTTCTTGCCGCGCAGCTCGCGGGTCACCGGTCCGAAGATACGGGTCCCGATGGGCTCGCCCTGCTTGTTGATCAGCACGGCGGCGTTGCGGTCGAAGCGGATGGAGCTGCCGTCGGTGCGCCGGATCTCCTTGGACGTGCGGACGATGACCGCACGGTGCACATCACCCTTCTTGACGCGTCCGCGCGGGATGGCCTCCTTGACCGAGACGACGATCACGTCGCCCACGGCGGCCACCTTGCGCTTGGACCCGCCAAGCACCTTGATGCACTGCACCCGGCGCGCGCCGCTGTTGTCGGCGACCTCCAGGTTGGTTTGCATCTGGATCATATGTCAGACCTCTTCAATCAGCCGGCGGAGGCGCCGGCGGCTGCCGCTGCTGCGGCGTCGGTAAGGACCATCCAGCGCTTGCGCTTCGAGATCGGGCGGCATTCCTCGATGAAGACCTGGTCGCCCGTCTTGAACTGGTTGGCCTCGTCATGGGCAGCGTAACGCTTCGACTGCCGGATGAACTTCTTGTACACGGGATGCATCACGCGGCGCTCGACGAGGACGATAATCGTCTTATCGCCCTTGTCGCTGACGACCGTGCCCTGCAAAACACGCCGGGGCATGGGTAAACTCCTACGACGCGGACGAGCGCACGCGCTCGCCCAGAATGGTCTTGATGCGCGCGATGTCGCGGCGCACCTGGCCGACGCGCGCGGTGTTCTCGAGCTGGCCCGAGGCCCGGCGGAAGCGCAGGTTGAACTGCTCCTTCTTCAGGGTCAGGAGCTGGTCGTTCAACTCGTCGGCGGTCTTGGCGCGCAGATCGGTCGGCTTCGTCATTGATCCAACTCCTCGCCCAGGCGGGTGATGAACCGGGTCTTGATCGGCAGCTTGGCGGCGGCGAGTTCGAAAGCCCGCTTGGCCAGGTCGCCGGGGACGCCGTCCAGTTCGAACATGATGCGGCCGGGATGGACGCGGGCCGCCCAGAACTCGGGCGAGCCCTTGCCCGAGCCCATGCGGACTTCGGCCGGCTTGGTCGAGACCGGAACGTCCGGGAAGATCCGGATCCAGACGCGGCCCTGACGCTTCATGTGACGGGTGATCGCGCGGCGGGCCGCCTCGATCTGGCGCGCGGTGATGCGCGCCGGCTCGATCGCCTTCAGGCCATAGGCGCCGAAGTTGAGCTGAGTCCCGCCCTTGGCGGTGCCGTGGATGCGGCCCTTGTGTGCCTTGCGGTACTTCGTACGCTTAGGACTTAGCATGGCATGTGCCCTCTACTAGTATCCTGCCGTTCAGCGGTCGCCGCGATCGCCACGATCGCCGCGATCACCCCGGTGGTGGTCGCCGCGTTCGCCGCGTTCGGGCCGTCCGCTGGGACCGGCCTGTTGTTCACTGGCGCGCTTGTCCTGCGCCATCGGATCGTGCGCAAGGATTTCGCCCTTGAACACCCAGACCTTCACGCCGCAGGTACCGTACGTGGTCTTCGCGGTGGCGACACCGTAGTCCACATCGGCACGCAACGTGTGCAGCGGCACGCGACCTTCGCGATACCACTCCATGCGCGCGATCTCCGCACCGCCGAGGCGGCCGGAGCAGTTGATCCGGATGCCCTGGGCTCCCAGGCGCATCGCGGACTGCACGGCACGCTTCATGGCGCGGCGGAAAGCCACGCGGCGCTCCAGCTGGTTGGAGATGTTTTCGGCGATCAGCTTGGCGTCGATCTCCGGCTTGCGGATCTCGACGATGTTCAAGTTGACGTCCGAACCGGTCATCTTCGCCAGCTCGCCGCGAAGCTTCTCGATATCGGCACCCTTCTTGCCGATAACAACCCCCGGGCGCGCCGAATGGATGGTCACGCGGGCCTTTTTCGCAGGCCGCTCGATCACCACGCGGGACACCCCGGCCTGCTGAAGCCGGCCCTGGAGGAAACTACGCAGCTTCAGGTCGCTATGCAACAGGTCGGCGTAGTCCCGATCCGCATACCAGCGGCTATCCCAAGTGCGGTTGATGCCGAGCCTGAGCCCGACGGGATTGATCTTCTGACCCATGTTACTCGGCCTCCACCGCTTCTTCGCGCTCGCGCACGATCACGGTCAGATTGCTGAACGGCTTCTCGATCCGGGCGCCGCGACCGCGGGCCCGGGCGTGGAACCGCTTCATCACCAGCGCGCGGCCGACGGTGGCCTGGGCCACGTAGAGGCGGTCCACGTCGAGCTGGTGGTTGTTCTCCGCGTTGGCGATCGCCGACTGCAGGACCTTCTTGACCTCGTCGGCGACCCGCCGCTTGGAGAAGGTCAGGTCGGCCACGGCCGCCTGCGCGCTCTTGCCGCGGATCAGCTCGGCGACGAGGTTGAGCTTGCGGGCCGAGGAACGGATCATCTTGCCGAACGCCATCGCCTCGTTCTCGGCGATGCGAGGCGCATTCGCTGCCTTGCCCATGGCTACTTCCTCTTCGACTTCTTATCGGCCGCGTGGCCGTAATAGGTCCGGGTCGGAGAGAACTCGCCGAACTTGTGGCCGATCATGTTCTCGGTCACCAGGACGGGCAGGAACTTCTGACCATTGTGAACGCCGAAGGTCAAACCGACGAACTGGGGCAGGATGGTGGAGCGACGCGACCAGATCTTGATGATCTCGTTACGCCCGCTTGCCCGCGCCTTATCGGCTTTCTTCAGCAGGTAGCCGTCGATGAACGGCCCCTTCCAGACGCTGCGCGCCACGACGTAACTCCTTTACTTCGCATGACGGCGGCGCAGGATCTGGCCGTCCGTCTTCTTGTTGTTCCGCGTCTTCTTGCCCTTGGTCGGCTTGCCCCACGGGGTCACCGGATGGCGACCGCCGGAGGTCCGGCCTTCGCCACCGCCGTGCGGGTGGTCGATCGGGTTCATGGCGACGCCACGGACCGCCGGGCGCTTGCCCAGCCAGCGATTGCGGCCGGCCTTGCCCAGGTTGATGTTGGACTGGTCCGGGTTGGACACCGCGCCGATCGTGGCGAGGCATTCGCCGCGCACGATGCGCAGCTCGCCCGACGCCAGCTTCAGCTGGGCGTAGCCCTGGTCGCGGCCGACGAGCTGGACGTAGGTGCCGGCCGAACGGGCCAGCTGGCCGCCCTTGCCCGCCTTCAGCTCCACATTGTGGACGATCGTGCCCACCGGGATGTTCTTCAACGGCATCGCGTTGCCCGGCTTCACGTCCACGCGCTCGCCGGAGACGATGCTGTCACCCACCTTCAGACGCTGCGGCGCCAGGATGTAGGCCAGCTCGCCGTCCTCGTAGCGGACCAGCGCGATGAACGCGGTGCGGTTCGGATCATACTCCAGCCGCTCGACGACGGCCGGCTGATCGAACTTGCGCCGCTTGAAGTCGACCAGGCGGTAGCGGCGCTTGTGGCCGCCGCCAATCCGACGCGCGGTGATGCGGCCGGTGTTGTTGCGGCCGCCGCTCTTGGTCAGGCCCTCGGTGAGGGACTTGACCGGCTTGCCCTTCCACAGCTCCGAACGGTCCACCAGCACGAGCTGGCGGAGCGACGGCGTGATGGGCCGGAAGTTCTTGAGTGCCATCGGTCAGTTCAGCCTTAGACGCCAGTGGTAACGTCGATCGTGTGGCCTTCGGCCAGGGTCACGACCGCTTTCTTGAAGTCCGAACGACGGCCCAAGATACCCTTGAAGCGCTTGGTCTTGCCCTTGGTGATCAGCGTGTTGACCGCCGTCACCTTGACCTTGAACAGCCCTTCCACCGCAGCCTTGATCTCCGGCTTGGTCGCGTCCATCGGAACCTTGAACGTGACCTGACGGTGTTCGGAACCCATCGTCGACTTCTCGGTGATGACGGGGGCGGTGATCAGATCGTACATCCGCTCCTGGCTCACCGAAGGTTTCGAGATCTTGCTCATTTCAGACGAGCCTCCAGCTGCTCGACAGCGTTGCGCGTCAGAACCAGCGTGTCGCGGCGCAGGATGTCGTAGACATTGGCACCCTGCTCCGGCAGCACGTCGATCAACGGAACATTCCTCGACGCACGCACGAAGTTCTCATCCAGGTTGGCGCCGTCGATGATCAGCGCCGAGGTCAGGCCGAGCTGCTTGAAGCGCTGGACCATCTCCCTGGTCTTGTGGCTGTCGGCCGTGGCGGCTTCCAGGACCACCAGCTTGCCTTCGGCCAGCTTGGTCGACAGCGCGGTCTTCAGGGCCAGCTTGCGGACCTTCTTGTTCAAGTCGTGGGCATGGCTGCGCACGACCGGACCGAAGATCGCGGCGCCGCCGCGGAACTGCGGGGACCGCAGCGAGCCCTGGCGGGCGCGGCCGGTGCCCTTCTGGCGATGCGGCTTCTTGGTCGTGCCGCTGATCTCGGAAATGCCCTTGGCCTTGTGGTTACCGGACCGCCGCTTGGCGAGCTGGTAGTTGACCATGCGGGACAGGAGATCGGTACGCAGCGGAACGCCGAACACCGCCTCGTCGAGATCGATCTCGCCGACCTCTTCGTTGTTCAGATTCTTGACGGTCGTCTTCATGTCATTCACTCCGTCGGCTCGGCGCCGGTCTCGGCGGCAGGGGCCTCGGGTGCGGGAGCGGCGGCGGCGCCATCGGTCCGGACGCGAAGGGCGGCCGGGAACGGCAGGCCTTCCGGAGCCTTGCGCTTGACGGCATCGCGGACGAGCACCCAGCCGCCCTCGGAACCCGGGACGGCGCCCTTGACCAGGATCAGGCCGCGGTCTTCGTCGACCTGGACGATCTTCAGGTTCTGGGTGGTCACGCGCTCGGAGCCGAGGTGACCGGCCATCTTCTTGTTCTTGAAGGTGCGGCCGGGGTCCTGGCGGTTACCGGTCGAACCATGCGAACGGTGCGACACCGACACGCCGTGGGTCGCGCGCAGACCGCCGAAGTTCCACCGCTTCATGCCGCCGGCGAAGCCCTTGCCGATCGTCGTCCCGGTGACGTCCACGAGCTGGCCCGGGATGAAGTGGGCAGCCGAAATCTCGGCGCCGACCTCGATCAGGGCGTCGGCATCCACGCGGAACTCCACCACCTTGCGCTTGGGCTCCACCTTCGCCTTGGCGAAGTGGCCGCGCTGGGGCTTCGTGACGTTCTTGACCTTGGCGGTACCGGCGCCGAGCTGGACGGCGGTGTAGCCGTCGGTCTCCTCGGTGCGCACGGCGACAACCTGGCAGTTGTCGACCTTCAGCACAGTGACCGGCACATGTTCGCCCTCGTCCGTGAAGACGCGGGTCATGCCGAGTTTCTGCGCGATCAAACCGGATCGCATGGTTTACTTCTCCTTACTAGGGACATCCTCAGGGGGAGAGGTCCCTTACCCCTATTCTTGAAGCACTTGTACCTAGAGCTTGATCTCGACGTCGACGCCGGCGGCGAGGTCGAGCTTCATCAGCGCGTCCACGGTCTGCGGGGTCGGGTCGACGATGTCGATCAGGCGCTTGTGCGTCCGGATCTCGAACTGCTCGCGCGACTTCTTGTCGATGTGCGGCGAACGGTTGACCGTAAACTTCTCGATCTGCGTGGGCAGGGGGATCGGACCCCGAACCCGTGCGCCGGTCCGCTTGGCGGTGTTGACGATCTCGCTGGTCGACTGGTCGAGCACGCGATGGTCGAACGCCCGCAGGCGGATCCGGATATTCTGACTGTCCATCGTCTTCAAAACCCGTTTCTCTGCCGCTGAAGGGGCCGCTCCGGGGAGCGGCCCCTCTTCGTCGGCTAACTCGTTGCGCCCGTGGGGACCAACCCCACAGCGAACCCGAACCGATTTACTTGATGATGCTGGCGACGACGCCGGCGCCGACGGTGCGGCCGCCCTCGCGGATGGCGAAGCGCAGGCCTTCGTCCATGGCGATCGGGGCGATCAGGGTGACGGTCATGGCGACGTTGTCGCCGGGCATGACCATCTCGGTGCCTTCCGGCAGGGCCACCATGCCGGTCACGTCGGTGGTCCGGAAGTAGAACTGCGGACGGTAGTTGGTGAAGAACGGCGTGTGCCGGCCGCCCTCTTCCTTGGTCAGGATGTAGGCCTCGGCCTTGAACACGGTGTGCGGCGTGATCGAGCCGGGCTTGGCCAGCACCTGGCCGCGCTCGACGTCCTCGCGCTTGGTGCCGCGCAGCAGCGCCCCGATGTTGTCGCCCGCCTGGCCCTGGTCGAGCAGCTTGCGGAACATCTCGACGCCGGTCACGGTGGTCTTGACCGTGTTCTTCAGGCCGACGATCTCGATCTCCTCGCCGACCTTGACGATGCCGCGCTCGACGCGGCCGGTCACCACGGTGCCGCGGCCCGAGATCGAGAACACGTCCTCGATCGGCATCAGGAACGGACGGTCGACCGGACGCTCCGGCTGCGGGATGTACTCGTCCACCGCCGCCATCAGCTTCAGCACGGCTTCCTTGCCGATCTCCGGGCTCTTGTCCTCCAGCGCCATCAGCGCCGAGCCGTGGACGATCGGAATGTCGTCGCCGGGGAAGTCGTAGCTGCTCAGCAGCTCGCGCACTTCCAGCTCGACCAGCTCCAGCAGCTCGGGGTCGTCGACCATGTCGACCTTGTTCAGGAACACCACGATCGCCGGGACGCCGACCTGGCGGGCCAGCAGGATGTGCTCGCGGGTCTGCGGCATCGGGCCGTCGGCCGCCGACACCACCAGGATCGCGCCGTCCATCTGCGCGGCACCCGTGATCATGTTCTTCACGTAGTCGGCGTGGCCCGGGCAGTCGACGTGGGCATAGTGGCGGTTGGCCGTCTCGTACTCGACGTGCGCCGTCGAGATCGTGATGCCGCGGGCCTTCTCCTCCGGCGCCTTGTCGATCTGGTCGTACGCGGTGAACGTCGCACCGCCCGTCTCGGCCAGAACCTTGGTGATCGCCGCCGTCAACGAGGTCTTGCCGTGGTCGACGTGACCGATCGTGCCGATGTTGCAGTGCGGCTTGGTCCGCTCAAATTTCGCCTTCGCCATGGTCCTCAGTCTCCATAATCTATCTTAGTCACCGGCAGTTCACTCGAGAGCCTTACGCCACCCTGGCGCGGACCTCATCGGCGATGGCCTGCGGCACCGGTTCGTAGTGGTCGAATTGCATCGTATGATGCGCGCGGCCCTGGCTGATGGACCGCAGGATATTGGCGTATCCGAACAGGTTTGCAAGCGGAACCAGGGCGGTCACCGCCGCCGCGTCCCCGCGCTGGTCCACCTGCTCGATCCGTCCGCGACGGCTTCTCAGGTCGCCGATCACGCCGCCGGCGAAATCCGCCGGAGTGACGATGTCGACGCTCATGACCGGTTCCAGCAGCACCGGCCCCGCCTTGCCCAGCGCGTCGCGGAACGCCGCGGCGCCGGCCAGTTCGAACGCCAGCGCGGAGCTGTCGATGTCATGGCGCGCACCGTCCAGCAGGCTTACCGCCACGTCGGTCACCGGGAAGCCGGCGACGACTCCCGCGTTCCCGGCCGCCTCGACGCCCTTCTCGACGGCCTGGACGAATTCCTTCGGCAGGACGGCGAAAGCCACCCTGCTCTCGAAACGGACGCCGCTCGCCGAAGCGGCCGGCTCGACCGCCAGCCGCACGCGGGCGAACTGGCTGGCGCCCCCGACCTGCTTGCGGTGGGTATGGTCCACCTCGGCCCGCTGCGAGACGGTCTCGCGGTAGGCCACCCGTGGGCCGCCCACCTTGGCATCGACCTTGAATTCGCGCTTCAGGCGGTCGGCCAGGATCTCCAATTGGAGCTCGCCGGCGCCCCGGAGGACGGTCCGGCCCGGCTCCTTGTCCGCGGCGACGGCGAAGGAGGGATCCTCCTGCGCCATGCGCCGCAGGGCGGCGGCCATCTTCTCCGCGTCCGCCCCGGTCCGAGGCTCCACGGTGACCTCGATCAGGGGCTCGGGAAACTCGGTCCGCTCCAGCACGATCGGGTGCGACGGGTCGCACAGCGTATCGCCCGTGGCGGTATGCTTCAGGCCGGCGAAGGCGATGATGTCGCCGGCGATGGCCTGCTTCACATCCTCGCGCGCGGTGGCCTGCATCTGCAGCATCCGGCCGATCTTCTCCCGCTCGCCCTTCAGCGGGTTCAGTACCGTCCCGCCTACCGCCTGGGTGCCGGAATAGACACGGGCGAAGGCCAGAGAGCCCGCGACCGGGTCCGACATGACCTTGAAGACCAGGGCGGAGAACGGCGCGGCGTCGTCCGCCGGACGGACCGCCTCGTCGCGCCCCTCGCCTTCCGTGCCCCGGATGCCGCCGATGTCCGCCGGGGACGGCAGGTAATCGACGATAGCATCCAGGACCGGCTGGATACCCTTGTTGCGGAAGGCCGAGCCGCACAGCACCGGCACGAACTCCGCCGCGCAGGTGCCCCGGCGGATCAGCGCCTTCAGCGCCGCCACGTCCGGGACGGTCCCGGCCAGGAACGCCTCGGCCGCCTCGGTATCGACCTGGACCGCGGCCTCGACCAGCTTGGCGCGGTACTCGGCGACCTGCGCTTCCAGGTCGGCCGGGATCCCGGTCTCCTGGAACGAGGCGCCCAGCCCGTCGTCCTGCCACACCAGCGCGCGCTCGCCCAGCAGGTCGACGACGCCCCTGAAGCCGTCGCCGCCGCCGATGGGCAGCTGCAGGAGCAGCGGGGTCGCGCCGACCCGATCGGCCAGCATGCCGATGGTGCGGAAGAAGTCCGCGCCCGGCCGGTCCATCTTGTTGACGAAGCACAGCCTCGGCACGCGGTGCTGGTCCGCTCGCCGCCAGGCTGCCTCGGACTGCGGCTCGATCCCGACCGCGGCGTCGAACACCGCCAGCGCGCCGTCGATCACCCTCAGCGTCCGCTCCACCTCGACCGGAAGGTCGACATGGCTCGGCGTGTCGATGATGTTGATGCGGTGGCCGTTCCAGAAGCAGGTGGTCGCCGCCGACGTGATCGTGATGCCCCGCTCCTCGTCCTCACCCGCCCACGCGGCATCGGCGCCGGAAGCCGCGGTGGTTTCCGCGGGCTTCCCGGACCGGCCGGTGTAGTAGAGGATCCGCTCGGTGGTCGTCGTCCGACCGGCATCGATGTGAGCCATGATGCCGATGTTGCGATACCGGTCGAGCTGCGTGGAGCGTGACATGTCGAGTTCTCGGACTGCTGTCTGGTCAGATCGCCGAAGCGATTACCAACGGTAGTGCGAGAAGGCCTTGTTGGCCTCCGCCATGCGGTGGGTATCTTCGCGCTTCTTGACCGCCGAACCACGCTGGTTGGCGGCGTCGAGCAGCTCGCCCGACAGGCGCTCGGTCATGGTGTTCTCGGACCGGGCGCGAGCGCTGTTGATCAGCCAGCGGATGGCCAGGGCCTGGGCGCGGTCCGAACGGACCTCGACCGGAACCTGGTAGGTGGCACCGCCGACGCGGCGCGACCGGACTTCCAGGTGCGGCTTCACGTTGCCCAGGGCATCGTGGAAGACCTGGACCGGGTCGGCCTTGGCGCGGCCTTCGACGCGCTCCAGCGCGCCGTAGACGATCGCTTCCGCGACCGACTTCTTGCCGTCCAGCATCAGGCAGTTCATGAACTTGGTGAGGACGCGGTCGCCATACTTGGCATCCGGCAGAACCTCGCGCTTCTCCGCGCGACGACGACGAGACATTCTTCAGGATCTCCTTACTTCGGACGCTTCGCGCCGTACTTCGACCGGCGCTGCCGACGGTCCTTCACGCCCTGGGTATCGAGCGAACCGCGGATGATGTGATAACGGACACCGGGAAGGTCCTTCACGCGGCCGCCGCGGATCATCACCACCGAGTGTTCCTGAAGATTGTGGCCTTCACCCGGGATGTAGCTGGTAACTTCGAAGCCGTTGGTGAGGCGCACGCGGGCGACCTTACGAAGCGCCGAGTTCGGCTTCTTCGGGGTGGTCGTGTACACGCGGGTGCAGACACCACGCTTCTGCGGGCACTCTTCCAGTGCCGGCACCTTGTTGCGCGCCGCCAGAGGCTGGCGCGGCTTACGGATCAACTGACTGATCGTCGGCATCAGAGCCCTTCTTCCATTAAGTCCCGTCGTCGGCAAACCAGATGCCAGACGATGCAAAAACCCGCCGTCGAAGCGTAAACTCCGCCTCGTGCGGGTAAATCATCAAACGCCGTCCGAAAAAGCTCGGGTGCGGCTATGTCAGGTCGGAGCCTCAAGGGCGGCAGCGTCTAGCCCGCGAACGGTCTACTACCTGCCTCCCGAAAAGGTTCGCGGATAATAAGGATGTACCCACCCACCGTCAAGCATCCGTAACAGATATTTTACCCGGCAGTCTTATGGCGGATGGCCATACCGGTCGGCCGCCGCATCGCCGTAAGGAGGCAGGGGCCGGAAGTCTTCGACCCGCGGCGCCGGCCAGGCGCCGCGATCGGACAGGATAGGGAGTAATGCCCGCAGATTTTGCGTACCCGGCGGTCGACCCTCTTACAGGTCCGGAAATATGCCGTAATGACGATGGCAGAGTGAACCGTCCTTCGGACATTATCAGGGAAAGAGATCATGACGGTCCGCCCGCGCGCGGCCAGAGATGAAGTGTGGGATCCAGGGATGGCGAGCAAATTGCGACTTCTCATTGCAGAGGACGATGAACTCGTCGTCATGGGGTTGACAATGGTGATCGAGCAGCTGGGCCATCAGGTCTGTGCGACTGCGCAGACCGCCGGACAGGCCGTCGATCTGGCCGAGTCGAGCGGCCCGGACCTGGCCCTGGTCGACGTGGCGCTGGCGGACGGAACGGATGGGCTCGCGGCGACCCGGGAGATCTCCGGCCGGCTGGGAGTTCCCGTCATCGTCTGCAGCGCCCATGCGAGCCCCGCCGACGCCTATGCCGCGGGCGCGCGGCATTTCCTGATGAAACCCTTCGGGATCGAGGCCCTGACGGAGGCCATGCGGTCCGTTCACCGGTCCGGCGACACCGGGGTCGTGTTCGCCGCCTGAGCGGGCGTCGGGTCCCGGTCAGCCATGTCCGGCCACCGGTATATCGATCCGTCGGCATATTGATATAGTGACGCCGGACGCGTCCGGCCCCCTGCCGGTCCCGGAGCAGGTGTATCGTTGCGCTCGGAACGTTCCCCGCGCCGGCAGGGTTTGTTCCGGGTGCCGGTCCCGCGGCGGGTCGTGCCGTACACTCCCTGGCTGGTCGAGGACGCGATGTTCACCCTTCCCCTTTCGGACGACAATCCGACCCGGCGCACTCCCGTCGTCACCTATGCGGTCATCGCCGCCTGCGTCGCGATGTTCCTGTGGCAGGTCTCGCTGGGTCCGCGGGCCGGCCAGGCCATCGTCTATTCCCTCGGCCTGATCCCGGCCGTCCTGTTCGGCTCCGCCCAGCTGCCGCCGGAACTGCGGATGGTCCCGGCTTCGGCCAGCGTCTTCACCTCGATGTTCCTGCACGGCGGCTGGATGCACCTGCTGGGCAACATGCTGTATCTCTGGATCTTCGGAAACAATGTCGAAGACAGCATGGGACGGGGCCGCTTCCTGGTCTTCTACCTGCTGTGCGGCACGGCGGCGGCGCTGGCCCAGGGGTTCGCGGCACCGCAGTCGCAGATCCCCATGATCGGGGCCAGCGGGGCGATCGGCGGCGTGCTGGGCGCCTACCTCGTCCTTCACCCGCGCGCCAACGTGCGGATGCTGTTCATCATCCTCTTCTTCATCCGCATCGTCAGCGTTCCGGCGGCGGTCGTGCTGGGGCTCTGGTTCATCCTGCAGTTCGTCAGCGGCGCCACGACCCCGACCACCGGCGACGACGGCGGCGTGGCGTTCTGGGCCCATGTCGGCGGGTTCGTGGCCGGCGCGGCCCTGATCCCCTTCTTCAAGCGACGCGAGGTGCCGCTGTTCGAGCGCCGGCACACCCGGCCGTTCGAGGTGGCGCCGCCCGGCGCGTTCAGGCGCCGGGGCAGCGTGCCGCCAGCCGGCGGCCGGTCCTGGCCGCCCGGCCGGTGAACTTCGAGGCGCCGTTTCGAGACCCCTCTTAAAGCTGTATTTTCAATGCAGGTTCTTCTTGAAGCAGGGTCCAGCCTCCCCATATCTGATGTCGTTCCCGACATAAGCACCCTCCTCGCGCCTCCGCCGCCCGACAGCGGCGGAACGGCGACGGGTCGCTCTGTCTCGTGTGCGGGAACACTACGTGTCTTGGAGGTTCGTTTTGAGCATTCATACCGACGACACCCTGACCCCGTTCATCGAGGAATCCCGTCGCTTCAAGATGCTGACGGCCGAGGAGGAAATCGATCTGGGCCGCCGGTGGCGCGACGAGGGCGACCGGCGCGCCATGCGCCTTCTGGTCGGCAGCCACCTGCGCCTGGTCATCAAGATGGCCCGCAATTTCGCCGGCTACGGCCTGCCGGTCGCCGACCTGATCGCGGAAGGCAATGTCGGCCTGATGCAGGCGGTCGAGAAGTTCGACCCAGAACGCGGGTTCCGGTTCAACACCTATGCCATGTGGTGGATCAGGGCCGCCATGCAGGGCTATGTCCTGCATAACTGGTCCATGGTCAAGCTGGGCACCACGGCCGCCCAGAAGAAGCTGTTCTTCAACCTGCGCCGCCTGAAGCGCGAGATGCAGGAACTGGAGTCCGGCGACCTTTCGGCGGAGACGATCACCTCGATCGCGACGAAGCTGGACGTCCCGGAGGCGGAGGTGGTCGACATGAACCGGCGACTGGCCGCCGCGGACAGTTCCCTGAACGCGGTGACGGCGATCGACGGCGAGATGGAATGGCAGGACCTGCTGGTCGACCAGCGGCCCGATCAGGAAAGCATCGTCGCCGATGCGGACGAGTTGGCATCGCGCCGGCGCCTGCTGGCGCTCGGCATGGAAAAGCTGAACGACCGGGAGCGCCGCATCCTGGTTGAGCGCCGCATGAAGGACGAGCCGACCACGCTTGAGGAGCTCAGCCGCGAATACGCCGTTTCCCGCGAGCGTGTCCGGCAGATCGAGATGCGGGCTTTCGAGAAGCTGCAGAAGGCCATGCTGACCGCCGTCCCGGCCGCACGCGACCGGCTGGCGACGGCGGCCTGACGCCCGGCCCCGGGGCTTGCCCCGTCAAGGCTTCACTTGAGGCGGGACGAGCCCAGCCGGTGGAACGGAAACGGGATCACGTCGGCGCTCCTGCCCTCGCCCGACAGGCGTCCCTCCTTGTCGGCAAAGCGGATGGGCACGTCCGTTCCCGCCAGGGTCGAGAGATAAACGTCCATGGAGGTGTTGACGCACTTGTACATGGCCAGGGTCATCTCGGCGCTGTACGTCCAGAAGGCCGCGCAGGCATAGGCCTGATGGGCCATGATGGAAAAGAATACCATAATGCTGTCCGTCCCCTCCAACGCGGGTTTGCGACCTTCTCCGACTCAGTTTGATCCAGTCATCCTGAAGAAGCCGCTAACCACCGCCTAACAGGATGTCGGATCGTTCGTTGCGCAATCCCGGCGACCCGAGTTTCCGAAACCACCATCACGATATGGCCCCGGGAACGCCCCGGGACCAACTCCATCTTTCGGGCAAGCCGGGTGCGACACCAAGGCAACCCGTCCGCGGCACCTGCCATGGGACACTGTCCGGATCCTCCATCCAGCCGGGATCAGCGACCATGGCCGACAGCATGCATGAAGACATCCCGCTCCTCGACGGGCTCGCCCGGCTGGCCGACGATTACGACGCCTTCATCGTCGACGCCGGCGGCGTGCTCCACGACGGCTCCGCGGCCTACCCAGGGGCCTTGGCCGCGCTGGAAAGCCTCAAGGCCGCCGGCAAGCGCATCTGCCTGCTGACCAACCAGGCACGCCGCACCGCGTCGGCGGCGCGCCTGCTCGACGGACTGGGGCTCGCCACCGGGCTGTTCGATTACCTGCTCACGTCGGGCGAACTGGCGCACCAGTGGCTGCGCCACAGGCCGGAACCCTGGCTCGAGGATCTCGGCACGGCCTGCCTGCATTTCGGGCCGATCCGGGACGCCGAGCTGATCCATGGCCTGGACATGGAAGCGGTGGACCAGCCCTATCTCGCCCACTTCGTCCTGGGCACCGGCCTGAACGATGTCGAGGAAAGCCTCGCCGACTACGAGGAAGTGCTGAGGATCTGCGCCAGGGCGGACCTGCCGATGCTCTGCGCCGATCCGGAGCGGTGGATCCTGGCCGGCGACGGCCGGGCTCCGGGCGGCGGCGCGCTGGCCCGACGCTATGCCGAGCTGGGAGGTGCCGTCGATTACTGCGGGCTCCCGTTCAACGACCTCTATGACCGCTGCTTCGCCTTGCTCGGCATCGGCGACCGCAGCCGCATCCTCGCGATCGGCGACAATCTGGCCACCGACTTGGCCGGCGCCGAGGCGGTGGGATTGGACTCGGTCCTCGTGACCGGCGGGCTCCACCGCCAGGATCTCGGCACCGCCTGGGGAGAGGCACCCGATGCCGGACGGCTGGCCGCCCTCTGCGCCGCCGCGGGCAGGCGCCCGCGCGCCGTCCTGCCGACGCTTCGCTGGTGATGTCCGCGGGAAGCTCCGGACACCGGCGCGCGGCCTCGACTCCCGTCGAAACTCCTGTTCCGGAAGCGGGACCTACAGCAGGATCAGCGCCGCCAGCCCCAGGAAGGCGAAGAAGCCGATGACGTCGGTGACCGTGGTCAGGAACACGGCGCTGGCCACGGCCGGGTCGATCTTCAGCCGGGCCAGCCCCAGCGGGATCAGGGTCCCGCACAGGCCGGCGACGAACAGGTTGATGATCATCGCCGATCCGATGACGATCCCGAGCAGCGGGTCAGCGAACCACAGACCGGCCACCAGCCCGATGATCACGGCGAACAGCGCGCCGTTGATCGTCCCGACCAGCGCCTCCTTGGCGACGACGCGCAGCGCGTTCGCCTCGGACAGCTCCCGCATCGCCAGGGCGCGGACGGTCACCGTCAGCGTCTGGGTCCCGGCATTGCCGCCCATGGATGCGACGATCGGCATCAGCACGGCCAGCGCCACGATCTGCTCGATCGTCCCCTCGAACACGGCGATCACGGCCGACGCCAGGATCGCGGTGAGCAGGTTGACGAACAGCCAGGAGAAGCGCGACCGCGTGGTGTCCAGCACCGCCCGGTAGATGTCGGTGTCGGGCACGCCGCTCAGCTTGAGCAGATCGTCCTCCGCCTCCTCGTCGATCACGTCGACCACGTCGTCCACCGTGATCACGCCGAGCAGCCGCCCGGCCCCGTCCACCACAGGCGCCGAGACCAGTCCGTACTGGCGGAACAGGAAGGCGACCTCCTCCTGGTCGGTGGTCGCGGAAACGGTGCGGATGTCCTCGGTCAGGATGTCGCCGACCTTGACCGAACGCTTCTGCCGCATGATCCGGCTGAGCGGGACCGCGCCCACCACCCGGTGCATGGGGTCCACGATGAAGATGTCGTAGAAGTCTTCCGGCAGGTTGTCGGTCTCGGTGCGCAGATAATCCAGCGTCTTGCCGACGGTCCAGAACTGCGGCACGGAAACCAGGTCGCGCGACATCAGGCGGCCGGCGCTGTATTCCGGGAAGGTCAGGCCCTCCTCGACCAGCGCGCGGGTCTCAGGCGGCAGGTTCTCCAGGATCTCGCGCTGCTGGTCGGCGTCCAGGTCCTGGATCAGGTCGATCGCGTCGTCGCTCTCCAGCTCCGCGACCGCGGCCGCCAGCTCGCGCGGCTCGAGCTGGTCGACCAGGACGTCGCGCAGCGACGGGCTCAAATAGGCGAAGATCTCCGCGTCGAAGCCCGGACGCAGGATATCGATCAGGGCGCCCCGGTGATCGGGTCCGATCTGCTCGACCAGGTCGGCCAGGTCGGCGGCGTGGAGGTCGGAAACCACCGCCTCAACCTCGCCGATCCTACCGTCGTCCAGCTTCTCGCGGACGCCGTTGACGAGATCGGGGGAGACCCCGAACTCGTTCTCTGCCTCGTCGTCGCGGTCGGACCCGGGCCGAACCGGCTCGGGCCGCTCGATTTCCGGAGCCGCCTCGGTCATCCTGCCCTCTTCCTTGCTGCCGGTCCGGCGGATACGGTTTCGATCGACTGGAGCCCGGTCGCTCCGTCCGGGCTCCAGTCGATCGCGCCTACGGCTTCGCGGCCGCCTCCGCGGCCGAGACCTGGGCATCGACCGTCGCGAGCGCCGACATGTTGACGATGCCCCGGACGGTCACCGACGGGGTCAGGATGTGCGCCGGCTGGGCGACGCCGAGCAGCACCGGGCCGACCGACAGGCCGTCGCCCATCACCTTCGTCATGTTGAAGGCGATGTTGGCGGCGTCCAGGTCGGGCATGACCAGCAGGTTGGCCTTCCCCTTCAGGCGCGAGTTCGGGAAGATCCGGGCGCGGATCTCCTCGGACAGGGCGCTGTCGGCATGCATCTCGCCCTCGACCTCCAGGTCGGGACAGCGCTTCGTGATCTCGACCAGCGCCTGGCGCATCTTGACGGCGGACGGGCTGTCGTGGCTGCCGAAATTGCTGTGGGACAGCAGGGCCACCTTAGGCGCCAAGCCGAACCGCCGGACCTCCTCGGCCGCCAGCGCCGTCATCTCCGAAATCTCCGGCACGGTCGGGTCGGGCGACACATAGGTGTCGCACATGAAGAAGGTGCCCTTGTTCAGGATCAGGACGCTGAGCGCCGCCGGGTTGTGGACTCCCGGCCGCAGGCCGATCACGTCGCGGATGTCGCCCAGGTGGTTGCGGTACTTGCCGATGGTGCCGCAGATCATCGCGTCCGCCTCGCCCCGGCGGACCATCAGGGCCGCGATCACGGTCGTGTTGGTGCGGACCACCGTCCGGGCGACATCCGGCGAGATGCCGCTGCGCTCCATCAGGCGATGATAGAGGTTCCAGTAGTCGGCGTAGCGGGGATCGTTCTCCGGGTCGACCAGATCGACATGCTCGCCGATCCTGATCCGCAGCCCCGCCTTCTCGATCCGGCGCATCACCACGTCGCGGCGGCCGATCAGGATCGGCTTCGCCAGCCGGTCGTCCACCACCACCTGGACCGCGCGCAGCACCCGCTCCTCCTCGCCCTCTGCATAGACCACGCGGCGCGGGTCCTGCTTGGCGCGGACGAAGACGGGCCGCATCAGCAAGCCGGAGCGGAAGACGAACTCGTTCAGCTTGTCCTCATAGGCCGCGAAGTCCTCGATCGGCCGGGTCGCCACGCCGCTGTCCATCGCGGCCCGGGCCACCGCCGGCGCGATCTGGAGGATCAGGCGGGGATCGAACGGCTTGGGGATCAGGTGCTCCGGGCCGAAGCCGGAGAGCTGGTCGCCATAGGCCGAGGCCACCACGTCGCTCGCCTCCGCCATGGCCAGGTCGGCGATGGCGCGGACGGCGGCGATCTTCATCGCCTCGTTGATGGTGGTGGCGCCCACGTCCAGGGCGCCGCGGAAGATGAAGGGGAAGCACAGGACGTTGTTGACCTGGTTCGGATAGTCCGACCGGCCGGTCGCCAGGATCGCGTCGGGACGGATCGCCTTGGCCTCCTCCGGCATGATCTCCGGCACGGGGTTGGCCAGCGCCAGGATCAGCGGGTCGGCGGCCATCTGCTCGACCATGGCGGGCTTCAGCACGCCGGGGGCGGACAGGCCCAGGAAGATGTCGGCGCCGGCGATGACCTCGCCCAGGGTGCGCGCGTCGGTCTCCTGCGCGTAGCGCTCCTTGCGCGGGTCCATCAGCTCGGTGCGGCCCTTGTAGACCACGCCGAGGATGTCGGTCACGGTGATGTTGGAGACCGGCATGCCCATGTCGACCAGCAGGTCCAGGCAGGCCAGCGCCGCGGCGCCCGCGCCGGACGCGACGAGCCGCACGTCCTCGATCCGCTTGCCGACCACCCGCAATCCGTTCAGGATCGCGGCGCCGACGATGATCGCGGTGCCGTGCTGGTCATCATGGAAGACCGGGATCTTCATGCGGGCGCGCAGCTTCTCCTCGATGTAGAAGCATTCCGGCGCCTTGATGTCCTCGAGATTGATGCCGCCGAAAGTCGGCTCCATCGCCGCGATGATCTCGACCAGCTTGTCCGGGTCCTTCTCGTCCAGCTCGATGTCGAACACGTCGATGCCGGCGAACTTCTTGAACAGGACGCCCTTGCCTTCCATCACCGGCTTGGCGGCCAGCGGCCCGATCGATCCCAGGCCCAGCACGGCGGTGCCGTTGGTGATCACGCCGACCAGGTTGGCCCGGCTGGTCACGGCGCTGGCTTCGGCGGGATCCGCGACGATCGCCTCGCAGGCGGCGGCGACGCCGGGCGAATAGGCCAGCGCCAAGTCGCGCTGGGTCGCCAGCGGCTTCGTCGGCGTGACCGCGATCTTCCCGGGCGTCGGCTGACGGTGGTAATCGAGTGCTGCGTCCCGCAGATTTTCAGCCATTGCTCCCCCCGGCCATGACGACGGGCGACGGTGCATCCGTGCCCGATTGAGGCACGGAATATAGGCGCCACCTTCTTTTGTCCAGGCTTGAGTGCGCGCATCGGCGCGGGTCGGACAGGCTTGATTCGATTGGCTGACGGCGCCCGCCGGCCGCCCCGGTCAGCGGCGGAGCATCAGTTTCGAGAGCGCGTCGGGCAGACAGCCCCGCTCAGCCAGCAGTTGAGCCTTCAGGACGGCGGCAACCGTCATGGAATCGGTGATGGCGCCCTCCAGCACCAGGTCCACGACGCCGGCGAACGGCATCCGCACGATGGTCAGCTGTTCCGTGTCTTCCGGCTCGGATTCCGCCTGCTCCATGTCCCAGGCGAGATAGATCACGCCGTGCTCGTCGCAGATGCTGTTGGAGGTGTGGATCGGCAGCAGTTCCAGCCACTGGCGCGCCACCAGCCCGGTCTCCTCCTTCAGCTCGCGCTTGGCCTCCTCGATCGGAGGCATGTCGGGCGCGCCGCCGCCCTCCGGCATTTCCCAGCTGTAGGCGTTCAGCGAATAACGGTACTGCCCGACCAGGTGGACGCACCCCTCGGCATCGACCGGCAGCACGCCGATGGCGACGCTCTTGAAATGGACCACGCCGTAGATGCCGGGATTGCCCGACGGATTGACCACCTGGTGCTCGGTGACGCGGATCCACTTGTTCTCGTAGCGGACCTCGCCGCTCAGGGTTTTCCAGGGATTCTCTTCCGAGACGGCCGGCAAACTGGTTACGGCAGGGTGTCTCGCCCGTGAATGAGGCATCGTCGCTCCAGAGGAAATTGCCTTGACAGGGCAAGCCTCTTAGATGATCGGGTTCGCCAGCGCGACCGCAATCTTGCGCCAGCGGTCCAGCTGCGCCACGAAGGTGTTCAGCGGGACCGGCTTGCCGACCAGGTACCCCTGTATCCTGCTGCACCGGCGCTCCCGCAGGAAAGCCAGCTGGGCGACCGTCTCGACCCCCTCGGCCACCACGGAATGGCCGAGCTGGTCCGCCAGGTTGATGATCGCGGAGACGACCGTGGCGCTGTTGCCGTCGTGGCCGCAATGCTGGATGAAGCTCCGGTCGATCTTCAGGATGTCGATCGGCAGCTTGGTCAGGTAGCTGAGGCTGGAATAGCCGGTGCCGAAATCGTCGATCGACAGCGTGACGCCGAGCCGCTTGATCTCGTTGAGCGCCGCGATGCTCTGGGCCGCCTCGGTCATCAGGATCGACTCGGTCAGTTCCAGTTCCAGGAAGGATGGGTCCAGGCCGATCTCGCTTATGGTGGCGGCGATCCGCTCGACCAAGTCCGCCTCGCGGAACTGCCGCATGGACAGGTTGACCGAGAGCTGCATCGGGATTCCCTGGCGGCGCAATTCCATGGCGTCCCGGCACGCGGTGCGCAGCACCCATTCGCCGATCGGCACGATCATGCCTATCTCCTCCGCCAGCGGGATGAACTCGTCGGGCGGCACCATCCCCCGGGTCGGGTGGAACCAGCGGACCAGCGCCTCCATGCCGTAGATGGCGCCGTTCAGGATGTCGACCTTGGGCTGGTAATGGACCTCAAGCTCGTCGTGCTCGATCGCCCGGCGCAGGTCGCTCTCCATCTCCAGGCGCCGCATCATGGTCCGGGTCATTTCCGAGGTGAAGAAGCTGATCGTATTGCGGCTTCGGCGCTTCGCCTCGTACATCGCGATGTCGGCGTGCTTCAGCAGGGTATCGGCATCGCCCCCGTCGTCCGGGAACAGGCTGATCCCGATGCTTGCAGTCACCAGTTCCACCTGCGGCTGGGAAAACGGCGCGCGAAGGGCCTTCAGGATGCGCTGGCAGACCTGCGGGGCGCCCTCGGCCACGTCGGCGTCGGCCACCACGACGATGAACTCGTCGCCGCCCAGGCGGGCGACCGTGTCGCTTTCGCGCACGCACGATTTCAGCCGCCGCGCGACCTCGACCAGCAGCCGGTCGCCCATGTCGTGGCCATGGCAGTCGTTGATCGTCTTGAATTGGTCCAGGTCGATGAACAGAAGCGCGACGCCATGGTCCTGGCGCCGGGCCAGCGCGATGGCCTGTTCGATCCGGTCGGCCAGCAGCAGCCTGTTGGGCAGTCCGGTCAGGGCGTCGTGGTAGGCCTGGTGCTTGATCTGCTCGTCCTTCCGATGAAGGTCCGTGATGTCGTTGAAGATGGCGACGTACCGGTAGGGCCGCCCGGTCGCGTCGAGCACCTGGCTGATCGTCACCCACTCCAGGAAGTTCTCGCCGTTCTTGCGGCGGTTCCAGATCTGGCCCTGCCAGCTCCCTTCGGCTTCCAGCCGGGACCACAGCTCGTCGAAGAAGGCCTCCTCCTGGAGGGGTGACCGCAGCAGCCGCGACGACCGCCCGATCACCTCGCCCTCCTGGTAGCCGGTGATCTGGGTGAAGGCAGGGTTGACCGATATGATGACGCCGTCGGAATCGGTGACGAAGATGCCCTCGACCGTGTGCCGGAACACGCTGGCCACCATTTCCTGCTCGGCTTGGCTGCGCTGCCGGTCGGTGATGTCCTCCGAGAGGCAGGCGACCTCGGACGTGGGCAGCCGGACCAGGCGGTTGTGCCGGCAGTCCAGCGGCTTGCCGCCCGAATCCAGGTGGACCGTCATCAGGCTTTCCGGAACGCCCGAGCGCCAGACCCGCCGGACCGCCTCGGCCAGTTCCGCCGCCTGGGCGGCGGTGGTCTCCGGCTGGGCCGGGGACGCCAGCACTTCCGGCAGGCGGCGACCCAGGGCGCGGCTGCGCGACATGCGGTAGAGCGCCTCGGCCGCCGGGTTGATGTCCGCCAGCACGAAGTCGCGGCCCTCGTCGTGCGGGGCGAAGATCACGACGCCGTCCCGCATGCTGGCGAACAGCTCCCGGAAGCGCCGCTCGCCGGCATGCAGCGCCGCTTCCGCGTTCCGCCGGCCGGTGATGTCCTGCAGGGTCTCGATCGCGCCGATGATCACCCCGTCCTCGTCGAACAGCGGGGCCGCGGTGAACGACAGCCAGCACGGCCCGCCGCCCAGGTTCGGGAAATAGTCCTCGGCCTCGAACGCGCCGGAGACGGTCGCGGACCGCCGGAACTTGTCCTGGTAGAACAGGCGCACGGTGTCGTCGGGAGCGCCGTCCACGATCAGGTCGGCCATGCAGGGCCGCTCGATTCCGTAGAAGATCCGCCGCTGGTTGCGCGTGCCGATCATCTCGGCGGCGCTGGCGCCGATCACGACCTCGCAGGCCCTGTTCCAGTGGGTCACCCGGTGGGAGGTATCGATCACGAAGACGGGTACGGGGCAGCCGTCGACGATCTGGGACAGCCGGTTCTCCTCCGCCGCGCGGACATCGCCGGCACGCGCCTGCCGCACGGAGGTTCCCCCGGCCGGCCTGCCGCCGAGTTCATTGCGCCCGTCCGCCGGAATCTCTCTGCAAGCATTGTCGCCCATGCACGGTCCCCCGATCCGGCACGGCGACAGACCGCCCCGCCGGATCCGCATTTCCCCCATCGCGCCGCTTCAACCGTCGGCGTCGGATCAGCCTTCGATCATAACGTGCGGCCAGAGGGATGCGGATGATCCATGTCAACCAGGAGATATTTAAAGCCGCACGCTGGCGCTGAGAACGTGCATATCGAGGTACATTGTTCCGTTTCGAAGAAAAACCGCACGGAAACGCTCGTAAAACATTAATGGCCATGCTATACGCCCAGCATTCGGGGTAATTCCTTCGCATACCCCAGCCTACGGCGCGCCAGGGAGTCGGCGAACCGGCCCGTATGCGGATCATGAAGTTGACGGAACGCATCAGAGACGTCGGTGGCAATGGGAATCGGTGAATGTTGTCAATGCTCAGGGGCGCATGGGCTTACCGGTACTTCATCCTGTCATCGATCCGGACCGAGTTCATGGGCCGGTTCATCCGCAGCCGGATCGGAGGGCTCTGGATGATCGCGCATCCCTTGGTCCAGGTCTGCATCTATGCGCTCATCCTTTCTTCCCTGCTTTCGGCCCGTTTGCCCGACATGGCCGACCGGCCCTATGCCTACGCGATCTACCTGACCGCCGGGATCCTGTGCTGGTCGCTGTTCACCGATGTCGTATCGCGCTGCCTGACCGTCTTCATCGACAACGGCAACCTGCTGAAGAAAGTCGTGTTCCCGCGCATCTGCCTGCCCCTGGTGACGGCCGGCAGCGCCCTGGTCACGAATGCCCTGCTCCTGCTGGCGATCCTCGTGGTCTTCGCCGCGCTGGGCCATGGCATTCCCATCGTCCCGCTCTTGATGCTGCCCGCCCTGATCGCGCTGACGCTGGGCCTGGCCCTCGGCATGGGCCTTGTGCTCGGCATCCTGAACGTCTTCATCCGGGATGTCGGCCACGTCGTGCCGCTGGTGCTGCAGGTGGGCTTCTGGTTCACGCCGATCGTCTATGTGCCGGACGTGCTGCCCCCGGAAATCAGGCCGCTCCTGTCCTACAATCCCCTGCATCCGCTGGTCGGGGCCTTTCACGATGTCCTGGTGTTCGGCAGGATGCCCGACATGACGGCCCTCGCCGGCACGGCCGTCCTCGCGCTGGCACTGCTGACCGTCGCCCTGTTCATGTTCCGGCGCGCCGGGGCCGAAATGGTCGACGTGCTATGACGGCCCCGGTGCTGGAAGTCGAGAACCTCGGCAAGTCCTTCCGGACCTACGGCAGCGAATGGTCGCGCGTGCTGTCCTGGTTCGGATTGCCGGCCCTGGCGCTGACCGAGCAATGGGTCCTGCGCCACGTCGGATTCCGCGTCCACGCGGGCGAAGCGATCGGCCTCGTCGGGCAGAACGGCGCCGGAAAGAGCACGCTGCTCAAGCTGATCACCGGGACCTTGCGGCCGACCACGGGAAAAGTCCGGGTGCATGGCCGGATCGCGGCGATCCTGGAGCTGGGCATGGGCATGAACCCGGAGTTCACCGGCCGCCAGAACGCCTGCCATGTCGCCGGCCTGATGGGCTTCAGCCACGGGCAGATCGAAGGCATGATGCCCGGGATCGAGGATTTCGCGGAGATCGGCGAATATTTCGACCAGCCCCTGAGGGTCTACTCCAGCGGCATGCAGATGCGCGTCGCGTTCAGCGTCGCGACCGCCGTGAAGCCGGACATCCTGATCGTGGACGAGGCGCTGTCGGTAGGCGACGCGTATTTCCAACACAAGAGCTTCGACCGCATCCGGGCATTCCGGGAAAGCGGCACGACCCTGCTGATCGTCTCGCACGACCGGTCCGCCATCCAGACCCTGTGCGACAGGGCGATCCTCCTGGAGCGCGGCAGCCAGGTCAAGGACGGCGCTCCGGAGGAGGTCATGGACTACTACAACGCGCTCCTGGCGGAACGTGAAGGCCAGACCGTCGAGGTGCGGCGGCAGGAGGGCGGCGCAATCCAGACCGTCTCCGGCAGCTACGAGGCGACGGTCGAGGACATCGCGCTGCTGGACCAAAGGGGCGAACCGGTGGAGTTCGTGGGTGTCGGCGAAGCGGTCACCCTGCGCGTCCGGGTCCGGGTACACCAAGCCCTGCCCCGGCTGGTCATGGGCTACATGATCAAGGACCGCCTTGGGCAGACGATCTTCGGAACCAACACATTCCACACCGAGCAGATCCTCGAAGACATGCCGGCGGGCAGCGTCGTCACCTACACCGCCGCCTTCACCGCCGATCTGGGCCCCGGAAGCTATTCGGTCGCGACCGCGCTGGTCAGTTCCGACACCCATCTGGTCAACAACTACGAGTGGCGGGACCTGGCCCTGATATTCACCGTGAGCAACCACGACAGGCCGTATTTCATCGGAACCGCCTGGATCCCGCCCACCATCAGGATCGAGCGCTGATGCCGTTCATTTCCTTCGCCCAGAACCTCGAAGATGTCGTGCTTTACCGCGCGCTGAGCGACGTCGTCCAGGGGTTCTACGTCGATGTCGGCGCCAACAGCCCCGACGAGCAGTCTGTCACCCGGGCGTTCTACGAGCGCGGGTGGCGCGGAATCAACATCGAGCCGGCCCAGGGCTTCGACAAGCAGCTCGCGGCGGCGAGGCCCCACGACATCAACCTGGCGGTGGCGGCCGGCGATTCCGTGGGAACGATCACCTTCTACGACATTCCGGGCAGCGAACTGTCGACCGCCGATGCCGATCTGGCACGAACTCACCAATGCTCCGGACTTCCCTGGGTCGAGCGCCAGGTTTCCGTGGACACGCTGGACAATATCCTGGCGGCGCACGGGGTATCGGTCGTCCACTTCCTGAAGATCGACGCCGAGGGCATGGAGACCGCCGTCCTGCGCGGTCTTTCCCTGGAGACGGTGCGGCCCTGGATCATCCTGGTAGAGGCGACGGTCGCCCGCACGCAGATCCCGAACCACCAGACCTGGGAACCGCTGCTGACCGGCCGCGGCTATCGGTTCGTCTATTTCGACGGGCTGAACCGCTTCTATGTCGCGGAGGAGAGATCATCGCTCGCTCCGCGCCTGGAAACGCCGCCGAACATCTTCGACGACTGGTTCCGGGCTCACGACTGGGTCGCCCGCCAGCAGGCCCGGGAACTGAGCCGGCAGATCGCCGAGCAGCGCGTCTCCGCGGAGGCCGAGCGGGAGGCCAGGCGCGCCGAGACGGCGGCGCGCACGGCCGAAACGGAAATTCGCCAGCGGGAAGCCAGGATCCGCACCGCCGAGGTCGAAGCCCGCAGACGCGAGATCGGCGCCCGGACGGCGGAGGCGGCCGCGCGGGCGGCGGATGCGACGGCGCGCCTGTCGGAGACGGCGGCACGGCGCCGCGAGGTCGAGATTCGCCGGGCGGAGGCGCAGGCCCGTGACCGCGAGATCGTCCTGCGGCAGTCGGAGCTTGCCGACCGCGCGGCCGAACGGGCCGCATGGCGCGCCGACGTGGACGCCCGCCTCGCCGAGTGGCAGCGGGTCGGGAACGAGAATGCCGCTCTTCACGGGCGGATCGCGGAACTCGATGCCGTAGTGGCCTCGCTGAACGGCTATATCGAAGCTGTCCGGGCCAGCACGTCGTGGCGCCTGACCGCTCCGGTCCGCCGGGCGAAGCGGGCGCTCGCGGTGCTCGGGATCAGGGCCGCAGGGCCGCCCCGCCCGGCGGCAGCCCGCGCGCTCGCCGTCCGTGCCGCCCGCAAGGCGGCCCGCTGGGCGGCGGCCCGACCGCTGATCAGGCAGGCGGTCCTGCCGATCCTCCTGCGCCACCCCGCTCTCGAACGCAGGGCGCGCGCCCTGCTGGCACGGGAGGACCCGGCACCGCAGTCCTCCTCCCCGATCCCGTCTCCGCCGCAGGCCGCCGAAGCCATACCGGCGCCGGCCGGCGCCGATCCGGCCACCCTGGCCGGGCGCCCCCTGTCCGCGGCGGAACGCAGCGTAGAAACAATGCTCCGGCATGCCCTGGCACGAGCCCGCTGAGCAGGAGATCCCCCCATGCGCATCGTCCTGGACCTCCAGGCCTGCCAGTCGCCGAGCCGGCTGCGCGGAATTGGCCGTTACTCCCTCGAACTGGCCAAGGCCATGGCCCGCGCGCCGCGCGGCCACGAGATCCTCATCGCCCTGAACGGCGCCCTGGACCAGACCGTCGAGCCGGTCAGGCAGGCTTTCGACGGTCTGGTGCCTTGGGAGAACATGCCGGTATGGTCGCAGCCGAGCGGCGTAAGCTTCCTCACCGGGGAGAGCCGGTGGCGCATCGAGGCGGCGGAACGGATCCGCGAACGGTTCCTCCAGGGCCTGCGTCCCGACATCGTCCACGTCACCAGCCTGTTCGAGGGGCTCTACCATGACGTGACGACGTCTGTCGCCGCGGCAGTGCCCGGCCTGCCGACCGCGGTCACCCTCTACGACCTGATCCCGCTCGCCCATCCCGAGGTGCTGCCCGACGATCCCCGCAGCACCGAATGGTACGCCCGCAAGCTGATGGCCCTGCGGCGAGCCGACATGCTTCTCGCCATATCGGACCATTCGGCGCGGGAAGCCTCGGAACTGCTCGGGATCGGCGGCGACCGCATTCGCACGATCCATTCCGCTGCCGATCCCAGGTTCCGCCCCGCCGACGCGGCGGAGGCCCGTCGCGACGGCGGCAAGGCCCTGCTGAAGCGGCTGAACATCACGCGGCCCTTCGTGCTGTTCGTCGGAACGGTCGATCCCCACAAGAACCTGGACGGCCTGCTCCAGGCCTATGCCCGGCTGCCGCGCGACCTGAGGAAATCCCACCAATTGGTGCTGGTCTGCGTCGTCAATGCGCCTGACCGCGTCAGGGTCCCGATCATGGCGCGCGAGGCGGGGCTTTCCGGTGGCGACTATGTGGTGACCGGCCAAGTATCCGACATCGACCTGGTGGACCTGTACCGCGAATGCCGGCTGTTCGTCTGCCCGTCGCTCCGCGAGGGTTTCGGGCTCCCGGCGCTGGAAGCGATGGCCTGCGGGACGCCGGCGATCACTTCGGACACCACCAGCTTCCCCGAAGTCGTCGGCCGCGCCGACGCGATGTTCGACCCGCGTTCGCCGGATTCCATTTCCGCCCGGATGGCGGCCGTCCTGGGCGATCCGGGACTTCTGGCCGACCTTGCCAAGTACGGCCGGGAACGCGCCAGGCGCTACAGCTGGGAGGCGACGGCCGACAAGGCTTTCGACGCCCTGGAGGAGCTTCATGCACGCCATTCCTGCCTGACCACCGGCCAGGCCGCGTGGCCGGCACGGGCGGCAAGGCGCCCGCGGCTCGCCCTGGTCGGCCCGCTGCCCCCGGAACGGTCGTCCGTGGCCGCGTGGTCGGCGTCGCTGGCGGCCGAGCTGGTCCGGCACTACGATGTCGAATGCGTCGCCGCCCGGACCGACATCCTCCCCCCGGTGACCGCCGCGGGGACGCCGGTCAGGACGGTGGAATGGTTCACGGCCAACGCCGCGGAGTTCGACCGGGTGGTTTATGCCATCGGGGACGACCGAGCCTGCCTGCCCTGGATGCTCGATCTGCTGCGCCGCATCGCCGGCACGGTGGTGCTGTACGACGGCGGAATCCGCCGAACCCTCGCCGCCCTGGAAGCCGAGACCGGCGAGCCTTTCCTGTTGCGCGAAGTCTATCTCTCCCACGGCTGGAGCGCGGCCGTCGAGGTCGCGCGGTCCGCCGACCGGGGCGCGGCATGCGACCGGTACCCCTGTCTCGAGGCGATCGCGGCTGCCGCCACGGGCATCGTGAGTCGGGCCGGCGATGCGCGCCCCCGGACAGGCCCAGGAGCGCGGAGCCCGATAGACCTGATCGACCTGATCGACCTGGGACCGGACGCCACGCCCGCCCGCTTCGTGGAGGCGATAGAGACCGGCAGGCGGCACGCACGCCTGTCGATCGTACAGGACCTGGCGGAAGACATCGTGGCCATCCCGTCGCCGGAGCCGCCCGGGACGGCGGCCTGGGAAACCGTCCTGCGCTGTGCCGCCGAGAACCTGCCCTCCGGCGGCGGCCTGCGGCAGATCCTGGTGGATGTCTCGGAGGTCGGCCTGCGCGATGCGGGGACCGGCATCCAGCGGGTCGCCAAGAACATCCTGATCGAGCTGCTGAAGAACCCGCCCGCCGGCTTCCGGGTCGAGCCGGTGCTGGACGACGGCAGCGGGACCCTCCGTCACGCCCGCGGCTTCGCCGCCCGGATCATGGGCCTTCCCGATCTCGGCCTGGCGGAGGACCTGGTGGATGCCCGGAACGGCGACGTGTTCATCGGCCTCGACCTCACCTCCCATCTGGTCGAGGGACGGGCCGCCCTCAACCGCAGCCTCAAGCTGAGGGGGATCCGCAGCTACTTCGTCGTCTACGACCTGCTGCCGCTGATCCAGCCGGACTGGTTCGTCCCGTTCCATCATTTCCGGATCTGGGTGCAGCAGATCGCGAGCAATTGCGAGGGACTGATCTGCATCTCCCGGTCGGTCGCCGACCAGCTCTTCGACTGGCTGCCCAGGCTGGACGTCCAGCGCGCCACGCCGCTCAGGATCGGCCATTTCCACCTGGGCGCGGATATCGGCACGATGGCATCCGGGACCGCCGCGGGCGAGCCCGGGCCGGAAGTGAGCCGCGTGCTGGGCAGCAGGCATCCGGTGTTCCTGACGGTCGGCACCGTGGAGCCCCGCAAAGGCCATGCCCAGGCGCTCGCCGCGTTCGAGCAGCTCTGGTCCGAGGGGGTGGAAGCGGAACTGGTCATCGTCGGCAAGCAGGGCTGGAAAGTGGAAGCGCTGGTGGAAAAGCTGCGCGGCCACCCGGAGGCCGGCCGTCGCCTGCACTGGTTCGCGGGCGCGTCCGACGCCGACCTCAACGCGCTCTATGGCGGCTGCTCGGCCTTGCTGGCGGTCTCCCTGGATGAAGGCTTCGGCCTGCCGCTGATCGAGGCGGCGAAGCACGCGCAGCCGATCCTGGCGCGTGACCTCCCGGTGTTCCGGGAGATCGCCGGCGACCACGCGACTTACTTCTCCGGCACGGCGCCACGGGATCTGGCGGACGCGTTGCGCCGGTGGATGCGGGACCGGAAGGCTGGAAAGGTGCGCGGCACTGCCGAAATGCCCTGGCTGACTTGGGAGCAGTCTGCCCGCCGGTTCACCGACGTGATCTTCGGCGACCAGTGGGACGCGACGTACCACGCGGACCGGGAAGGATCCGCCCGGCGCCAGCCCTTCGCCGGAGCGAAGCCGGACGTCCCGGCCGAAACGGCTCGTGCAGCCGAACCGTTGGGCGCCGTCTCCGGCTGATCGCCGCCCGGACGGTCGCCGGGCATTCCGGATGGAGTATATCGCGCACCCGGTTGGGGGAGGCTCTTGCCCTTCCCATTCCCGGGGAGCAAAAGCGTGAATGCGTTCACCCCATGAACCGGCGCGACCGGCCGATGTTTATGGCAGTGTTGCGCCGCTTCATCCTGCGAATGATTGTGTGAGAGAGTTCCCTTGACGGCCCGAGTCGACGCCAACCGTCTGTCGCAAGCAGCACTTCGTATCCTGCGTGGCCCCTTCCTGAAGAACATCGCGGTCCTTGCTTCCGGGACGGCCATGGCCCAGGTCCTGACGGTTCTCGCCTATCCGATCCTGATGCGGCTCTTCACGCCGGACCAGTTCGGCCTCTTCGCCCTGTTCGGCGCGCTCAACATGACTTTCGTGGTCGTCGCGAGCGGTCGGTACGAGTTGGCCATCGTGATGGCGAAGTCGGAGACGGAGGCGGCCAATATTCTGGCGCTGAGCCTCGGCATCGTCGTCGCGGTCAGCATCGCGTCGGGCTTGGCCGTATGGGCCTTCGGCGATCCCCTCCTCGACCTTTTGGGATACCAGGAGCTGAGCGGCCTGCTCTGGTTCCTGCCGCTGCTGATCCTGACCAACACCGCGGCGGCGGTGCTGGCCGTGTGGGCGACCCGGCACAAGCAGTACAAGCGGATCTCCATGTCGACCATCAGCCGCTCCTTCGGAGTGGCCGCCGCCCAGATGGCCGCCGGCTTGGTCGGCATGGGCGTCGACGGCCTCGTGCTGGGGCTGATCTTCGGGACGGCGATGGGTGCCCTGATCATCGCCTGGCAGATCATCCGCCACGACCTGCCGTCGCTGCGGCGCATGGTCACGCGCCAGCGGATGAAGCAGCTCGCGGTCAAGCACCGCGATTTCCCGCTCTACAGCATGCCGCAGGCGCTGCTTTCCTCGACCACGATCACCGTGCCGTCGATCCTGCTGACCGCCCTTTTCAGCCCCTACGTGGCCGGCCTCTACTGGTTCACCTACCGCCTGTTCGAGATGCCGATCACGCTGCTGGGGGACGCGGTCCGCCGGGTCTTCTACCAGCGCGCGGCGGAGATGTTCCACAAGGGCGAGGACCTGTCGGCCCTGTTCCTGCGGACGACCGGCGGACTGGCCGCGATGGTCGCCCTTCCGGTGCTCGTCATGATCGCCCTCGGTCCCTGGCTCTACGCCTTCGCCTTCGGCGAGGCGTGGCGCGATGCCGGCTATTTCGCGCAGTGGATCGTCGTCTGGTGGGCGATGCGCTTCATCAGCCTGCCCGCCCTGATGCTGGTCCCCGTGCTCAATCTGCAGCGCCGCTTCCTGATCCTGGAAGTCCTGACCCTGATCCCGCGCTTCCTGGTGCTGCCCATGGCCGCCTGGATCGCCGACGTGGAAGTCGCGATCGCCGCCTATTCGGTGGTGGGGTTCCTGTTCCACTTCTTCCTGGTGGTGCTGGTCTGGCGCGCGGTGCAGGACCACCGCGCGACCCTCGCCGGGGCCACGCCGACGCCGGCCTGAGGCCTGGAAATGAAAAAGCGCCGCAACGTTGAGGCCGTTGCAGCGCTTTTTTCATAGCATCACTTGCGTGAGAGATGGTGCGGTCGAGAAGACTCGAACTTCCACGGGGGTTAGCCCACAGCGACCTCAACGCTGCGCGTCTACCAATTCCGCCACGACCGCATACATCGTCCGCTTCATTGAGCGCGGGGCTTGCTTGAAGCGTGCGGGGGGAATACCAAATCCCGATGCCGCGATCAAGCGATTGAAGCGGCTTCTTCGAAGAAAACAGGATCACACCCGGATATGGCCATGACAGCCGCTCCTTCGCCGACCGTTCCCCTCGCCGCTCCAGCCGACGCCTCCCCCATCCGGCCGGCCGTCGAGTGGCGCATATCGGACGACCCCGTGCCCTATCCCGAGGCGGTCGCGGAGATGGAGGCGAGGGCCGCGGCGATTCGCGCCGGGACGGCCCCGGAGCTGGTCTGGCTGCTGGAGCACCCGCCCCTCTACACCGCGGGCACCAGCGCGCGGGAAAGCGACCTGCTGGAGCCGAGCCGGTTTCCCACGTACCAGTCGGGCCGCGGCGGCCAGTACACCTATCACGGGCCTGGCCAGCGCGTGGCCTACGTGATGATCGACCTGAAGCGTCCGCGGGCGGGCATGGAGGGCCCCGACGTCAGGGGCTATGTCAACCGGCTGGAGGAATGGCTGATCCAAACGCTGGCCCAGTTCAACGTCAAGGGCGAGCGGCGGTGCGGCCGGGTCGGCATCTGGGTGGACAAGCGCCCCTATGGCGGCCTGCCCGGCCAGGAGGACAAGATCGCCGCCATCGGAGTCCGCGTCCGCCACTGGGTGACCTTCCACGGCGTCGCGCTCAACGTCGATCCCGACCTGGGCCATTTCGCCGGCATCGTGCCTTGCGGCATCAGCGAGCATGGCGTCACCAGCCTGCACGCCCTCGGCCATCTGGCAACCCTGCCGGAAGTGGATCTCGCGCTTAAGGCGGCGTGGGAAGACGTTTTCGAGGCCTGAACGGAAAACGGCGGGCAAAAGCCCGCCGTCCCCCCGATGCCCGCGCAGCGCTTTCCGGCCTCAGTCCTGGAACGGGTCGGTCACCAGGATGGTGTCGTCGCGCTCCGGGCTGGTCGAGAGCATGGCGACCGGCGCCTCGATCAGCTCCTCGATCCGGCGGATATACTTGATCGCCGTGGCCGGCAGGTCGGCCCAGCTCCGGGCGCCCTGGGTGCTCTCGCTCCAGCCGGGCATGGATTCGAAGATCGGCTCGACACCGGCCTGCGCCGACTGCCCCGCAGGGAAATGGTGCAGCTCCTGCCCCTGGTAGCGGTAGCCGACGCAGACCTTCAGCTCCTCGAACCCGTCCAGCACGTCCAGCTTGGTCAGCGCGATGCCGTTGATGCCGCCGACCTTGACCGCTTGGCGGACCATGACGGCGTCGAACCAGCCGCAGCGCCGCTTGCGCCCGGTCACCGTGCCGAACTCCCGGCCCCGCTGGCCCAGCCGGTCGCCGATCTCGTTGACCTGCTCGGTCGGGAACGGGCCGGAGCCGACGCGGGTGGTGTACGCCTTGGTGATGCCCAGCACGTATCCCACGGCCCCCGGCCCCATGCCGCAGCCGGTCGCGGCGTTGCCGGAAACCGTATTGGACGAGGTGACGTACGGATACGTCCCGTGGTCCACGTCGAGCATGGCGCCCTGGGCGCCCTCGAACAGGATGCGCTTGCCGGCGCGCCGCATCTCGTCCAGCTTCTCCCACACCACCGCCGCGTAGGGCCGCACCTGCGGCGCGATCTCGCGCAGGCCCTGCAGCACCTCGTCGCGGCTGATCTCGTCCGAGCCCAGGCCGCGCAGCAGCGCGTTGTGGTGGAACAGCAGCTTCTCGACCTTCTCCTCCAGCACCGCCTCATCCGCCAGGTCGCACAGGCGGATCGCCCGGCGGGCCACCTTATCCTCGTAGGCCGGTCCGATGCCGCGGCCCGTGGTGCCGATCTTCAGATTGCCGAGCGCCTCCTCGCGAGCGCGGTCGACGGTACCGTGGATCGGCAGGATCAGCGTCGCGTTCTCGGCGATCAGCAGGTTCTCCGGCGATATCTCGACGCCCTTCTGCCGGATCGCGTCGATTTCGCGCACCAGCGCCCAGGGATCGACCACGACGCCGTTGCCGATGACCGACAGCTTGCCGGGCCGGACCACGCCGGAGGGCAGCAGGCTCAGCTTGTACTCGACTCCGTTGATGACCAGCGTATGGCCGGCATTGTGGCCGCCCTGATAGCGAACCACCACGTCGGCCCGGCTGGACAGCCAATCGACGATCTTGCCTTTACCCTCGTCGCCCCACTGGGAGCCGACCACCGCTACGTTTGCCATCTCGTCTCTCCACGCTACTCAGCGGAGAAGGTTGGCGCCCCCTCCGGACATCGGCCGGGCGGCCGAACGGCGCGCCGGTCCCTTGGTGATCAGGCGGCCGGATGGATCTGGCCGCCGGTGAAAATATGGGTGCAGCGCAGCCGGCGCGCCTCGGCCGCCGGGTCTTCCAACGCTTCCAGCGCCCGCACGGTGACCCAGCCCTCGGACCGGAGCCGCTCGCCCTCGGCGGCGTCCGTCTCGATCGGCAGGAACACCCGCGGCAGCGGCGCCGGGTCGGGCACCGCGCGCAGCACGGTATCCAGATAGAGGGTGAAGCCGGTCGAGGGCTCGCCCGACGGCCCCCCGCCCGCCCGGTACCGACCGCCGCGTCCCAGCTCGCCGCGGACCCCGCGCGAGAACAGGGTGAAGCTGGTGCCGGTCTGGTATTCGAAGCCCCGGTGCTCGACCGGATCGACCGTCAGCATCAGCTCGGGTGCGGCATCCCGGATCAGCCGGACCACCTCGGTCAGCCGCCGCCGGTCGGCCTCGGCCTCCTCCGGCAGATGCAGGCCGGCCAGCAGTTCCACCGCCCGGTCCGCCGGTCCGGAAGCACCCATCATCCCGGCCAGCAGGTCGGCGGCCCTGCCGCCCACCGCCGCCACCTCGGCGGCGTCCTTGCGGTCCAGCGCCTGGCGCAGCCGGGCGGTCTCGTCCTCCGGCAGGTCCAGCCCGCGGCAGACCGAGGGGACCAGGGTCGGCACGTTCAGGTCCACGGAGATGTTGGCGACGCCGACCGCCTTCAGCGCGGCGTAGGCCAGCAGCACCACCTCGGCATCTGCGGTCGGCTGAAAGGCGCCGATCAGCTCCACCCCGACCTGGCCGAACTGCCGTTCCGGCCGGAGCTGCGATCCTTTGACGCGCAGGACCTGCCCGCCGTAGCTGAGGCGCAGCGGCCGCGGCTCGTTGGCGAGACGGGTCGTCGCGATGCGGGCGACCTGGAGGGTCATGTCCGGCCGGATCGCCAGCATGCGCTGGGAAATCGGGTCCATCAGGCGGAAGGTCTGGGTCGCCATGGCGGCCCCCGGCCCCGACAGCAGGCTCGCCTCGAACTCGATCAGCGGCGGCTTGACGCGCTCGAACCCGTTCAGCGCGAACTCGGCCATCAGCCGTTCGACGATGGTGGCTTCGAAGGCCGCTTCGCGCGGCAGCACGTCGTGCAGGCCGGCGGGCAGCAGAGCTCTGTTCATCGTTTCGGTCATGCCGGCAATGGATCCCGGGCTCGCTTCAGGGGGCTCGCTTCAAGGGTCCGGCCTCGACCGGACGCACCGGGCCGGTAAGTATCGGAACCGGCCCCGTTGGGCAAACGGAAAAGGGTCGCGGCTGCCATGGCCGGCAAGCGGGGCGAGCCTCGACAATCCGGTTCCCCGACAGCCCCGCGTGATCGACCCTGCACGGACCTGTATCATCGCCAAGCCACACGACGTCACCTGGAGAGAGTTCCCGAATGCCTACAGCCCAGACGATCGCCTCCCTGGCGGCCGACCTCGCCGCCGGCCGCACCACCAGCCTCGAACTGACGGAGGCGGCGTTCGACCGGATCGCCGATCCGGCCGGCGAGGGCGCGCGCGCCTTCATCCTGGCCGACATCGCGGTCAACCGCGCTGCGGCGCTGGCGCAGGCCGAAGCGTCGGACCGGCTGCGCACCGCCGGGATCGTTCCGTCGCCGCTCGCAGGGTTGCCGATCTCCGTCAAGGACCTGTTCGACATCGCGGGCCAGGTCACCACCGCCGGCTCGGCCGTGCTGAAGGACGCGACCCCGGCCATCGCCGACGCGCCGGTGGTGGCCCGGCTGCGGGCGGCGGGAGCGGTGATCGTCGGCCGAACCAACATGACGGAGTTCGCGTTCTCCGGCCTGGGCGTCAACCCGCACTACGGCACTCCCGGCAACCCGCGCGACCGCGACCGCATTCCCGGCGGCTCGTCGTCGGGGGCCGCCGTGTCGGTGGCCGACGGCATGGCCGTTGCCGCGATCGGCTCCGACACCGGCGGCTCCGTCCGCATCCCCGCGGCCTTCTGCGGGCTGGCCGGTTTCAAGCCGACCCAGGCCCGGGTGCCCCGAACCGGCGCGCTGCCGCTGTCCCGGACGCTGGACACCGTCGGCCCTCTCGCCCGCTCGGTCGCCTGCTGCGCCCTGCTCGACGCCGTGCTGGCCGGGGAGTCCCCCGCCGTGCCTGATGCCGCCCCGGTCGCGGGCCTGCGCCTTGCGGTCCCGCGGGAGATCGTTCTGGACGGTTTGGACGCCACCGTCGCCGCCGCCTTCACCGAGGCGCTCTCCCGCCTGTCCCGGGCCGGCGCCCGGATCACCGACCTGTCGGTGCCGGCGCTCGCCCGCATCCCCGCCGTCAACGCCAAGGGCGGTTTCGTCACCTCCGAGGCGCTGGCTTGGCACAAGGACCTGATCGAAGCCCGCGGTGCGGATTACGACCCCCGCGTGGCGTCGCGCATCCTGCGCGGCTCGCAGATGAGCGCGGTCGATTACATCGGGTTGCTGGAGGCGCGCGACGCGATCATGGCCGAGGCGGCGGAGCAGACCCGGGACTTCGACGCCCTGCTGATGCCGACCGTCCCGGTCGTGGCGCCCCGGTTCGACGAGTTGGCCGACGACGCGGACTATACGCGCCTGAACATGATGGTCCTGCGCAACCCGTCGCTGTTCAATTTCCTGGACCGCCCTTCGGTCACCCTGCCCTGCGCTTCCGGCGGGCTGGCGGTCGGCGCCATGCTGGTCGGCAGGCGCGGCCACGACCGCCGGCTGCTGGCGCTGGCCCGCGGGGTCGAGCCGGTGGTCGCCTGACGCCTCGGCCCTCCCCGGGTCCCTGCGTTCAGTGGTCCGAGCGGTGAAGGATCTTGTCGCTCAGGCCGGTATCGTACCCCATGCCTTCGAGGGTGATGACGGCGGCATGGGGGAACCGGGACTTGATCAACCCCTTGCGCTCCAGCGCCACCCAGACCGCCGGGTTGCTCAGGCCGTTGGCGTCGGCGGTCGAGACGACGGCGTCGCCCATATGGAAATGGTTGCCGTGCGCATGGGGGAACTGGTTGACCAGAAGGGCGCCCTCCCCCTCGTCGGGTGCGGGCGTGCCGATCAGCCGGCCCAACTCCTGCAGCAGGGTCAAGGTCTTGAGCTGGAGCGGGTTGAGCTTCAGCGGGTTCACTCTGGGCGGCATCGTCGTCCTGCATGCAATGGTTACAGTTTGGGGTAACGGGCGCACTTCAGCGCCGGTTCCCGTGATCGTCAAGTCATAAGCCGCACGCGCCGGGACGGAACACCTGCGCAACATGGTGAAACATAAGTTTACTTGGGTTGCCGCACCTCCGTATGGCAGTAAGGTGCAGTGCGGAATCGACGTGTGAAAGCTGAGCGAAGAGAACATGTGCGGGATTATCGGCATCATCGGCAAGAACGAAGTGGCCCCCCTGCTGATCGAGGGGCTACGCCGGCTGGAATATCGCGGCTATGACAGCGCCGGCGTGGCGACGCTGGTCAATGGCCGGATCGACCGGCGCCGGGCCGAGGGCAAGCTGGTCAACCTGGACAGGCGCGTGCAGGAGCAGCCCCTGTCCGGAACCATCGGCATCGGCCACACCCGCTGGGCCACCCACGGCGGCCCGACCGAGACCAACGCCCATCCCCACGCCACCCGCAAGGTGGCGGTCGTCCACAACGGCATCATCGAGAATTACCAGGACCTGAAGGCCGGGCTGGAAGGCCGCGGCTACGTCTTCGAGACCCAGACCGACACCGAGGTGATCGTCCATCTCGTGACGTCCTATCTCGACCAGGGCCTGCGGCCGGTGGAGGCGACGGCGGAAGCCTTGAAGCGCCTGGAGGGTGCCTTCAGCCTCGCACTGATCTTCGCCGGCGAGCACGATCTGATGATCGGAGCGCGCCGCGGCACCCCGCTGGCCGTCGGCTACGGCAACGGCAACGCCGAGGGCGGCAATGACGAGATGTACCTGGCCTCCGACGCCTTCGCCCTGGCGCCGCTGACCAACCGCCTCTCCTACCTGGAGGACGGCGACTGGGTCGTGCTGAATCGCGGCTCCGTGGTGATCCGCAACGCCGCCGGCGAGCAGGTGGACCGCCCGATCAAGCTGTCGGCCGTGTCCGGCGCCATGATCGGCAAGGGCGAGCACCGCCACTTCATGCTGAAGGAGATCTACGAGCAGCCCCAGGTGATCGGCGACACGCTGAACGCCTTCGTCCAGGCGACCACCGGCCGCATCACCCTGCCCGAGCTGCCCTTCGACATCGCGGCGATCCCGCGCGTGACCGTGGTCGCCTGCGGCACCGCCTTCTATGCCGGCATGGTCGCCAAGTACTGGCTGGAGCAGGTCGCCCGCGTGCCGGTCGAGCTGGACATCGCGTCGGAGTTCCGTTACCGCGAGGCGCCGATGCCCGAGGGTGGCCTCGCCCTGTTCATCTCCCAGTCGGGCGAGACCCTGGACACGCTGGAGGCGCTCCGCTACGCCAAGCGCCAGGGCCAGCACATCCTGTCCGTGATCAACGTCGGCGAAAGCACGATCGCCCGCGAGAGCCACGCGGTGCTGGGCACGCTGGCCGGCCCGGAGATCGGCGTCGCCTCGACCAAGGCCTTCACCACCCAGCTCACCGTGCTGGCCTGCTTCGCCCTCGCCATGGCCCGCGCCCGCGGCGCCATCACGGCGGAGCAGGAAGCCGCCATCTCGGCGGCGCTCCGCGAGGTCCCGGCCCGGGCGGTCGACGTGCTGAACCACGACGAGCGGCTGCGCGTGCTGGCCCACGAGGTCGCCGAGGCGCGCGACGCGCTGTACCTGGGCCGCGGCACCAGCTACCCGATCGCCCTGGAAGGCGCGCTGAAGCTGAAGGAGATCTCCTACATCCATGCCGAGGGTTATGCCGCCGGCGAGATGAAGCACGGCCCGATCGCCCTGATCGACGAGGACGTCCCGATCATCGCCTTGGCCCCCAATGACGCGCTGTTCGAGAAGACCGCGTCCAACATCATGGAGGCGGCGGCCCGGGGCGGCAAGGTGCTGCTCCTGTCGGACGCGGCGGGCGTCGAGCGCATGCGCGACAAGGTCCGTTGGACCGTGACCCTGCCGACCGTCCACCCCTTCGTGTCGCCGATCCTCTACGCGATCCCGATGCAGCTCCTGGCCTACCACACGGCGGTGATCAAGGGCACCGACGTGGACCAGCCGCGCAACCTGGCGAAGAGCGTCACGGTGGAGTAGGACCGCCGATCCGCAGGAAAAGCACGCGCGTGTCCCCATAGGTCCGGTCGTCCAGCGGCTCCGCGAAGGCGGGCGTCTCCCACGGGTCTTCCAGGGCGATCTCCACCACGGCGACGGCATCGGGAGCGCACCAGCCGCGCTCCCGGAGGGCCGACAGGGCGGCCGGGGCCAGCTCCTTCCCATAAGGAGGATCCAGGAACAGCAGGCTACAGGAGGCTTGTGCGCGGGGAGGCCGCGTGGCGTCGGCTCGGACGACGTCGCAGCGGTCCGCGACGGCGAGCGACGCGATGTTGCGCCGGACGAGATCCAGCGATTCCCGGCCCTGGTCCATGAAGACGGCGCGCCGGGCGCCGCGCGACAGGGCTTCCAGCCCCAGGGCGCCGGTGCCGCAGAAGGCGTCGAGCACCAGGGCGCCCTCGATGTCGGGCGCCCAGTCGGCATGGGCGAGGATGTTGAAGACCGCCTCCCGCGTGCGGTCGCCGGTCGGGCGGATGTCGCGTCCGGCGGGGGCCTCCAGGCGCCGGCCGCGCAGGCTACCGCCGACGAGTCTCATGCCTGCCTCTCGGCCCTCCGCCGGCGGCCGGTCCGCCGCCGTCCGGTCGGTTGCCCGCGGGCCTCCCCGGGGCCGGTCGCTTGGCCGGCGCGGCTCCCGGCGTCCGCGGCTTCGCGTGGGGCTTGGGCTGGGGCTTCGCCTTGGCGGTGCCGGTGTTCGGCTTGACCGGCTCGTCGCCGCGGTCGGAGAAGAATTTCGCGACCTGGTCGCGCAGAACGCGCCTGGGCACCTCCTCGACCTCGCCGCGCTCCAGCTTGCCGAGCTGAAACGGGCCGTAGGCGACGCGGATCAGCCGGTTCACGGTCAGCCCCAGGCTTTCCATCACGTTGCGGACTTCGCGGTTCTTGCCCTCGCGCAGCGTGATGGTCAGCCAGGCGTTGGAGCCCTGCTGCCGGTCGAGCAGGGCCTCGATCGGGCCGTACTGCACGCCGTCGATCGTGACGCCGCGGGACAGGCCGGCGAGGCGGGCCGGGTCGGCGATGCCGTTCACCCGCACCCGGTAGCGCCGCGCCCAGCCGGTGGACGGAAGCTCCAGGAAGCGGGCCAGCTCGCCGTCGTTGGTCAGCAGCAGCAGCCCCTCGGTCGTCAGGTCGAGCCGGCCGACCGACACGACGCGCGGCAGGTCCGCCGGAAGCGTGTCGAACACCGTCTGCCGGCCTTTCTCGTCGCGGGCGGAGGTCACCAAGCCGTCTGGCTTGTGGTAGCGCCACAGCCGGGTCGGCTCCATCTCGGGCAGCGGCTTGCCGTCCACGACGATCGTGTCGCCCGGCCCCACGACCACCGCGGGAGTGGTCAGCACCGTGCCGTTGACCGCGACGCGGCCCTCGGCGATCCAGCGCTCGGCATCGCGGCGGGAGCACAGGCCCGCGCGGGCGAGCCGCTTGGCGATGCGTTCGGGGCCGCCGGAGGCCTCTTCGGGAGAGGTGTCGGACGGGGTCATCGGCGGGCTCCGGCCCGGTGCGGCGGCATGTGTTCGGACATGCCGCGACATTACGGGGCCGGCGGCACCGCCGCAAGGGACGGCCTCTTCCGGCGGTCAGTCTTCCAGCCGGAATCCGACCTTGATGACGACCTGGTAATGGGCGACCTTGCCGCCCGAGATATGGCCGCGCGTCTCGACCACCTCGAACCAGTTGAGGTGGTCGTGCATCTTGGCGGCGCGCGCGACGGCTCCCTGGATCGCGTCCTCGATGCTGATGGAGGACGATCCGATGATCTCGATCTTCTGGTAGATGTGGTCGCTCATGCCGGAATGCTCCCTGGGGGTTGAGGTTGAAGCATGGGCAGACCTCGCGCTGCGGCGCAACGGTGCCGCGCGGAATGCGGGGTGCGGCAAGTTTGCCGGTGCGCCGTCCCCTTGACGCCGCCCCGGCCGGCCGGCCAGTCTGCCCCATGACCAGGCCTCCCCCGACACCGTCCCCCATGGCGCTCGCCCTTGCCGAGGCTGAGGATGCCGCCGCGCGCGGGGAGGTTCCGGTCGGCGCGGTGATCGTCGAGGCTTCGACCGGTCGGGTGCTCGCGTCGGCGGGGAACCGGACCGAGGAACTGGCCGATCCGACGGCCCATGCCGAGATGCTGGCGATCCGGTCCGCATGCGCGTCGCGTGCCGAACCGCGCCTGCCGGACTGTGATCTATATGTGACCTTGGAGCCTTGCGGCATGTGCGCCGCGGCAATCAGTTTTGCTCGGTTGCGCCGAGTGTACTTCGGGGCCTATGATGTAAAAGGCGGCGGGGTCGAGCACGGACCCCGCTTCTTCCACCAGGCGACTTGCCACCACGTTCCCGAGACTTATGGCGGGCTGGATGAGCGCCGGGCGGCGGAGCTGCTGAGGGACTTCTTCCGAAAGCGGCGCTCGTGACTGTAATAATTGGTTGTAGGCGCGTTTTGTTGCGGGGCATGGCAGGGATGGGTAGGCAAGATCTGACCCGAGGGGCATGGGAGACCGTGACCCTTTTGACGTGTTCGGCGGACAAAATGCGTTCTTCGTGAGACTCCACGGATCGGCTATCCCATGCGCTTCAACGCCCCGCGTCATTCCTTCCAGCAGCAAACTCCCGTCGCCGAAAAGATCAAGGCGACCGTTAAGTGGTTCGACCCCAACAAGGGGTTCGGTTTCGTCGCTCCCGACGACGGGTCTCCCGACGCGTTCCTGCCCGCTTCGGCGGTGACGGCGGTCGGTCATGACCGTCTGCCCGAGGGCTCGACGGTCGTGGTCGATCTGGTCCAGGGCCAGAAGGGCAATCAGGTCAGCCGGATCTACGACGTGGACACCACGACCGCTTCCCCGCGCCCGCGCCGTGACGACGCCGCCCGCCCCGGCGGACGCATGGGCGCCCCCGCGCGCGGCGGCTACGGCAATGACCGTGGCGGCTACGGCGGTGGCGGCTATGGCCAGGATCGCGGTGGCTATGGCAATGACCGCGGCGGTTACGGCCAGGACCGCGGCGGCTACGGCGGCGGTGGCTATGGCGGCGGTTATGCCGACCGCAGCTCCGGCCCGGCCGAGGAGGTCGAGGGCACCGTGAAGTGGTTCAACACCACGAAGGGCTTCGGCTTCGTCGCTCCCGACAGCGGCGGCAAGGATGTCTTCGTCCACATCACCGCCGTCGAGCGGTCCGGCGTCGGCGCGCTGCAGGAAAACCAGCGCGTGCGGATGAAGGTCCAGCAGGGTCAGAAGGGCCTGGAAGCCGTCAGCATCGAAACGCTCTGACGGCATCCGGTCACCTAGGCAGGCCAGGGCGATGCGGGCATGATGCCCGCATCGCCTTTTTCATGCCCGCGCTGCCGGGGCCGTCAGCCCGTGACGTGCGCCGCGATGCCTTCCATGGTGCCAAGCGCAGGGTTGGCGGGTTTCCAGCCGTCCTTCAGCACCGAGTAATGGGCCGCCAGCATGCCGCCGACGAAGGTTTCGGCCAGGATGCGGCTGCCCACCTCGCCCAGGCGCTGGCCGTCCTCCTGCACATGGGCCTCCTGGAGGACGTAGTACCAGAGCGGGGTGTGCCGGATCAGCTTCTGGCCGGCCGGAGGCGGCACGATCTCAAGGCCGAGCTGGTCGTCGCCGAGCGGCTTGTAGCCGAACGCGGCCGCCGCGGACTGGCCGCTGATCAGCCCGGTCTGGGCGGCACGGAACAGGTTGCGCTTGGCGAGCGAGCGCGGGCTGGCCTGGCTGTCCACCGTGGCGTCCGGGATACCGGGCGATTTCAGGAGCCGCAGCGCCGGCGACAGCAGCGGGTCGATGCGCCGGCTCGGCTGGACCGTGCCTTCGCCGACCTTGCCGAAGAAGAACTTCCAGTCGATGGCGTGGCGCGGCTCCAGCCTCCTGCCGCCGTTGAGGTCCGGGACGTCGGGATTATCGCTAAAGATAGCGGCGCCGAACTGGTCGTTCAGAGCATAGCCGCCGCGGACCTGGCTGTGGCCGAAGCGGAACGCCGCCACCGAGAACTCCAGCGGCATGACGGGAACGCCGCCGTGGCGCGCGCTGAGGGCGCGATAGGCCGGCGCCTGGTGCCCGATCACCCATTCCAGCACATCCTGCCGGATGGTCCGCGCCAAGTAGTCGTTCAGGATCATGTACTGGTAATGGCGCATGACGGAGAGGCGCGCGTCGGCATAGCCCTGCCCTTCGTCGATGAACCGGTTGTGCAGGCGCTGGAACAGGTTGTGGATCTGCTGGATGATCTTGTTCTCGTCGTTCCGGGGATCGCCGATCAGCGCCCGTTCCGTCTCCGCATCGCGCGGCACGTCCTGCTCGATCCCGCCGGTATCGGTACCCAGGCGGAACTTGCCGTCGGGGTGGAACAGGATCTCGCCCGAACCCTGCGCCTCCAGGCCCAGGCCGTAGACGGAATCCAGTTCGAAGAAGGGCGTGCGCCGGTTGACGAAGGCTTTGGCGGGGAAGCGCCGGGACAGGTCGTCCTGGTTCATCTTCAGTTCCATCAGGGTGATGTCATGGTCGATGAACTGCCCCAGGAAGGTGAAGCCGGCCGGAATGCTCCTGCTGTCGTTCTCCGCGCCGACGCTGTCGCGCAGGAAGGTTTCGAGCAGGGTGAGGTCTTCCAGGTTCGGGATGACGCCGCCCTGTTCGATCATGTAATCGAACGGCCCCTCGCGATTGAGCTTCATCTTGAGATGATCGGCCAGGGCTTCGGGAACCACGATGCCATGCTGCATGACGGATGCCATTCGACTCTCCCTCTGGATTGATTTTTTGCCATAGAGCTGGCGGATGATCCGAGAAGTCATAGAACAGTATTGACTCGACACAACAGGGCGGCAACGCAAAATAATACCAATTGCGAAGCCCATGAAGACTTCGGCTGCGGTAATTCCTTATAGAAGCCGATTTGATTGCTTCCGATAGCAACTGTTACAGACCGGTTCAGGCCGGATCGCGCAGGCTGGCGCCCTGGCGGCGCAATTCCCGCTGGACTTCGATCGCCGGCACCTGGCGCGCCGCTCCGCCCTGCCGCGCGGCCAGGGCGGCGCAGATCCCGGCCGCCTGCCCGGTCGCCATCGCGGTCGGCGTCACGCGGTAGGAGGAATGGGCCTCGTGGCTGCCGGAGATGCAGCGGCCTGCGACCATCAGGCGATCGACGCCCTGCGGCAGCAGGCAGCGCAACGGGATCTCGTAGTATTCGCCGGGCGGCAGGCGCTTCAAGACCGTACCCCTGCCGGCCGGGTTATGGATGTCGATCGGATAGGAGCCGCGGGCGATGCCGTCATCGAACTTCCGGGCCTCCAGCACGTCGTCGGCGGTCATGCGATAGTCGCCGACGATCCGCCGCGTCTCGCGCACGCCGACCGTGACGCCGCTCTGGATCACGTAGGACATCCCGAAACCGGGAACATAGCCGCGCAGGAAGCGGGCGATCCGGCCCATCTGGACCTTGCCCAGCCGCTCCGCCTCCGTCAGGTCGAACACGTCGGTGCCCAGCACTCCGGTGACCCGGGTGCTGTTGACGGCGATCTCGCCCTCGTGCGGCGTCGCGAAGAACAGGATGTCCTCGCGGGGCAGGTCCAGTTCGCCGTCGGCCGTGGCCTTGGCGATCAGGTCCCACAGGCCATGGACGCCGCGCCATTGGTCGGGGTGCGCCCGGACATAGTCCGCGAAGGCTTGCCGGTCGAAGCCGCCGACCCGGAACATCAGCGTCATCGGCTGCACCCTGCCGTCACCGTCCCGTCCGACGTCGAAACGGGCCCCGGCGAGCGCCGCCACGTCGCCATCGCCGGTGCAGTCGATGATCGTGCCGGCCCGGACCGCGACCGGACCCGACTTGGTCTCGAACACGACGCCCTCCGGCCGCCCCGGCTCGCCCAGGATGCCCGACGCGAAGGCGTGGTAGAGCAGCCTGACGCCGGCTTCCTCGACCACCTCCTGCGCCACGACCTTGTAGGTCTCGGGATCGAACGGAACGGTGTAGCCGGTGGCGCCGGAAGGCGGTATGGCGCCGCCCGCCCCGATCAGCCGTTCCAGGAACGACGCCAGCGCTCCGGCCACGATCGGCTCCCCCGGGCCGTGATCGGTCGGCATCAGCCGGGTATTGTCAACATCGGCAGGCGCGCCGCGCTGGGTGTGGAAAGACATCAAGGGCATGACCAGCGCGGCGGTCGCGTTCCCGCCCAGGAATCCGTGCCGCTCGACCATCACGACGTCGGCTCCGGCCCAGGCCGCCCCCAGCGCGGCCCCCATGCCGGCCGGGCCGCCCCCGATCACCAGCACGTCCGCGGTGCCGGCCAGGATCGCCCGGCGGGGCGGCAACGGGATGGTGGGCGGGTTGGTGGGCGAATTGGGGCCTGCATCGGGGGAAGGCCGCAGGACAGGCATTTACGCCTCCAACTTAGGAATAATTACATCAACAGTCAACAGGCGCCGCGGACCCGAGGTTCAGCGTCTCGACCATCAGCGGCACGGTGCGGCGCGCCTGGTCCTGGAGCCGACCGATCCGTTCCCGCATCTCGCGGCAATGGTCGTCCCGGTTGTCCCACAGCCGGTCCAGCGCCGCCAGAAAGGAACCGGCGCTGTCCTCGTGGACGCCGGGCCGACGGGGCACGCCGAGAGCGTCCAGGAAGTCCTCCACCTTGGTCGCATAGGGCAAGGCCATCAGCGGCACGCCGGATATCGCCGCGAAGATCAGGAAGTGCAGCCGCATGCCCAGGGCGAACTGGAAATGCCGCATCAGTCCCAGCACCTGGCGGGGAGAATAGGCGCCGCGCAGCACGCCGGCACAGTGCGGCGCCGACATCGCGGCGATCACCTGGTGGGCCTCCCGCAGATCGGCGCGCTCCATGGGAACGAACACCACGTGGGCGTCGTAGCGGTGGACGATGAAGTCGGCGGCCTGGGCCAGCACGCCATGGTAGCCGCCGGCATCCAGGTCGGGCGCCGCGGCGCCCCGCTCGCGGATCGACAGGCCGATCAGGCGGCGATCGGCCGGGATGCCCTCCGCGCGCAGCATGTCGCCGGTGAAGGGGGCCGGGTCCAGCAGCAGGGCCGGGTCGGCGGTCACCGTCACCGGCCGCGTGCAGCCGATCTCCTCCAGAAGCCGCTTGGCGGCGACCTCGCGCACGGTGATGCCGGCCATCATGTCCATGCCGTCGCGGACCGCCGCCCGTTCTTCTGCCCCTTTCAAGGGGCCGATGCCGATCGAGAAGGCGAAGGTCGGGACGCCGCGGGCCTGGGCGATCACCACCTCGCGCAGGTACGTCCGGGCCTCCGTGTCGTAGAGGATTCCGCCGCCGCCCAGCAGCAGGACGTCCAGCCGCTCGACCTCCGGGATGATCTCGTCGCGGAGTGCAGTGCGGGGATTGATCGCGCGGTCGACGTCCTGGTTGGCCCTGGTGTGGTCGGCGTTGCGGGAGAAGGCGACGATCTCCACCCCGGGCAAGGCGTTCCGCAATTGGACGATGGCCGAGGCGAGGATCGCCTCGTCGCCCAGGTTAAGCCCGCCATAGGAGCCCGATATCCCGACTATGGGCAAAATCTCACCTTTTCCTGGCCGGGCTCGGGGAACAGGGAACAATCGGCCCCGGCGGGTGATTGAATCTGAACGCCCGTTCAACGAAGCCGTCCTCCAGGAGACCCCCATGGAAAACAACATGAACCACGTGATCGTACTGTCCTCGATCGCCATCGCGATCCTGCTGCTCCTCGTCATCACAGCCTGAGGACACCGCCCCATGACGACCGTCACCATCGAGGGGGAACTGCGCGGACACGTGGCCGGCGCGTTGAGGGATTACATCACCAAGCTGTACGAGCATAAGGCTTCCACTCCCTCCAAGGCGGCGAAGGCCGATTACGACCGCACAATCGCCGAGGTGCAGAAACTGCTGGATACGGTCGAGGCCTAGTGTTCCGGCCGGGACGCCAAGCCTCAGCGTATCCTGGAGATCGCCACCACGGCGTCGTTCCGCTCCCTGACACGGATGCTGAAGCGCCGGCGGCTTCGACACGGCTTGACGTTGACGATGTCGCCGGGATTAAGCTGATAGCTCTTGTCCACGACCTCCGGCTCCTCCAGCGCCTCCTCCTCCGCGGGCGTGGCGAAGCAGGTCCAGATCGTGCCGTTCGGCGTCCGCGCGTCCCGGCGCAGATGCTCGATCGGCTTCGGGCGATGTCTGAAAAGCCCCATGGACTTGGTCTCCCGATGCCAGAGATCTATGATGTGGTGGGTTCGTCGTGCAACCAGCGGGACGGCCTTAAGTTCCAACGCCCGGACCGCTCGTTTGTGCGTCGCAGCGAGACACGGGCCGGCAGATGGGAAACGCCATGGACAGCAAGCCCCTCAGGGTCACGATCTGGAACGAGTTCCGCCACGAGAAAGCCAATCCCGAGGTGGCAGCATTCTATCCCGACGGCATGCACGAGGCGCTGGCGGCCCCCCTCCGCGCCGCCGGCCACGAGGTCCGCACCGCCACCCTGGACGAGCCGGAGCATGGCCTGACAGACGAGGTGCTGGCCGGCACCGACGTCTTGCTGTGGTGGGGCCACCGGCACCACCGCGACGTGGACGACGCGGTGGTCGAGCGGGTCTGGAAGCGGGTGCTGGACGGGATGGGGCTGATCCCCCTGCACTCCTCCCACTTCTCGAAGATCTTCGTCCGGCTGATGGGCACCACCTGCCACCTGAAGCACCGGGTCGCCGGCGAGCGGGAGCGGCTGTGGCTGGTCGCCCGCGGCCATCCGATCGCCGAGGGCGTGCCTGAGCATTTCGACCTTCAGCCGGAGGAAATGTACGGCGAGCCGTTCGACATCCCGCCGCCGGAGGAACTGGTCTTCGTCAGCTGGTTCCAGGGCGGGGAGGTGTTCCGCAGCGGCTGTTGCTACACCCGCGGCCAGGGACGGATCTTCTATTTCCGCCCCGGCCACGAGACCTATCCCACGTACCACCACCCGACCGTCCAGCGGGTGATCGCCAACGCGGTGCGCTGGGCCGCCCCGCGGGACGTGGCGCCGCGGCAATTCGGCCGCAGCGCCCCCTTGGAGCCGCTCTAGGCGGCCAGCCCATCCCCCTTGGTCAGGTCAGCGCCGCCGCGATGGCGTCGTCAACCCGTTCCAGCCAGACGAAGTTCAGCGCGTTACGGGCGGCTTCCGGGATCTCCTCGTAATCCCGGCGGTTGCGCGCCGGCAGCATGACGGTGGTGATCCCGGCCCGCTGGGCCGCCAGCACCTTCTCCTTGATGCCGCCCACGGGAAGCACCAGCCCGCGCAGGCTGATCTCGCCGGTCATGGCGATGTCGCTTCGGATCGTCCGGCCGGTCAGCAGCGAGACCAGCGCCATGAACATGGCGACGCCGGCGCTGGGGCCGTCCTTGGGGATGGCGCCTGCCGGCACGTGGACGTGGATGTCGAACTTGTCGAACTCCACCGGCTCCGGGCCGACCACCTCGGGCCTGGACTTGACCAAGCTGAGCGCCGCCTGCGCGCTCTCCTTCATCACGTCGCCGAGCTGTCCGGTCAGGATCAGCCGCCCGTTGCCCGGCGTCCGGGTCGCCTCGATGAACAGGATGTCGCCGCCGACCGGCGTCCAGGCAAGCCCGGTCGCCACGCCGGGGACGCTGGTCCGCATGGCCGTCTCGCTCTCGAACCGGTGCGGCCCCAGGATCTCCGGCAGATGGCCCGGCTCGACGATGATGTTCGATATCGTCCCCTCGGCGATCCGCATCGCGACGTTGCGGAAGACGCCGCCGATCAGCCGTTCCAGGTTCCGGTTGCCGGCCTCCCGCGTGTAGTAGCGGATGATCTCCCGGATCGTCTCGTCGGTGATGCCGGCCTGCTCCGCCGTCAGGCCGTTGGCCTGGAGCTGGCGGCGGACCAGGTAGCGCTTGGCGATCTCGAGCTTTTCCTCCTCGGTGTAGCCGGGCAGGTCGATCACCTCCATGCGGTCGCGCAGGGGGCCGGGGATGTTCTCCAGCACGTTGGCGGTCGCGATGAACATGACCCGGCTGAGGTCGAACGGCACGCCGAGGTAGTTGTCGCGGAAGGTGCCGTTCTGCTCCGGGTCGAGCACTTCCAGCAGCGCCGCCGAGGGGTCGCCGTGGAAGCCCTGGCCCAGCTTGTCCATCTCGTCCAGCATCATCACCGGGTTGCGGGTGCCGGCCTTGCGCAGCGACTGGATCACCGTGCCCGGCAAGGCGCCCACATAGGTCCGGCGGTGGCCGCGGATCTCCGCCTCGTCGTGCAGTCCGCCCAGGCTGACCCGGACGAAGGCGCGCTCGGTCGCCCGCGCGATGCTCTGGCCGAGCGAGGTCTTGCCGACGCCGGGCGGGCCGACGAAGCACAGGATCGGGCTGCGCCCTTCCGGGTTGAGCTTGCGCACCGCCAGGAACTCCAGGATGCGGCGCTTGACCTTCTCCAGCCCGTAATGGTCCTCGTCCAGGATGCGCCGGGCGGCGGCGATGTCGATCGAGGTGTCGCTCAGCTTCGACCAGGGCAGCTCGATCAGCCAGTCCAGGTAGGTCCGGATCATGCCGTACTCGCCGGCGGCCTCGGGCATGCGCTCCAGCCGGCGCAGCTCCTTGGTCGCCTGGGTCTCGACCTCCGGCGGCATCCCGGCCTTGGCGATGGCCTCGGTCAGTTCCTGGATCTCGACCTGCTTGGCGTCGGTCTCGCCCAGTTCCTTCTGGATGGTGCGGAGCTGTTCGCGCAGCACGTATTCGCGCTGGCGCTCGTCCATGGTCTCCTTGGTCTGCTCGCTGATCCGCCGGGACAGGCGCAGCACCTCGATGCGGTGGGCGAGGAAATTGCCGACCTTCTCCAGCCGGCGGGCGAGGTCGAAGGTCTCCAGCACCTCCTGCTTCTCTTCCGGCTTCAGGTCCATGTAGCTGGCGACCATGTCGGCCAGCGCCGACGCGGTCGGGATGTTCTGGACGGCGGCCAGCAACTCCTGCGGGGCCTGGGGCAGGAGCTGGACCGCCTCGACCGCCTGCTGGCGCAGGTTGTAGAAGCGGGCCTGGATCTCGGTGTCCGTGGCCTCCGGCTCCGGCATCATCTGGACGCGGGCGACCAGGAACGGGTAGCCGTCGAGATATTCCAGCACGCGGAACCGCTGCTGTCCCTGGGTCACCACATGGTGGGTGCCGTCGGGCGCGGTCAGGTAGCGCAGGACGCCGCCCACGGTACCGACCCGGTGGAGGTCGAGGCCGGTCGGCTCGTCCACCGTCTCGTCGCGCTGGAGCACGACGCCGAACGGCTTCTCGGAACGCACCGCGTTCTGGGCCGCCGCGATCGTGCGCGGGCGGCCGACCGTGATCGGCAGGACGGCGCCGGGAAACAGCACGAGGTTGCGCACCGGGACGATCGCGATCGCGTCTTCCGGGAGGGCCAGGGTGTTCTCGGGGGCATTGGCCGGGTTGGCGGCGGGATTGCCGTTGGTGGCGGGGGTGGTGTCGTTCAGGGTGAATGTCGCCATGTCAGCTCCTCAGCCGGCCTTGCGCAGGGACAGCACAAGGCAGCCGTCGGCGAGTTCGCGCCGGCCCAGTTCGAGCGGGCCGGGCGGCAGTTCGATGTGCCGTTCGAACCGGCCGTGGGGTATTTCCATGCGGTGGATCAGGCCGGCGCGGTCGCTGACCGGCAACGCCCGCTCGCCGACGACGATCAGCACGCCGCCGTCGATCACGACCTGGACCTGATCGGGCCGGACGCCGGGCAGAGCCACGACGACCAGGTATTCCTCGGCGGTCTCGATCAGGTCGACCGGCGGCTGCCAAGTCGGCCGCCGCGCGGCGCCGGGATTCCCGGGCGAGCCGGGCTGGAAGAACTGGCGGCGCATCCGCTCCGCCTTGTCCATCATGTCGAGAGCTTCCGCCCACATCCAGATTCGGGGATCACGCGAGGGCATCGAGCCTTTCCCTCCTCAAACGTTCATCGCTATGTCAAGTGGGCATCCAACAGGCGATGTCGAGGGGATGGCACGGTGCCAGACCGGCGTATGGCGCATTCCATGGTTGACGCGGGGTCATTGGACGGATTGGTATGTCCACTTGAATCCCTGATCGCTGTGATTGGTGTCAGAACAAGAAAGCCGCGCCCGAGGGCGCGCGTGGAGGAACCGGAGTGAATAGCCTTCTGCTGAATCCCGAGACATGCCTGCCGGAAGACGGCTGCGCCGGAACCCTGGTCGGCCGAGTCCAGCTCGATGCCGGCCCGGCCGTGGTCGTGGTGCGCGAGGACGGCGTCTACGACCTGACCGCCCTGGCCCCGACCATGAGCACCCTGCTGGACGCCGACGACCCGGCGGCGCTGGTCCGGAAATCGTCGGACCTGCCGCGGATCGGCGACCTTGCCGCGATCCTGGCCAACAGCGCCCACGACTCCTGCGACCCGTCGAAGCCGTGGTTCCTGTGCCCGATCGACCTCCAGGCGGTGAAGGCGAGCGGCGTGACCTTCGTGGCGAGCCTGCTGGAGCGGGTGATCGAGGAACAGGCCCGGGGCGACGCCGGCAAGGCCGAGGCGGTGCGCAAGACCATGATCGACGCGCTGGGCACCGACCTGTCGGAGATCCAGCCCGGCTCCGACAGCGCCACCCGGCTGAAGGAGCTGCTGATCGAGCGCGGCGTCTGGTCCCAGTACCTGGAAGTGGGCATCGGCCCCGACGCCGAGATCTTCACGAAGACCCAGCCCATGGCCTCGGTCGGCACCGGGGCGGAGATCGGCATCCTGGCGGCTTCCACCTGGAACAACCCGGAGCCGGAGATCGTGCTGGCGGTCTCGTCGGCCGGAAAGACCGTGGGCGCCACGCTGGGCAACGACGTGAACCTGCGCGACATGGAAGGCCGCAGCGCGCTTCTGCTGGGCAAGGCGAAGGACAACAACGCCTCCTGCGCGATCGGCCCGTTCATCCGCCTGTTCGACGACACCTTCGGCATCGACGACGTGCGGCGCGCCGAACTGGCGATGACGGTGGAAGGCCCCGAGGGCTACACGCTGACCGGCAGCAGCAACATGGCGAAGATCAGCCGCGACCCGCTGGACCTGGTCGAACAGGCGATCGGCGCCAACCACCAGTACCCGGACGGCTTCGTGCTGTTCCTGGGCACCATGTTCGCTCCCGTGGAAGACCGCGACGAACCGGGCGCCGGCTTCACCCACAAGGTGGGCGACGTGGTGCGGATCGCGACGCCGAAGCTGGGCGCCCTGGTCAACCGGGTGACGACGAGCGACAAGGCGCCGAAATGGGAATTCGGCGTGCGGGCGTTGGTCGCCAACCTGGCGCGGCGGGGGCTGGCGGATAGGATCTGACGGGGGCGGATGTCAGCATTCGTCAGCATCGGGGGGCTGGGGGGCGGCGGCGGAGCGAGGGGGAAGGCGCGATGGCGGCTCGCCCCTCCCCCCGGGGAATGTACGCGAATGTCAGCAAACGACGCGGCGGGGTCCTGGTGTGGTTGCAGGCGCCGGTGCCGGACCCGGCGCGGCGGGGGTTGGCGGAAGTGGGTGTGAACCGGGGCGGATGTCATGATTCGTCTACATCCTCGGGGGCGGGAGGCGGGGAACGGCGCGACGGCGGCCTGCCCCCTCCCCCGGGGAATGTACGCGAATGTCAACAAACGACGCGGCGGGGCGCGTGCTTCCGGTTCGCCGGGCCGGCCACGGGGGCTTCCGGCGCGGTGCCGCGATGCCGCCCGCGTTGGGGTTCGTATTCACGATGAAAAGATCCGGCGCGGGGCGCACGCCGAAGCATAGCGGGAACTCGTGAAGGAATGATTTCCTGGAGCGTGCCGCGGCAGGTTGGTCCGCGCTGTGCCGCCGGGCGATCGGCGATCGTTTGATAAGGACCGGCCAAGTAGAGGCATGGCACGCTCGGTACTCCGTAGGTCGGCTACAGCGAAGCGGCAGCCGACAGCAACGCGCCGCCTGGGAGGGTGCGCGTCCCGCGCACCATGGGCGGCGGGACGCCGCCCCTCCACATAATACCAACGGCATTAGACATCGACCTTCGCCCATGATCTGGTTGCGATGGATCGGATGCGCTGCGGAGTACTTGTGAGAGCCGTCCAAGCCTTGCAGCAGGCATCGACGATGGCTTCATATGAGTCGAAGACGCGATGACTGAGATAGTTCTGGCGGAGGAACTGCCAGATGTTCTCAACCGGATTGAGTTCCGGACAGTAGGGCGGCAGATGGAGCAGGCTGATGTTGTCCGGCACCTTCAGCTTGTCGCCCGGCTTGTGCCAGCCGGCACCATCGAGCACCACTACCGCATGGTGACCGCTGGCGACGTGCCGGCCGATTTCGGCCAGATGCAGGTTCATGGCGTCGATGTTGACCCGGGGCAGGACGAGAGCGGCACCGACGTCCCGGGCGGGACAGACGGCCCCGAACAGGTAGGTCCATTCATAGCGCAGGTCGCGCGCCACGCGCGGCCGGCTGCCGTGATCGGCCCAGACATAGGTCAAGGTGCCTTGCTGGCCGACACGGGCATGGGGCCCCTCCGCCCCATCCTGCCACCATACCTCGACCGGCTTGCTCCTGGCCGCCTCGGGTACTGCCCTGACTATCAGGGCGGCGAAGTTTTTTTATGCGCTTCAAGGGCTTGCGCGTCCTGTTGCGGATGCACGGGCCGAACCGACACGTGCCGGAAAGCCAGGCGCTTGAGCAACGCGCCGACGCTGCGCTCGGCCAGCACGACCCCGAACCGCCGCTCGATGCGCGCCGCCAGATCCTTCCGGCGCCACCGGATCACGCCATCCTCCGCCACATCGGGGCCGGCACGAACCCACTCCGCCACTTCCGCCTCCTGCCCGGCCGTGAGCTTCGGGATGCCCCCAGGAGGCTTGCGATCGGACAAGCCCCGAACCCCTTCGGCATTGTAGCGGTGAACCCAGTCGCACAGCGTTTGACGGTCCATGCCGCAAGTCCGGGCCGCCTCCATCCGAGGCCGTCCGTCCAAGACCAAGGCAAGGGCCAACATACGCCGGGCCGCTTCGATGCTTCCCGCTCGTTGCGCCCGACAACGCAGGTCGCTCGCGCTCAAATCCCGTCGCGTGATCGCAACCGCCGTTCCCATTGCTAAATCTCTCCAAGTCAATGAGCGCAGCGAATCACATTTCATCCTTCAGGGGAATCCTCAATCAGCGAGTCTCTTTTCAATGCCGTTGGTATAAGACAGCGCCTTGGCTAACCGGTAGTTTTTTCATCGCGAAGCGGCAGCCGACAGCAACGCTCCGGCTTTGTCGGGTGCCGCTTCGCTTTACCCGACCTACGGTTGAGCAACTGATTGTTGGCCCGCATTTTTTGGCCGGGGCGGTCCTGCCGAACGCAGACTCGGCGGCTCCCGTCCGAAGATCCGCGCAGGACGGCGGACTACGGCACGGGCACGCCGAGATGCTCGGCCAAGGCGATCAAGGCTCGCGAAAGCTCGGGCGCACGCCCGTACTTCCGCAACGCGACCGGCAACGCCTCGGCTGCCAGCGCTCGCGCTCCCTGGGCATCACCGAGATGCAGGAGCGTTCGGGCAAGATTGCTTATGCTGCCGAGGGTGTCGGGATGCTCGTCGCCCTGCACCCGGCGGCGGAGCGCCAGCACCTGCTCGTGGAGCGCCCGGGCGCCGTCGTGGTCGCCCTGTGCCCGGAGCGTTGCGGCCAGATTGTTCATGCTGGTCAGGGTGTGGGGATGCTCGTCGCTCAGCACCCGGCGGCTGAGCGCCAGCACCTGCTCCTGGAGCGCCCGGGCGCCACCGTGGTCGCCCTGTGCCCGGAGCGTTGCGGCCAGATTGTTCATGCTGGTCAGGGTGTGGGGATGCTCGTCGCCCAGCACTCGGCGGCTGAGCGCCAGCACCTGCTCCAGCAGCGCCTGGGCGCCGCCGTGGTCGCCCTGTGCCCAGAGCGTTGAGGCCAGATTGTTCATGCTGGTCAGGGTGCCGGGATGCTCGTCGCCCTGCACCCGGCGGCTGAGCGCCAGCTCCTGCTCCTGGAGCGCTCGGGCGCCGCCGTGGTCGCCCTGTGCCCCCAGCATTTCGGCCAGATTGCTCATGCTGGTCAGGGTGCTGGGATGCTCGTTGCCCAGCAGGCGTTTCCCGGCTTCGACTGTTCGGCGGAAGTCCGCCGCCGCGTCGGCGTAGGCTCCCCGTGCACGGTTGAAGTTTCCAAGCCACACCAGGAGCGTGGCTGCCGGGGCTTCCGGCAGGTCTTCAGTCAGGGCGCGTGCGTGGGGGACCAGGGGCAGCAGGGCGGCATGGGTGCGAATGTCTTTGGCCTGCCGCATCGCCTCGGTCAGCGCCGCCACGGCGGCGTCGCGCATGGCGGGCGGCGGCTCGCCCTTGTGGAAGCGCAGGGTGCGGCTGACCAGCACGTGGACCGAGACGGCGTCGCCGTCATCCTCCCCGTCGCCCGGAATGTGTTCGGCCAGGGCTTCACGCGTGGCCGCCTTGACGGCTCGGGCGGCTTCGGCCAAGCCGTCAGCGCCGCCCGGCAGCCGGGCGAAGACATCCGCTGCCAGAGACAGGGGGATCGGCGCCGGGGCCAGCAGGGCGGCGAGGTGCAGGAAGCGCAGGCCCGCCGCGTCCAGCCGGTCGATGCTGTCCAGCAGGGTGGCCGCGATCTGCCGGGCATGGTCGGTCGGCAGGTCGTCGGCCAGTTCGGCGGCGAGTTCCGTCGCGTCCTCGGCGGGATTGCGCAGCCGGTCGCGGAAGCCCGCGTAGCCCAGCATCTCGACGGCGGCACCCGCCACATCGACCGCCAGGGCGTGGTTGCCCAGGAGGTCAAGGATCTCCCGCGCTGCCCGCTTGGCGTCGGTGCGCGGGGGCCGGCGGCCGGTCAGGAGTTCGTAGGCTTCCGTGTCCGACAGTAGTCCCAGCCGGTGGACGAAGCCCGCGTCGCCCAGCCCGGTGCCGCGGGTGGTGACCAGGGTGGCGCCGTTGGCGGTCGGAGCGCTCCAGGCGTTCAGGTCGGCCGAGCCGGCGTTCGGCGGCAGGTCGTCCACGATCCACAGGTAGCCGTCCAGGTCGGCCAGTTTCTCCTTCAGCGCGCCCGCCACCGCCTCCGGCCCGAGGCCGGCGGTGGCGATGCCGAGGTTTCCGGCGAAGCCCTGCCGCTGCGCGCCCAGGTCCTGCCCCTGGGCGGCGTTGAGCCAGAAGATGCCGCCGGGATATGCGGCGCAGAAGCGCCGGGCGTATTCCTCCGCCAGCAGGGTCTTGCCGATGCCGCCCATGCCCTGCACCTGGACCAGCCCGACGCTTTCGCCGGTGATCAGCGCGATCCTGTTCTTCGACAGGCGCTCGTCGATCCGCCACATGTCGGGGAAGCGTCCGACGAACCGGCTGGACGCGGCGCGCGGGTTGCCGCCGTACCAGCGCGGGCCGCCGAGGGTCCGGATCTCGCCGAAGCTGCCGGCCAGCCCGTCCAGCAGGGCAGCGGCCCGGGTGGCCAGTTCCTCCGCCGGGACGCCGCGCGCATCGACGTATTTGTTCGCCAGGATGTCGGCCGGATGGAGTTGCCCGGTGCCCGCTTCCGGGTTCAGCGCCAGGATGCGGCGCTCGACCGTCCTGCCGTCGGGGAACTCGTGCCGGGCGGCGATCAGGGCGGAGGTCAGCTCCCACTGGCAGGCGCGGCGGGTCGGGTATGTGGACGAGTACCAGGCCACCAGCATCCGCGCGCGGCCCAGCCCCTCCACGATCCGCCGGACGATGGACTCGCCGTCCGTGATCTCCCGGTCGTCGTGGAAGACGCGGAGGTTCCGCGCCCGCAGTGCCTCGATGACCGGCAACGCCGCCTTGCCGTCGGCGTGGGCGTAGCTGAAGAAGATGTCGTAGTCCCAGCCCATCGACCGCCCCGCCCGGAACAGCATTGTCAACCATTGCGGGCAGGATAGCAGCGGGGGAACCGTATGGGGAGCATTATTGCGCGAAGCCGTTCCCAAAAATGCACATGATCCGACACGCGCGGGAACTCCAAGGCCCGTTTCGCCATCGACCGCCGGCTGGGATAGTGGGAGGGACGCAAGCGTGATTCAGGTTTTTGCCACAGATTACGGCGATGGACATAGATACGGACCGGATCATCTGGGTATATCACTGTAATCTGTGGCAGAATCCCTTTCTCCCGGTACAGGGTCGTTCAGGGCAGGCATCTTTATTTAGCCGCAGATACACGCAGATTAACACAGATATTTATGAATTACTTATCTGCGCCCATCTGCGTGGATCTGTGGCCAATCTTCTTTGTTCAATGCCGGCCTCGTTCAAGGCAGGCCGGAAGCGGGCCGACGTGATGATGGAATTTCCGGCCACTCTTCGACGTGCCCGACACGCCTCTCCGCCGGTTTAGGGGTCACCCCGTCCCCGATGCATGGAGGGCACATTGCCCCGCACGATCACCATCACGACCTCGCCAGGCACGCGGAACCGCATAGCCGAACGCCTGCGGGACCAGCCCGGGATCGCGAGCGTCACTCTGCACCGAGGCGCCGCCATGGGGTCCGACGACGACGTCCTGACCGTGGACCTGACCAACAATGCCGCCCTCGACGTGATCAGGCTCCTGGATGCCATGGGAGTGCTGGAGGCAGGATCGGTCACGGTCAGCGAGCCTTCGGTGGTGATCTCGTCCGGCGACGCGCGCCCCCTCGACGAGGAGGGGAACGAGGCGATCTGGGAGGAGGTCGGGTCGCTGTTGCGGCGGGAGTCGAACCTCTCCATCAACTATCTTCTCCTCATGACCCTGTCCGGAGCCGTCGCCGCGTTCGGGCTGGTCACGGACACCCTCCATGTCGTGATCGGAGCGATGCTGATCGCACCGGGTTTCGCGCCCTTGCTGCGCATCGCCTTCGGAGCGCTCGGGCATCGCGGCGGAATGATGGCGGGGATCAAGTCGACCGTCGCGGGATACCTTCTGCTGGCGTTCGGGGCGGCGCTCGGCATGGCCCTCGCCCTGGCGCTGCACGAGAACACGGTCTCCGACCTGACCAGCCTGCACTGGGTGAACTACTGGTCGAAGGTCGAGGCGACAGGGGTCGCGACCTCGCTGATCGCCGGGATCGCGGGCGGCGTCATCACGTCTTCGCGGCAGACCGTCTTCGCCACGGGCGTCATGATCGCCCTTGCGCTGGTGCCGAGCATGGCGCTGGTCGGCATGGGGCTCGGCTCGGGCAATGTCGAACTCGCGATCGATGCCCTGGGGCGTTGGGCTGTCGAGGCCTTCTGCGTTCTCTCGGCCGGCGGGATCACCCTCGCCGCCAAGAAGCGGCTGCTGCATCGGCGCAAGCGCGTCGGGCCGAGCTGATCAGGGGCCTGCCCGGTGGTTTCGACGAGGTCCAGGCGTCGGGCCGCAGCACTGGCGATGGCGGCCTACCGCCGGCCGAACAGCCGCTCGATGTCGGACAGCTTCAGCTCCACGTAGGTCGGGCGGCCGTGGTTGCACTGGCCGCTGTGGGGCGTGGCCTCCATCTGGCGCAGGAGGGCGTTCATCTCGTCCTGGTTCAGGCTGCGGCCGGCGCGGACGGAGCCGTGGCAGGCCATGGTCGAGCAGACCGCGTCGAGACGTTCGCGCAGGCTCAGGGCGTCGCCCAGTTCGGCCAGTTCGTCGGCGAGGTCCCGCACGAGGCCCTTGATGTCGGCCTTGCCGAGCAGGGCCGGGAACTCGCGAACCACCACGCAGCCGTCGCCGAACGGCTCCAGCACGAGGCCGAGCTCGGCCAGCTCGTCGGCCCGCGCCACCAGCCGGGCGGCGGAGGGCTCGTCCAGTTCGACCACCTCGGGGATCAGCAGGCCCTGGCGCTTGACGCCGCCGTCGACCAGCGCCTGCTTGACCCGCTCGTAGACCAGCCGCTCGTGGGCGGCGTGCTGGTCCACGATCACGATGCCGTCGCCGGTCTGGGCCACGATGTAGGTGTTGTGGAGCTGCGCCCGCGCGGCACCCAGGGGATGGTCGGGCGGCGGGGCCTGCTCCGCTGCGAATGCCATCGCGGTCGCCGGCCGGGCCGAGGGCTGGGAGGCGAAGCCGGTCAGCGGCGCCTGGAAGGATGACACCGCTTCGGCCAGGTCGCGGGGTATGTGGGACGATCGGGCGCCGGCGGGCGCGTACTGGAAATCGAACCGGGACGGCGCCTGCGCGAAGGCGGGGGACTCGGTCCGCGGGGTGAAGGCGTCCAGGGTCGCGGCGCCGACGGTGTTGGAGGCGCGGTGCCCCGCCTGGGCCAGCGCATGCCGGAGCGCGCCGACGATCAGGCCGCGGACCAGGGCCGAATCGCGGAACCGGACTTCCGCCTTGGCCGGGTGGACGTTGACGTCCACTTCCTCCGGATGGATGTCCAGGAACAGGGCCAGCATGGGGTGGCGGTCGCGGGCCAGGAAGTCGGCATAGGCGCCCCGCACCGCGCCGACCAGCAGCTTGTCGCGGACCGGCCGGCCGTTGACGAACAGGTATTGGTGGCGCGCGGTCGGCCGGTTGAGCGTCGGCAGGCCGATATGGCCGGTCAGGTTGACCGCGCCGCGTTCGGCGACGACCGGGATCGCGTTGTCGGAGAATTCCCGGCCCATCAGGGCGCCGAGGCGGGTCAGGCGGGCGTCCAGCAGCTCGCCCTGGGATGCCGACAGGCGTATCGGGGTGCGCGCGTCGCCCGACACGGAGAAGGAGACGCCGGGATGGGCCATCGCCAGCCGCTCCACCGCATCGACCGCGTGGTCGAACTCGGTCCGCGGCTGCTTCAGGAACTTCAGGCGTGCCGGGGTCGCGTAGAACAGGTCCCGCACCTCGATCCGGGTGCCCTGCGGATGGGAAGCCGGGGCCACCCCGCCCTTGGCGCCCCCCTCGACGGAGATGCACCACGCGCTGTCGGCCCCCCTGGCCCGGCTGGTGATGGTCATGCGGCTGACCGCGCCGATCGAGGGCAGCGCCTCGCCCCGGAAGCCGAGGGTCGCGATGTTCAGCAGATCCTCGCCGGGCAGCTTGGAGGTGGCGTGGCGCTCGACCGCCAGTTCCAGCTCGTCGCCGGTCATGCCGCAGCCGTCGTCGGTGACCGCGATCAGCGAGCGGCCGCCGTCGCGCACGATCACGTCGATCCGGGTCGCCCCGGCGTCCAGGGCGTTCTCGACCAGTTCCTTGACCGCGGCGGCCGGGCGTTCGACGACCTCGCCGGCGGCGATGCGGTTGACCAGGGTTTCAGGCAGGCGGCGGATTGTCATGGACCGACATGTACGCATCCCGGCCGGTCCTGTCACCAGCCATTGACGAAAATCACATGAGGAAAATCACAGCTTGAGGCCGGCCACGCCTTCCAGGTTGGCGGTCTGGACGGCGCTGCGCTCGACCCGGGCGCCGAACAGTTTGGCGTTCCGGAAATCGGTCTTGGTCATGTCGGCGCCCAACAGGTTGGCGAAGGACAGGTCGGCGCCGGCGAAGTTGACCCCGCGCAGGCAGGCGCCGCTCAGGTTGACGTAGCGCAGCTTGGCCCCCTCCAGGTCGGAGCGCATCGCCCGCTTCTCGTCCAGCATCAGCGGCCGAAGGTTGGCGCCGCTGAGGTCGGCATTGTTGAGCTTCGCGCGCTTCAGGTTGGCGCCGCGCAGGTCGGCCCCGGCGAGCTTGCAGGTCCGGAAGTCGCTGCCTTCCAGGTTCGCCGCCTGGAACTGCACCGCCTCCAGGTTCATGCCGTAGAAGGTCGTCCCGGCCGCCGCGACCATGGTCAGGCACATGCGGGCCAGCGAGGGGCAGCCGCGCAGGTCGTAGCCGCTCAGGTCGATCTTGCTGCCCTGGGCGCCGCCGCTGCCGATCCAGAGCGTGTGGAGACGCGCCAGCTCGTCCAGCGGCTTGCCAAGCTGATCGGCGGACTGGCCGGCCGGCTGGTCGGTCAGCATGTCCTCCATGTCGGCGCCGGCGGTCTCGGTCATGGTCATGGACGCGCCGGTCAGGACGGCGCCGCGCAGGCAGGCGCCGCGCAGGTCGGCACCGCTGAGATCCGCCCCCTCAAGGTTGCTGCCGCTGAAATTGGCGCCGCGCATGGTCGCGCGGACCAGCTTGCAGCCGCGCATGACCGCGTCGGTGAAGTCGGTGTGGAGCGCCATGGCGCCGGACAGCCGCGCGTTGGTCAGGTTGGCGCCGCTCAGGTCCGCCCCGGAAGCTTCGGTCGGCTGGCTTTCCACCTGGACGATCTTGAAATTGCCGCCCCGGTCGGTCTCCGCCAGGGTGCCGTCGCGCAGGTCGCTTTCGAACAGGTTGGCGCCGATCAGCACGGCGCCGCGCAGGCAGGCGCCGCGCAGGTCGGTCTTGACCAGGCTGGCGTTCTCCAGGTTGGCCTGCCGGAGATCGCAGGCGAACATCGCCGCGCAGTCCAGGCGGACGCCGGCCAGGTTGGCGCCCCGCAGGGCGGAGCCGACGAAGTCGGCATGCGCCAGGTCCCGGCCCGCCAGGCTCAGCCCGGACAGGTCGAAGAAGGACAGCGTCGCCCGCGATCCCCCCATGCGGGCGTTGCGGAACATCTCGTGCCGCCGGACGACATTGTCGAGCTGTGCCTGATCGATCCGCGTCAGAGGACGGGACTGGGACATAAGAACCTGCGCACGCCGAATTGGTTACTTCGAAATACCATGGACAGCATAGCGTGCGCAGGCGGGTCCGCGCTACTCCCGGCACGCCTCGATCAGCGCTGATGTCGACGAATCATGGCCGGTGGGCGGCGACGCCTCGGAAAGCTCCGGCAGGATTGCCTTGGCGAGCTGCTTGCCCAGTTCGACACCCCACTGGTCGAAGGAATTGATGTTCCAGACGATCCCCTGGGTGAAGACCTTGTGCTCGTACAGGGCGATCAGCATGCCGAGCGTGTGCGGATCGAGCCGCCGGAACAGAATCGAGTTGGTCGGCCGGTTGCCCTCGAAAACCTTGTGCGGCACCAGGGCTTCGAGCGAGTCGCCGATCACCCCGGCCCCCTGGAGCTCGGCGCGGACCTCCTCGGCGGTCTTGCCGCGCATCAGCGCCTCGGGCTGGGCCAGGAAGTTGGACAGCAGGATCGGATGGTGCCTGCCGACCGGGTTCTGCGTCTCGACGGGCGCCAGGAAGTCGGCCGGCACCAGGCGGGTCCCCTGGTGGATCAGCTGGTAGAAGGCGTGCTGGCCGTTGGTGCCGGGCTCGCCGAACAGGATCGGCCCGGTCGCGTAATCGACGCGGTTACCCTGGCGGTCCACCGACTTGCCGTTGCTCTCCATGTCGAGCTGCTGGAGATAGGCCGGGAACCGGTGCAGGTACTGGTCGTAGGGCAGCACCGCATAGCTGTCGGCGCCGAGGAAGTTGGCGTTCCAAACCCCGATCAGCCCGAGCAGGAGCGGCAGGTTGGATTCCGGCGGGGCGTTCCGGAAATGCTCGTCCATTGCGTGGGCGCCGGCCAGCAGCGCCTCGAAATTGTCCATGCCGATGGACAGGGCGATCGGCAGCCCGATCGCGGACCACAGGCTGTAGCGCCCGCCGACCCAGTCCCAGAAGCCGAACATGTTTTCCGGGTCGATGCCGAACTTCGCGACCTCCGCGGCGTTGGTCGAGACCGCGACGAAGTGCCGGGCGACCGCGGATTCGTCCGCGACCGTCTCCAGGAACCAGGAGCGCGCGGTGTGCGCGTTGGCCAGGGTCTCCTGGGTGGTGAAGGTCTTGGACGCGATGATGAAGAGGGTCGTGGCCGGCCGGCACTTCTTCAGCGTCTCCGCCATGTGGGTGCCGTCCACGTTGGAGACGAAATGCATCCGGAGGTCCGGATGGGCGTAGGGCTTCAGCGCCTCGCAGACCATGTAGGGGCCGAGGTCGGAGCCGCCGATGCCGATGTTGACCACGTCGGTGATCTGGCCGCCGTCGTGTCCGGTCCAGGCGCCGTCGCGGACGGCCTGGGCGAATCGCCCCATCCGGGCCAGCACGGCGTTGACCTCGGGCATCACGTCCCGCCCGTCCACCAAGACCGGCCGGTTGGACCGGTTGCGCAGCGCCGTGTGCAGGACGGCCCGGTCCTCGGTCGTGTTGATCCGTTCCCCGGCGAACATGCGGTCGCGCCACCCGGCCACGTCCTGCTGGCGCGCCAGGTCGAGCAGCAGGCCCATGGTCTCCTCGGTGATCCTGTTCTTGGAGTAGTCCAGGGTCACCGCCCCGCCGGGTCCGTCCAGCCGCGCCGAGAACCGGGAGAACCGGTCGGGATCGCGCGCGAACAGGTCGCGCATGTGCACCCCTTCCATCCGGGAACGGTGCGCCGCGAGGGCCTGCCAGGCGGGGGAATCGGTCAGGGCGGACATGGAGATGTTTACCTCTCTTCGGTCGATCCAAGTGTCGCCGGATGAACGCGGCAGACGCCGTTTCGGCCCCGCGTCCGCCAGTGCATCTCCGGTGCGCATCTCCGGCGCGGGCGCGCACATCATGCTATCGCACCCGCGCTCCGCTTGGAAAGCCGTCAGCTCGGGACGTCGTCCCTGGTCCGGGTCGGCTCGACCCCCTCCGGCCGGCCCACCACGACGGTCAGCAGCGCCGCCGGATCGAGCAGCCGCCCGGCGACCCGCCTGACGTCCTCCAGGGTGACGGCGTTGATCAGGTCGGACCGGCGGTCGAGATAGTCGATGCCGAGGTCGTCGCGCTGGACCTGGAGCAGCACGTCGGCGATCGCCTCGCTCGACGTGAACTGGAGCGGGAAGGAACCGGTCAGGTAGGTCTTGGCGTTGTCCAGCTCCTCCTGGGTCACGCCCTGCTCCTGCATCCTGCGCCACTCCGCCTTCATCAGGTCGACCATGGTGCCGGCGTTCTGGTTGGCGGTCGAGCCGCCGGCCATCACCAGGGCCGCGTGCTGGAACGGCACGAGATAGCTGTAGACGCCGTAGGTCAGACCGCGCTTCTCGCGGATCTCCTCCATCAGGCGGGAGCTGAAGCTGCCGCCGCCCAGCACATAGTTGATGATGGTGGCCGGGAACCAGTCGGGGTCGTTGCGCTTGACGCCGGGCTGGCTCATCAGGACGACGGTCTGCGGCAGCGGACGCGGCACCAGCACGGTCTCGCCCGCCCCCTTCGGCACCGTGTCGGCCGGCGGCTCGACCGCCGCCTTTTCCGGCAGGCCGCCGAAGATGCGGTCCAGCACCGGGCCGAGCTGCTCGGGCGTGATGTCGCCGGTCACGGCGACGGTCAGGTTGTCCTTGGCGAAGCGCTGGCGGACGAAGGCGCGGAGATCGTCCCGCTTGATCGACTGGACGCTCTCCGCCGTGCCGCGGGCGCGCCTGCCGTAGGGATGGTCGGGGAAGGCCGTCTCGTACAGGGCGCGGCGGGCCAGGAAGTCGGGGTCGCCCTGCTCCCGGCGGATCTGGGCGAGCACGCCGCTGCGCATCCGTTCCACCGCCTCCTTGTCGAACCGGGGTTCGGTCAGGGCCAGCCGGGCCAGCTCGAAGGCCTCCTCCTGGGTCTCCACCAGCGTCTCGACCCCGCCGTAGAAACCGTCCACCGTGGCGGTGAAGCTGATCGAGATGGAATTGTCGGCCAGCCGCCGCTGGAACTCCTGGCTGTCATAGGGGCCGGCCCCCTCGTCCAGCAGGGTGGACGCGAGGTTCGCCAGCCCTTCCTTGCCGGCCGGATCGGTCTCGACCCCGCCTTCGAAGGCGAACTTGATGGCGAGCAGCGGGATCTTGGTGTCCTGGACCAGCCACGCCTCGATGCCGCCGGGGCTGACCACCCGCTTGATGTCGATCGCCCGGGCATCGGAAGCGAAACAGGCCAGGGCCAGGAGGAAGACGGACAGGAAGGCCGGCATCGAAAGGCGGCGCGTCATCGGATCACTCCCGAATCGTTGGACCGGGACGGAGCGGCTCCGGCTCCCGTCGCTGGAGTCTGGCCGGAGGGCTGGGTTGCGGGCTGGGCATTGGGCTGGGCGGCGGCTTGGCGCACCGGGGCGGGCAGCAGCAGGCCGGTCACGGGGTTGGCCTGACCCAGCACCGCGCGGGCGGCTTCGTTGACCTGCTCGACCGTGACGGAAGCGATCCGCTCCGGCCAGGCCTCGACGTCCTCGACGGTCCTGCCGGTGGCGAGCGCCACGCCGAAGCTCATCGCCGGGCCGCGCAGGCTGTCGCGGGCGAAGATCGCCTCCCGCTCCAGCCGGGTCTTGGCCGTCTCGACCTCCTCCGCCGTGACGCCCTCCCGGGCGACCTTCTCGAGCTGCTCGACCAGCGCCGCTTCCAGCTTGTCCATGTCGACGCCCGAGTTGGGGCTGACATAGGCGCCGAAGACGGAGGTATCGAAGGCGTCCGGCGAATAGCCGGTGCCGGCCGAGGTCGCGAGGCGCTGCTCAACCACCAGCGACCGGTAGAGCCGGCTGGTGGCCCCGCCGCCGACGATCTCGCTCAGCACCTGGAGCGGATAGGCATGGACCGTCTCGCCCCTGTTGTAGCTGGGCGCGTGGTACAGGCGGCGCAGGCTCGGCTGGCGGACCTCGGCGTCGCGCAGGATGACGCGGCGCTCCGCCGCGAAGGGCGGCTCCTCGACCCGGACGCGGGCCGGAACCGGACGCGGCGCGATCGGCCCGAAATATTTCTCGGCGAGCGGACGCACCTGCTCGACGGTCACGTCGCCGGCGACGACCAGCACGGCGTTATTGGGAGCGTACCAGGTATGGTAGAACTGGTTGGCGTCGTCGCGGGTCAGCCCGGCGATCTCGTTCGCCCAGCCGATGATCGGCGTGCCGTAGGGGTGGTGGACGAATAGCGAGGCCTGGACCAGCTCCGACAGCTTGTCGCCGGGCTCGTTCTCGGTCCGCTGGCGGCGCTCCTCCAGGACCACGTCGCGCTCCGGCAGCACGGTCTCGTCGGTCAGGCGGAGGTCGGCCATGCGGTCCGCCTCCATCTTCATGACCAGTTCCAGCCGGTCCGCCGCGACGTTCTGGAAATAGGCGGTGTAGTCCCAGGAGGTGAAGGCGTTGTCGCGGCCACCGTTGCGGGCGACGATCCGGCTGAACTCGCCGGGCTTCAGCTCGTCGGTGGCCTTGAACATCAGGTGTTCGAGGAAATGGGCGATGCCGCTCTTCCCGGTCTCCTCGTCGGCGGCGCCGACCTTGTACCAGACCATGTGGGTGATCACCGGCACCCGCCGGTTGGTCACCACGACCACCTGCATTCCGTTGTCGAGCATGAAGCTCTCGGGGAAGAAGACCCCCTTGCGGGCCTCGGGCTCGGGGGCGGTGGCCGGGACCGGCTCGGCGGGCCTCGGCGGCTCCTGGGCCAGGGACGGCCCCCAGGCTCCGAACAGCAGCAGGGATGCGAGAACGGGCGCGGCGATCAGCCTGCGCGACGGTTCGGCCACGGCAACACCTCACTGGAAAGGCCAATGCAGGACGGAAACCCGCGCGCGGCATGCCGCGGGTCCCCATCGGACAGACAAGTAGCTGGGCGCGGAAGGCTAATTGAACAAGCCTTCGAGCGGCGCCTTGCGCCGGCGCTCGATGATCGGCGTGTCGCCTTCGGTCACCGGCTTGCCCAGCGCCGCGTTCTCGCGCAGGCGCTGCTGTTCCTGCTGGGCGTTGACGACGGTCCCGGGCTCGTCGGGCGTCTGCCAGAACAGCAGGCTGTCGATGAACCGCTTGTCCTGGGCCGCGAGCGTCACCGACTCCCGGTTCACCGTCGAGCGGATACCGGGCTGGACTTCGACGGCACCGGCTTGGGCGAGCAGCGCCGCCTCCCCGGTGGTGGCGGCCGGGCTGTTCGCCACGGCCTGCTGGCGGGTTTCCGGGGCCGAGCCGAAGACCGCCGACGCCGCCTGCTGGCGGGTCTCCGCCTCCTGCGGGCGGGGTGCTCCCGGCTGGGGCGGGCGCAGCCGGTATTCCGGCGGAACGGCGAGCGGGGCCCGGGTCACGACGCTGAACTCGTCGGGCGGCGTGCGGTCCAGGCCGAAGGTCTGGCGCGCGCCGCTGCATCCGGAAAGCACCAGGGCGCCCAGCGCCAGACAGACCAGCGGTGCCATGGGCCGCCGGCCCGGCCGGCCGCGGTCGGGCGGGTTGTGACGGGGATGAGAGGTGCTGATCACGTCCATTGCCGTTTTCTCTTTATCCAGCTCGCGTTGTCTTCAGGCTCTGTCCCGATCGTCCTTCTCCGGCCGGGAGTGGTCCCGCCCGCCTCCGAACAGGCTGTCGAGCACGATCAGGATGACGCCGACCGATATTCCCGTGTCGGCCACGTTGAATGCCGGCCAGTGGTATCCCAGGACATGGAAGTCCAGGAAGTCCGCCACCGCGCCGAACCGCAACCGGTCGATCACGTTGCCGATCGCACCGCCGATGACCATGCCGATGCACACGGCAAGGAACGGACGGTCCGCTCGGCGCAGCCATGAGAGGAGGAAGCCCACGATGCCCAGCGCAACCGCAGATAGCACATAGGGCATGAACTCCGCCTCATGCCAGAACAGGCTGAAACTTACACCCCTGTTCCATGCCATGACCAGATTGAAGTAGGAGGTGACCTCGATCACGCGGGGATCGTGCGCCATTCCCACGACCTCGAGCATCCACCACTTCGACGCCTGGTCCAGGATCATCACGAAAACGGCGATGATAAGGCCGGGACGGATCATCGATCGGGAACGCGCCATCCGGCCGGCCTCGCCGCGGGTCTGGTCGGTCATTCCGCGGCCTCGGGCAGGTGTTCGACCGCGTCGGAGCAGCGGTGGCACAGGGTCGGATGGGCGGCGTCGGTCCCCACCTCCGGCAGGACCCTCCAGCAGCGCTCGCACTTGTCGCCGTCGGCCAGATCGGGAACGACCCCGACGCCCGGCACATCCTCCAGCGTGAAGGCGCCGTCGGGCACCGGGCCGTCGACCACGCGGATCGCCGAGGTGATCGCGACCTCCGCCAGGTCGACGCCTTCCAGCGCCGCGTGCAGTTCCGGCGTGACGGTCACGACCGGGGCCGACTGGAGGGAGGAGCCGATGCGCTTGTTCGCCCGCTCCAGCTCGAGGGCGCCGGTGACGACCCGGCGGACGTCGCGGACCACTTCCCACTTCTTCGCCAGATCGGGGGCCGACCACTCCGGGGGGATGTCGACGAACCTACGCAGATGGACGCTCGGGACCGGGCCGTCGTTGCCGTAGCGGCTGAGCCAGGCCTCCTCCGTGGTGAAGCACAGCACCGGGGCGAGCCACGCGGTCAGGCACGAGAAGAGCTGGTCCAGGACGGTCCGCACCGACCGCCGTCGGACCGAATCGGGCCGGTCGCAGTAGAGGCTGTCCTTGCGCACGTCGAAGTAGAAGGCCGACAGGTCAACCGCGCAGAAGTTATGCAGCGCCGTGAACAGGCTGTGGAAGTCGTAATCGTGGATGCCCTGGCGGACGGTCTCGTCCAGCTCGGTCAGTCGGTGGAGCACCCAGCGTTCCAGCTCCGGCATCTCGGACACGTCGATCCGCTCCTCCTCCGAGAAGTCGGCGAGCGCCCCCAGCAGGTAGCGGAGCGTGTTGCGCAGGCGCCGGTACAGGTCGGCCTGGAACTTCAGGATCTCCGGCCCGATGCGCAGGTCTTCCGAATAGTCGGAGCCGACGACCCACAGGCGCAGGATGTCGGCGCCGTACTTGTCCACGACCTCCTGCGGGGCGGTGACGTTCTTCAACGACTTCGACATCTTGCGGCCCTGCTCGTCGAGCACGAAGCCGTGGGTCAGCACCGCGTCGTAGGGCGCCCGGCCGCGGGTGCCGCAGCTCTCCAGCAGCGAGGAGTGGAACCAGCCGCGGTGCTGGTCCGAGCCCTCCAGGTAGAGCGAGGCCGGCCATTGCAGGTCGGGCCGTGCTTCCAGCACGAAGCTGTGGGTCGAACCGGACTCGAACCAGACGTCCACGATGTCGAACACCTGGTCGTAGTCGGCCGCCGCGTAGGCATCGCCCAGGAAGAACTGCGGGTCCCGGGCGAACCAGGCGTCCGAGCCCTCCGTCTGGAACGTATCGGCGATACGGTCGAGGACGGCCTGGTCCTTCAACGGCTCGCCGGTCTTCTTGTCGATGAACAGCGCGATCGGCACGCCCCAGGCGCGCTGGCGGCTGATGCACCAGTCCGGCCGGTTCTCGATCATCGACGCGATGCGGTTGCGCCCCTGGGGCGGCACCCAGCGGGTGTCGTCGATCGCCTTCAGCGCCACCTGCCTCAGCTCGTTCGTCTCCATGGAGATGAACCACTGCGGAGTGGTGCGGAAGATCAGCGGTGCCTTCGAGCGCCAGGAATGGGGATAGCTGTGGACCAGCTTGCCCTTGGCCAGCAGGCCGCCGGCATGGGCGATGGCCGAGATCACGGCGCCGTTGGCGTCGCCCGGCTTGCCCGCGGGCGTGTAGACCCGCTTGCCGGCGAACAGCGGCACGTGCGGATAGTAGGAGCCGTCGTCGTCCACCGTCTGCGGCACCTGGATGCCGTGCCTGCGGCCCAGGTTGAAGTCGTCCTCGCCGTGGCCGGGGGCGATATGGACGAAGCCGGTGCCGGCATCCGCCGTGACGAAGTCGCCCGGCAGCAGCGGCACCGGGAAATCGTAGCCCTGGCCGTGCAGCGGATGGGCGCAGCGGGTGTCGGCCAGCCGGGCGCCGGGGAGAGTGTAGAGCTGGCGCCATTCGGTGATGCCGGCCGTCTTCGCGAGGTCGCCGGCCAGCGCGGTGGCGACCACCAGCCGTTCCCCGACCCTGGCGCCGCTGCCCTCGGCCACGGCGGCCACCTTGAACACGCCGTATTCCATGTCGGGGCCGTAGCCGATCGCGCGGTTGCCCGGCAGCGTCCAGGGCGTGGTGGTCCAGATCACGACGGAGGCGTCGTCCAGCTCCGGCGTGGCGGGGGCGGAGACCGGGAACCGCACCCAGACCGTGGTAGAGGTATGGTCGTGGTACTCGACCTCGGCCTCGGCCAGGGCGGTCTTCTCGACCACCGACCACATGACCGGCTTGGCGCCCTTGTAGAGCCCGCCGTTCATCAGGAACTTGTGGATCTCCCGGACGATCGTCGCCTCGGCCGGGAAGGTCATGGTCATGTAGGGGTGCGACCAGTCGCCCATCACGCCGAGCCGCTGGAACTCCTCGGCCTGGATATCGACCCATTCCTGGGCGAACTGCCGGCACTCCGCCCGGAACTGGAGGATCGGGACCTGGTCCTTGTCCTGCCCGGCGGCGCGGTACTTCTCCTCGATCTTCCACTCGATCGGCAGGCCGTGGCAGTCCCAGCCCGGCACATAGACCGAGTCCTTGCCGAGCATCTGCTGCGACCGGCTGACCACGTCCTTCAGGATCTTGTTGACCGCGTGCCCGACATGGATGTTGCCGTTGGCGTAGGGCGGGCCGTCGTGGAGGATGAATTTCTCCCGGCCGGCCGACTGTTCGCGCAGCCGGTCATGGAGCCCCTGCTCCGCCCAGCGCCGCAGCAGCTCGGGCTCCTTCGCGGGCAGGCCGGCGCGCATGGGAAAATCGGTGCGGGGCAGGAAAACGGTCGATTTATAGTCGCGGGTCATGATCGGGTCCAGGCAGCCGGCGGCAGGCAGGTGCGGGCACCGGCAGGCCGTCGGGTGAAATCAGGGAAGAGCGATAGCATCGCGGAGGCTCCCGCGTCCAGCCGTGGCGGCGGGGAAGCGACTAGATGGCGCCGTCAAAAGGCGGAATGCCCGGCCCTCAGCGGAGGACCGGGTTGCTAATTCGCCGGGGCCGCGGGGCGGCCATATGCGTCAAGCCCAACATGATGGCGGGAGTTTAGGCAGGCGGCGGCCGGGGGTCAAGGCGGCGCCGCGACTCCCGTTGCCTTCGCCGCTGCCTTTGCCGCGGATCAGAGAAAAAACCGCCGACATGCCGGCTCCCCGGATTAAACCGCTCCCTCCCGCGTAATCGTCGCGAAACGGGCTGGTGGCCTCGGGAGAGCGCGGTGCGGCGGGAAAAGTGGTGGACCTTGAAGAGGGGACGAATCGTCGCGATCGCGGCGGTCGCCATCCTCGTGCCGGCGGGAGCCGGATTCCTGGCGGGGCGGACGGCGCCGCAGCCGGTCGAGGTCGCGCAGATCGCCTGCGGCCTTCCGAAACAGACGGTCAGCTTCACCCTGCCCGCCCCCCTGTTCGACCTCGCGCACGCGTCCCCGGAGCCCGGCGCCGCCCATCGGGTGCCGGTCTGGCTCGGGCCGTTCCGCCACCAGGGGACCTCCGACGTGGTCAGGCTGCGGTTCAGCGCAGAGGCCCGGGGGGACGCGCCGACCGTCAGCCGGGTCAACGACGTGATCCACCTGCCGGTCCAGGTCGGCGATCCCGAAGACCCGCCCCGCCGCATCCTGCTGCACTGCCGGAACGACGTCGTCGCTCATGTCCAGTACGTCAGCAGCGGCGGCAGGACGACGGATTTCCCCGTCATCCGCACCATGGTCGCCGAGGGCGCCGGAGGAGCCGGCGAGGATTCGCACTACGCCGCGAAATGATCGGAAAAGCCGGGATGAAAACCGAACGCCCCGCGTAATTGGGCAAAACGCAGCCGATCGAACCGATCAACCGAAAGACAGATAGAGAACACGGGAGCATTTGGATGCAGCCTTCGCCAAGCCGGACAGATCTGACGCGTTATCTTTCCCGGATTCGCGAGTATCCAATGCTCGAAGCGACCGAGGAACAGGAACTGGCGCGAGCCTGGCGCGACCGCCGCTGTCCGGAAGCCGCCGAACGGCTGATCGGCAGCCATCTCCGCCTCGTCGCCAAGGTCGCCCGCGGCTACGCCGGCTACGGCCTGCCCATGGCCGACATGATCGCCGAGGGCAACATGGGCATGGTCCAGGCGCTGAACGGCTTCGACCCCGACCGGGGCTACCGTTTCACCACCTACGCCTTGTGGTGGATCCGCGCGGCCATGCAGGAATATATCCTGCGATCCTGGTCGATGGTAAGGATGGGCACCACCGGGGCGGAGAAGAAGCTGTTCTTCAGCCTGCGCCGGGCCAAGAGCGCCATGAACCTGCTTCAGGAAGGCGACCTGAGCCCGGAGGAGGCCCGGCAGCTCGCCGAGACCCTGAAGGTGCCGGTCGCCGACGTGACGGGCATGAACGGCCGGCTGGCGGGTCCCGACCAGTCGCTGAACCTGCCGCTGCCCGGCATGGAGGACGGCCAAGCCCAGGACTGGCTGGTCGACCCGTCGGAGACGCAGGAGGAACTGCTGGCCCAGCGCCAGGAGATGGAACGCAGGAGGAAGCAGTTGAAGCGGGCGATGGAGCAGTTGCAGGAGCGCGAGCGCTCGATCCTGGCAGCCCGCCGGCTGGCGGAGGAACCGCTCACCCTGGAGGACCTGTCGCGCCAGTTCGGCATCAGCCGCGAGCGGGTGCGCCAGATCGAGGCGCGGGCGATCGAGAAGCTCCAGCGCATGATGACCGGCGGACGGCGCATGCCGTCCCTGGCCATGGCCTGACGGGACGGCTGCGACCATGCCGCACGGCAAGCTCAAGGAGGAGATGGCGACCCATATCGCCAGCCTGCGCCGGTACGCCATCGCGCTCACCCGCAATACGGACGAGGCGGAGGATCTGGTGCAGGAATGCCTCTCCAGGGCGATCGCAGGGGCCGACACCTTCCGGCCCGATGCCGATCTGCGCGTGTGGCTGTTCCGCATCCTGCACAATGTCCATGTCAGCGGCCTCCGGCGCCGGACGCTGGAGAACGCGGTCAAGGCCGACGCCGAGGCCGCCGGCCATGAGGCGGTGACCGAGCCGGCCCAGCACCGCCACCTGGAGGTGAAGGACGTCATGGCCGCGCTGTCCCAGCTGCCGGAGGACCAGCGCCGCGCCGTGACGCTGATCGCCACGGAGGAATTGAAGTACGAGGAGGCGGCCAAGCGCCTGGGCGTCCCGATCGGCACGTTCATGTCGCGGCTCGGCCGCGGTCGCGCGGCACTGCGCTCCATGCTCAATCAGGCCAGGCGGCCGAAGCTCCGCTTGGTCGGGGGGTCGGAATGACGATCGAAATCGACGAGAATGACCTTCACGCCTTTCTCGACGGTCAGCTGACCGCGGAGCAGGAAGCCGTCGTCCTGGCATGGCTCGAGTCCGATCCGGATGCCCGGAAGCGGCTGCACGACTATGCCGAACAGAAGCTCCTGACGGCGATCGGGGCCGCCGAGGCGGCGCATGACTCCGACCCCGAGCACACCCGGGAGCTGGCCGACGAGCTCGGCACCCGCCTCCAGCGGTCGCTGGGCCGGCGCCGTCCCCTGGTTTGGCTCCGGCAGGCGGCGGCTATCGTGGCGCTCGTCGCGGCGGGCTGGACCACCAACGAGCTGTATCACCACGTGATCGCGGACCGCCTGCCGACCTACGTGGTCGAGGCCACCGGCGCCCACCTGGTCTTCGCAGAAGGGCCGGTGCCGCAGGTCGGGGCTTCGAGCCCGACGGGCGCGGACCTCGCCCGCCTGCTGTCCGCCCGCCTGGGCGAGCAGGTCGACATCCCCGAACTGTCGCCGATCGGCCTGAAGTTGGTCGGCGGCAGGGTGATGGGCGGGTTGGACCATCCCCTGGCCGGCCTCGTCTACGAGGACAGGGAGGGACACCGGCTCACCATATGCCTGTCGCCGCGCGACGACGGCCCGGCCGACGGCCTGCACATGGCGGAGGTCGGGGGCGTGCGGGTCGGCTACTGGAGCAACGGCGAGCAGAGCTACGTCATCGTCGCCGACACGAGCGAGACCCAGCTCCAGGCCATCGTCGGCCAGCTGATGCGGGACAGGGCGTACCAGGACCGCTATTACTGAGCGCCCGGCCTTCCGCGGGCGGGCCGGTCCGATGCGCAGGATCACCGGACGCGGCATGAACCGCGGCATGGCGGCTGCCTTGCTCGTCCCGCTCGGCGCGGCGGCGGGCACGGCGGCCTATTTCCTGTCGGCCCATCTGCATTCCGCCCATCCGGTCGCCGTCACCTTGGCGGGCTGCCTCGGCTTCGGCACGGCCAACGTCGAGATTCCGCTGGAACTCCTGGGGGACGAAGCCGGCACGCCGCCGGTCAGCTTCGGCCCGATCGACCTGCCCGGTGCCGGCGGCGCCGTGACGCTGCGGTTCCGTTCCGCCGGGATGCCGGGCAGCCACGGCGCCGGGGTCGTCAGGATCGGCGACGTGGTCGAATTGCCGCGGACCTTCGGCGAGGCGGGACTGGTGCCGCACCGCATAGACCTGAGATGCCGTGACGGCGAGTTGAGAACGGTCCGCTATCGGCGCGATCACGCGGTCCACGAGTTCAGCGTCGCCGTCCGTACCGAGGGGAGTTACCTCGAAAAAGAGATCCGGTAGGGGAATCCGGTCGATGCCCGCCGGAGTGCGTCCGTTTTCAATGGATTTTTCCACCGTCTGCCATACTTGTCGCGCTGGCCTCCGAGGCCTTGCGGAGCGGGTCTGAACCTCCGCGCCCCTGGGGCGTTACCCTCGGTCCGTTCCGAAGACCCGGCCGCGGTAGCCACGACGAAGTTCCCGACCGGCGCGAAAGGGTATCCGAACCCGGCATCGCGACGGCGGGGCGAAAAAGACAGGTATGCGAAGCTGACATGGTGGAACGCCCTCTCGTCTATGTGCTGGAACCGATCGCGTCGAGCGCGGTCGCGACCCTGAGACAAAGTTGCGACGTGATCGACGCGGACGACCCGGCCAGGATCCGGTGGCACGAGGATGCGGACGGCCTGATCGTGCGGACCGGCAGGATCCCGCGCGAGCTGATCGCGGCGGCTCCCCGCCTCAAGGTGATCGGCAAGCACGGCGTGGGAGTCGACAACATCGACCTGGACGCCGCCCGCGACCGCGGCGTGGTGGTGGTCAGCACACCCGGGGCCAATGCCAACGCGGTGGCCGAGCTCTCGGTCGGCCTGGCGCTTTCCGTGGCGCGCCGGATCGCCCAGCTGGACCGCATGCTGCGCGACGGCAGCCTGGACGGGCCGCCGCCCCGCGGGACGGAGCTGACCGGCAGGACCGTCGGGGTGGTCGGGATGGGCAGCATCGGCAGGCGCACCGCGGCCCTGTTCAGGTCGGCGTTCGGCGCCCCGATCCTGGGGTATGATCCGTTCGCGGCCGAGGATGCCTTCCGGGAAGCCGGCGCCGAGCGTTGCGCCACCCTGGAGGAGCTGCTGCCCCGCGTCGACGTGCTGACCCTGCACATTCCGCTGAGCCGCGACACCGAGAAGATGATCGATGCGCGCCGGCTGTCCCTGATGCGCCCCGAGGCGATGGTGCTGAACCTGTCGCGCGGCGGCATCGTGGACGAGACGGCCCTGCGCGACGCGCTGGCCGGCGGCACCCTCTCCGGCGCGGCCACCGACGTCTTCGTCGAGGAACCGCCGCCCCGCGACCATCCCCTGCTGGCTCTGCCCAACTTCGTCGCCACGCCGCATATCGGGGCGGCCACCGCGGAGTCGATGGAGCGGATGGGCATGGCCGTCGTCTCGGATGTCGCCGCCGTGCTGGCGGGTGCCGCGCCGCGCCACCGTGTCGTATGACCGGGGCGCGGTCACCCTCCCATGACGACACGTACCGGATCAGGTCGGGAAATGGAGCCCGGGCAATAGCCTCAACTTCATTTCAAAGTAGAAACGAAATAAATGTGATATGGATCGTTTCGGACTCGATTCGGATTAGCCGAAGGCCTAGGGTCGCGCTGCCAGACGCTCTTCCCCGGTCCCTTCCGGCGTGGGAAAGAGGCTCCTGTAATTGATCCGCTAGATACCGAAGAAAGTGGAGAAACCCCATGGCCATGGTGGACAAGATCGCCGTTGTCGGCGCCGGACTGGTGGGACGCGGCTGGGCGATCGTTTGCGCCCGAGCCAACCGCCGGGTCGCCCTTTACGACAGCAATCCCGAAGCCCTGCCCCTGGCGATGAAGGTCATCGAAGGCAACCTGCGCGACCTGTTCAATTTCGGCCTGATCGCGGTCGAGCCGGACCGCCTGCTGGAGCGGATCGAGCCGACCTCCGACCTGGCGGAGGCGATCGGCGGGGCCAGTCACGTGCAGGAATGCGTCCTTGAGCAGGTGGAGGTGAAGCGCGAGCTGTTCTCGGAGCTGGACCGGCTGGCCGAGCCCGAGGCGGCGATCGCGAGTTCCTCCTCCGGACTGCCGGCATCAAGCTTCACCGAGCACCTGAAGGGCCGCGCGCGCTGCCTGGTGGCCCATCCGGTCAATCCGACCTACCTGATCCCGCTGGTCGAGCTGATCCCCGCCCCCTGGACCGACGAGGAGGTCGTCCTGCGCACCCAGGCGCTGATGACGGCCCTTGGGCAGGAGCCGATCCGCACCACGCGCGAAATCCCGGGCTTCGTGCTCAACCGTCTGCAGGGGGCGCTGCTGAACGAGGCGTTCAAGCTGGTCCAGGACGGGGTGGTCACCGTGGACGACGTGGACAAGACCATCCGGGAGGGGCTGGGCCTGCGCTGGTCCTTCATGGGCCCGTTCGAGACGATCGACCTGAACGCGCCGGGAGGCATCGTCGACTACATCACGCGGTACGGACAGATGTATTACGAGATGGCGCAGAGCCAGGCGGAGCCGCGCGCCTGGGACGAGAACACCACCGGCAGGATCGAGCGCCAGCGCCGGCTGCTGCTGTCGGAAGACCGGCTCCAGGCCCGGCAGGACTGGCGCGACCGCCGGCTGATGGCCCTGGCCGCGCACAAGGCCCAGGCCGGCAAGACCATCACCGAGTAGGGGGGCCGTCCGGCTTCGGCAGCTGGCCGGCGGCGCTTCCCGCCAGATCGAGCCAGGGCTGCCACGCCAGTGCTGCCATCCGCATCCAGAGCCCGACCGGGTTGGCCCACATCAGGGCGGCCGGCCGGAACGCCTCGCCGACCGACTGGAACGACGGGGTGGCCCGGATACTGATGGTCATCACGTCGGACCCGCCGTCCCGGTGCTCGCGGACGGTCATCTCGACGGTCGCGGTCGGCAGGGCGGCGGTGACTTTGGTTTCTTCCACGATAATCTCTCCTCCGGCAAAGGGGGCGGCAAGTAGGGCGGCGGGCAGTGTTTCCGTCCCCTTATAACCCGCCGGCCGCCGGATGGCTGCCGCCTTGCCGGCAGGGCGTCCTTTCGAAGCAATGCTTCTGCACGGCGTCGGCCGAGGCAACCCGGCGGCGGGCCGGTCGTTTTCCCCAGGTTTGCATATCCTGGGGACTCTGATGGCTTTCTGGTTGGTTACCGGCGGTTGCGGTTTCATCGGCTCGCATCTGGTGGACGCGCTGGTCGCGCGGGGCGACCGCGTGCGGGTGCTCGACGACCTGTCGACGGGAAGGCGGTCCAACCTGCCGCCGGGCGTCGACCTGATGGTCGGTGACGTGGCGGACGCCGCGGCGGTGTCCCGCGCCATGGCCGGCGTGGACGGGTGCTTCCACCTGGCGGCCGTCGCCTCGGTCCAGCGGGGCAACGAGGACTGGCTGGGCACCCACCGGGTCAACCTGACCGGCACCGTCGCCGTGTTCGACGCCGCCCGGACCTGCAACCCGGGCGGTCCCGTCCCGGTGGTCTACGCCTCCTCGGCGGCGGTCTACGGCGACAATCCGGAGATGCCGCTGACGGAGACCGATGCCACCGCCCCCCTGTCGGCCTACGGCGCGGACAAGCTGGGCTGCGAGCTTCACGGACGGGTGGCGTGGCGGGTCCACGGCGTGCCGTCCACCGGATTCCGCTTCTTCAATGTCTACGGGCCGCGCCAGGACCCGAAGTCGCCCTATTCCGGCGTGATCGCGATCTTCGCCGACCGGGTGGCCGGGCGCCGCGAGATCACGGTGAACGGAGACGGCGGCCAGACCCGCGACTTCGTCTATGTCTCGGATGTGGTCCGGCATCTGGTGGCCGCGATGGACCGCAGGCCGGACGGCAGCGCCGTCTACAATGTCTGCACCGGGCGGCCTACGACGGTGCTAGACCTGGCGCGGATCATCTCGCGCATCGGCGGGATCGAGCCCCGCATCGCCCAAGGCCCCGCCCGCGCCGGCGACATCCGCGAGTCGCTGGGAGATCCGCGCCGGGCGGCGGCGGCCTTCGGCTTCACCGCCGACACTCCCGTCGCGGAGGGATTGCGGGAGACGCTGGCGGCGATCTCCCGCGGGATCGCCGCCGAGTAGGCGTCAGTAGCCGGACGCCCGGCGGCGCACGTTCCGGGCGAACCGGAAGGGTGACGGCAGGTTGGCGAGCACGCTTCCGATGCCCGAGACCCTGCCCGTGGTCCGCCCGACCCGCATGACGTCGGCGATCCGGCGATCCAGGAAGGCCCAGGTTTCGGCCTTGCCGTCGGACTGGTCGTTGAGCCAGTAGAGCGTGGTCGAGGTCAGCACGGCGGCCAGCAGGGCGCGCTTCGTATAATAGTTATGGTCGGTCGAGGTGTCGCCCGCCGCGTACCACATGGCGTCGACCGTGCGGTAGACGATCCTGCCCCCGAGCGCCGTGTTCTGCGGCAGGGCCAGGAAGGTCAGCGCGCGCCGGACCGCCTCCTCGTGGGGCTCCAGGATCTCCAGCCGCGCCCGGACCGCCAGGGTGATGCGGTCGCGGACCTTCATGGCGGCAAGGTCGTGCCGGTCCAGCTCCTCCAGCATCCTGCGGTCGGCCCAGCCGCTGAAATGCTCCACGATCTGCGGGATGCCGCCGGGGAAAGCCAGCTGCGCCATGCCGCCGTCATGGCCGGTCATGGCGATCGCGTCACGCAGCGACTGGTTGCTCCAACCGTCGAAGATGACGTTGGGCAGCATCGCCTCGAGGATGTCGTCCCTGATCCGGTCGAGATCGAACCCGTTTTCTTCCATTCCAGCCCCGTTCATTCCTGGGTCCCGTTCCCGTCGTTGGTTTGGCTTAAGGATGTGGCGTCGCGGCCCCGCAAAGCCAACTCCGAGAGGTCGTCGGGAAAGTAACGGATTTCGTCGTTGAAGGTCAGCAGGGAGAGGTCGGGCATCCGGTCCAGGTAGAGCACGCCGTCCAGATGGTCCAGCTCGTGCTGGACGACGCGGGCATGGAAGCCCTTCGCCTCTCGCTCCACCGGCCGGCCATCCGCATCCAGGCCGCGGTAGCGGATATGGGCGTGGCGCGGCACGATGCCGCGCAGGCCGGGGATCGACAGGCAGCCTTCCCACCCCGGCACCATCCCGGTGCCGACCGGCTCGACCACCGGGTTGATCAGCACCGAAAGCCCGCGCGGCCGGTCCGCCTCCCCCTCCAGGGTCGCGCGCTCGGCCGGCACGATGAACAGGATGACCCTTTTCGGCACGTGGACCTGCGGTGCCGCCAGCCCGGCGCCCGAGGCGTCGGCCATGGTTTCCGCCATGTCGGCGATCAGGCGCTGGATTTCCGGGTCGGACGGATCCTCGACGGGGTCGGCGACCCGGCGCAGGACGGGATGCCCCATGCGGGCGATCTTCAGAATAGCCATGGCCCCAGTATGGGTGTATAAGCTGCGGAAGCAAAGCCCGCGCCGTACCGGTTTGGCGGAACGGATGCGGTCAGCCACCGTTTAGTCCTTGAGAAAGGGCTCCCCGGCATGCTAGAACCCGCGGCCAAGGTCGGACGGGTGCCTTTTGCGCATCGTGCGTTTGAATTCAACTGTTGGAGAGACACCAAACCGTGCAAGTGCTGGTTCGTGACAACAACGTCGATCAGGCCCTGCGCGCGCTGAAGAAGAAGATGCAGCGCGAGGGGATTTTCCGTGAAATGAAGCTGCGGCGCAACTACGAGAAGCCCTCGGAGAAGCGTGCGCGTGAGAAGGCGGAGGCCGTTCGCCGCACCCGCAAGCTGCTGCGCAAGCGCATGGAGCGTGAAGGCTATTGATCGACTGACGATCCGCGCCCGTCGAGACCGCGGATTCCAGGCCAAGCTTGCAAAAACCGCCCCGGCACCGTCCGGCGGCGGTTTTCGGCTTTGTCGGCCTACGGCGATCAGTCGCGATTGTGGATTCTTGTAGGTCGGCCTCGGCCGAAGGCCGAAGCCGACAGCGTGACCGGAGCGTTGACGCAGGGTGTCGGCGTTCGCCCTGACGGGCGAAGGCAGACCTACGGTTGATCAGGTCAGCGATATCTCCCGCTTCGCGCTTCCGGGCGAAGTGATCCAGCCGGCCGCTTCCTGCGGCGGCAGCGGCGCGCCGAACAGGTAGCCTTGCCCGAAGCCGCAGGCCATGTCGGACAGCAGCTTCGCGTCCTCCGCCGTCTCGATGCCCTCGGCGATGACCTCCAGCTTCAGCAGGTGGGCGAGGTCGACGATGATCCGGACCATGTCCCGGCTCTCGGTCGACCGGCACATGGCCGCGACGAAGGACTGGTCGACCTTCAGCGAGTCGACCGGGAAACGGTGGAGATAGCTGAGCGACGAGTAGCCGGTGCCGAAATCGTCGATCGACAGCCGCAGTCCCAGCGCCTTGAGTTGCCAGAGCAGCCCTATGGTCTCGCCGGCGTGGCTCATGGCCGCGGACTCCGTCAGTTCCAGCTTCACCTGCGCGGGATCGACGCCGCTTTCGGCCAGCGCCTCGGCCACGGTGTCCAGCAGGTCGCGGTCGCCGAGCTGCCGGGCGGAGAGATTGACGCTGATGAACAGCGGCTCGGCGCCCGGCCCGCGCATCGCCGTCCAGCGCACCATCTGGTGGCAGGCCCTGTGCAGGACCAGACGGCCGAGCGGCACGATCAGCCCCGTGACCTCGGCGATCGGGATGAAGACCCCGGGAGGCACCCTACCGCGGGTCGGGTGGTCCCAGCGCACCAGCGCCTCGAACCCGGCGAGGCGGCCTTCCGGCAATGCCACGATCGGCTGGTAAGCGACCCAGATCTGGTCGCTGGCGGCGATCGCGCGGCGCAGGTCGGTTTCCAGGCTCAGCCGGTCCAATTGCGCCGCGTGCATGGTCTCGTCGTACTGGCAGGTCCCGCCGCCCGCCTCGACCGCCCGCTCGCAGGCCAGCTCGGCGTTGCGCAGCAGCGTGTCGGGTTCGTCTTTTCCGGCGGCGATGCCGCGGCTCGCCGTCATGAAGACCGTCCTGCCGTCCAGGTGGAACGGCTCGTACAGGGCCTGCTCGAGCCAGCGGGCGGTCTCCTCGGCACCTCCGCCGGTCCCCAGGACCGCGAGCTGCCGATCGCCGGTGCGAGCCAGCACGGCGTCCCCCTCCAGGCAATCCCCAAGCCTCGCGGTCAGCGCGCACAGGAGCGTGTCGGCGAACGCCGTGCCGAGGCTGGTCTTCAGGCTTCCGAACCGCATCAGCTCGATGGCGACGATCCAGGCGGACCCGGACGCCGCCCGGCGCTCCGCCGCGCGCTTCAGCAGCAGGGCACGGTTGGGCAGGCCCGTCACGGCATCGAAATAGGCCATGCGCTCCAGCCGGGCGCGGGCCTGACGGCGTTCGGTGATGTCCCGCAGATAGGCCGTGAAGAAACGGCCCTCCGCCGTCGGCACCTCGGTGATCGCCAGTTCCAGGGGCATCCGGCTGCCGTCCGACCGCATGCCCTCGACCTCCATCCGGGAGCCGAGGACCCGGGTCTCGCCCGAGGCCAGATAGCGGCCGATCCCGGCCTGATGGGGGCCGCGCATCTCCGGCGGGACGATCACGTCGGCCAGGGACAGGCCGATCACCGCTTCGCGCCGCCAGCCGAAGGTGCGTTCCGCCGCCCGGTTGAACTCCACCACCCGCCCGCCGTCGTCGATCGTGATGACGCAGTCCAGCGCGGTGTCGAGCATGGCGCTCTTCAGAGCCTCGCTGGTGCGCAGGACGCCGGCGGCCCGGCTGCGCTCGACCGCGCCGGCGATCAGGGCGGCGGCCGTCCTCAGCACGTCCAGTTCCAGCTCCGACCACACACGCTCGCTCTCGCAGTCGTCGAATCCGAGGTGTCCCCACCAAGCGCCGGCCACCAGGATCGGGACCGAGACGAAGGACAGGATGCGCTGATACTCGAAGTCCTCGCGCAGGTATCCGGACAGGTCGCGGGTCAGGCCCTGGATCAGCTCGCCGCGCCGGCGGCGCTCGGTCCAGTCGGTCAGCGTCGGATCGGTGCCGACCAGCTTCTCGTCGGTGTTGCGCGGATCGCCGACCAGGGGCGCCAGCCCCGGAGCGGCCCAGTCGTGCCGACAAGTCTGCGCCAAGCCCTGCCCCGCCCCGTCGTGGATCTCGAACAGGTAGACCCGGCTGACGCCGGCGGCGATGCCGAGCCGCCCGAGCAGGTCGTCGATCCCGGCACGCCAATCCGGGCAGGCGACCATCGCCGCGGCGCCGTGGGCGATCGCCTGGAGGATCGCGCTGCGCCGATCCACGGCATCCTGGAGAGAGGCGAGCATGGTGTTTTCCCGTCTCGAGCCGCCGTCATGGAAAAACTATAGCACGTCGATCCAACAGGCGTGCAAGTCGTACGACAGGCATGAAAAAGGCGGCGGCGCCTTTCGGCACCACCGCCCTTTGGTCTATCCTTGGGACCGACGGACAGCTTAGTCCAGGGCCTTCAGGACCTCTTCGGTAACTTTCTTGGCGTCGCCGAACAGCATCATGGTGTTGGGCCGGAAGAAGAGTTCGTTCTCGACGCCGGCATAGCCGGCCGCCATGGACCGCTTGATGAACAGAACGGTCTTGGCCTTCTCCACGTCCAGGATCGGCATGCCGTAGATCGGCGAGGCCGGGTCGGTCTTGGCGGCCGGGTTGGTCACGTCGTTGGCGCCGATCACGAAGGCCACGTCGGCCTGGCCGAAGTCGCGGTTGATCTCCTCCAGCTCGAAGACCTCGTCGTAGGGCACGTTGGCCTCGGCCAGCAGCACGTTCATGTGGCCGGGCATGCGGCCGGCGACGGGATGGATCGCGTAGCGGACCTCGACGCCTTCGTGCTTGAGCATGTCGGCCATCTCGCGGAGCGCGTGCTGGGCCTGGGCCACCGCCATGCCGTAGCCGGGCACGATGATGACCGAGGAGGCGTTCTTCATGATGAAGGCGGCATCCTCCGCCGAGCCCGCCTTGACCGACCGGTCGCCGGCAGGGCCGCCGGCCGCCGCCGCCGCGCTGTCGCCGCCGAAGCCGCCCAGGATGACGTTGAAGATCGACCGGTTCATGCCCTTGCACATGATGTAGGACAGGATGGCGCCGGAAGATCCGACCAGCGCGCCGGTGATGATCAGCAGGTTGTTCTCCAGCGTGAAGCCGATGCCGGCCGCGGCCCAGCCGGAATAGCTGTTCAGCATCGACACCACCACCGGCATGTCGGCGCCGCCGATGGGCAGGATCAGCAGGAAGCCGAGCGCCAGCGCCAGCAGCACGATGATCCAGAGCGCCACGGTGGAGTTGGATACGCACAGCCAGACGATGCACAGCACCAGCACGATGCCGAGACCGGCGTTCAGCATGTGCTGCATGTTGAAGACCAGCGGCTTGCCGCTGACCAGGCCCTGGAGCTTGGCGAAGGCGACCAGCGAGCCGGTGAAGGTGATGGCACCGATCGCGACGCCCAGCGCCATCTCGATCAGGCTGCCGGTGCGGATCGCGCCCGCGGTGCCGATGCCGTAGGCCTCCGGCGCGTAGAAGGCCGCGATCGCGACGAACACGGCGGCGAGGCCGACCAGGGAGTGGAAGGCGGCGACGAGCTGCGGCAGGGCCGTCATCTCGATCCGGCGCGCGATGACGGTGCCGATGGTGCCGCCGATCGCCAGCCCGATGATGATCAGGGTGATCGACAGGCCGGAGATCAATCCCGGCAGCATCAGCGTGGTGACGATGGCGATCACCATGCCGACGATGCCGTAATTATTGCCCTGGCGGGAGGTCTCGGGGCTGGAAAGGCCGCGCAGCGCCATGATGAAGCAGATGGCGGCGACCAGGTATGCCAGCGGGGCTAATGTGGCCATGTTGGTTCAGGGCTCCCTTTATGCCTTCTTCTGCTTCTTCTTGTACATCGCCAGCATGCGCTGGGTGACAATGAAGCCGCCGAAGATGTTGACCGAGGCCAGGATGACGGCGAGGAAGCCAAGCATCGTGGAGAAGGTGAAGCCGGCCGTGCTGCCGGTCGCGATCAGCGCGCCGACGATGATCACGGAGGATACCGCGTTGGTGACGCTCATCAGCGGCGAGTGCAGCGCCGGCGTCACCCGCCACACCACGTAGTAGCCCACGAAGCAGGCCAGCGCGAAGACCGTCAGGCCGGTGATGAAGAAGCTGTGGTCGGCCGGAGCCTGCTCGACGGCGCCTGCCGCCAGCCGGGACGTCTCGGCGGCGAGCCGGTCGGCCTCCACGGTGAGTGATCGCAGTGCCTGCTGCAGGTTGGTGACCTGCTGGGCCAGTTCCTGGCTTGTCATCGGCTGTGTTCCCCTCAGCTCTTGGCCGCCTCGGCGGCGGCGAAATTGGGATGCACCACGGCGCCGTCGCGGGTCAGCGCGGTGCCCTTGATGATCTCGTCGTCCCAGTTGATCGTCAGGCCCTTTTCCTTGTCGATCAGCGGGGTCAGGAAGTTCAGCAGGTTCTTGGAATAGAGCATCGAGGCGTCGACCGCGTTGCGGCTGGGCACGTTGATGTGGCCGACGATCTTGACGCCGCCGACGTCCACGACCTCGCCGGGCTTCGAGCCCTCGACGTTGCCGCCCTGCTCCACCGCCAAATCGACCAGCACGGAACCCGGCTTCATGGAGCGGACCATCGCCTCGGTCACCAGGATCGGCGCCTTGCGGCCGGGGATCAGCGCCGTGGTGATGACGATGTCCTGCTTCTTGATCGTCTCGGCGATCAGCGCCCGCTGCTTCTCCTGGTAGCCGGCGCTCATCTCCTTGGCGTAGCCGCCGGCCGTCTGGGCCTCCTTGAACTCCTCGTCCTCGACCGCGACGAAGGTGGCGCCGAGGCTCTGCACCTGCTCCTTGGTCGCCGGCCGCACGTCGGTCGCGGAGACGACGCCGCCCAGCCGGCGGGCCGTCGCGATGGCCTGGAGGCCGGCGACGCCGACGCCCATGATCATGCAGCGCGCCGGCGGCACGGTGCCGGCCGCCGTCATCATCATCGGAAAGGCGCGGCCGAACTCCGCCGCGGCATCGACCACCGCGCGGTAGCCCGCCAGGTTGGCTTGGCTGGACAGCACGTCCATCGACTGGGCGCGGGTGATGCGGGGCATCAGCTCCATCGCGAAGGCGTTGACCTTGGCGTCCGCGTAGGCCTGGATCTGGTCGCGCGCCTGGTAAGGCTGGAGGATGGCGACAAGCATGGCGCCGGGCTTCATCAGCGCCAGCTCGTCCGGGCCGCCCTCCGCCTCGGTCAGGGGACGCTGGACCTTCAGCACGATGTCGGCATCGCCGACGGCGGCCGCCTCGTCTGGAGCGATGGTGGCACCCGCGTCGACGAAGACCTGGTCGGGAATCGAGGCGTGCTCACCGGCGCCGGTTTCGACAACGACGTCCAGCCCGAGCTGCTTGAATTTCTTGATGGTATCCGGCGAGGCCGCGACGCGACGTTCATGGGCGCGCCGCTCCTTCGGTATGGCGACTTTCATCCTGGCTGGTTCCCTTGCCGCTGATTTTTTTGCCGAGAATTGTGGCGGACGTTTGATGCGACGGCAAAATGCCGCATTCTGGAAAGTTTGTGAAGCGCTCTAGCCACTAACCTTTCCTATTCAATCATGTCCACTAAACCTTCAGCATCGCGCCATGCACAGTGGACAATGGTCGCATGCGGCATGAGGGAAGCGCATGAAAAAGGGCGGCCGACCCTTTCGGATCGGCCGCCCTCCCCGGCGGTTTCAAGCGTTCAGACGCCCGCGGACGTTACCGGGCCTGGGAACCGCCCGGCAGGATCGACGCGAGCTGGTTCATGAACTGCGCGCACGAGCCCTTGTTGTCGGCGTTGTATTCCTGCTGGATCTGGGTCAGGAGCTGCTGCACCTCGCCCTGGCGGCTGGCGGGAACCTGGCTGGCCCGGTCCTCGAGCGACGCCCAGGTGGTCGGCTGGCAGTCGTTGATCGTGTAGCGCTGCGGAATCGGCTGGCCGCTGGCACTGCCGGCCGCCAGGCTGCCGTTGGCGTCGCGGCTCATGCCGGTGCCCATCGGGCGGGTCTCGGTCGAACCCGCGACGGGGCCGCCGCCCGCTACTCCGCCGCTGCCGGCGCCCTGGGTGCCTGCGGCCGGGACCACGCCGCCGCCGGCCGCGGCACTCATGTCGTTGACCTGGCCGCCGGCCTTGACGATCGAATTGCGCGCGTCCGCCAGGATCTGGGCGCAGCGGGCGCGGTTGCCATCCTGGGCCTGGTTCTCCGCGGTCTGGAGCTGCACGCCGATGCGCTCGCGGATCAGGTCGTTCTGGACGCTCTCCAGGTCGGAACGGACGGCTGCCACGTCGGTGGGACCGCAGGAGGAGGGAACCTGGAGGTTGGTCGTGCCGGTCGGGAAGGTGGGATCACCGGTGCCGGAGCTGTGCGCCCCGACAGCCGCACGGCCCGTCTGGGCGCCGTCGGTCTGGCCAGTCTTCAGGCCGGTATCCTGCGCCAGGGCCTGACCGGAGACGCCAATGGCCAGGGCCAGCACGGCTGCACCGTAATAGAGCTTGTTCATGGGAATTGATCCTCGTCTTGGGGGCGATCCGGCCGCCATTCGGCAACCTTTGGCCCCCTCAACAAAGGTTTTGACTGGTTGGTTCCGCAATTTCTCACGAAAAATCGACAACACGCGCCGGGAACACGCGAGGGAGGTCAGGTCGGCAGCGGCACCCCATGGCGATTGAGCAGCCCGGTCTGGCGCGTCTCCAGCGCGTTCACGTCGAAGTCGCCGATCAGGTCATGGAAGAGCTGGTACCAGTTGACTTCGGCCTGGAGATGCAGGAACACCGACCCCAACCCGATGGCCGCCCGGTCCATGAAGACGAATTCCCGGGGGATCTCCAGCCCGCCGACCTCGTGAAGCGCCTTGTGGACCTTCTCCGCCGCCTCGCGCCCGTACATGGCGCTGTTGGTCTCGTCGATCCTGCGGGTCCGGTCGTCCATGATCGGAGCGTAGACGAAGTGCGCCCAGACATTGAGGATGTCGATCAACTGATTGTCGATCTTGTTGAAGCCCCAGACGCGGTACGCCTCCGCCGCAAGATCGCGGTCATCGGTCTGGAGCGCGTGGTACAGGTCGATGACGCCCTTGACGAAGCTGGGCTTGAAGATGCGGATGCAGCCGAAATCGAGCAGGTTGATCGAGGCGTCGGGCCGCACGGTGTAGTTGCCCAGGTGGGGGTCGCCGTGGATGGTGCCGCAGGTATAGAACGGCGTGTACCAGGCCCGGAACATGTTCAACGCCAAGTCATTCCGGCGTTCCGGATGGTCCTTGACGTAGTCCAGGATCTTGCGCCCGTCGAGCCAGCCCATGGTCAGCAGCCGCTTGGTCGACAGCTCCGGAACCACCTCGGGCACGTGGACGCTGCCGACGGGCGCCAGGATGTCGCGGTACAGCGCCGTGTGCCGTGCCTCCAGCGCATAGTCCAGCTCCTCGCGCAGGCGGGCCGAGATCTCGGCGTGGATCTGCCGGGTCGAGATGGTCTTGTCGTAGCGCTCGTAGATCGAGAAGATCAGCCCGAGCTGCCGCAGGTCGGCCTCGACCGCGGACATCATGTCGGGATACTGGAGCTTGCAGGCGAGCTGTCTGCCGTCCAGCCCGACAGCCTTGTGGACCTGCCCGAGGGACGCGGCGGACGCGGCCTCGTGCTCGAACTTCGCGAACCGCTTCTGCCAGTCGGGACCCAACTCCGACGCCATCCGCCGCTTGACGAAGGGCCAGCCCATGCTGGGCGCGTCGGCCTGGAGCTGCGAGAGTTCCTGGACATATTCCTGCGGCAGGGCGTCGGGAATGCTGGACAGGATCTGCGCGACCTTCATCAGCGGCCCTTTCAGCCCGCCCAGCGCGTCCCTCAGTTCCTTCGCGTGCTCGCCGCGTTCAAGCTTGATGCCGAGATAGCGCTGTCCGGCGAGCCGCGCCGCCAGCCCGCCCATCGCCGTGGAGACCCGTGCATAGCGGGCGATGCGCCCGCCGAACGAGTTCTGTTCAGTGCCGTTTGCCATGCACGGAAAGTGGTGCTCCGACGGGCGAAAGACCAGTGCGCCTGGGCACGCATCGGACGGCCGGCGGGGCGGCGCATGGGACCGGTCGCCGCGGAGCCTGCAAGCGAAAAATCCGGAATTTCTTTCCCATACAAGAATATGCCCGCCCGCTCCATTACAGGCACATAATAATATATCATTCCGCACAGAGGATATTTATGATGCGCCAAGCATAGCGCAAACGCCTTTCCCTGTTCAGGCGGGTTCCCGGCTTCCGGGCCGTCGTCGCCTCGAATCCCTGATCGCTGCCCATCCCACGCACGTTCCACATCGTTCGGCAGGAGTTCCAGATGGCAAGAGTATCCCTGAGGGTGACCAACGCGGACAACGAGATCGTCGTGTTCCTGAACGGTCTGGTCGTTTATGCCCGGGAACAGGAGGAGGACGTCGCGTTCGACGACGTCACCGACCTGGATCCCTACCTGACGTCCGGCATCAACATCCTGATCCTGGTCGGCGTCAACTGGAGCGCCGCCGCCAACTACCGGGGCGCCCTGACGATCGGCGACATCACGCAGCCGTTCTCGTACCAGAAGGACGACGCGCAGCCCGGCGTCTCCTGGATCCAGACCTTCACCATCCCGGCCTGAGGCCGACCGGTCAGCACGAGGCTCCCGCCACCCTCGCCACCTCTCCCTCGCCCAGCGGCGGGGGGTCGAACTGGAGGTGGATACCGTGGCGGGTGACCCCGACCACGTGGGCGTGCTGGGGCTGATCCCGGTCGGGAATGCGCAGCTTCAGCCGGTCGCCCGCCTTGAACTTGATATCGCTGCTGATCAGGGCGCCGCCGCGCGACACGTCCAGCAGTTCGGCCTCCCCGGCGCCGAACGGGCCGGCGACCTCCGTCGTGACGTGGCAGGGGTGCCGGGTATGGGCGCGGCGGTTGGCCTCCTCGGTCGAGGTGCGGACGATCTGGGTCAGCGCCTCCGCCAGCGCCCCGATCCCGTCGCTCAGGGCCGAGGCCGCCAGTTTGCTGCTTTCCGCCAAGTCGTCGGTGCGCCTCACGTCGCCGGACAGGGCGTCCACATGGACCGAGACGTCGCGGGTCGCGCGGGCGGTCGCCTCGACGTTGCCGGCGATCTCGGCGATGGCCAGGGACTGCTCCTCCATCGCGGTGCCGATCCGGCCCGCTATGCCGTCCACCGCCGCGATGGCGTCGCCGACCCGGCCGACGGCGGCGCCGGCGTCTCCGGCCGCCACCTGGATGCGGGTGATCAGGTCGCCGATCCGGTCGGTCGAGCTCTCGGTCTCGCGCGACAGCGCCTTGACCTCCGCCGCGACGACGGCGAAGCCCTTGCCGGCCTCCCCGGCGCGCGACGCCTCGATGGTGGCATTCAGCGCCAGCAGGTTGGTCTGCGAGGCGACGTTGCGGATCAGGCCGACGATGCCGCCGATCTCGGCCGCGACCTCGTCCAGCGTGCGGATGACGCCGGCGGCGTCGCGGGCGCTGGCGACCGCGAGCCCGGCAGCGGCGGTGGCCTCCTTCACCTGGGCGTTGATCCGGTCCACCGAGTCGGACAGCCGCCCCGCCGCCGAAGCGGCGGTCTCCACCGCCTCCAGCGCCTGGGCCGTGGTGTCGGACATCTCGCGGGCGTTCCGGTCCATGCTGCGCGCGGCGGCGTGCAGGCCGGCCGTGGCGTCGCGCATGCCGTCGGTCTGGCCCGTCACGGTCTCGATCGCCTTGCGGGTCTGGCCGTCAACCTTGTCGGCCATGCCGCGGATGGCGGCCCGCACCTCGTCGCGGTGGAACTCCTCCAGCCGCTCCTCCTCCACCCGCATGGCGCGGACCTTGAGCGCGTGGTCGCGGAAGACCTGGACCGACGCGGCCATGGCGCCGACCTCGTCGGCCCGGTCGAGGCAGGGAACCTCCTCGTCCAGCTGGTCGGCGGCGAACCGCCCCATGACCGCGCGCAGGCGGGTCAGCGGCCCCAGCAGCCCGCGCATGGCGAGGAACGACGCCGCCGCCACAAGCAGGGCGGCGACCCCGCCCAGCAATCCGCCGACGCGGACCAGGGCGTCCACCATGGTCATGAAGGCGGCCCGCGGCTCGCCGACGAACAGCGCGCCGATCACCTTGCCCTGGGGATCGGCGATCGGATCATAGGCGGCGAGATAGGGTTCCCCCAGCACGGCGACCTCGCCCCGGAACGGCTGCCCGCGCTTCAGCACGGTATCGATCACGACGGGATCGACCAGCCCCGACCCGACCGCCCGGCGTCCGGTCGAGTCGCGGACGGAGGTCGCCACCCGGCGGCTGTCGGAGAACAGCGTCACCGCCCCGCCGGTCAGCGCGCCGATGCGGTCCACCAGATCCATGTTGCCTTCCAGCGGCGTCTCGCCCGCGGTCAGCTTGCCCTTGTCGTCGAGCCGCGGCGCGCCCAGGTGCCGAAGCATTTCCCAGGCGACCCGCATGTTGGCTTCCTGCCGCGCGAACCCCAGCCGCTCGCCCTCCGCCAGGAGCACGGCGCGGAGCGCAACCAGATTGACGATGCCGATCACCCCGATCGCGAGGATGCACAGGAGGGCGATCTTGGTGGATATGGACAGTCGGTTGACCAGCGGCACGATCCCACGCCTCGGCAGTCTCAGGGCGCGAGGAACCTACCATCGATGCGCGCGGGAGTCAGTGCCGGGATGGAGTCATTCGCAAACTATCTTGCCGCAGGCGGGGAAGGAACTTACGGGCCTTCCGGCGGCTGGCCGCTCATCGTCCCATAAGGCATCGACTTGTTTGCACGTCTGAACAGCCCGCAGGTCGGGAAGGATGCGACACCACGATTGTCATGCCCGTGCGGACCAGGGTGTGGCGGCAACCGATGGCGCTTGCCGTATGGTCGGGATTTCGCTTAAAGTGGGACCAAGGTCCGGTGGAGAGACGGGAGAGTTGCTGTCTCCCGTCTCCCCGGTCGAAGTTAGAGCCTGATCAGGAGTTCAAACCTGACTCGGCCCCACTGGACCCGAACCTTGACTACCAAACGCATCACCTCCTTTCGGTTCGCGTCCGGGATGTTGCCTCATCCCGGACGCGGCCGAATTTGGGCGAATGCGATGGAATGCGCAACGGCATTCACGCGCATCGCGGGAACCCTCCCCGGCGCCCTATCCCGATAATTCATATTCCTTGACGTGCGGGCGTATTCGGTCCAGTGCCGGCCCACCTTCGCAACCGCGAGGGGCGGCCGGACCGGTGAATTGGCCTTCCCCAGCCCGGCCTGACCACGGGCTGCACAAGGCGCGCATCGAAGCCTTGCGGAAACGGTGCGACCTTCAGAAGGAATGGTACGGCCGCACCGGCCTCGATGACCTCAACCGGCGGCGCGCCCGCCTGCTGGAGGAGAAGCGCGGCATCGAGCGGGACCTGATGGCGTTGATGATCGGCCCCGGCCGGGCCGCCACCGACGCCTGAGGTTCCGCCCGGACGGTCCCGGCGGCGGGGACGGCGGCCATGCCGCTCCCGCCGCCGGGAACCGGAGAGGGATCGTCAGCGGTCCTGCCGCTCCAGCTCGTCGATGAAGCCGCGGATCACGCCCAGGCCCTTGTCCCAGAAGGCGGGATCGGAGGCGTTGAGGCCGAACGGGGCCAGCAGTTCCTGGTGGCGCAGCGTGCCGCCGGCCGACAGCATCTTCAGGTACCGCTCGGCGAAGCCGTCCGCCGCGTCCTGGTAGACCGCGTAGAGCGAGTTGACCAGGCAGTCGCCGAAGGCATAGGCGTAGACGTAGAAGGGCGAGTGGATGAAGTGCGGGATATAGGCCCAGTAGGTCCGGTATCCCTGGTCGAAGCGAAGCGCCGGGCCGAGGCTCTCCGCCTGCACGTCCATCCAGATCTCGCCGATCCGCTCCGCCGTCAGCTCGCCCTCGCGCCGCTCGGTGTGGAGCCGCTGCTCGAAGTCGAAGAAGGCGATCTGGCGGACCACCGTGTTCAGCATGTCCTCCACCTTGGAGGCCAGCATGATCTTCTTGGCGGCCGGGTCGGTCTCCGCGTCGAGCAGCGAGCGGAAGGTCAACATCTCGCCGAACACCGACGCGGTCTCCGCCAGGGTCAGCGGCGTGTCGGCCATCAGGTGGCCCTGCCGGCCGGCCAGCACCTGATGGACGCCGTGCCCCAGCTCGTGGGCCAGGGTCATCACGTCGCGGGTCTTGCCCTGGTAGTTGACCAGCAGGTACGGGTGGACGCTCGGCACCGTCGGGTGCGCGAAGGCGCCGGGCGCCTTGCCCGGCCGGACCGGCGCGTCGATCCAGGCATTGTCGAAGAAGCGCCGGCCGACGGCGGCCAGCTCCGGCGAGAAGCGGCCATAGGCGTCCAGAACGATGCCGCGCGCCTCGGTCCACGGGATCAGCCGGTCCACGTCGTCCGGCAGCGGCGCGTTTCGGTCCCAATAGTCCAGCGTGTCGCCGCCGAACCACTTGGCCTTGAGCGCGTAGTAGCGGTGCGACAGGTCCGGGTAGGCGCCCTTGACGGCGGTGACCAGCGCGTCCACCACCTCGTCCTCGACATGGTTGGACTTGTTGCGGGACGAGGTCGGGCGCGGATAGTTGCGCCACTTGTCCTCGATCTCCTTGTCCTTGGCCAGCGTGTTGGTGATCAGCGCGAAGGTGCGGACATTGGCGTCGAGCACCCGGCCGATCTCCACCGCCGCCTCGCGCCGGCGCTCGGACGAGCGGTCGGTCAGGCGGTTCAGCGCCTCGGTGCAGGTCATCTCCCGGCCGCCGATGGTGAAGCGGAGCCCGGCGATCGTCTCGTCGAACAGGCGGTTCCAGGCGGCGCGGCCGACCACGTATTTCTCGTGGAGCAGGCGCTCCAGCTCGTCCGAAAGCTGGTGCGGGCGGAACACGCGGATGTCGCGCAGCCAGGGCGCGTACTTCGCCAGTTCCGGCGACTTCATCTTGGCGGCGAGCACCGCGTCGTCGAGCCGGTTGAGCTCCAGGGTGAAGAACAGCAGGTGGGTCGAGATGCCGTTGACCCGCTCCTGGATGCCCTGGAAGAACTTGCCCACGTTCGGGTCGTTCATGTCGCCGGCGTAGACCAGGTGCGCATAGCTCATGATGCGCGACAGGGTCTCGTCGATCTCCTCGTACTGGGCAACGGCGCTGCCGAGCTGGGCACCGCTCAGGTCCGCCAACTTGCCGTTGTAGCTCCTGTGGAAGTCCTTCGACGCCTTTTCCATCCGGTCCAGGTCGGCTTTCAGCGCGTCGGAGTCCTGCCCCGGGTAGAGGTCGCCCAGATCCCAGGTCGGCAGCTCGCCGAGGTCGGGCATTCCCGATTCGGGATTGTCGAGCGGCTCTGCGGTCGCTGTCTGGCTCATCGGTATCCTCCTGTTGCGCTGCCAGGGATATAGGCAGGCGAATGAACCCGTCCAAGCGGCTGTCCCGTTCTATATATCGGGCCGTAACCGGCGCCCATGCTCCTCCACGCCGCCAGCGTCACGGCCTCAAGGCCCACTCCAGAATGGACCTCACCTACACGGAAGGCAGACATGAACAGCACGCGCCCCGATCACCCGACGCGGACCGACCGCGCCACCACCGATCGCGACACCTACGACCGCTGGTCGAGCCTGCCCGGCATGCTCTTCGACCAGGTGCTGCGCCAGGGCGACCGGCCGCTGCTGATCTCCAAGCAGGCGGGCGACTGGCGCCGGCAGAGCTGGGAGGAGGTCGCGCGCGACGTCCGGCGCGCGGCGGCGGGCCTGCGCGGCCTGGGCGTCGGGCGCGGCGACCGGGTCGCCATCGTCGCGGAGAACCGGCCGGAATGGCTGATCGCCGACTTCGCGATCATGTCGCTGGGCGCCGTCACTGTCCCGGCCTACACCACCAGCACCGCGTCCGACCATCTCCATACGCTGACCGACAGCGGCGCGCAGGTGGTGCTGGTCTCCACCCCGGCGCTGATGCGCAAGGTGCTGCCCGCCGTCCTCCAGGTGCGCGGCATGCGGGCGGTGGTCGGCTTCAACGGGGACATGCCGGGCATGCCCGACGGCGCGCCCGAAGCCCTGGGCTGGGCGGAGCTGCTTCGGCGCGGCGCGGCGCAGGAGGCGGAGCGGCCCCAGGGTCCCGAGGACGTGCCGGCCGGGCGCGACGACGTGGCCTGCATCATCTACACCTCGGGCACCGGCGGGACGCCCAAGGGCGTCATGCTGACCCACGGCAACATCCTGTCCAACTGCAAGTCGGCCTATACCCTGGTCGAGGACGTGGGGCTGGGGGAGGAGACCTTCCTGTCCTTCCTTCCCCTCGCCCACGCCTACGAGCATACCTGCGGCCAGATGTTCGCCCTGACACTGGGCGCCCGGATCGCCTATGCGGAATCGGTCGAGAAGCTGGCCGGCAACCTGGGGGAGGTCAGGCCGACCATCATGACCGCCGTGCCGCGCCTCTACGACGTCCTGGAGACGCGCATCCGGCGGGAGGTCGAGCGGGCCGGCGGCGTGCGCCTCGCCCTGTTCCGCAGGACGCTGGAGCTGGGCGCCAAGCGGTACCGCCAGGGCGGCCGCCTGGGGCCGCTGGACGCGGCGCAGGACTTCGTGCTGGACCGGCTGGTTCGCTATCGGATCTGCGACCGCTTCGGCGGACGGCTGAAAGCCTTCATCTCGGGCGGGGCAGCGCTGGCGCCGGAAACGGCGCTGTTCTTCCAGTCGCTCGGCATCCGCATCCTCCAGGGCTATGGCCAGACCGAGGCGTCGCCGCTGATCGCCTGCAACCGGCCCAGCCGCATCCGCCACGACACCGTCGGCCCGCCGATGCCCGACGTGGAGGTCAGGATCGCTGCGGACGGCGAGATCCTGGCGCGCGGACCCATGGTGATGAAAGGCTACTGGGGCGACCGGGACGCGACCGACCGAACCATCGTGGACGGCTGGCTTCACACCGGCGACATCGGCCATCTGGAGCCCGACGGGTCGCTGGTCCTGACCGACCGCAAGAAGGACCTGATCGTGACCAACGGCGGCGACAACATCGCGCCCCAGCGGATCGAGAACCTGCTGATGCTGGAGCCCTGCATCGGCCAGGTGATGGTGGCGGGGGACGGCAAGCCGTTCCTGGCGGCCCTGATCGTGCCAGATCTTCAACTGGCGCGCGACTGGGCCAAGCGCCACGGCAAGCCGGCCGATCCGGCGGAACTGGCGGAGGACGCCGATTTCCGGAAGCATATCGGCGAGGCGGTGGATCGGGTGAACCGCGGCCTGTCCGGCATCGAGCGCATCCGCAAGTTCGTGATCGTCCCCGAGCCGTTCAGCGTGGAGAACGCGCAGCTCACGCCGACCCTGAAGATCCGCCGCCATGAGATCCGCAAGCGCTACGGCGAGTTGCTGGAGGAACTGTATTGACGGACAGCGACCGATGCCACCGCAGGTTCTCCTTTTGGGGGTTCGACGCCGACGGGCTTTCTGATGTGTTGTCACCCCATGAGCGATGATAGCTTCGATCACGAACGATGGATCCGCCGTCAGAGCGCCCTGGCCGAGTTCGGCCGGCAGGCGTTGATGGTGGACGATCTGGATGCCCTGCTGCACGAGGCGGTCGTGCTGGCCGCCCAGGGGCTGGGTGTCGGGCGGGCCAAGGTCATGGAGCGGCTTCCCGGCGGCGACCGGCTGCTGATGCGCGCCGGAGTCGGATGGCGGCCCGGGCTCGAGGGTGTCCTGATGGTCGATGCCGGAAGCCGCTCGTCCGGCGGCTATACGCTGGCGACCGGCACGCCCGTGATCGCCGACGACATCGAGACGGAGACGCGGTTCGACGTGCCGCAGTTCCTGCGCGAGCACGGCATCCGGAGCCTGATCAACGTGATCATCCAGGGCCGGGGCGACCCCTTCGGCGTGCTGGAGGTGGACAGCGACGAAAGGCGCAACTTCAACCAGGAAGACGTGGACTTCCTGCAGAGCTACGCCAACATCCTGGCCGCCGCGATCGAGCGGCGCTCCTCCAACGAGGCGCTGGCCCGGCTCGCGGAGGAGCGCGCGGTGCTGCTGAGGGAACTCCAGCACCGGGTCAAGAACAACCTGCAGATCATCACCAGCCTGCTCAACATGCAGATCCGCCGCGTCGGCACCGGCGAGGTCGAAGGCCAGCTCCGCATCATCGGCAGCCGGGTGGAAACCCTGCGGGTCGTCCATGACAGCCTGTTCGAGGCGGGTAGCGTCGAGCGGATCGGCCTGCCGCGCTATCTGCGGACCCTGTGCGAGAGCCTGCTGGCGTTCCACGGCGCCCGGGCGGAGGACGTCACGCTCGACTTCGCGGCCGATGACGCCGAGGCCGGGGTCGATACCACGGTGCCCCTGGGGCTGCTGATCAACGAGTTCATCGTCAACAGCCTCCAGCACGCCTTCTCCGGCATCGGACAGGAGGGGGGCGGCAGGATCGCCCTCCGGCTGGACCGGACGGCGCCGGACGGCGCCCGGCTGACGCTGAGCGACGACGGGCCGGGCTTCGACCGGGTCAAGGCGTCGCGGGTCGGCACCGGCCTGCAGATCATGGACGTCCTGGCGAGCCAGCTCGGCGGCAAGCTGGCCTGGGACAATGATGCCTGGCGGAAGAACGAAGGTGCCCGGCTGATGCTCGACCTGCCGGTGCTCTGACCTTCGGCTGCCCGAGGCTCAGCTATCCGTCCGCACCCCGGCCAGGACCCCCTCGCCCGCCGCCCAGCGGGCGTCGGCGTCGGGGGTTTCCAGAACGCGGGACAATCCCTCGATCAGCTCGTAGGAATTCCCGTCCAGCCCCCGATCGGCGAGCGCCGCGCGCAGGCAGTGCGACAGCAGGCGGCGGGACCGCATGTTGATTTTCGGAACGGGGATCTGCGCCCCGGCGTCCCGCTCCCGCGTCGACCGCTCGCAGGCCGCGGCGTCGAACGACGCATAGGCCCGGCATCCCAGCGGCCGGACCGGGTAGATGCCGCACAGGCCGTCTTCCAGCATGGGACAGGGGCGGCTGAGCCCGACCCGCTCGACGGGAGACAGGCCGCGGGTAGCGGACAAGGCGTCGGCCAGCCGGGACCGCAGCGCGGCGCGGCGTTCCGGAGGCCATGCCGCGATATGCTCGGCGATGGCCAGCAGTTCCGGCGCCGTCGCGGAGACATAGAGATGGCAGCAATAATCGCAGCCCATGCGGCAGGCGACCGCCTGGCGCGGCGGATGCGCCGCCACCGCCTGCTCCAGCTGGCGATGGCAGGCCGCCACGAGGTTGCGGAGCCGCTCTCGCGTCGGCTTGGCGATCAGCGCCCGGAACCGCGCGGTTTGGCGGGCGACCTCCTCGGCGGTTGGCGGGTCCGTGGGCAGGGGCTTCTGCGGTCTCATGGGGCGGTTATAGGACAGGCCCGGCGGTTTCGAAAACTGTCCTTCCTCAGGAGGCGAAGCGCTTCGCCCCGGCGACGCAGAGCACCACGGCGACGGTGACGGCGACCATCGGCCAGCCGACCGCTTCGCCCAGCAGGGTCGCCGCCAACGTCAGGCCGAAGAAGGGTTGGAGCAGCTGCAACTGCCCGACGGCGGCGATGCCACCCTGGGACAGGCCCCGATACCAGAACACGAACCCGATCAGCATGCTGAACAGCGACACATAGGCGAGGCCCAGCCACGCCGCCTGGCCGACGCCGCCCCAGGACGCCGGCATACCGTACAGGCTCGCCGGGACCATGACCGGCATGGACAGCACCAGGGCCCAGGAGATCACCTGCCAGCCGCCGAGCTTCCGGGAAAGCCGGCCGCCCTCGGCATAGCCCAGGCCGCAGACGATGATGGCCGCGAGCATCAGCATGTCTCCGACCAGCGAGCCGCCGCGGCCCTGGACCAGCGCGTATCCGGCGACAAGCGCGCTGCCGAGGCCGGAAAAGACCCAGAAGGCCGGGCGCGGCCGTTCGCCGCCGCGCAGGACGCCGAAGGTCGCCGTCGCCAGCGGCAGGAGCCCGATGAAGACGATGGATTGGGCGGACGTGATATGCTCCAGCGCCAGTGCCGTGAGCAGCGGGAACCCGACGACGACGCCGGAGGCCACCACGGCCAGGGAGGCGAGATCGCCCCGGTCCGGGCGCTTCTGCCGGAAGGCGGCCAGCAGTGCCGCCGCCAGCAATCCCGCGATGGCGGCGCGGGCGACGGTCAGGAAAACCGGGTCGAAGTCCGCGACGGCGACCCGCGTCGCCGGAAGGGACCCGCTGAAGATCAGCATCCCTATGAAACCGTTGATCCAACCGCTCGAGGCCTTGTCCATCACTTTCCCCTTTCCGGCGAGTATCGGCCCCGGCGCATGGTTTTTCCAGGGACGGTCCATTACAGTCGGGACAAACCGTATTGGTCCGGAGGACGGTACGCATGGATGACGGTGTCGGCCTGGACAGGAGCGGCGGGACGCTCGTCGAGCGCGTCATGGAGGCGATCCGCCGGCGGATCGACGCGCGGGGCCTGGGACCGGGAGCGAAGCTGCCGTCCATCCGGGGCTTCGCCCAGACGATGCGGGTCTCCAAATCCACCGTCGTGGACGCCTACGACCGGCTGGCGGCCGAGGGTCTCATCCAGTCCCGGCGCGGGTCCGGGTTCTATGTCGCCGGACACGCGGCACCCCTATCTCTGGCGGAACTCGGCCCCAGGCTGGACCGCGCCGTCGATCCGCTCTGGGTCTCGCGGCAGGCGCTGGACGCCGGCGGGGATGTCCTGAAGCCCGGCTGCGGCTGGCTCCCGCCGTCCTGGATGCCGGAGGAGGGCCTCCGCCGGGCGCTGCGCATGCTGGCGCGCGCCGATCCTGCCGTGCTTGCCGACTACGGCACGCCGCTCGGGCTTCCGGAACTGCGCCGGCTCCTGGCCCGGCGCATGGCGGACCACGGCATCGGAGCCTCGCCGGACCAGATCATGCTGACCGACTCAGGGACCCAGGCGATCGACCTGCTGTGCCGGTTCCTGATCGAGCCGGGCGACGCGGTGCTGGTCGACGACCCCTGCTACTTCAACTTCCATGCCCTGCTGCGGGCCCACCGGGCCAGGGTCGTGGGCGTGCCCTATACGCCGGCCGGCCCGGACATCGAGCTGTTCGGCCGGGCGCTCGCGGAACACCGTCCGCGCATCTACATCACGAACTCGGCGCTGCACAACCCGACCGGCGCCTCCCTGTCGCCGGTAACGGCGCACCGGGTCCTGAAGCTCGCGGAGCAATACGGCCTGACGATCGTCGAGGACGACATCTTCGCGGATTTCGAGCACGAGCCGGCACCCCGCCTGGCGGCGTTCGACGGTCTGGACCGGGTCGTCCATATCGGCAGCTTCTCCAAGACGTTATCGGCATCGGTACGATGCGGCTTCGTCGCGGCGCGGCGCGACTGGATCGAGGGACTGGTGGACTTGAAGATCGCGACCTCGTTCGGCGGCGGGCGACTGTCGGCCGAGTTGGTCCTCGCGGTCCTCAAGGACGGGACCTATCGACGGCACATGGACGGGCTGCGAGGACGCCTGTCCCACGCCATGGCCCGGACGGGCGCCGGCCTGAGGTCGATCGACATCGTCCCCTGGATCGAACCCCGGGCCGGCATGTTCCTGTGGGGCAGGCTTCCCGAGGGCGTGGACGCCGCCGGCTTGGCCCGCCAGGCCCTCGCCGAGAACATCGTCCTGGCCCCGGGCAACGTCTTCAGCCTGTCGGGAGCAGCCGGCGGCTTCCTGAGATTCAACGTCGCCCAGTGTTCCGACCCGCGGACTTTCAGCACGCTGAAGGAGCTAATTTTTCAAAGAAGACCGGATCGCTCCGCCTCCGGCGATCCCATATAATTTTTTGTCCGCGCGACAGGATGTCGCGGATGTTCGTTGCGTTTTCGCGGGGCTCATCCCGGATCGATTGCAGAAAAGGACAGCAAGAGTTACCTTTTTCACAAGAAGAAAAACAAAAGACGGTTCTTAGGATCGCTCTCCAAGGAGGAACGGAACATGACGCTCCCGGCAGTCAAACTGGACGACAAATACACGCTCGAAAGCGGGCGGGTGTTCCTGACCGGCACCCAGGCGCTGGTCCGGCTGCCCATGATGCAGCGCCAGCGCGACGTCGCGGCGGGGCTGAACACAGGCTGCTTCATCTCCGGCTACCGGGGGTCGCCGCTCGGCGGGTTCGACCAGGCGCTGTGGAAGGCGCGCAAGTTCCTGGCCTCCAACCATATCCAATTCCAGCCCGGCGTGAACGAGGAACTGGGCGCCACCGCCGTTTGGGGCAGCCAGCAGGTCGGCATGTTCCCTGGCGCCCGCTACGACGGCGTCTTCTCCATGTGGTACGGCAAGGGACCGGGCGTGGACCGCTCGGGCGACGTGTTCAAGCACGGCAACGCGGCGGGAACTTCGCGGAACGGCGGCGTGCTGGTGCTGGCCGGCGACGACCATTCCTGCAAGTCCTCGACGTTCCCGCACCAGTCGGAGCACGCCTTCGTCGGCTCGATGATCCCGGTGCTGAACCCCGCGGGCGTGCAGGAATTCCTCGACCTCGGCCTGATGGGCTGGGCGATGTCGCGCTTCTCCGGCTGCTGGATCGCCTTCAAGACCATCGCGGAGACGGTGGACAGCTCGGCTTCGGTCTCGATCGATCCGCTGCGAGTCAACTACGTCCTGCCGGAGTTCGACATGCCGGTCGGCGGGCTCAACATCCGCTGGCCCGATCCGCCGCTCGAACAGGAAGAGCGGCTGATGAAGTACAAGCTCTACGCGGCGCTGGCCTTCGCGCGGGCAAACCGGCTGGACAGGACCGTGATATCCTCCCCCCGCCCGCGCCTGGGCGTGGTCACCACCGGCAAGAGCTACCTGGACGTCCGGCAGGCGCTCGACGACCTCAACATCTCCGAGGAGATGGCCGCCGACATCGGGCTGACCGTCTACAAGGTCGCCATGGCGTGGCCGCTGGAGCGCGAGGGCATCCGCCAGTTCGCCCAGGGCCTGGAAGAGATCGTGGTGGTCGAGGAAAAGCGGGCGCTGATCGAGAACCAGCTGAAGGAACAGCTCTACAACTGGCATCCGGACGTGCGCCCGCGCGTCGTCGGCAAGTTCGACGAGGAGGCGCGCGAGATGCTGCCCTCCTACAACGAGCTGTCGCCGGCCCGCATCGCCGTGGTGATCGGCCGCCGCCTGCTGAAGTTCTTCGACCACGAGGGCATCCGACGGCGGGTCGAGTTCCTGGACCGGCAGGAGAACGCCAAGGCGCGGAAGGCCCTGGTCGAGCGCAAGCCGTATTTCTGCTCCGGCTGCCCGCACAACAGCTCCACCGTGGTACCCGAGGGCAGCCGCGCGGTGGCCGGCATCGGCTGCCACTATATGGCGACCTGGATGGACCGGCGGACCGAGACCTTCACCCAGATGGGCGGCGAAGGCGTGCCCTGGATCGGCCAGGCGCCGTTCACCGACGAGCAGCACATCTTCGCGAACCTGGGCGACGGGACCTATTTCCACTCCGGCCTGCTGGCGGTTCGGGCCGCCATCGCGGCCAAGGTGAACATCACCTACAAGATCCTGTTCAACGACGCCGTCGCCATGACCGGCGGGCAGGCCCATGACGGCGTGCTGACTGTGCCGCAGATCAGCAAGCAACTCGCCGCCGAGGGCGCCCGCCGCATCGTGGTGGTGACCGACGAGCCGGAGAAATATGCCGGGCCGGTCGGGCTGGCCCCCGGCGTCAAGGTCGAGCACCGCGACGACCTGGACCGCGTGCAGCGCGAACTGCGCGAGGTAAAGGGCACCAGCATCCTGATCTACGACCAGACCTGCGCCGCGGAGAAGCGCCGGCGCCGGAAGCGCAAGATCATGGTCGATCCGCCCAAACGGGTGATGATCAACGAGCAGGTCTGCGAAGCCTGCGGCGACTGCTCGAAGAAATCCAACTGCCTGTCGGTGGTGCCGGTCGAGACCGAGTTCGGCCGCAAGCGCCAGATCGACCAGTCCACCTGCAACAAGGACTTCTCCTGCGTGAAGGGCTTCTGCCCGAGCTTCGTGACCGTCCACGGCGGGCAGCTCCGCAAGCCCAAGCCGGCGACCGCGGGCAAGCCGGCGGCTGCAGGGGACGCCGTGGCGGAGATGACGCTTGCCGAACCCGCGCGGCCCGGCCTGGACCATCCCTACGGCATCCTGGTGACCGGCATCGGCGGCACCGGCGTGGTGACCATCGGCGCTATCCTCGGCATGGCTGCCCATATCGAGGGCAAGGGCTGCTCGGTTCTGGACCAGGCGGGCTTGGCGCAGAAGGGCGGCGCCGTGACCAGCCATATCCGCATCGCGGCGCGGCCGGAAGACCTGCACGCGGTCCGCATCGCGGCCGGCGGGGCGAAGCTGGTGATCGGCTGCGACCTGGTCGTGGCGGCCAGCGGCGACTGCCTGTCGAAGATGGCCCCGGACTTCACCCATGCCGTGATCAACGAGCACGAGACGATCACCGCCGATTTCACCCGCAACGCCGATTTCCGGATCCCGACCCGGGACCTGCTGGGCGAGATCGCCAAGGCCTGCGGCGGGACGGACAAGCTGACCGCGCTGGACGCCACCGGCCTCGCCACCGCGCTGATGGGCGATTCCATCGCGACCAACCTGTTCATGCTGGGGGCTGCCTACCAGAAGGGCTTCGTCCCGGTCTCGGCGGAAGCGATCGAGCAGGCGATCGAGCTGAACGGCGTCGCGGTCGACATGAACATGCAGGCCTTCCGCTGGGGACGCCGGGCCGCCCTGGACGCGGCGGCGGTCAAGTCGGCCGCAGCCCCCGCCGCGGCGGCACAGCGGGAAGCCGAGGCGGACAAGCCGTCGCACCGCCAGCTGTCGGAGACGCTGGACGAGGTGATCCGGCGCCGGGTGGCCTACCTGACCGACTACCAGGACGCCGCCTATGCCGCGCGCTACGAGAGGCAGGTGAACTGGGTGCGCCAGGTCGAGGCCGAGCGCGCCAGGGGCAGGACCGGGCTGACCGAGGCGGTCGCCCGCAACTACTTCAAGCTGCTGGCCTACAAGGACGAGTACGAGGTCGCCCGGCTCTACACCGACGGCACCTTCCTGAAGCAGCTCCGGGAGCAGTTCGAGGGCGACTACAAGCTGGAGTTCCACCTCGCCCCGCCCATGCTGTCGGAGGCCGACCCCGCCACCGGCGAGCCCCGGAAGAAGGCCTATGGCCCGTGGATGCTGAAGGCGTTCCAGGCGCTGGCCCGGATGAAGGGCCTGCGCGGCACCCGCTTCGACCCGTTCGGCCGGACCGCCGAGCGGAAGCTGGAGCGGCAGCTGATCGCCGACTACGAGAAGACCATCGCCGAGCTGCTGTCGGGCCTCACCTACGAGAACCACGGCCTCGCGGTCGAGATCGCCGGCATTCCCGACCGCATCCGCGGCTTCGGTCCGGTCAAGGACCGTCACCTGTCCGACGCCAAGGCGAACGAAGCGGCGCTGCTGGAAGCCTTCCGCAACCCCGCCCCGACGCCGATGGCAGCGGAGTGATCAGTCGTCCCGAAGCGCCAGGAAGGCGCCCAGCGGCGGCAAACCGACCCTGATCCCGTCCTGCGGCGAGCCGTCGAGCAGCGCCGCCGGGCCGGGAAGCGGGATCTCGATTGCACTGTAGCGGCCGGGCGGCAGGATATACTCCGCCCGGCCGCAGGACAGGTTGAAGACGGCGGCCAGCCGGTCGCCGCGCGTGAAGGACAGGACCGGCCCGTCCTCGTCCACCTGCCCTGCCCCGCCTTGCTTGAGCTCGGGGTGGAGGCGGCGGAGCGCCAGGCAGCGCCGCCAGACGTTCAGGGTGGAATCGGGCCGCATCTCCTGGCGGTCGGCCGCCAGGGCGCAGTGGACCTCCGTCACCGGCAGCCAGGGCTTCCCGCCGCGGGTGAACCCGGCATGTTCGGCGCCCGCGATCCAGGGCATCGGCGTGCGGGAACCGTCGCGACCCTTGAACTCGGGCCAGAAGGCGGTGCCGAACGGGTCGCGCAGATCCTCGTAATCGAGGTCGGCCTGGGGCAGCCCCAACTCCTCTCCCTGGTAGAGGCAGAGGGTACCGGGCAGGCAGCAGAACAGCAGCGCCAGCAGGGCGGCGAAGCGTTCGGGATCGGCGCCGGCCGGCCGCCAGCGCGAGGCCGCGCGCTCCACGTCGTGGTTGCTGAAGCTCCAGCAGGTGGCGGCACCCGGTCCGGCCGCCGTCAGGGCGGCATGGAAGGTCCCGGCGGCGAAGGGCCGTTTGGGCAGGTCGAGGGTATAGGCGGCATCGAGCCCGCCCGGCTTCGTGTAGCGGTCGAGCCGCTGCGCGGCGCCGGGCTGGCTCGACAGTTCGCCCAACAGCGCGCGGTCCCCGAAACCGTCGGCGGCGGCCCGGATCCGCTCCAGCACGCCCCGGACATCGGAGTGGGCGACGTCGAAGACATGGGCCTGCATGCCGAACGGCTTGGCTGGGATCTCCGCCGGCCTGGCGGAGAGCGGCGGGTTGGCCCGCAGGGCGGGGTCGCGCATCAGGAAATCGACCGCGTCCAGGCGGAAGCCGTCGACCCCGCGCTCCAGCCAGAAACGGGCGGCGTCCAGCAGGGCCGCCATCACACCCTCGTTCCGGAGGTTCAGCGTCGGCTGCCTCGCCAGGAAATGATGCAGGAAATATTGCCGGCGCCGGGGCTCCCAGGTCCAGGCGGGACCGCCGAATACCGACAGCCAGTTGTTGGGCGCCGTGCCGTCGGCCGCCGGATCGGCCCAGACATACCAGTCCGCCCGCTGGCTTCCCGTCGACCGGCGGCTTTCCTCGAACCAGGGATGCCGGTCGGAGGTGTGGCCGCAAACCAGGTCGATCATCAGCTTCAGGCCGCGCCGGTGGACTTCCGCCAGCAGCCGATCGAAGGTGTCGATCGTGCCCATGCGCGGATCGACGCCCTTGTGGTCGGTGATGTCGTAGCCGAAGTCGGCGAGCGGCGACGGCTGGAAGGGGGACAGCCAGATGGCGTCCACGCCCAGCGAAGCGATATGATCGAGGCGCCGGATCACCCCTTCCAGGTCGCCGTACCCGTCGCCGTCGGTGTCGAGAAAGCTCAGCGGATAGATCTGGTAGATCGCCGCGCCATGCAGCCAGCATCCAGGAGAGGTCAAGGCCCGCTTCCCATGAAGAACGGCCGGAGCACGGGGCGGCTCCGCCAGTCGAGGCGCCATCCTGGCGGAGAAGCCGTCAATAAGGGGTAAATGCGGTTCTTTCGGCCCAGGCTACCGCCACGGCTTGTTATTCGGCGACGCCGAGACACGTTGTCGGATTGCCTGTTGGGGGCGTCGTCCAGGTAGCCGCACCACGACAGCTCACTCAACGAACGCCATGGGACCATCCATGAAACCATCGTCGCCAGCAACCGCCATGCTCCTGATCGCGGCCGGAACGCTGTCCGCCTGCGCCGGCCTCGACGCCCCGCAACAGGAGGCGACGAACCCCGCCTACGAGGCGCGGCTCGCCCAGCTTGCCCAGCACCCGTGCAACTCCCGCGTCGCAGGCGCCGTCGAAGGGGCCGGGGTCAGGCCCGAGGAGATCACGGAGCTCTTCTACACCCGGGAGCTGGACGGCACGAACGACCGGGTCGTCCGCTACACGGCATGGATGAGGCTGGCCGGACAGCCGGGCCACCTGATCGTGGACGCCGATGCCCTGACCTGCCGGGCGATGCAGATCTATACCCGGGGCGGGGCGGAAGTGGCGGGCGTATCGTCCTTCTAGGACCGGCCGGACTGAAACAGGCCGGGCGTTCCCCAGGCCGCGAGTGCCGCGTCCTCAAGCCGGCGCCGTGCCTCCTCACGGGTCCTGGCCAGGAAACGGTTGCCGGGCTCCAGGGCGCCGGCCTGGTCGTAGGCCGCCAGAGCCTCGCCGAAGCGGCCCTGCGCTTCCAGCGCCTGGGCCAGGTGCAGGCTGTACAGTCCGCGGTCGGGCGCCAGCCTCAGGGCCAGCCGGTGGGCGGCTTCCGCCTTCGCGAAGGCGCCCTCCTCGCGCTCCATGACGCCGATCTCGTCATGGGCGGCGTCGGCATCGGGATAGAGGGAGAGGCAGTGGCCGAGGCGGTCGCGCGCCGCCCGGCGGTCCCCCGCCAGCCGCAGGCGCCGCCCCTCGACCAGGGCGTCCGCCGCATCGCCGGCCTCCAGGATCCGCCCTTCCAGAGGCAGGAACGCCGGGAGGCTGCCGTCGCGCACGAAATCCCGGATCAGCGGCCGCCACGCCCCGAAGCGGTGAAGCATCGCCGGCACCTCGTGGCCGACGCCGCGCAGCGAGCGAAGGCGCATCCCGGGCAGGTGGGCGACGCGGCGGGCGTATTCCAGGTCGAACAGGTCGGATTCGCCGATCACGATGCTGGTCCGCCGGTCGGCCGCGGGCCGGCTCAGGACCGGCAGCAGGTCGGCGTAGCGGGAAGGCGGCGGCCGTCCGGCCAGGAAGCCCCGGCTTCGGCTGCCGGGCTGGTCCAGCAGGGTCTCCGGCCCGATCGCCAGGACCCGGTCGGCATTGATCAGTTCCCCGAACAGCAGCGCCGCGTAGGCTCCCATGGAATTGCCGATGCAGGTGACGGTCCTGGGGCCGACCTGCTGCATCACGATCCGCAGGCCTTCGGCCGTCGAGTCGATGTCGGTGCCGAGCCCGGGCACGCCGTCCCGGTACCAACCGTTGTCGGGCGTATTCACGAAGAGCTTGTTGACCGCGACGTCGCGGAAGCTGCCGTAGAAGGAGAAGCGCCCCGGCTGCTCGGACACATGGGAGAAGACGATGGCCAGCACGTCGCTGTCCGGCTCCCGGTCCAGCCGGAACCATTCGATCATGCTGTCCTGGCAGGAAATTTCGGCGTCCAAGATGTACGGTCCCGTCGTTGCGACGGACCGGATGGTGACCGCTTCCGGTTAAGGGACTTTCGCGGCGCTGGTGACAAATCCGTGAGACGCGGGGCAAGTCGCGGACCTTCTCCCCCGCCTCCGGATCGCGGCTTGCGCCCCGCCGCCGGCCATGCCAGACAATGATGCGACGCAGCATCGGCGGACGCCAGGGATGGGGGCCAGGGCATGGACGGCGCATCGACACACCGGTACCGGACCGTCTGGATCTCGGACATCCACCTCGGCACGCGCGGGTGCCAGGCCGACCGCCTGCTCGACTTCCTGAAGGCGGTCGAGTGCGATACCCTTTACCTGGTCGGCGACGTGATCGATTTCTGGCGCATGCGCCGCGCCCGCTACTGGCCGCAGAGCCACAACGACGTGATCCAGAAGCTGCTGCGCAAGGCCCGGAAGGGCACCCGCGTGATCCTGACGCCCGGCAACCACGACGACATGCTGCGCGGCTATATCGACCACGAGTTCGGCAGCATCCTGGTGGTCGAGGACGCGATCCACGAGACGGCGGACGGACGGCGCCTGCTGGTGATCCACGGCGACCAGTTCGACGGAGTGGTCGCCCGCGCGCCCTGGCTGGGCCACCTGGGCACCCACGCCAACGCCGTCTCGCAGCTTGTCAACCAGTGGTTCAACTGGGGCCGCACGCAGCTCGGGTATCCCTACTGGTCGCTGTCGGGCTACCTGAAGCACAAGGTCAAGCACCGCGGCAAGTTCATCCACAATTATGAGACGGCGGTCGTCGAGGAGGCCCGGCGGCGCGGCGTGGACGGGGTCGTCTGCGGGCATATCCACTTCCCCCAGATCAAGGCGCTGGACGGCATCCTCTATTACAACGACGGCGACTGGGTGGACAACTGCACCGCCCTGGTCGAGCACGACACGGGCGAGCTGGAACTGCTGAGGTGGCCCGAGCCGGCGGCGGCGAAGCCGCCGGCCAAGGTCGTCCCGATCGCGTCCTGATCCCGCCCGCGGCGGATCAGCGCCGCACCGCGGCGCCGGCGGGCGGGGCGTGCCCGTGGGCGCGGATCTCGCCGCTGCGCAGCTTGGCGCGGTAGTTCGCCAGCTCCCGCCGCACCACCGGGGCCAGCAGGTAAAGCCCGACCAGGTTGGGCAGCGACATGGCGAAGATCATGGCGTCGGAGAAATCGACCACTGCACCCAGCTGGAGCGAGGAGCCGATCACCACGAAGACGCAGAACAGCAGCTTGAAGCTGACATCCGCCGCCCGCGTCTCGCCGAACAGGTAGGTCCAGCTCTTCAGCCCGTAATAGGACCAGCTGATCATGGTCGAGAAGGCGAACAGGATGACGGCCACCGCGAGCACGTAGGGGAACCAGCCGATGGTGCTGCCGAACGCCTGGGAAGTCAGGCTGACGCCGTCGGCATCGGGCGTGCCGTAGGTCCCGGTGATCACGATCACCAGCGCCGTCACGGTGCAGACGATCACGGTGTCCACGAACGGCTCCAGCAGCGCCACGTAGCCCTCGGTCACCGGCTCCTTGGTCCGCACCGCCGAATGGGCGATGGCGGCGGAGCCGATGCCCGCCTCGTTGGAGAAGGCGGCCCTTCGGAAGCCCTGGATCAGCACGCCGACGAAGCCCCCCGCGACTCCTTCCGGGCTGAAGGCGCCGGTGATGATGGCGCCGAAGGCCGCGGGGATCTCCGCCCAATGGACCAGGATGATGATCAGGCCGGCCAGCACGTAGAGCCCGCACATGAAGGGCACGACCTTCTCCGTCACCCGCACGATGCTGCGGATGCCGCCGATGATCACGATGCCGACCAGGACGGCGGCGATCAGGCCGAAGATCCAGCCCCGGCCGGCCAGCGGGCTGGCGTCGCCGCCCGTCACGTTGACGAACTGCTGGAACGCCTGGTTGATCTGGAACATGTTGCCGCCGCCGAGCGACCCGCCGACGCACATGATCGCGAAGAACACCGCCAGGAACCGGCCCAGCCCGCCCATGCCGCGCTCGGCGAGCCCCTGGCTCAGGTAATACATCGGACCGCCGGAGACGGTCCCGTCGGCGTTGACGCGGCGATATTTGACGCCGAGCGTGCATTCCGTGAATTTCGACGTCATGCCGAGCAGGCCGGCGAGGATCATCCAGAAGGTGGCGCCTGGCCCGCCGAGCGACACCGCGATGGCCACTCCCGCGATGTTGCCGAGGCCTACGGTGCCGGACAGCGCCGCCGTCAGCGCCTGGAAGTGCGAGACCTCGCCCCGGTCGTTCGGGTCCTCGTAATCGCCCCGGACCAGCCGGAGCGCATGGCCGAAGCCGCGGAAATTGATGAAGCCGAAATAGACGGTGAAGAACAGCGCGGCGGTGATCAGCCAGACCACGATCAGCGGCAGGTCGGCGCCCATCACCGGCACCGAATAGAAGATGATCCCGGCGAAGACGTCGGCGACCGGCCCGATCGCCGCGTTGACGCGGGCATCGATGCCCAGTTCGGGCGCGCCGGCCAAGTCGGCGGTGGTCTGCGCCGCCGCGGGGCCGGCGGCGGCCACCAGGGCCGCGAACACGGGCGGGAAGAGAGCGCGGGGGAGCGGCGGCCTGGTCATGGCACCACCGTCACCGGTACCGGCGCCATCTGGACCAGCGCGCCGGCGACGCCGCCGAACAGCAGGGTCGTGACGCGGGACCTGCCCCGGCGGCCGATGAAGACTTGGCAGGCCTTGTTCTCGGCGGCGGCGGAGCACAGCTCCTCGGCGCCGTGCCCGAACCGGATAACGGTCCGCGGTTCCGCCCCCGCCGCCTTCAGGCGATCCCGGAGCGGGTCGAGCAAGCGGGTCTGGGCATCCTCCAGCTCGCGCTCGCGCTGGCGATGCCGTTCGGCGACCTCGGACGGGCTCAGGAACTCGTAGCGCGACCACTCGATCACATGGACGAGAAGCAGGTCGGCTCCGGCGCGAGCGGCCTGGTCGGCTGCGAAATCGACGGCGCGCCGGCAGCCGTCGCTGCCGTCCACGCCGACCATGAAGAGTTGTCCCATGGTTTCGGCCCCCCTGCGGGCTGTTCTTTTCCAGATTTCCCTGGGGCAACCACGGCGGGGAAGCTTTGTTCCAAAGAATTATGACAAAACGCCTAATCCGCGCCACGGCTTTACCGGATGATATCGCGGTCGCCCCACAGATCGATCGGAGGCGCCGGCTCGCTGCGAAAGCGGATGCTCACCGAGGTGCCGGAGCGCCGTCCGCCGCCGGGGCCGGTCGTGAGCTGACCCCGGAGCTGGCGCGTCAGCTGCCTGACCAGCCGGATGCCCAGGCGTCCCTGGCCCTGCTCGAAATCCAGGGGCAGCCCGACGCCATCGTCCTCGACGCGGAGCTCGACCGGGCCGGGAGCGCACCCATCCAGGATGACGCGGACCGGGCCGCCCGAGATCACCAGGCCGCCCTCGTCGGGATAGGCGTATTCCACGGCGTTGGCGATCAGTTCGTTGGCGATCAGCGCCAGGGGCGTCGCCTCGTCGATCGGCAGTTCCATCGGCCGGCCGCGGGTGCAGGCCACCGGGATCCCCGGCCTGGAGAGATTGGCGCACAGCCCCTGAAGGAAGGCCGCGAAATCCATCAGGTCGGGCCGGTCGGTCAGGTAGAGCTGTTCGTGGACCTGCGCCACGGCCTCGATCCGCCCGCGGGCCTCGGTGAACTGCTGCAGGGTCGCCGGATCCGTGATCGTCCGGTTCTGCAGGCTGAGCAGGCTGGAGATCAGCTGGAGATTGTTGCGGACGCGGTGATGCACCTCGCGCAGCAGCAGGTCCTTTTGGCGCAGCAGATGCTCGCGTTCGGCCGCGGTGCTGGCCAGTTCCGCCTGGATGCGCTTCTGGCTGTCGATGTCGGTCGCGGTGCCGAACCAGCGGACGATGCGGCCGGCATGGTCCAGCACCGGAGTTGCGCGCCCGAGATGCCAGAAATGGGCGCCGTCGGCGCGGCGCAGCCTGTATTCCGCCTGCCAGGGACTGGCGGAAGCGTAGGCGGCCCGCCAGGATTCGAGCAGCCCGTCGAGGTCGTCCGGGTGGACATGGCTGCGCCAGGCCTGGGGATCGTCAGGGGACGCGCCGGAATACTCGAACCAGCGGCGATTGAAATACTCGTTCTCGCCGTCGGGACCGGTGATCCAGACGATCTGCGGCAGGGCCTCCGCCATGCCGCGCAACCGCTCCTCGTCGCCTCCCCTCCCGCTCTCCCGCGCGCCGCTCCGCCCTCCCGGCAAAGCGGCCTGGCCGCGCTGGAGGACGAGGCGCGCCGCCCCCGCCGCCAGCAGGCCGGAGATCAGGGCCCCGGCCAGCCCGGCGACCGTCAGGGGCGGAAAGGCGAACACGACGCCGGGCAGAGGTGCCGCCGGGATGGCGGTGCCGGGGACGATCGCTCCCGGAAGGGCGGCATTGTCCACCTGGCCGCCCTGGACCGGCGCCGGCAGGATGGTCGGGGAAGCGGGAACCGGACCGGGCGCGGAAACGAGCGCCGGCAACACCGCCGACAACAGCAGTCCCGGTACGGCTGCCGCTGCCGCTATCAGCCACAGGCCGTTGCGCAGTCCCATTTCGCCCCCGCCCATGATCACCTCCCAGACAGAACACCTGCGTCATGCGGTGGTTCAGCGAACAATGCATTTGTTTCGAAATTCATCCGCGCCGTGTTGCCGCAGGGGACCGCTCATCCCGTGCCGCCGGTCCACCACAGGGTGGAGAGGGCGATGAAGACGTAGCGTCCGACCTTGCCGATCGCGACCAGGACGGTGAAGCGCGCGAGATCGACGCGGAGCGCGCCGGCGACCACCGTCAGCGGATCGCCCACGACGGGCACCCAGGCGAACAGCAGGGACCAGACGCCGTAGCGGCCGTACCAGCCGACGGCCCTGTCGTACACGGCGGGCTTCAGCGGAAACCAGCGGCGGTGCCGCAGATGGACCAGGAACCGGCCGAGCAGCCAATTCAGGATCGAGCCCAGCACGTTGCCGGCCGAGGCGGTCGCGACCAGGAGCACCGGGTCGAGCCCGCCGCGCGCCAGCAGGGTCGCCAGCAGGATCTCGGACTGGGCGGGCAGGACCGTGGCGGCCAGCAGGGCCGCCGCGAACAGGCCGGCATAGGCCGGGAGATCGGCGGTCACCGGCCAGGCCGCCTCACGCCGCAGCCGGCAGCACGAGGGTCCAGCGCGCGCCGGGGTCCAGATTGTCGACCGACAGCGCGGCGTCGAGCTGGGACGCCAGGGATTCGATCAGGCGCATGCCCAGGCTGTCGCTCCGCCGGCGATTGCGCGGATCGAGGAAGTGCGGCGCGATGCCCGGCCCGTGATCGCGCACGGTCAGGCGGAGCGCGTCGCCGCCGGCGCGGCCGAAGCTGATCTCGACCGGGCGCCCGGCCATGCCCGGACCCGCGTGCTTGAGGGCGTTGGTCAGCAGTTCCACCGCCAGCAGCCCGAGCGGAATGGCCGAGTCGGTCGGGACCTCGACCGGCTCGGTCCGGACGGAGACGTTTCCGCCGCCGCCGTAGAGGGTGCAGAGGGTCTGGAGATAAGCGCCGAACTCGACCCGCCGCACGTCGTCGTTCTTGTAGAGCTGCTCGTGGACCTGCGCGATCGCGTTGACCCGGGACACGGCATCCTGGAAGGCTTGGCGGCTGCGGGGATCGTCGATCTGCCGGCCCTGGAGGTTGAGCAGGCTGGCGACGAGCTGGAGCGAGTTCTTGACCCGGTGGTTGACCTCCTTCAGGAGCATGTCCTTGCTGTCCACGACCTTGCGCACGCGCTCCTCGCTGCCGCGCAGGGCCGCCTCCGCCCGCTTCTCCCGGTCGATGTCGTAGAGCGCCACCACGCTGCCGATGATGGCGCCCGCGCCGTCCACGATCGGCGCGCCGCTGACCCGGATCCAGCCGGTGGTCCCGTCGCCGCGCCGGTATAGCAGCTCGTCGCCGGCGATCACCTCGCCTTCCAGGGCCCGCGCCAGGGGCCATTCCCGAGGGTCGACCGGCCTGCCGTCGGCGTGCCAGCCGACCCATTCGCCGTAGCTTGCCACGTCGCGGGAGGGCAGCACCCCGTGCCGCAGGATCTCCTCGACCCGTCGGTTGCCGTAGATGATCCGCCCGCCGGGCGCCTCCGCCACCAGGACGCCGGCGGGCATGCTGTCGACCAGGGCCTCGAAACGGGCATTGTCGGCGGACATGCGGGCGATCAGCCGTTCCCGCTCGCCGTCGGCCCTCTTGCGGGCGGTGATGTCGCGGACGATGCCGAACATCTGGCCGCCCTCCGGGCTTCCCCCGAGGGTTCCATCGGGCATCCAGCGGCCGCGCGCCACGAACCAGCGTTCCCCATCCCGATCCACGCCCGGTTCCGCACCCGGCGCCGTGACGGCGGGGTTCAGGCGGTACTCGACCTCCAGCGTGCCCTTTTCGGCGATCGCCCGGTCGATCCGGTCGGCCACCCTCGCGCGGTCGTCCGGATGGACCACGGCCAGCCCCTCGTCCAGGCCGAACGGCGTCTCCGCCGGCAGGCCCTGGAGCGCCGCCGCATGGCGGGACGCGACGAACTGCCGGCTGTCGCCGCGCATGCTCCAGGCCCCCACTTCGGCGGCTTCCAGCGCTATGGTAAGCCGGGCCTCGCTGGTGCGGAGCTCCTCGCCGCTGCGCTCCGCCCTGACCCGGCGGGTGACCTCCTGCGCGATGATCAGGACGCCGTCCACGGTCCTCCCGGTCGCCTGAAGCGGGATGAACTCCACGTCCCAGAAGGTCTCGCGCCCGCCGCGGGCGTAGATCGAGCGGTGCTGCCGGAGGCTGAGCGGCTCGCCGGTCCGCCAGACCTTCGAGATGGCGGCGAGCTGCTCCGCGGGGATATCGGGGAACACCTCGGCGATCGTCCGCCCCAGCATCGGGACGGGCGCCGGGGGGATCGCCGCGTAGGCCTCGTTGACGAGGGTGTAGCGGAGTTCCGGCCCGCGCACGATGGCGACGGCGGCCGGCACCCGGTCGACGATCCGAAGCAGCACGTCGGTATCGGGCACTTCCAGCGCCAGCGCCGAAAGCACCTGGGCGAGGGTCCCGCTCGCCGATACCGACGATACGGCGTCGCTCCTGCTGGTCATAGCGTCAGAGAACTCCAGGACTGCTGGGCCGGAACGGTTGAGCCGTCCCGGCTTCGTTCTTTCCCGGAATGTCCCAGCCTGACCCAGTGGAGCGCCCGATGATGGCGTGAGTGAGGCGAGGCGCCGGGAGGGCCTATGCCGGTTCGTATTCCGACGACCTGACATGGGTCCGGTCCACCGACAGGTCAAGCTTCCCGTCGGCCACCGCCAGCCTGACCCGGCCGCCGCCATCGAGATCGCCGGACAGGAGATGCTCGGCCAGCGGCAGCTTGACCGCGCGCTCGATCAGGCGCGCCAGCGGGCGGGCGCCCAGGGCCGGGTCGAAGCCCCGCGCGGCCAGCCAGTCCAGGGCCTCGGGGCTGGCGTCGAGCGCGACGTTGCGGTCGGCGAGCTGTTCCGCGAGCCGGTCCAGGTGCGACCGCGCGATCAGCCGGACGGTGGTGGGCTCCAGCGGCCGGAACTGCACCGTGGCATCCAGCCGGTTGCGGAACTCCGGCGAGAACAGCCGGTTGACCGCCGCCACCGCGGCGTCGGCATCGGGGCCGGAGGCGGCCTGCATGCCGAATCCCATGGCGGGGCGGACCATCTCGGCGGCGCCGGCGTTGGTGGTCATGATCAGGACGACATGGCGGAAATCGACGGTCCGGCCGGAGCTGTCGGTCAGCCGGCCGGCGTCCATGACCTGGAGCAGCAGCGCGAACAGGTCCGGATGGGCCTTCTCGATCTCGTCCAGCAGCAGGACGGCATGGGGCGCCTTCGACACGGCCGAGGTCAGCAGGCCCTCCTGGTCGAAGCCGACATAGCCCGGCGGCGCCCCGATCAGGCGGCTGACGGTGTGCCGCTCCATGTATTCCGACATGTCGAAGCGCAGCAGCGGGACGCCCAGCGTCTCGGCGAGCCGGCGCGCGATCTCGGTCTTGCCGACGCCGGTCGGGCCGGCGAACAGGTAGGAGCCCATCGGCTTCTCCGGGTCGCGCAGGCCGGACCGGGCGACCTTGACCGCCGATGCCACCGCCTGGATCGCCGCGTCCTGCCCGAACACCGCCGCCTTCAGGTCGGCTTCCAGGCCGCGCAGCGCCGCGCGCTCGTCCCGGCCGGCGCGGCGGACCGGCATGTTGGCGATGCGGGCGACGACCGCCTCGATGTCGGGCGCCTCGATCCGCCGCGGCCAGGCCCGGCCGGCGTCGAGCCGGGCCATGGCGCCGGCTTCGTCCAGGACGTCGATCGCCTTGTCCGGCAGGTGCCGGTCGGTGATGAAGCGGGCCGACAGCTCGACCGCGGCGCGGATCGCGTCGCCGCTGTAGATCACCCGGTGATGGTCGGCGTAGCGGTCCGCGACGCCTTCGAGGATCGCGACCGCATCCTCGACCGAGGGCTCGGCGACGTCGATCTTGCCGAACCGGCGGGCGAGCGCCGGGTCGCGCTCGATATGCTGGCGGTATTCCCGGTAGGTCGTGGCGCCGACGCAGCGCAGCGTCCCCTCGGCGAGGGCCGGTTTCAGCAGGTTGGCGGCGTCCATGGCGCCGCCCGACCCGCCGGCGCCGATGATGGTGTGGATCTCGTCGATGAACAGCACGGCGCCGGGCGTCCTGCCCAGCTCGGTGACGACCGCCTTGACCCGTTCCTCGAAGTCGCCGCGGTAGCGGGTGCCGGCCACCAGGGCGCCCAGGTCCAGCGCGAAGATGCGGGTGCCCCTGAGCGCGTCGGGGGCCTCCCCCTCGACGATCCGCAGCGCCAGCCCCTCGGCGATGGCGGTCTTGCCGACGCCCGGCTCGCCGACCAGGATCGGATTGTTCTTGGTGCGCCGGCACAGGATCTGGACGGTCCGCTCGATCGCCGCGTCGCGGCCGATCACGGGGTCGATCCGGCCCTCGGCCGCCTTGGCGTTGAGATCGACGCAGTACGTGGCGAGCGCGCCGTCGGCGGCGGGCGCCGCCGGGGGATCGGACGCGTCCAGCGCCCGCTGCGGGGCCTTGCGGCGACGGGCCTCCACGTCGCGCTGGACCATGTGGTCGACGATCCGATCGCGCGTGACGCCGTGGCGCCGGAGGATGGCGGCGGCGCCGGCGGCCCGGTCCACCAGCAGCGCCAGCAGCAGGCAGGCGCCGTCGCACGGGGCCTCGGGCTTGAAACGCTCGGCCCGCTGGATCGTCCGCTCCACCGCGTCGTCGCCCTGGGGCCGCTGGGGAAGACGCGGCAGCAGCCGGTCGATCTCGCGGTGGATGGCCCGGGGATCGGCCTCGCACGCCATCAGGGCGGCGACGGCATCGACGTCGCCGGTCAGGGACAGCAGCAGGTGCTCCTGTCCCGGTGCCGCATGGCCGTACTGGGCGGCGAGCTGATACGCGTTCCTGACGGACTGTGCGGCGGCGTTGCTGAGCATGGGCTGGCCTCTCCTGTCCTGGTTGGCTGTGCCGGCGGTCCCGCTGGCGCCTTGCGGTCGCGCTCCTGGACAGGAGTCTTACTTTCGACATAGTGAATCAATTATTAACCATAACATCATCAACCCGTCATTACTGCCGGGCTCGACGCGGAATACATCCGTCCGCCCGCCAAGCCTGAATGCTGCATCGCCGTCCGGAGGGGTCCGTCGCCTTTTGCGTTGATGACACCGGGGCATGCTGCGGCATAAGGGTGGTTGCAGGGCAACATCAAATATCCTCTGGTGCAATCACTCCAATCCGACCAACAGCAGGTGGGCGAGCATGCTTCTCCCGCGGACGGGCGTTGGTCCCGAAGGCCTCGGTTCCCAAGAATATCCGGCCGACGGGGCAGTTGATCCAGCCATCGACGTGACCGAGGCGGTTGCCGCGGCGGAAGCCGCCTTCGGGCGGCTCCAGCAGCCCGACGGGCACTGGGTCTTCCCGCTCGAGGCGGACGTGACCATCCCGGCGGAGCACATCCTGCTCCAGCATTTCCTGGACGAGATCGACCCGGAGGTGGAGACCGGCCTCGCGACCTTCATCCGGCGCCGGCAGGGCGAGGACGGCGGATGGCCGCTGTTCCACGGCGGTGCCATGGACGTGAGCTGTTCGGTGAAGGCCTATTTCGCGCTGAAGGCGGCCGGCGATCCGCCCGACGCGCCGCACATGAGGCGGGCGCGCGATGCGATCCTGGCCCACGGCGGTGCCGCCCGCTGCAACGTCTTCACCCGCATCCTGCTGGCGCTGTTCGGCCAGATCCCGTGGCGCGGGGTGCCGGCCATGCCGGTCGAGATCCTGAACCTGCCGGCCTGGTCGCCGATCCACATCTCCCGGATCTCCTACTGGTCGCGGACCGTGGTCGTGCCGCTGCTGGTCGTGATGGCGAACAAGCCGAAGGCGCGCAACCCGCGCGGCGTCGGCGTCCCGGAGCTGTTCACCGTGCCGGCCGACCGGGTCGCCGACTGGCACTCCGCGCCCGACGACACGGCGCTGGCCCGGCTGTTCCGCGGGCTGGACAGCTTCCTGCTGCTGATCGAGCCGCGCCTGCCGAAGACCGGCCGGCGGACCGCGATCCAGCGCGCCGTGAGCTTCGTGACCGAGCGGCTGAACGGCGAGGACGGGCTGGGCGCGATCTTCCCGGCGATGGTCAACGCGATCCTGATGTATGACTGCCTGGGCTATCCCATCGACCATCCCGACGCGGCGACCGCCCGCCGGGCCATGGACAAGCTGCTGCTGCGCCGGGGCGACGAGATCCTGTGCCAGCCCTGCCTGTCCCCGGTCTGGGACACCTCGCTGGCCTGCCACGCCCTGGCGGAGGCCGGCAGCCCGGCGGCGCGGGCCATGGCCCTGCGGGCGGCCCATTGGCTGGCCGACCGCCAGGTGCTGGACTGCCAGGGCGACTGGAGCTGGCGCCGGCCTGGAGTGCGGCCGGGCGGCTGGCCGTTCCAGTACGCCAACCCCCACTATCCCGACACCGACGATACCGCCGTGGTCGTGATGGCGCTGGACCGCTGCGAGGCGGAGCTGTTCACCACGGCGATCGACCGCGGGCGCGAGTGGATCGAGGGGCTTCAGAGCACCAACGGCGGCTGGGGCGCGTTCGACGCCGACAACAACAGCCATTACCTGAACTACATCCCCTTCGCCGACCACGGCGCCCTGCTCGACCCGCCGACGGTGGACGTGACGGCGCGCTGCATCGGGATGCTGGCCCAGCTCGGGCTCGACCGGGACCACCCGGCCGTCGCGACCGGGATCGACTTCATCCGGCGGGAGCAGGAACCGAACGGCTCCTGGTTCGGCCGCTGGGGCACCAACTATATCTACGGCACCTGGTCGGCGCTGTGCGGGTTGAACGCGGCCGGCATCCGGGCGGACGACCCGATGGTGCGGCGGGCGGCGGAGTGGCTGGCATCCCGCCAGAACCCGGACGGCGGCTGGGGCGAAGGCGGGGTTTCCTACTGGCCCGACCGGATCGCCGAGGACCGGTGCCCGAGCACGGCGTCGCAGACGGCCTGGGCGCTGCTCGGCCTGATGGCGGCGGGCGAGGTGCGCGGCGCCGCCGTGGCGCGGGGCGTCCGCTACCTGCTCGACGCCCGCAACGCCGAGGGGCTGTGGGACGAGGAGGACTTCACGGCGGTCGGTTTCCCGCGGGTCTTCTACCTGCGCTATCATGGCTATGCCGCGATCTTCCCGCTGTGGGCGCTGGCCCGCTATCGCGGCCTGATCGAGGAACGCCGCACGACGGTGCCCTGGGGGGTGTAGAGGGGACGCGTCGCGGCGTCGCGGTCGGGCGCGTGGTCGGTCGAAACGAACGTGATCTTCGCTGCGGGGCGGGGATTCAGGCGACGGCCGGCACCCGGAGGGGCGGCACCGGCGCCGACAGGGAGGTGGAGCCGAACAGGGCCGCCGCCTTGGGGGAGGTCACTGTTTTTCGGGCCGAAAGGTCACTATTCCGCTTGGCGGCCGGCGGGACGGCGGGCTTGCCGGCGGGCTTCGCCGCCTCCGGCGCGGGTGGCTGCGCGGCCTCGGGGTAATCGGCATCCTCCGGGGGACAGTCCAGGTTCTCCAGGTCGGCGTCGGGGTGCGGCCTGTCGCCGCCCAGGTAATGGTGCGGGATGCGCTTGTCCTGGATCACGCCGCGGAGCTTCAGGCCAAGCTCCACCGCGCGCATCGCCAGCCCGAGGCTCTTGCGCTCCAGCGCCTCCCCCGCGATGGTCTCGACCAGTTCGGCGGCGCGGTCCAGGGCGGACTTGTGGACGTCCCGCCGGTCGGTGCGGAGCTGGTCGATGCGGACGCGGATTTCCGGCTGGCCCATCAGCACCGCGGCACGCTGCTTGGCCCCCTTGGGCGAGTACCCGGCCCGCCGCGCCGCCTCCGCCCCGCCGACGTTGCAGGCCATGGCTTGGCAGAAGGCTTCCTGGCGCGGGGTCAGGACGATCACGGGCGGAGCGGAGGCGGCTTGTGTGGGGGACTGTTGGTCGAGCATGGCTGGGGCGCCTTGGTCGGATGGGAACAATTCATGAACATTAAGTCGATTTCGCGGTGAATGCAAGACAGGTCGGAGGGTGCGCGTCCCGCGCACCATGGGCGGCGGGACGCCGCCCCTCCACTCATTCGGCGACGTTCGATATCTTGACCCGCGTCGCCGTCCATGGAGGCCACCCATGCACACGCTCGGCAAGCTTCTGGTCATCTGGGGAGTGCTGTTCCCGCTGATCCTCCTGCCCTCGGCCGGCAGCGGGTTACAGCGTTTCATGCCCGTGTTCGACGTGCATTTCGGCCCGCTGCATATGGAGCTGGACGCCGTCCTTCAGGCGGGGCTGATCCTGGTCGGCGTCGGCCTGTCCTTCTGCGCGCTGCCGCGCGGGCTGCTGCTGGTCTTGCTGGCTTCCGCTTCCGGGTCGGGTGCGGGGCGGTGATCCTGTTGGGTCCGCTTGTGTGCTGCACCCCCTCACCCTGATCCTCTCCCCCAAGGGGGCTAGTCTATCAACAGATCTTTTGCCGGAGAGCTACGCCCTCGCACATTGTTGCGAAACGGGCGTAGCCTCTGGCAAAAGTGATGGGTCCAGCCGGCTTGGATTTGGGATAGCCGTCCCAGCCGCCCAAACGGGCGATAAACCATGCGGCCCAAGCCAGCGTGTCGGGCGGATGTGGGTTTTTGCGGGCGGCGGTGCGGCCTTCCAGACGTGGTTGTAGGGCGATCAGGACGCTGACCTGCTGTGCGGAGAAAGTGTCGTCGATCGGGCGAACCAGGACGCCGTCGCGAACGCCGAGCAGTTGCAGGATGTGCGTGGCGGCGACCAGGGCGGCGAAAGCCAGCCGCTGAAGGGCGTCGGCGCTTTCGACCTGGCTCGACTCGATATCCAGCCCCTGCGTCTTGAGAGTACGGAAAAGCTGCTCGATGGTCCAGCGCCGCCGGTACCAAAGCACGATTTCCAAGGCTTTTGCGGTGTCCTCGACCTGATGTGTCGTCAGCAGCCGCCAATGTACCGGGTCTTCTCCGGCGGGGGCGTCCACTTCGCGAACATCGACCATTCGAAGGGCGAGCGCCGGTGCGGCGCCGGGGTGTGTCCCGTTCCTGGGCCGTTTCACCGCGACCGCGCCGTAGCGCAGTTCCAGGGTCGCCGTGCGGGCCGAGCGCTTGCCGGGGCGTTCGGGAAGGTCCAGCGTGAAGCGCTCCGCCACCGCCAGCGCGTCGCTCCAGGCGTATAAGTAGCCGCCTCCGGCCAGCGCCCTGTCGCGGCAGGCCCGCGTCAGAAGATCGAAACCCGCTTCCGGCAGCCGCTCCCATTCCTCGTAGATGTCGCTTTCGCGGTCGGCGACGACCGTGACGTGCCGGGCCGTATCGAGATAGTGCTTGGCTGTCTGCGCGCCCTCCAGCCAGCGCATCGATTCCTTGCTCTCGATCGGCAGAGCCCGACGGTGCTTGGCCGCGGTTTCATGACGGGCGTAGACCTGCGCTCCGACAAGTCCCAGACAAGCTCCGCTTTCGGCCTCGACCGCCAGCACCGGATGGACGAACAGCCCGGCGTCCCGGCCATTGCCCACGGTGCCCAGGCCCCGCGTTCGTCCGGCATGGGCCTGATAGTTCAATTCGCTGGTGTCCTGGATGGCCAGAACATGCAGGCCGACGACGCGCGCCCGCATCTGCTCGCCGATCGTGCATTCCATTTCCACCAGTCTTACCTTGGCATTGTTCAGCCAACGCCCGAAGCGAGCCTCTTCGATCCGGTCGTTCGACAAACGCCGAATGCGGACGGTCGAGCGCTCGACCATCCTTTGCAGCAGTTGCCGCCCCCTTTTTTCAGCCGTTCATCGTTGAAACGGCCGACGATATCAACCTGAATGTCCATTCGTGACGCCCTCCGCCTGAGAACGTCACGAACAGAATCACATCCCCGCCAAACTACGCAACTACAGCGACAAACCCGAGTCAACCTGCCGCACCTAAAAAGATCTGTTGATAGATTAGCCCCCTTGGGGGAGAGGGTCAGGGTGAGGGGGTCGGGCGACGGCGTTCGTGTCAGGATCGACGGAGTTCCTCGCGAAAACCGCCTCAGCGCTTCGGGCCGGTCTCCTCCAGCGCCTTCTCGACGTGGCGGGAGAAGACGTATTCGGCCGGGCGCTGGCGGTCGAGGGGGATTTCCGGGGCCATGCCGCCGTCGGTGCGGACGCCGTGCCGGGCGACGCGGAAGGCCTTCAGGGGGTTGCGGACGGAGTCGGCGACGGCGGTCGCCTCGTAGCCGCTGTGGACCATGCAGTCGGCGCATTTCTCGTAGTTGCCGGTGCCGTAGGCGTCCCAGTCGGTCTCATCCATCAGCTCGCGCCAGGTCCTGGCATAGCCTTCCCCGAGCAGGTAGCAAGGGCGCTGCCAGCCGAAGACGTTGCGGGTCGGGTTGCCCCAGGGGCTGCACCGGTAGGTCTGGTTGCCGGCCAGGAAGTCCAGGAACAGGGACGACTGGTTGAACGCCCAGCGCCGGCCCCGCCCCGCCCGGAAGATGTCGCGGAAGAGCTGTTTGGTGCGCCGGCGGGTCAGGAAATGGGCCTGGTCGGGTGCTCGCTCGTAGGCGTATCCGGGCGAGACCGTGATGCCGTCGATGCCGGCTTCCATGGCCTCGTCGAAGAAGGCGGCGACGCGGGCGGGGTCGGCGCCATCGAACAGGGTGCAGTTGATGTTGACGCGGAAGCCGCGCTTCTTGGCCTCCCGGATCGCGGCGACGGCGCGGTCGTAGACGCCGGCCTGGCAGACCGAGGCGTCGTGCTCGGCCCGGCTGCCGTCGAGATGGACCGACCAGGTGAAGAAGGGGCCGGGCTTGAAGCGGTCCAGCCGCTTTTCCATCAGCAGCGCGTTGGTGCAGAGATAGACGAAGCGCCGCTGGGCGATCAGCCCGTCCACGATCCGGTCGATCTCGGCGTGGAGCAGCGGCTCGCCGCCGGCGATCGAGACGACCGGCGCGCCGCATTCGCGCGCCGCCTCCAGGCAGTCGTCCACGCTGAGGCGGCGGTTCAGCAGCGGGTCGGGATAGTCGATCTTGCCGCAGCCGGCGCAGGCGAGGTTGCAGCGGAACAGCGGCTCCAGCATCAGCACCAGCGGGTACCGCTTGACGCCGCGCAGGTGGCGGCCGACGACATAGGCGCCGACCATGGCGGTTTGGAGCAACGGGACGGCCATCGTGAGCTCACTTCCTGTTCAAGTCGGGGCGGTGCCGGGGGAGCGGGCCGGTGCCGGCCGCCTCCAGCTCGACGGGCAGGCGGAAATGCAGGGTTTCCTCGATGCCGGGCAGCGTCCGGACCCGCAGCTTGGCTCGCCGCGCCAGGGCGTCCAATACCTCCTGGACCAGGTCCTCCGGCGCCGAGGCGCCCGCCGTGACGCCGACCGAGGATACCCCGTCGAGCCAGGCCGGGTCGAGCGCCGAGGCGTCGCCGATCAGGTAGGCGGGGACGCCGGCGTCGCGCGCGATCTCGCGCAGGCGGTTGGAGTTGGAGCTGTTCGCCGCCCCGACCACCAGCACCAGGTCGACCAGCGGGGCGAGGCCCAGCACGGCGCGCTGGCGGTTCTGGGTGGCGTAGCAGATGTCGTTGGTGTCCGGGCCGACAATGGCGGGGAACCGGGCCTTGAGCGCCTCGATGATGCTTCGGGTGTCGTCGATGCTGAGCGTGGTCTGGGTGATGTAGGCGACCCGGCCGGGATCGGAGACCCGGAGCCGGGCGACATCCTCGATCGAGCCGACGAGATGGACCGGCCCGTCCAGCCGGCCCAGGGTTCCCTCGACCTCCGCATGCCCGGCATGGCCGATCAGCACGACGTCGCGGCCCTGGCGGGAATAGCGCGCACCTTCCAGGTGGACGCGGGCGACCAGCGGGCAGGTCGCGTCGATCACGTGCAGGCCACGCGCCCGCGCCGCCTCGTCCACCGCGGTCGAGACGCCGTGGGCGCTGAAGATCGTGACCGCGCCGGGCGGCACCTCGTCCACCTCGTCCACGAACCGCACACCCTTGGCCCGCAGGCGCTCGACCACGTGGCCGTTGTGGACGATCTCGTGCCGGACATAGACGGGAGGGCCGTAGAGCGCCAGCGCCCGTTCCACGATCTCGATCGCCCGCTCGACGCCGGCGCAGAAACCGCGGGGTTGGGCCAGGATCACCTGCATGCGCGCGTCCTTTGGTCGTTTCCGGGCCGGCTATGTCCGGGAACGGCGGCCCCCGGACGATCCAGGCTATATCGGGAGGGAAAAATCGGGCAAACACGCATTTGGATCAGTGGCCTCGGTCCGACGTCCCGCACAAACTGTTGAACGGGCGTGATGGATTTCAAGCGGACAGGGGAAGCATGCCGTTCAGCGAAGTGGATGTGGTCGTTGTCGGCGCCGGGGCGGCCGGTCTGGCGGCGGCCCGCGAGCTGGCGCGCCGGGGCATCTCGGCGGTCGTCACCGAGGCGCGCGGCCGGACGGGAGGCCGCGCCCACACCGTGCTGACCGGCGGCGGCCATCCCGCCGACCTGGGCTGCGGCTGGCTGCACTCCGCCGACCGCAATCCCTGGTGCGGGATCGCCGAGGGGCTGGGGCTGGAGATCGACCGGAACCCGCCGGACTGGGGCCAGGGTGCCGTCGGGCGCCGCCTGGGCCGGGAGGCCATGACCGACTGGGCGGAGGCGATGGAGCGGTACTGGGAGCTGATCGACCGGGTCGGCGATGGCGGCCCGGGTGGCGGACCCGATCGCAGCGTCGCCGACCTGCTGCCGGCCGGGGACCGCTGGCTGCCGCGCTTCGCGGCGGTCATCGGCTATATCTCCGGCGCCGAGCCCGGGGACCTGTCGGCGGTGGACCTGGTGCGCTACGCCGACACCGGCGTCAATTGGCGGGTGGCGTCGGGCTATGGAACGCTGGTGGCGCGGGCCGGCGCCGGGGTCCATGTCTCGCTCGACACGCCGGTGACGTCGATAGACATGACCGGGCCGCGGATCGTGCTGACCACGCCCAAGGGCGAACTGTGCGGGCGGGCCGTGATCCTGACCGTCCCGACGCCGCTGCTGGACGGCGAGGCGATCCGCTTCACGCCGCCGCTGCCGCCGGAGAAGACCGGGGCGGCCCGCGCCCTGCCCATGGGCCATGTGGCGAAGCTGTTCCTGGAGGTCGCCGAGGGGGGCGGCCGGCCCTGGGACCTGGAGCCCGACACGCAGGTCCCCGGCGCCCTGGACCGCGCGCGGACCGGGCTGTACCACCTGGAACCGCTCGGCCGGCCGCTGGTCGAGGCCTATTACGGCGGCGCCCTGGCGCTGGACCTGGAGCGCGCCGGGCCGGGGGCCCTGGAGGATTTCGCGCTCGGCGAGCTGTGCGGGCTGTTCGGTTCCTCGGTCCGCGGCCGGCTGAAGCCGGTGGCGGCCTCGGGCTGGGCGGCCGACCCGTGGTCGCGCGGGGCCTATTCCTACGCGGTGCCGGGCGGCGCCGACCGCCGCGCCGACTTGGCACGGCCGATCGACGGGCGGCTGTTCTTCGCCGGGGAGGCCTGCTCCCAGGAGTCCTACTCCACCGCGCACGGGGCCTACCTGACCGGCATCGAGGCCGCGGCGGCGGTCGCAGCCGTCATCCGGCCGGACGGATCACGCCCTTGACCAGGATGATGTTGCCGTAGAGGCGGCGCTCGCCGGTGGCGATCACGGCGTAGGCGCCGCGCGCCCGCTCGTAGAAGGCGAAGCGGTCCATGCCGAGGATCTCGATCGCCCGGCCCTCCGCCCCGTCGGCCAGCGCCTGGAATTCGTCCAGGATCGGCGGCCATTCCGTCCCCGGGGTCATGACGGCGGCCGGCGCCTCGACGAAATCGTCGAGCGGCAGCAGCGACAGCACCGCCTTGAGCGCCGCGGTGGCGCTGATGCCGTCCAGCCGGACCAGCCGCCTTGCGTTGGCCGCCGCGGGATAGTTCGCGTCGACGATGGCGAGTTCGTCGCCGTGCCCCATGTCGGCGAGGATCTGGAGCAGCGCTCCGTTGAGCAGCGGATCGATCGTCTTCAGCATGGGTTTCCTGTTCCTGCCCTGATGCGGCTTCCTGGCCCGTTTCGGGGGTCGGCCGTGTTATCGATTGAGTCCATGGTTAATGAACCGCAAGGAGGATGGCATGGAACTGGAAACGCGCAAGCTCGGCCGCACGGACGTATCGCTGACGGTGTTCGGCTTCGGCGGGACCTCGCTCGGCAACATGTACCGGGCGATCGACGACGAGGCGGCGCTGGCCGCCCTGGACGCCAGCTTCGCGGCGGGCGTCCGCTACGTGGACACGGCGCCGCTGTACGGCCACGGCCTGAGCGAGCACCGCGTCGGCGGCTGGCTGCGCCGGGTCCGCGGCGAGAACGTCGTGCTGTCCACCAAGGTCGGCTGGCGCCTGTTCCCGGCGCGCGGGGAACCGACCGAGGCGGGCCTGTTCATGGACGTGCCGCCGTTCCGCCGGGGGATCGACTACAGCTACGACGGGGTGATGCGGTCGTTCGAGGACAGCCTGCAACGGCTCGGCACCGACCGGGTCGACATCGTCTTCATCCACGACGCCGACCGGCGCAACCAGGGCGACGCCTATGAGCAGCGCTTCAAGGAGGCCATGGAGGGCGCCTACCCCGCCCTGCTGAAGCTGCGCGAGCAGGGGATCGTCAAGGCGATCGGGGCCGGGCTGAACGAGTGGGAGGCCTGCCAGCGCTTCGCCGAGGCCGGCGACTTCGACTGCTTCCTGCTGGCCGGCCGCTACACCCTGCTGGACCAGGCGAGCCTGGACAGCTTCATGCCGCTCTGCGAGAAGCGCGGCATCGGGATCGTGCTGGGCGGGCCGTACAATTCCGGCATCCTGGCGACCGGGCCGGTGGAGGGCGCCCATTACGACTATGCCCCCGCGTCGCCGGAGATCCTGGAGAAGACCCGGCGGATCGAGGAGGTCTGCCGGCGCCACGGGGTGCCGCTGAAGGCGGCGGCCCTCCAGTTCCCGCTGGGGCATCCGGTGGTGGCGTCGGTCATTCCCGGCATGGGCAGCCCGGCCCGCATCAAGGAGAACATGGACCTGCTCGCCCACAAAATTCCGTCCGACCTGTGGGCGGAATTGCGGTCTGACGGGTTGATCCGTCAGGACGCCCCGCTCCCCTGAGCGCAACGGGTGCGGGCGATCCGCCTGCAACCGCGAGAGCTGGAGGGAGGAAGGCATGAGCACCGGCAAGGGTTCCGAAGCGGCCGAGCAGATCGAGAAGGCGCTGGACCGGAAGACCGGAAAGGCATCCGGCGACACCGACAAGAGCCCCGAGCGCAAGTTCGAGGAGATGGGCGAGCGCGACGAGATCCGCGACAAGGCGGGACGGACGCCCGAGGGCCGGTGACGCCGTCATCCAGACCGACGAATTCCCGGGGCGCCGTGCGCGCCCCGGGACGGAAGAGAAAAGACAAACAAGTGGAATGCCGATGAAGATGTTTATCCTGGGCGCCCTGACGGCGATCGTGATCGCCGCGGGCGTGGGCATCGTCCTGTCGAACTACCTGACCAACCCCGCCTACGACGCCTTCTCCACCCCCAGCGCCCGGGTCGGCGAGGAATCCACGGCCGACCACCGGTTCGGCGAGCTGGCGAACTAGGGAACGGAACCCATCTTCCGGCGACGCCCCAGGAAACGAAAAAGGGGTGCCGCGCCCGGAAGCGCCGCACCCCTTTCCTTCCAGCCGGAACAGTGCCGCGGATCAGAAATCCAGGCGGGTGCTCAGGATGGCGACGATGCCTTCGTTGCTCGTGGTGCTGGTCACGCCGGTCGCGGCGTCCACGTTGCGCAGGTCCTCGTCCACGTACATCACGTCGCCCTGGACCGTGAAGCCGGGAGCCAGGGTGTAGGCGGCGCCGCCGCCGTAGGTCTTGTAGGAGGAGGCGTAGGTCGCGGGGGTCACGCCGCCGAAGTCGTCGAACTCCGGGCCGCCCTTGAAGCCCTCGGCGTCGGCGTAGGACAGGCCGACCGCGAGCGGGCCCGCCGTGTAGCTGACGCCGACATGCCAGATGTTGGTGTCGCCCGACGTCGCCGGCACGCCGGAAACCGCGTTGTAGTCGCCGCCGTCGATGTAGCCGCCGCCGACCTTGAAGCCGCCGTAGCCGACCTGGCCGCCGACCTGCCACGCCCAGAAGTCCTCGAGCGACGGACCGCCGACGACGCCCAGGTCCTGGCCGGTCGCCGTGCTGCCGGTGGCGCTCGCCGCGACCGAGAAGCCGGAGAACTCGCCGGTGTAGTTGGCGCCGAACTCCCAGAAGTCCTTGTAGCCGCCGGCGGTCTTGAAGCCGACGACGTCCTGGCCCTCGCTGTCGTCCTGCGTGGCGTAGCTGACGCCCGCCTGGATGCCGGCGAACCGCGGCGTCAGGTACATGACCTTGGTGGCGTCGCCCGAGTCGGGCGCCTGCACGACGCTGCCGGTCGGCAGGCTGCCCAGCGCGAAGCCGGCGCGCGGGCCGAAGTCGGGGGTATTCTCCAGGAAGCGGTAGCCGTCGCCGTCGATCTGCTCGACGCCGATCAGGGGAGCGTAGATCGCCAGGGTGTCGGCGGCGCCGTCGAAGTCGCCGAGCTCGATGCGGCCCCAGGTGCCGCCGAGATAGACCGACGCCTCGTCGGTGCCGACGCTCGTCGAGGTGGCGCCGGTGCTGTTCTGCAGCTCGACCTTGGCACCATAGAGAAGGCCGTTGTCAGCCTTGCCGTCGGCGCGGACGACGATCTCGGTCTCCAGCGCGAATTCGCGGCTGGTCCGGTTCGAGGCGTCGTCGTCGTAGTAGGCGCCGAAGAACTCGGTGTAACCGCCGAGGCTCACGACGAGCTGTGCCTGGGCGGACTGCGCGGCCAGGGTGACTGCGGCGATGGCCGTGGTGGCAAGGAGGAGATTTCTCATGACCATTCCCTGATCGGGTCGAACGTTAAGCGTCGCATCATCAGAGCGGCGAATAGGTGCATATGCAACGATTACCTACGAAACGGATCGTGATGACGGAAATATGATGCACGGCAGCAACACCTTGAACTTTTAGGCCAAATTAACAGCTCATTGACGCGAAACCGGTCCTGGGGGTCGAAGCGCAACGCACCCGGCCATCGCCTGTTGGAGCAGTTTTCACCAGGAGATCGACCATGGCCGAGAACGACGGCAAGAAAGACGAAAAGCCCCAGCCGGGAACCGATGCCGGCCGCGACAAGACGCTGACCGAGAAGGAGGAGGAGCAATCGGGCGGCGAGAACAAGAAGACGCCCGGACCGGTCTACGACGTTTGATCGGTTTTTGAGCCTGCTTTCCTGTTCGGACGGATTTGCAACGCCGGTCCGATGTGACACTATCGGCGCATCTTTTACCCCTATCGATGGTACGGGTGCGTGGCCGGGGAAGCAGGAGAGTTCGGGTCCGGAGGAAGCTGGTGGTCGGACGATCCGACCCTGGCGCGTTTCGTCGCCGACCTGGTCGCGAGCGAGTTCACGCGCCTGCGGCCCGGTTCACGGGCCCTCGCCGGCCATCCCGGCGGAGAGGCCTGGCGGAACGGCCCGGTCGAGGCCGACAGCCTGGAGATGCTCCAGCTCTCGGCGGCGCTGTCCGAGGCGCTCGACCTCGCCGCGGCGGGCGCCTCCGACTACCTGCCGACCCGGCGGACCTTCGGCGGCCTGCTGGATATCTGCCGGTCGGCGCTCCCCCGGTGCGGTTCCCATGTCATCTTCAGGACGTCGGGCAGTACCGGAGCCGCGAAGCCCTGCCGCCACCGGCTCGCCGACCTGGAGCAGGAGGCGGAGTTCCTGCGAACCCTGTTTCCGGAGCGGCGGCGCATCCTCGGCGCGGTGCCCTGCCACCATATCTACGGTTTCCTGATGACGGTCCTGGCCGGCGCTTCCCCGGGGGGAGCCAGGCTGCCCGTGGTCGACATCCGGGGACTGGCGCCGGCGGCCCTCGCCGGCTTGGCGATGCCCGGCGACCTGATCGTCGGCCATCCCGCCTTCTGGGCGGCTTTCGTCCGCAGCGGGGCCGACCTGCCCGCCGGCGTCCAGGGGTCGGTTTCCACCGCCCCCTGCCCGGCCGGAACGGTCCATGGCGCGATCGGCGCCGGTCTCGACCGTCTGGTCGAACTGTACGGGTCGTCGGAGACCGCCGGCATCGGCTGGCGCGACGATCCGGCCGACGGCTTCCGACCGATGCCCCACTGGCGGCGCGTCGGGGAGGCCATCCTGCGCCGGACCTTCGCCGACGGCACGGAACGGGACGTCGCGGCGCCGGACCGGCTGGACTGGACCGCGGACGGCCGCTTCCGCGTCGCGGGGCGCCTGGACGGGATGGTCCAGGTCGGCGGCGTCAATGTTTCCCCCGACCATGTGGGGCGGCGCCTGCGCGAGCATCCCTGGGTCGCCGACGCGGCAGTGCGACTGATGGGCCCGGCGGAAGGCGACCGGCTGAAGGCCTTCATCGTGCCGGCCCCGGGCGCTCCCGCCGGCCCGGAACTCCATCGGGCGCTGACCCGCTGGATCGACCGTAACCTGACCGTTCCGGAACGGCCCCGGGCCCTGACTTGCGGGCCTTCGCTGCCTTCGAATGCCATCGGCAAGGACGCAGACTGGACCGTTGCCTGAATCTTTCCCGCCCCTTTCAAGACTCGCGACCCCTCCCATGACCACCCTGCTCGACCAGCCCGACATCCTCAAGACCTCCGCCGGAGCGGCCTTGCGGGAATTCATCAACCAGATCGCCTGCCCGATCTTCGTCATCGACGTCGAGGACGGTGAGGGAGGCGGCGGATTCCGGATCGCGATGCTGAACGGCTGGTACGAGCGCGCCTTCGGCCTGAGCCATGCCGACTGCGCCGGCCGGCTGGTCGGGGAGGTGCTGGCGCCCTGCCTCGCCTACCGCCTCACCGACCATTACCGGCATTGCGTGGCAACCCGCGGCCCGATCAGCTACGAGGAGGAGATCCGGCTGGGAGACCGCGTCTTCTGGACGCGGACCGTGCTGAACCCGCTGTTCCACGACGGGCGGATCGTCCGCCTGGTCGGGACCTCCACCGACCTGACCGACCACCGCCGGCTGGAGCAGGCGCTGGAAGCCGCCCAGCGCATGGCCCGGCTCGGCTGGTGGCGGACCGACCTTGCGACGGGAAGCACGGTCTGGTCGGACATCCTGTACGGGATCCACGACCGCGACCCCGCCGCCGGACCGCCGGATCCCGCCGGGTTCCTCGACCTGGTCCATCCCCAGGATCGCGACCTCGCGGCGCCGTCGGCGCGGGTCGGATCGTTCGACTACCGCATCGTCCTGCCCGACGGCGAGATCCGCCACCTGCACGAGGAACGGGTCGTCCACAGCAGCGGCGACGGGCACCCCGTCGCCCTGTTCGGGACCGTGCAGGACGTCACCGCGAGCAAGCGGGCGGCCCTGGAGCTGATGGCGGCGAAGGAACAGGCCGAGCGGGCCAACCAGGCCAAGACGTCGCTGCTCGCCAACATGAGCCACGAGCTGCGCACGCCGCTGAACGCGATCATCGGCTTCTCGGAGATGATGGCCGAGGAGATGCACGGCCCCCTGGGCAACCAGACCTACGTGGAATATGCCAGCGACGTCCTGTTCGCCGGCCGGCACCTGCTGGACATCATCAACGACCTGCTGGACATGGCCAAGATCGAGGCGGGCCAGGTCACGCTGAACGAGGAGACCGTGTCCGCGAAGCGCCTGCTGGGCGACGTCGACCGACTGCTGCGGGAACGGGCGACGAAGGCGCGGCTGAAGCTGACCGTGGCGCCCGCGCCGGACGACGTGGCCGTGGTCGCGGACCGGCGCCTGATGCGGCAGGTTCTGCTGAACCTGGTGGGCAACGCGGTCAAGTTCACCGAGGCCGGCGGCGAAGTCACCCTGGCGACCCACATCCTGGCCGACGGCCAGATCTGCTTCACGACCTCGGACACCGGCATCGGGATCTCCGTCCGCGACCTGCCGGTCGCGCTCGCCCCCTTCGGCCGGGTCGGCTCGCATCTCCAGGCGAACACCGAAGGCACCGGGCTGGGGCTGCCGGTCGCCAAGGCGCTGGTCGAGCTGCACGGCGGCATGCTCCATCTCAACACCAGCCCCGGCGTCGGCACGACCGCCTTCATGACGCTGCCGTCCTGGCGGGTGCGCACGCCCGACGGCAGGCCGCCGGCCCCGACCATCGGCGGCCTCAAGGAGTTCTTCAGGATCGGCGACCGGGGCGTTTACGAACTGGTCGAGGAGACCGGCCGCGACGCCCTGGCGGACCTGCCGATCGGCATCGTGCAACTGGACCGGACGGGACGTGTCCTCAGCTACAACGCCGCGGAGGAGAATTTCGCCGGGCGCAAGGCCGACCTGGTGATCGGCTGCGACTTCTTCCGCGACGTCGCCCCTTGCACCTTCACGCCGGAGTTCCACGGCCGGTTCCAGGAGGGCGTGGAGTCCGGCAAGCTGAACATCATTTTCAGCTACGTCTTCACCTTCGACCAGCCCATGAAGGTGCTGATCGAGATGCGTTCCGGCCGCGAGCCCGGCACCGCCTGGCTGTTCATCCGCTGGATTTGACGGCGGTCACACGGCTGCCGGCCGAAACGCCGGGCCGGCGGCCGTCCCGCGACGTCCAGCCGCGCCCCAGCCTCTGGATCGGCGCCTCGAGCAGGAAATACGCCGCGATGCCCGCCGCCGCCGATATCACGATCGCGGCGGCCATGAAGATCCAGGCGGCCGCCGCATCCTGCTCGACCAGCCCCAACCGGTTCCAGGCCGTCCTGACCACCCCGAGCGTCAGGATATGGGTCAGGTAGACCGAATAGGACGCATCGCCCAGCAGGGTCAGCAGCCCGTTCTTCCGGATCGCGTCCCTGAACTCCAGCGACAGGCAGCCGACCACCGTCAGGACGGCCGGAATGCCCCAGACCAGCAGCCGCGTCTCGGGAATCTCCCACGGGGTCAGGGCGACCATCCAGACCAGCCCGACGGCGATCGCCGACAGGGCGGCCCAGGCCGGCAGCGCCAGCCGTCCCTCCAGGTACAGCCGGCCGATCAGCATTCCGGCCACGAACTCCATGATGATGGAGTCCGCGAAGAAGATCAGGACCGGATCCTCGAACGGGACGACCAGGCCGATCACCGAGATCGCCGCGAACAGCGCGGAGATCGCCGGGATGATCAGGGAGCGCGGCAGGAACAGGGCCGCCGCGAAGATCAGGTAGAAGAACATCTCGTAATTGAGGGTCCAGCCCGGGATCAGCAGGGGCCAGATCCGGTTCGGCGCGGCCGGATAGAAATGCGGGATGAAGAACAACGACTTGAGCACGTGCTCGGGCGTCAGCTCCACCGCCCGGAACAGGTTGGGCAGCAGGAGGGCCGCCGCCGCGACGGCCAGCGTCACGAGCCAGTACATGGGAACGATCCGCACGATGCGGTTCCTGAGGAAATCGCCCGGCGCGGTCGGCCGCAAGGACGTCGTCACCCACATGATGAAGCCGCTGATGACGAAGAAGATGTCCACGCCCGCCTGTCCGAACAGCCAGACGCCGCCCGTGTAGAACACCTCGAAATCGGTGATCTGGTAGCGCGCGTGGTGGAACACCACCAGGAGAGCCGCGAACGCCCTCAAATACTGAATTGAAATAATATTAAATTTATTATTCCCCAAGGGTTGCCGAACGGGAGAACGCGATGTGATCGTCTGACTCATGTTCAACCACAGTACATATCGATGCCGGTTGCCCATGATAACAGAACGTCGGCTTGGAAGCCTCTCGGCGGGCACGGCAAACTGGAAGCTACTACGCTTGATGCGCGCTTTCGATTACGGGTTACTCTAGTGGTTCTGCATAGTGTTTTTTATGACGCTCCGGCCACGCTGTCGGCGTCGGCCTTCCGCCGAGGCCGACCTGCGACACATCGATCGGGCGAGGCTGTCCCTCCCTCAGTCGGGAGGAGGGTCGCTCCAGTCGCCGAGCGACATGATGGAGATCGCGAGGCCGACGAAGCCGAACAGGACCGCCATGCCCCAGATCAGCAACAGGGCCCCGGTCAGGTCGCCGGGCGAGGCGCCGGCTCCCAGCGTCAGCGCTCCGATGCCGCCGACATCGGCCCCGATCAGGGCGGTCGCCGTCACCGCTCCCCCGGCGAAGCCCGCGCCGAAGGCGCCCGCCAGCCTGCGCAGGATGGGTCGTTCGTGCCGCAACGGCCATCCGGGGCCGCTTCGCCGTTCACCGGGGTCGGACATGCCATGCACCGTGTCTGCCATCGGGTCATCCATAAACTGTTCCGTTCCTCGCGGGATTGCGAATCTTCAATGCGGGCGGGCCGCGGCGGATGCACGCTCCCGGCCGGGTTTCGCATCCTGCGCCCCTGTCGGGCGCACCGCTCGGGGAGTTCCACACCATGCATCTCGATTACGAGGCCTATGTCGCGCTCGGCTTTCTCGCCGCCACGGTCGGCGTGACCGTCGGGCTGTTCTGGTTCCTTCTGTCCCGCAAGGCGAAGTAGGGAGCCCGGCGGGAATACCGGCGTACTCGTTCTCCTGGACAATAAGCTCCGTTGCCTTGTAACAGGGACCTTCGGATCGGCGGACGGCCGGCCCGAAGGTCCTTGCAGAAGGCAAAGAGCACATCCCCATGGAACAAGACTACCGGCCGGTTTCCCCGGAGGCCCAGGTCGAAGCGTTGCGCACGCTGGTCGCGGCCGTGACCGCCGCCCGCGACGGCGGCTCGCCGGAAGCGGGCTTGGCTCCGGGCCTGCTGGATGTCGTGGACGGCCTGGAACCCCGGGATTCGGCGCTGGTGTCGGAACTGCTGATGAGCATAGCGTTCCGGGCGGGTGCCCGGGTGTCCGAACGCTATCCCTTCATCGAGTTCGCGATCCATCTCGGGCGGGCGGCCCTGGGCGAGGAGGGCGGCGGCGATCCCGCCGACTTCCTCCAGGACCGGCTGCCGGCCTGGGACGTGCTGGAACCGGCGCTGCGGACCATGCGGCGCCACGGTCGGCGCTGGTGGTCGCGGAACTCGCAAGGGGACCCGATCGACCTGCTCCAGGCCTATGCGCTGGGAGCGGCCCAGCTCGCCTGCCTGGGCCATTCCGACCAGGACTCCGGCCGCCTCGCCGCCTCCGGGCTGCTGTTCACCGCCGCGGCGCAGATCCTGACCCTGCGCCGGATCGAGGACCCGGCCGCCTGGGAACAGGACCAGGAAGCGGGCTAGGCGTCCGCGGGCCGGACCTCGTCCTGCCGGCCGCGCGAGGCCAGCAGCAGGGCGAACACGGCGCCGGCCAGCCCCAGGGCGGCCATGGCATGATAGGCGCCCGCCCCCATCCCGGCATAGGCGGCGCCCGCCAGCATCATGGCCAGCGCCGTGCCCATGCCGGTGGCGAGAGCGCCGTACAGCGCCTGGGCGGTCGCGGAGCGGTCGATCGGGACGGCCTTGGCGATATACTGCATGGCCGCGAGGTGCGCGGCTCCGAAGGTCATGCCGTGAAGCACCTGGAGGAGCGCCAGGACCGGCACGCTCTCCGCCACGGCCGTTCCCGCCCAGCGGACCAGGGCGGCGAGCCCGGCCAGCACCAGCAGGCGGGCGGGACCGAGCCGCGCGGTCGCGGCACCGCCGAAGGCGAACAGCAGGATCTCGGCGATCACGCCTTCCGCCCACAGCCAGCCGATCACCGCCTCCGAATGGCCGAGCCCGCGCCAGTGCAGGGTGCCGAACGCGTAATAGACCGCGTGGCTGGACTGGACGGCCGAGGTGGCCCCCAGGAACAGCAGGAAGCCGGGATCGCGGAGCAGCGCCGCGATCCGGCTGGTCCTCAGCGGCACCCCGTCCCCCGCCGGCTCGCGCGGCGGCGGCTTCGGCGCCAGCCAGCAGGACAGGGCCGTCAGGGCCATGGCGCCGACCAGCAGGTGGAGCACGGTCTCGGGCTGGCTGTCGGCCACCACCATGCCGCCCAGGCTGGCGGCGGCGATGAAGCTGATCGATCCCCACAGGCGCATCCGGCCGTAATCGAGCCGGTGGGCCCGGGCGATCAGCAGGGTCAGGTTGTCGCCGATATTCATGATCGGGCTGAAGCCCGCGCTCATCAGCACGGTCACCAGCAGGATCGGCACGAAGCCGTCGGCCGGCAGGTACAGCAGCGAGGCCGCCAGGGCGGCGGCGCTGAGCAGGATCAGCGCCGTCCGCCGGTTGCCGGTGCGGTCGACCACCACGCCGGCCACCGGAATGGTGACGATGCGGACCCACAGCGCCACCGCCAGGACCGTCCCGATCTCTTCCGCCGACAGGCCCCGGCTTTCCAGCCAGACCGGCCAGAACGGCAGCTGGATACCCAGGATCAGGAAATAGGCGGCGTAGAACAGGGACAGGCGAAGCGGCAGCAGCATGGGGTTCCGGCGGCGATGTGCTCAGGCCAGCGGAATCTCGTGGCCCTTCTTCGGCACATCATAGCCGCGCCGGACGGCGGGACGCCCTGCGATGGCGAGATACCAGCGCCGCACATTCGGGAATTGCGCGAGATCGATCCGCTGCCATTCGAACCGCGAGACCCACGGCCATGTCGCGATGTCGGCGATGGTGTAGTCGCCGCCGGCCAGGTACTCGGTCTCGCCCAGCCGCTTGTCCATGACGGAATAGAGCCGCCTTGCCTCGGCACCGAACCGCTCCTCCGCATAGGGCGCCTTGCCGGGGTTGAACTGAAGGAAATGGTGGGCCTGGCCCAGCATCGGGCCGGCGCCGCCCATCTGGAACATCAGCCACTGCCAAGTCCGCCACCGTCCGGGCCCGTCCAGCGGGATGAACATCCCGGTCTTCTCCGCCAGGTACAGCAGGATGGCGCCGGACTCCATCAGGGACGCGCCGGTGTCGTGGTCGACGATGGCCGGGATCTTGTTGTTCGGGCTGATCTTCAGGAAGTCCGGCGCGAACTGCTCGTCCTTGGTGATGTCGACCGGGTGGACCGTGTAGGGAAGGCCGGTCTCCTCCAGCATGATGGAGGCCTTCCGGCCGTTGGGGGTGGTCCAGGTGTAGAGATCTATCATGGCGTTTCCTCGGCTGCGGGAGGGTCGAGTGTGGCCCACTTCGACGCTCCCGCAAACCGGGCAGTCAGGCGGCGCGCACCTTTTCGATGAACTCGTCCACCGCGCGCCGGAGCACTATCGACTGGCGGGTCAGCTCGGACGACTCGCGGAGCACCTGCTCCGCGGTCGCGAGCGAGGCGTCGGCCGCCGCGGTGACGCCGGCGATGTTGGCCGCGACCTCGCTGGTCCCGGCGGCGGCCTGCTCGACGTTGCGCGCGATCTCGCCGGTCGCCGCCTGCTGCTGCTCGACCGATGCGGCGATGGCGGCCGAGGTGCCGCTGACCTCGTCGATGGTGTGCAGGATGTCCTGGATCGCCTCGACCGCCTGGGCCGTCGCCGCCTGGACCGAACTGATCTGGCCGGAGATGTCCTCGGTCGCCTTGGCGGTCTGGTTGGCCAGGTTCTTGACCTCCGACGCCACGACGGCGAACCCCTTGCCGGCGTCGCCGGCGCGGGCCGCCTCGATCGTCGCGTTGAGCGCGAGCAGGTTGGTCTGGCCGGCGATGGTGTTGATCAGGCCGACCACCTCCCCGATCTTCTGGGCCGCGGTCGAGAGGCTTTCGACGATCTCGTTGGTCCGCCGGGCCTTTTCCACCGCGTGCTGGATCGTGCGGGAGGACCGATCGACCTGCCGGCCGATCTCGGCGATCGACGAGGCCAGTTCCTCCGCCGCGGCGGCGACGGTCTGGACGTTGGTGGACGCGTGGTCGGCCGCGTTGGCGACCGCGGTCGCCTGGTGGGTCGCCTGCTGGGCGGCGGTGGACATGGTGGCCGCAGTCGCGTTCATCTCCCCGGACGAGGTCGTGACATGGGTCACGACGCCGTTGACATGGTTCTCGAAATCGTCGGCCAGCTCCATCATGGACCGCCGGCGTTCCTCCGCCGAACGCTGCTCCTGGGCGGCCTGCTCGGCCTGGAGCCGTTCGACCCGGATCGCGTTCTCCTTGAAGACCTGGACCGCCCGCGCCATCTCGCCGATCTCGTCCGCGAAGTCGAGCCCCGTGACCTCGACGGAGCGGTCGCCCGACGCGAGCAGCGTCATGGTGGCGGTCATGGTCTTGACCGGGACGACGATGCTGCGGGCGATCAGCCAGGCGAGAAGGATGCCGCCCATGAGCGCGGCGGCGACGAGCGCTCCGCTGACCCCGATGGTGCTGTCGATCTCGGACAGGGTTTTCTGCTCGGTTTCCCGGAAGATGGCGCTCCAGCCGTCCACGGTGGCCTGGGTCAGGCCGCCGAACTCCTCCGCGATGACCGGCATGGCCTCGTAGATGAGGCTGTTCATGTCGAACGCCGACGCGGCCATCCGGTCGAAGGTCTTCGAATAGGTCTCGGCCAGCCGGAGCACGTCCTGGGCCAGCGCCATGCGGTCCGGATCGTCGAACCACGCGGCGAGGTTGGTCGCGGCCGGCTTGAAGGCGGCAAGCCGTCGCGTCACGCTTTCCGCCAGCGCCTCGTCCGGCGTCGCCAGGAACTGGATGGAATTGAGCCGGGCATACATGAACTGTTCCTGGGCGATCCCGGCCAGGCCCGCGGTCTCCATCTGCTTGGCGGCGGTGGCCTCGCTGATCAGGTCGGACAGGTTCCCGACGATCTGGTCGCCGAGCGGCCGAAGCGACTGGTCCAGCAGGGTGTCCCGCTTGACCCGGGCTTCCTTGACCTTGGTGAATTTCTCCCCGTAGTCTGTGGTGAGCTGGATCATGCGCTCCAGCCTCGCCCGGCTGGCCCCGTCGCGTGCCGCCGGCACCAGGTTCGTCAGGCTGGAAGCGATGCGGCTCAGCAGTTCATGGACGTGGCCCGCGGCCGTCTCGTTCCCCGACGAGGTATAGAGCAGCGCCTGCCGGCGCAGTTCCGCGAAGTCCTGGTTGATCGTGATCACCATGGCCGTGTTGGCGGAGGTCTCGCCGTACCGCTCGAAATTCGCGCGGGCTGCGACCAACTCGGCGATGCCGAAGCCGCCGACGGCTGCCAGCAGGGCGAGGATGAGCATGAACCCCGCGTAGATCCTGGAACCGATCCTGAACCTGGATGAAAGAGACCCCATCGTCTTGCCTCGCCCTCTGGCCGCCTGCCGCCGCAATCCCGTCGTCCCGCGGCGGATGGATACGGACCCTGCTTGATTTACATCGGTCGCGCGGAGCGCAGCGGCAGTCGGCACCACTCGCGCGTGTGGTAAGCCGCCGCGATCCGCCCGCATCGATAGCAAACTTTCGGGCTTGTCTTCCCTGATTTGAATCAGTCTTACGTTGCCGTGCCAATTAGCCGCGTAAAGTACGATATCTTCCGTATCGATCGGTGCGGTGCGCGCCGGGCGGAGCGGGTCCCGATCGAGGTCACGCGATTGTTCTTCTCACCAGCGGTCCGCCGCCTTAGGATGGGTTAACCCGAAAGGTGCAGAGAACAAGCCCATGGCTGTTGACCAGCGACTGCCGCCGGTTCCCGGCAAGAAGCCCTCGATACCCGGCGCCGCCTGGCAGCCGCCCCTGCCCGCCCGCAAACCGGGCGGCGAAGGATTCGCTGCGGCGGTGGAGCGGGCGGGAGTCCCCCTGCCCGGCCGCAAGCCGGCGGACGTGCCGCCGACGGCGGTGGCCGGCGGGCCCGTCGTCGACGCGATCCGGTCGGTCGCCGGGCTGTCCGGCCACAGCTTCGCCTCGCTGCTGTCCCAGGCGCAGCAGGAAAGCGGGCTGGACCCCAAGGCGCGCAACCGCAAGAGTTCGGCGACCGGTCCCTTCCAGTTCATCGAGCGCACGTGGCTCGACCTGGTGCGGCGCCATGGATCGGCATTCGGCCTGGGAGAGATCGCGAAGCAGATCAAGGTGGTCGACGGCGCGCCGACCGTCGGCGACGCCGCGGCGCGCCGGAAGATCCTGGCGCTTCGCGAGGATCCCAACCTGTCCGCGGGCATGGCCGCCCGGTACCTCGGCGAAGGCAAGGAGCGGCTTGGAAAGCTGCTTGGCCGGCCGGCCTCGACGATCGAGAGCCGGATCGCCTACATCATGGGCCCGAGCGGGGCCGCCCGGCTGATCAACGCGGCCGAGAAGACGCCCGGCAAGCTGGCCCGCGACCTGCTGCCTTCCGCCGCCGCGGCCAACAGGAACCTGTTCCACGACCGTAGCGGCCATGCGCTCACCGCGTCGGACATGCTGAACCGGCTGACCCGCAGGATGCAGGCCGACGAGAAGCGATTCGCCGGGCTCGAGGACGGCCCTGATCCGCAGTCGGCGCCCGCGCACAGCAACGCGCTGCTGTTCGCGCAGATGCAGCAGGACGGCTGGCCCGACGAGGCGGAGGACGAGGCGGAGGAGAGCGATCCCCCGGTGCCGGTCCGGCGCCAGGGCTAGGGTTAGGGTTTGGGGTCCGGATCAGGGCCTGGCCGGGGGTTCCGGGCGAGCCAGTCCCGGAGACGCTCGATCTCCTTCTCCTGGGCCGCCACGACCTCCTCGGCGAGCCGGCGCATTTCGGGATCCCTGCCGTACCGCAGCTGGATGCGCGCCATGTCGATCGCCCCCTGATGATGGGGAATCATGCTGCGGGCGAAATCCCGGTCGGCATCGCCGGTCAGGCCGACCTCCATATCCCGGTGCATGCGGGCGCCGGACTGCCGGAACGCGTCGATCACCGCCGAGGACCCTGCCGCGGGAGCGGCCGGAGCGCCGTGACCGCCATGCCCCCCGTGATCCTGCTGCGCCAAGCCGGGAGCGGCGACGGCAATGAGGAGCGCGGCGGCACCCAGCCACCGCAGGTTGCCCGAAATCTTCATCCTGTCCTTCTCCTACAACGGAACTCCACCCGCCGCGATGCCGCCGGCCACGGTTTGCCCGGCCCGGATTCCAGTCCTGAAATCGCAGGCCCGACCTGATCGGGCGGCCGCGGACGCATTACATCTACATAAGAAGCCATGCCGACGAGCGGCTTCACAGCAGCGAAACAACATGCCTCGATTATGCGCACGGGCCCACCGCCCGCGAGGAACGGTCGCGCGCCGCGGGTGTTGCCCCGAACGGCGGCCACATGCGCGAGGAGATGGACGCGATGAAGATCGATCCGAAACTTCGGGAAGACCTGGCTCAAAAGCTCTACGAGGAAAGCGATCGGACCGGCGTCGCCTGGGTGCGCCGACCGGAATCGGTGAAACACGCCTTCCGGGAAGCTGCGGAACGGAAGCTTCGCTCCCATGCCGACGCCGGGCATGGTCACGGCCACGGGCAGGACCAGATCAGGCAGGATCGCGGGAAGCATGCCGCCGGAACGGGCCGGCACGCCGACTGGCCGCACCGGGGCAAGCCGGTGATGGAACCCTGCACCCGGTGATGCCCGCCTCCCCAGGCGTCCCCGCGCAGGACCGCCTCGTCCTCGACACCAACGTGTTCGTGGCCGCCGGATTCAATCCGGCGAGCTATGCCGCGGCCGTGGTGGGGGCGGTCCGGAAGGGGCGGCACCGGCTCGCCTGGGCCGAGGCGACCCGGGGCGAGACGGAGGCGGTGATCCGCCGCATTCCCGGGCTGGACTGGGAGCGTTTCGCCTGTCTTTTCGCAGCGGCCGACGAACATCGCGGCCCGCTCGACGTTTCATCCTTCTCCAGGGTGGAAGATCCGGGCGATCGCAAGTTCGCGGCGCTGGCCGCGGCGACGGGGGCGATGCTGGTCACCAGCGATGCACACCTGCTGTCCTGCCGCGACGAACTCCCGGTCACGGTGCTGACGCCGCGGGAACTGGTCGGCGGATCGACGCCCCGCAAACCGGGACCCGAAAACCGGGTGGAAGAGGAACCATGTCCTTCATAGATACGCTTGTCAGCCACCTGGGAGAAATCGGCGCCGAATCGGACGACCTGCCGCTCCTGGTGCCGGCGGTCATCGCCGCGGGCGCGCTGGTCGCCTTCGCCGACGGCAAGGCCGAGGGCAGCGAACTGCGGGAGATCGATTCCGAGGCGTTGCGCTGCCTGATGGGCGACCAGGAGCGCGCCGAGGACATCCAACGCGTACTCGACCAGCATCTCTCCAATTTCGACCGGGACCGGACCTTCGGGCACGACCGCGCCCTGGGCGTGCTGGCCGATTTCGCGCCGGACGCACCCGAGGAGCAGCGGCAACTGGTCCTGCGCTCGGCGCTTCAGGTGGGGGGAGCGGGCGCCGACGGCACGCTGAGCCCGGGGGAGCGGGATGCGGCCCGGGAAATCGCCCGGATACTGAGGCTCGACCCCGCCGCCCAGGGGCTTTGATCCGTTCTCCGCGGGGCGGCCCCGCCGAAGTCCGGCACCGACACCGTGGCTCGGGCGTCGATGCAGGCCGGCCTTCACGCCCTGGGCGAAGGCCGGCCTGCGGTCAGTGCTTCGAATGGCAGGGTTCTTCGGGAAGCCTGTCGCCCGGCGTCACCGCCGCGGGGCGACCACCATGCAGTCCTGGCCCTTCGATTCGAGCCTGGAGCACGCCTGCTCGGCGGCGGCCTTGGTCATGCCCGTGAAACGGGCCTGGAACACACCGGTACGCGACTTCAGGACGGTGCTTTGCGCGCCCTTGACATGAGCCGGGATGACCTTCGCGGTCGTCGTCAACCCGGCTTGGCCGGCCTTGTGGCTCTTGTAGCTGCCGACCTGGATCGCCCAGGAGCCCGGCTTGGCCGCCGCCTTGGAGGCCGGCTTGGGGCTTTGGGCGATGGCCTTCTCCAGCCGCGGGGCATCGGCCTTGATCGTCGCCCGGACGGTCGGGACGACGGCCGCGACCTCCACGGTCGAGACGGACCGGCCGAGCGGCTTGACGCCGAAACCGTGGTCGAGCAGGGCCGCGACCCGGTTGTCCCGCTCGCGCGAGCTGCGGCCGCCCAGGACCACCGCGATCAGCCGCCGGCCGTCGCGCACCGCGGTGGCGGCAAGATTGAAGCCGGAGGCATTGACGAAGCCGGTCTTGATCCCGTCCATGCCATCGTAGCGGTTCATCAGGCGGTTATGGCTGTGGACCACGGCGCCGTTGTAGGAGAAGCTGCTGCGGCTGAAATAGGGATAATGGCGCGAGTGCGTCTTGATCAGCGCCTGCGACAGCGTCGCGATGTCCCGCGCGGTCGTCTTCTGGCGGACGTTCGGCAGGCCCGAGGCGTTCAGGAACGTCGTGTTCCGCATGCCGATGATGCGCGCCTTCGTCGTCATCATCTCGGCGAAGCCTTCCTCCGTGCCGCCGATCGCCTCGGCCAGCACCACGGCCGCGTCGTTGGCCGACCGGGTGACCAGGCCGAGGATCGCGTCCTCCACCCGGATCGACGTGCCGGCGACCAGCCCCAGCTTGGACGGGGACATGTTCTGCGCGCGCCGGGACACGGGAATGAACTGGTCGAGGGCCAGTTCACCTTTGTCCAGGCTGTCGAACGCCAGGAACAGCGTCATCATCTTGGTCAGCGATGCGGGCTGCGTCGGGAGGTCCGGGTTCTGGGCGTGCAGGACGACGCCGGTGGCCGGATCGATCAGAAGCTCCGCATAGGGCGGCGGGGCGGCTTCGGCCGGAAGCGGGAACAGCAGGGCGCAGACGATCGCTGCGACGAGGGAAATGCGCGACGGCAAGTCGATGGAGCGGCGAAACATGATGGTTCCTGAAAAACACTGCCGCTTCATGGTTAGACGCCATTGGTTAAGAAATTGAGAACTTTCTTTCATTCCTTTTCAGTGACTTGCGGCCCGTCCCTATGACAAAGGTTAAGGTCGGGCCGCGCGACCGATCGGAGCCGTCGTGCCGGGAAACCTGTCTGGATCCGGGGGATCGTATCGAGGCGGGGCGGCGTCGGATCGTCCATGGATCCTAACCCGGTGCGCCGAATCGGGCATCGTGGGGATACGGCTTGCCTCATTTCGGTTTCATTATAATCTCGGAACGTTAAAGTTCCATCAAGTGGGCCGTCCGGCCGGGCGGCCCGGCTCAATCCGGGGGTACTCTGTTCGCCCGACTTCTCCCGCAACCGCCCCCGCAACCGATGGTAAACGCGAATTGCTGTGCCGTTCAGGAAAGAATCCAGGGACCGAAACCACCGCACCACCATCACGGGGCCGCATCCGGCATGACATATCCTCTCGTGCGAGACGTCGATGACTGAAAGTTCCGATCCGGCAACGGGCAAGCGGTTCCGGATCATGATCGTCGAGGACGACGCCCTGGTCGCGCTGGGGATACGCTGCACCCTGGACGAGCTCGGCTACGAGGTCTGCGGCGTGGCGGCATCAGAGCCGGAAGCCTTGGCGCTGGCGGGCCGGACGCAACCGGAATTGGCGTTGATGGACATCCGGTTGCGCGGCCCGACCGACGGGATTGACACCGCGCGACGACTGCGTGCCGAGTTCGGCATCCGGTCCGTCTATCTGTCGGCCTACACGGACCACCAGACCATGAGCCGAATCACCTCGACCTATCCCCTTGGTTTCGTCCAGAAACCCTATTCGGCCGTGCAGCTTCGCATGGCGCTGGACCTGGCGGTCCGCCGGCTCGGCACCTGACCGGCGACGGGCCCGGAGATGCCCTCCGGCGACGAGGAGGGCCGGACGGTGAGGAGGATGGAGCATGACTGAGCCGCTGAGCCTTGAACCGGGCCGGCTGACCCTGCCCCTTCTGCGGCGGATCGCCCGGGACGCCCGCGTGCCGGCGGTGCTGGCGGACGGCTGGCGGGACGAGGCGGAAGCGGCGGCGGCGACGGTTTCCGACGTGATCGCCCGCGGGGGCGCCGCCTACGGCATCAATACCGGATTCGGGCTGCTGGCGCGCAAGCGCATCCCTCCGGAGAGCCTGCGGGAGCTTCAGACCCGGCTCGTGCTCTCCCATGCGGCCGGCACCGGCGCGGCGCTGCCGGCCGACGTGACGCGCCTGATCCTGGTGCTGAAGGCCGCGAGCCTCGCCCGCGGCCGGTCCGGCGTCCGTCCGCTGGTGATCGAGACCCTGCTGGCCCTGGTCAACCGGGGCGTGCTTCCCGTGATCCCGGCCAAGGGATCGGTCGGTGCCTCCGGCGACCTGGCGCCGCTGGCCCACATGACCGCCGTCCTGACCGGCATCGGCGAGGCGATGACCGGGCACGGAATCGTTCCGGCCGCGCAAGCCCTGGCCGGGGCCGGGATCGAACCGCTGGTGCTGGAGGCCAAGGAGGGTCTGGCGCTGCTCAACGGGACCCAGGTCTCGACCGCGCTGGCGCTGGTCGGCCTGTTCGCCGCCGAGGATTGTTTCGCCGCCGCACTGGTCGCGGGCGCGCTGTCGGTCGATGCCGCCCGGGGCAGCGACGTGCCGTTCGACCCAAGGATCCACGAGCTGCGCGGGCAGCCAGGCCAGATCGAGGTCGCCCGCGTGCTGCGCCGGCTGCTCTCCGGCAGCGCGATCCGGCAGTCCCACCTGACGGGGGACGAGCGGGTCCAGGATCCCTACTCGCTGCGTTGCCAGCCCCAGGTCATGGGCGCCTGCCTGGACCATCTCCGCTTCGCGGCCCAGGTGCTGGAGCGGGAGGCGAACGCCGTGACCGACAACCCGCTGGTCTTCCCGGACAGCGGCGACATCCTGTCCGGCGGCAATTTCCACGCCGAGCCGGTCGCCCTGGCGGCCGACGTCCTGGCGCTGGCGATCGCCGAGACCGGAGCCCTGTCGGAGCGGCGGACGGCCCTGCTGATGGACACCACCCTGAGCGGCCTGCCGCCCTTCCTGGTGGCGGAAGGAGGGCTCAATTCCGGCTTCATGATCGCCCAGGTGACCGCGGCGGCGCTGGCGTCGGAGAACAAGCAGCTGGCGCACCCGGCCAGCGTCGACAGTCTGCCGACCTCGGCCAACCAGGAGGACCATGTCAGCATGGCGACCCACGGGGCGCGCCGGCTGGGCGAGATGGCCTCCAACACGGCGGGCATCGTGGCGATCGAGCTGCTGGCCGCGTGCCAGGGCGTGGACTTCCACCGCCCGCTGGAGACCTCGCCGGCGCTGGCCGGCGCGCTGGCGATCGTCCGGGCCCGCGTGCCGTTCTACGACCGGGACCGCTACTTCGCCCCGGACATCGCCGCCGCGGCGGGGACGGTCACCGAAGGGCAGTGGCACGCCTTCATGGACGGGGGGCTGCTGCCGGGAGCCCCGGGGCCGGGAACCCTGTGAACAGGCGCTCCGGTCGCCTATAATCATACAAAACCAAGACCGCATGCACCGGGGAGGCAAACAGAAGATGCGCGGACTCATGATGGACAAGCCGCTGCTGATTTCTTCGCTGATCGACTACGCGGAGGAATATCACGGCACGACGGAGATCGTTTCGCGCACGGTCGAAGGGCCGATCCATACCTATACCTACGCCGAGGCCGCCAAGCGCGCGCGCCAGCTGGCCAACGCCCTGATCGCGCTGGGGGTCGAGCCGGGCGACCGGATCGGCACGGTGGCCTGGAACGGGTACCGGCATTTCGAGATCTATTACGCCACCTCCGGCATGGGGGCGATCTGCCACACGATCAATCCGCGCCTGTTCCCGCCGCAGATCTCCTACATCATCAACCACGCGGAAGATTCATACCTGTTCGTGGACCTCACCTTCGTGCCGCTCCTGGAAGGGATCGCGGAGCAGCTGACGGGCGTGAAGGGCATCGTGGTGATGACCGACCGGGACCATATGCCCGAGTCGAAGCTGCCGAACCTGCTCTGCTACGAGACCCTGGTCCGCAGCCATTCCGACCAGTACGAGTGGCCCCGGTTCGACGAGTGGACCGCCTCGTCGCTCTGCTACACGTCGGGCACGACGGGCAATCCCAAGGGCGTGCTCTACAGCCACCGCTCGACCGTGCTGCACAGCTACGCCGTGGCGTTGCCCGACGCGCTCGACCTGTCGTCGCGCGACGCGGTGATGCCGGTCGTGCCGATGTTCCACGTCAACGCCTGGGGGCTGCCCTACGCCTGCCCCATGACCGGCGCCAAGCTGGTGTTCCCCGGCGCGAAGATGGACGGCGCCAGCCTGCACGAGCTGATGGAGTTGGGCGGCGTGACGGTCAGCGCCGGCGTGCCGACGATCTGGGCCGGGCTGATCCGCTACATGCAGGAGAACGGCAAGACGTTCAGCACGCTGAAGCGGACGATCGTCGGCGGCTCGGCGGCGCCGCGCGCCATGATCGAGACCTTCCAGGACGAGTTCGGGGTCGAGCTGCTGCATGCCTGGGGCATGACGGAGACCTCGCCGATCGGCTCCGTCTCGCGGCTGAAGCCCGGCATGGAGAACCGTTCCGAGGACGAAAGGATGGCGATCCGGGCGAAGCAGGGCCGCCCCCTGTTCGGAATCCGCATGAAGATCGCCGACGATGAGGGCAAGCCCCTGCCCCACGACGGCGTGGCCTTCGGCCACCTGAAGGTGGCGGGGCCGTGGGTCTGCGCCCGCTACTTCAAGGAGGCGACGCCGTCGGCCCACGACGACGAGGGCTGGTTCTCGACCGGGGACGTCGCCACCATCGACGCCGACGGCTACATGCAGATCACCGACCGCAGCAAGGACGTGATCAAGTCGGGCGGCGAGTGGATCAGCTCGATCGACCTGGAGAACACGGCGGTCGCCCATCCGGACGTGGTCGAGGCGGCGGCGATCGGCATCGCCCATCCGAAGTGGGACGAGCGCCCGCTGCTGGTGGTGATCCCCCGGCCGGGCAGCGGCCTGACGCGGGAGAGCCTGCTGGCGTTCTTCGAGGGGAAGATCGCCAAATGGTGGCTGCCCGACGACATCGTCTTCGTCGAGGAGCTTCCCCACACCGCGACCGGCAAGCTGCTGAAGACCAGGCTGCGCGAGCAGTTCAAGGACTATCGCCTGCCCACCGCCGCGGAGTGAGGGACCGGAGGAGGTAGCGGCGGCCGCGGCCGAGATGGTATTGGAGCGTCCCGCACCTACATGGGTGGGACGCCCCAGGCCCACCCGATCCCCAGGACATCATGAAGGCCGACCGCCACGCGCCGCCCTCCCCAAGCGACGACGGGACCTCGCCAGCCGGGACCGCGGGCGAAGCGTTCCGCCATGCGCCGGCCAACCCGGTGGTCCGCCATTGCCTGATGGCGCTCGGCTTCGTGATGGTCGCCCTGGGGACGCTGGGGGTCTTCCTGCCCGTGCTGCCGACGGCACCTTTCCTGATCGTCGCGGCCTGGGCATTCTCCCGCAGTTCCGAGCGGTTCCACCGCTGGCTCTACGAGCATCCCCATTTCGGCCCGCCGCTGGTCGCCTGGAACAGGCACGGCGTGATCCCGGTGACCGGCAAGGTGCTTTCGGTCATAGGAATGTATGGCAGCCTTGTCCTGGTAGTCCTTTACGTCGCGACCGACTGGGTCCTGCCGACGGTCCATTTCGTGATCATCACCGCCGTGGCGGCCTATATCCTGACGCGGCCGAGTCGGGCTCCGGACTGACCGGCAGGCCGGAAATCCAGCCTACGACGGTTGCGCGGCAAGCCAGTCGAGCAGCGCCTCGCAATCCTTCAGGTCGGCGCGGTGAACCTCCCGCAGGTCCGCCAGGACGCCGCACAGCTCGTCGCTCGCGACGCGCGGCAGGGTCGCGTCGAACTGGGAGATGACCCAGGCCATGCCGCCGTTGAGCAAGGCCAGGCGCTCGGCCACCGCCTCCAGCCCGAGGACCTCGTCGTGAAAGCTGCTGGTGGCGCCGGACGGCGTATCGCCGAGCTGGGTGACGATGCGGGTCAGGACGCCGCAGAACCGCGCCTGGTCGCGCTGGACCGACGCCAGCAGGTCGGTCGCCTCCTGCTGCTCGAACTCGGCCAGGAGCGCCGTCAGCGCCTTGGCGCTCGCCCGGCCGACCTCCAGCATGGCGTTCAGAAGGGTCGCCAGCTCGGCCTCCGGGATCGGGTCCACGACCTGCGCCCGGCCGGAATAGGCCGGATCGATCTCCGAGGCGTAGCAGGGCGGCGAAGCACAGCTTGCCGTTTCGAGGTCGGACATGCCCAATACTCCTTCGGCCAGACTATAGTCCATCGATAACGGGTTTGGAAGTCCGACTCAAAAATGTCCCGAACGTTAACAGGAATAACGGGGCCGGGGCGGTGTTCATAATCGCATCGATTGGTTGGGCTTTATTCAGCCGATCGATGAGTAACTTGCAAATCACTGGGAAAATCGAAGGGAAGTCGCTCGGATGCGCAACAAACTTTGGCTGGTGCTGGCACCGATGATGATGTTGGGGCTTGCCGCCTGCGGCGAGGATACCGCGTCGACCGATGAGCCCGCGACCCCGCCCGCCGCCGATGCACCGGGCGCCGCGGGCGGATCGACCACCCCGGCGCCGGCAACCGGCACGGGCACCCAGTAAGAAGTCCGGGAGCAATCCCTCAGGTGCCGCCCTCCTCGGGCGGCACCGGCCGGGGCCGGCGATCCTCGCCGATCGCCACATAGGTGAAGACGCCTTCCGTCACCTTGGTCGCGATGCGCCCCTGCCCCCGGCGGATCCAGGTATCGACCTTGACCGCCATGGACGTCCGTCCGATCCGCTGGACCGTGCAGTAGCAGCTCACCTCGTCGCCGATCAGCACCGGCTGGTGGAACTTCATCGCCTCGATGCCGACGGTCGCCACTCGGCCGCCCGCGCGCCGGGCCGCCACCATGCCGCCGGCGACGTCCATCTGGGCCAGCAGCCATCCGCCGAAGATGTCGCCGTTGGGGTTGGTGTCGGCCGGCATCGCGATGGTGCGCAGTGCCGGGCCATGGCTGAAATCGGGTTCCTGATCGGCCATCGCGGCTTCCTCTTGAGTCGGGGGACGAATCCGAATACCAAATCTTGTAGCCGATCCATAATGCGGCGCTGCATCCACTTGCGGAAGCAGTGATCTAATTCCTATAATATGGCCATGAGCGATCTATTTCAAAACACCGTGCGCAAGGAAGACAGCTATTCCGCCCAGGACATCGAAGTCCTGGAGGGGCTGGAACCGGTGCGCCGCCGCCCCGGCATGTATATCGGCGGCACCGACGAACGGGCCCTGCACCACCTCGTGGCCGAGATCCTCGACAACGCCATGGACGAGGCCGTGGCCGGCCATGCCAGCCGCATCGACCTGGAACTGGCGGCGGACGCGACCGTCACGATCCGCGACAACGGCCGCGGCATCCCGATCGACGAGCACCCCAAATACCCGGGCAAGTCCGCGCTCGAGGTGATCATGACGACGCTGCACTCCGGCGGCAAGTTCAGCGGCAAGGCCTACGCGACCTCGGGCGGCCTGCACGGCGTGGGCCTGTCGGTCGTCAACGCCCTGTCCGACCGGCTGACGGTGGAGATCGCGCGCGACCGCCAGCTCTTCACCCAGAGCTACAGCCGCGGCCTCGCGGTGGGCGACCTGGTGAGCCTGGGCGCGGTCCACAACCGGCGCGGCACGACCATCAAGTTCCATCCCGACGCGCTGATCTTCGGCGAGGGCGCCGTCTTCAAGCCGGAGCGGCTGTACCGCATGGCGCGGTCGAAGGCCTATCTCTACAAGGGGGTCGAGATCCGCTGGGCCTGCGATCCGGAGCTGCTGGGTCCCGACGCGGTGACCCCGGCGGCGGAGACGCTGCATTTCCCCGGCGGGCTGAACGACTACCTGACCGCCGCGCTGAAGGACCGCAAGGCCCTGACGCCCGCCCCGTTCGCGGGCGAGGTGCCGTTCCCCGGCGACGCCGGGCGGGCCGAGTGGGCGATCGCCTGGCCGGAGGACGAGGAAGGCTTCATCCATTCCTACTGCAACACGGTGCCGACGCCCCAGGGCGGCAGCCACGAGATGGGGCTCCGCGCCGCCCTGACCCGCGGACTGAAATCCTTCGGCGAGCTGGTCGGCAACAAGCGGGCGGGCCAGGTCACCGCGGACGACGTGTTCGGCGGAGCCACCATCCTGCTGTCGGTGTTCATCCGCGACCCGTCGTTCCAGGGCCAGACCAAGGAGAAGCTGGCGACCGCCGAGGCGGCGCGGCTGGTCGAGTTGGCGGTCAAGGATCATTTCGACCACTGGCTGTCGGCCGACCCCGCCGCCAGCAACCTGCTGCTCGACCACCTGATCGAGAAGGCGGAGGAGCGGCAGCGCAAGCGTCAGGCCAAGGAGATGTCGCGCAAGACCGCGACCCGCAAGCTCCGCCTGCCGGGCAAGCTGGCCGACTGCAGCCGCAACACGCCGGACGGCACGGAGATCTTCCTGGTCGAGGGCGACTCGGCGGGCGGCTCGGCCAAGCAGGCCCGGATCCGCGAGACCCAGGCGATCCTGCCGCTGCGCGGCAAGATCCTGAACGTGGCGAGCGCCAGCGCCGACAAGATGCGGGCCAACCAGGAGCTGAGCGACCTGATCCAGGCGCTGGGCTGCGGCGTGGGCCGCGATTTCTCGTCGGAGAAGCTTCGGTACGAGCGCGTCATCATCATGACCGACGCCGACGTGGACGGCGCCCACATCGCGTCGCTGCTGATGACCTTCTTCTATCGCGAGATGCCCGGCCTGATCCAGAACGGCCACCTGTACCTGGCGCTGCCGCCGCTCTACCGGGTGACCCACGGCGGGAAGTCGGTATACGCGCGCGACGACGCCCACAAGGACCAGCTGGTCAAGACCGTCTTCGCCGGCAAGAAGGTCGAGCTGAGCCGGTTCAAGGGCCTGGGCGAGATGCAGCCGGCCCAGCTCAAGGAAACCACCATGGACCCGGGCAAGCGCACCCTGCTGCGCGTCGTGGTGCCGGACACCCACGACCCGGAGATGCGCGGCCAGGTGGAGCAGACCAAGTCGCTGGTCGAGAGCCTGATGGGCCGGAAGCCCGAGCTGCGTTTCCAGTACATCCAGGAGAACGCCCGGTTCGTCCAGGACATCGACGTCTAGCCGGAACGTCCCGCGCGGTTGCGCGTCCCGGAACTTCCTTCCCCCGGGGGCTGTTGGCATGGGCGGTGCTGCGAAGCGCCGAACCGACACACCCCCGAGGGGCAGGAAAGCCGATGCAGATCCGAGAGATCATGACCCGCGACGTGGAGGTGGTCGCCCCCGGCGACACGATCCAGCGCGCGGCGAAACTGATGGACGAATTGAACGTGGGCGTCCTTCCCGTGTGCGAAGGCCCCAAGCTGGTCGGGCTGGTCACCGACCGGGACATCACCGTCCGCGCGACTTCCGCCGGCAAGGCGCCCGGCGAGTGCAAGGTCTCCGAGGTGATGACCGACGATCCGCGCTACTGCTACGAGGACGACGTGGTCGGCGACGTGTCGCGCCTGATGGGCGACATGCAGATCCGCCGCGTCCCCGTGCTCGACCGCGACGACCGCCTGATCGGCATCGTCTCCCTGGGCGACATCGCGACCGAGTCGGACCGGCCCCAGACCATCGCCGACACGCTCGGCCAGGTCTCGGAACCGTCCGCCCCGGACCGCGGCTGATCACAATCCGAAGAGTTGAAGGAGACATGCGGCATGGCTGCCAATGACCGGAACCATGACAAGGCGCACGACCTGGCCGAGGAAGGCCTGGACAAGATAATCGAGGGCGACGGGAAGGAAGGCAAGAAGCTGGTCGAGGAGGCGAAGAAGCTGGACTCCGAAGCGGTCGCCGAGGTCGCCCAGGAGGTCGAGGAAGACCGGAAGCAGGCCGAGAAGTTCCAGAAGTAAGGCCTCAACGCTCCAGGATCGTGCCGGTCACTACCGCCTCGTGCAGGTCGCAGCCGGTAAGGTCCGCGTTGGTCAGGTCGCAGCCGTGCAGGATCGCCTTGCGCAGCCGCGCCCCGGCCATGCGGGCCCGCACCAGCGAGGTGCGCAGCAGCCGGTCGGCACCGATCCTGAGCGAGGCCAGGTTGGCTTCCTCCAGGCACCCGTCGATCAGGATGGCGCGGTCGAGCCGGGCGCCGCGCAGGTCGGCGGCGCGCAGGTTGGCCGAGCGCAGGTCGGCACCGTCGAGCTGCATCGACTGGAGTTGGGCTCCCTGCAGGTTGGCGCCGCGCAGCCGGACCCGGGACGCGATGCCCAGGCTCAGCACCCGGTTCCGCAGGTCGGCGCCGTCCAGGTCCATTCCCGACAGGTTGAGCTGAGTCCCGTCCTTGCCGCCGCTCTTGAGCCAGCGCGCATGGGCCGCCAGCATGCCTTCCAGATCCAGTGCCGGCGCCGGCTCGGGCTCCGGCTCCTTCTGCTCGACCGGCAGGGGGATCGGATTGACCTGCTGGGCGGCCGCTTCGGCATCGGTCCGGATGGCGGCCTGGAGCCGGGTGTTCGCCGTCGTGGTGGCGCCCGTCAGGTCGGCGCCGCGCAGATCGGCGCCGGAGAAGTCGGTCCCGCTGAGATTGGCGCCGACGAACTTCGAATTGCGCAGGTCGGTGCGCACGAGGCGCGCGTCCGACAGCTTGCTGTGGGAGAAGTCGGCGCCGGCCGCGAAGGACCCCGACAGCTTGGCGCGGGCCATGTCGGCGCGGACCAGGATGGTCGAGCTCATGTCCGCCGGCCCCGGCTCGAACCCGATGACCTTCAGTTCGCCGTCGCTGCCCTTGTTCGCCATGGAGCCGTCGCGCAGGTCCACCTCCACCATGACGGCGTCCTGGAGCAGCGCGCCGCGCAGGTTGGCGCCGCGCAGATCGGTGCGGAAGAGGTGGCTGCCGGTCAGGTCGGCCCCGCGCAGGTCGGCGCCGAACAGGTCGGCATGGTCCAGCACGGCGCCCGTCATCCGCGCGTCGCGCAGGATCGCGCCCGACAGATGGGCGCCCGTCAGGTTGCGGTTGGTGAAATCCAGGCCCGAGAGATCGAAGAACGGCATGTTCGCCCGCGAGCCGTTGGGCCGCCCTTCCATGAAGCGCTTGTGCCGCTCGCACACGCGATCAAGTTGCTCCTGTGTCAGCTTGATCCTGGCCTTGCGTTCCTCATCGATGGCCATGCGTCATCCGAACAGCTTGTCGATGTCGCTCTGGTTGATCTCCGCGCTGCCGTTCATCGCGGGGGCCGGGACCGGAGGCGGCGGGGGCGGAGGAGCGGGCGGCGGCTCGTAGGCCGGCTGGGGCGGCGGGGCATCGAAGCTGATGCTGTCGAACAGCGCGTCGATCGTCGCCTGGTCCACGCCGTCGCCGAGCGCCGGGCCGTTGAGCAGGTGGGCGTCCGGGCGGTCGTCGTTCATCTTGCGGTGCGACGCGGTCGCGTCGGCCGAGGCCAGGACGGCGCGGTCTACGCCCCAGATCTCGATCATGGTGTTCACGCGCTGCTCGATATAGCGCAGGGTATTGACCACCTTGGTGGTGCGCTGGCCCGTGATGTCCTGGAACGAGCAGGCGGTCATGATCTCCATGATCTGGATTTCGATGTCGTTCGCGACCTCCCCGACGTCGAGGCTGATCTCCCCCCGGGCGGCCCGGTGCATCTGGTTGGCGAATTCCTGGATGCGCTCGGCCGCGTTCAGGATCTCGGTGGTCGCCCGCTCGGTCGCCGTCACGATGGCGTCCAGCTCGCCGGTGGCGGCCATGATCCGGTTGGCCCCCGCGTCGGCCGGCCGGAGCGCCGCGATCTCGCTGCGGGTCTGCTGGATGTAGCTGCTCATCTCCTGCAGTTCCTGCCGCAGGATGCGCAGATGGGTCGAGCGGTCCGTCGTGACGCCGGCGGCGTCCGTCACCGTCTCGATCGGCTGGGCGGCGGTGACCGCGACGGCCTCCACGCCGCGCAGCCGGTCGACCTGCTCCTCCAGCTTGCCCGCCAGGCGCCGCCAGTCGTCGACCGAGACCACCCGCGTCCGGCGGTCGCGCATGCGGAGAAAGGCCCGCCCTCGAGCCGACGAGGACAGCGCCTCCTCCATGCTCAGATAGTCGAGTTCCGTGAGGTCGAGCAGTTCAGGTACGGTCATCTTCGGACTTCTGACCAGTCAGGGAGGCAAGGATCGGGCGGGCGTGCGAAAACATATCACCGCCCCCTTAACTTACCCCTAATGATCAGGAAGCCTGTCCGAACAGCGTGGCCGTTCAGGCCTTCCGGACAGCGTGGCCGTTCAGGCCTTCCGGACAGCGGCGCTCCAGCTTTCGCCCCGCAGCGCGTCGTCACGGGCCTGGCACCAGCCGTTCTCCCAGGCGAGGTGCATGACCCGGTCCGCCTCGTAGGGATTGGCTTGCAGGGGCTGCCCGTCATGGAAGGCGGCATAGCCCTCGTCGTACTCGATGATCCGGGGATCGTCCGTCCGGCCGGTGAAAACCGTCTTCCGGCCGGCCGGCCGCGCGGATTCCTGGTCGATGAAGGCACGGAACTCGGGGAACCGCATCAGCACGCTGTCGTCGATGCCGCCGGGATGCTCCGCCAGCGTTCTCATGCCGCGCGGCGTGATCATGAAACCGCCGTCCCCGGCGGGCTCCAGAAGGACGGCCTGCGTCAGCCTGTCCAGCGCGCGGGCGAGTTCACCGCGGATCTCCGAGTCGGGTACCGGCAGGGGCTCGCCGACCGACCGCAGGTTCCCCTTCAGCCTGGAGAGCGCGTCGTCCAGGGTGGCCCGGCCTTCGGTCGCGACCTTCAGCAAGGCCAGCATGAGATCGACCTGATGCAGAAGCGGATATTCCTTGAGTTCCATCATCTCCCCCTGCCCTACCTGTTGAACCAACCCGGGAGCCCGGGTGATGTTCCCGGAAAACGGGCCTCCCCGGCCCGGGCAACAGAAAAGCCGCCCGGCCGGGCGGCTTCTTCACGGGCATCGCGAGGGTGTCTGGAGGCGTCAGCCGGCGGAACCGACACGCTGGCGCAGGGTCTGCAACAGGGCCTCCATCTGCCCGCCGCCGCGCTGGATGACGGAGGAGAACTCGGAGCGCTGGGTCACGCTCATGCTGACCCCTTCGACCGCGACGTCGATCACCTTCATGGTGTCGCCGCGCTGGCGCACCCGCCAGTCCACGGCCACGGGCGGCGCGTCGGGGCGGATGATCTGCGACGTCACGATGGCGTCGCTCTCGCCTTCCGGCCGGTGGCCGGTGATCTTCAGGGTCTCGTTGACGTCCAGGTTCTGCCCGGAATACTGCGAGAAGCGGTCGGCATAGACCTGGACGATCAGCCGCTCGAACAGCGACCCGTACTCCTGCTGCTGTGCCGGAGTCGCCGTGTTCCAGGTGCGGCCGAGCACGAAGCGGCTGATATAGGGCACGTCGAAGCCCTCGTTCAGCAGCACGCGGAACCGCTGCATGGATTCCTGGCGGCCCAGGTTGGGCTTGACCAGGACGTCGATGGCCCGGGCGCCCAGGTCCTGGATGAACTTGGCTGCCGCTTCCGAACGGGCGTCGGCGCGGCCAGCGGTGGGAAGCGCGACGGTACCCGCAAAGGCGAGCAGCGCGGCGCAGGCGATGAAGAAGCGGCGTGTGATCATGGCGTGCTGGACTTAGCCGTTCCGCCGGAATTGTCAACCGGCGGCGCCTCGTCCTCGGGAAACTCGGGGAATTCGGGGTACTCCTCGGCCGTCGTCCGCCCGTCGTTGATCTCGCTGATTCGGTTCTGGCGGTACAGGCTGCGCAGCGAGGCGTAGTAGTCGAGGGAGTTGCGGCGCAGGTCGTCGATCGGCTCGATCAGGCGGGAGCGGGTGTCGATGCCGCCGGAGATGGCGCGCCCCAGGGGGATACCGTCGCGGTCGGTGTTGGCGGCCCACAGGTTGACCGGGTCGCCGAACGCCTCGGCCGCGATGCCGGTCGTGTCGCGGAAGTTGGACGGCCCCAGCAGCGGCAGCACCAGGTACGGGCCTTCCGGCACGCCCCACACGGCGAGGGTCTGCCCGAAATCCTCCGCCTGGTATTCCAGGCCGTGGTCGGCCGCCACGTCCATCACGCCGCCGATGCCCACCGTGGTGTTGACCAGGAAGCGCTTGGTCGCCACCTCGGCCCCGGTCCAGTCGCCTTGCAGCAGCTCGTTGGCGATCGTCAGCGGACTGCGCAGGTTGCGCAGGAAATTGCGGATGCCGTTTCGGACCGGGTTGGGCACGATGCCGCGGTAGATTTCCGAAACGGGGCGGATCAGCAGGATGTCGGTGCCTTCGTTGAAGCCGAAGATCGCCCGGTTGAAGCCTTCGAGCGGGTCGTTCGCCTCCTGATAGGCCGCGAGGGCCGCCGGATCGTCGCGCGGGGGCAGGACGCATCCGGACAGGACCGAGCCGCAGACGAGCAGGGCAACGGCGGCAACGGAACCGCGAAAGCGCGGGAAGCCAGACAGGTTCATGGATAATTCGCTCATCCAGAAGAGGAGGATCGGGGGCCGGTGCCGCCACGGTCCGACGTCGCAGAAGGCGCGGATCGTCCTGAGGTAACATACGGAATGGTTTTTGACCAGATGCCACCGCCACGGCACGGCAGCCGGAGGAGCGGACAGGGTCGTCCCGCCGTTTTTCCCAGAAAAGGCGTTTACGTCGCATAAAGATATCTTTATATATCGATCGACGGGAACGGCATCAGCGCGCATCTCCGGCATACTGGGACAGGCAAGGGAATGGACTCACTGCTCACGGCACTCAAGGCGGCGGCGGAACCGACCCGGTTGCGGCTGATGGCGTTGTGCGCCCAAGGCGAGCTGACCGTGACCGAGCTGACCCAGATCCTGGGCCAGAGCCAGCCCCGCGTGTCCAGGCACCTGAAGCTGCTGTGCGACGCGGGGCTGCTCGACCGTTTCCGGGAAGGGACCTGGGCGTTCTACCGCCTGGCCGAGCGCGGCGCCTTCGCCGACCTGGCGCGCACCCTGATCGACGCGGTGCCGCGGGACGACGCGACCCTAGCATTGGACCTGGAGCGGCTGAACGCGATCAAGCGCGCCCGGGCCGAGGCCGCCGCCGACTATTTCCGCGAGAACGCCGCCCGCTGGCACGAGATGCGCTCGCTCCACGTGCCCGAGCGCGAGGTCGAGGCGGCGCTGCTGCGGCTGTTCCCCGCCTCCGGCATCCAGGACCTGCTGGACCTGGGCACCGGCACCGGCCGCATGCTGGAACTGCTGGCGCCGCGCGCCGAGCGCGCCCTGGGCATCGACCTGTCGCGCGAGATGCTGGCGATCGCGCGGGCCAACCTGGAACGCGCCGGCCTGCGCAACTGCCAGGTCCGGCAATCCGACATGTACCAGCTGCCGCTGCCGTCCGGCTCCTTCGACGCGGTGGTGATCCACCAGGTGCTCCATTTCGTCGAGGAGCCGGCCGACGTCCTGGCCGAGGCCGCGCGGGTGATGCGCCCCGGCGGCCGGCTGGTGATCGTCGATTTCGCCCGCCACGACCTGGAATCCCTGCGGACCGAGCACGCCCACCGCCGACTCGGCTTCGGCGACGAGGAGGTCACCGGCTGGCTGCGCGCCGCCGGCATGGCCGCCGGCCCGGTCGTCCGGCTGCCCGGCGATCCGCTGACCGTCAATCTCTGGCCGGCCACCCGCGAGGACGGCCCCCGCCCCACCCCCGCCGATGCCGGCGCCCCCACCCTTTCGACCCTCGGAGTGAACTGAATGAGCGTGGCCTCCCCCAGCCCGGCCCTTTCCGGTCTTGACCGGCGTGCCGGCGTGATCGCGCGAACCGGCCTGCGGCTCGACGTCCCGCTGCCTGCGGACCTGGCCGTCAGCTTCGAGTTCTTCCCGCCCAAGACCGAGAAGATGGAACAGACCCTGTGGCAGGCGGTCCATAAGCTGGCCCCGCTCCGGCCGGAGTTCGTGTCGGTCACCTACGGCGCCGGCGGGACCACGCGGGAGCGCACCCACGCCACGGTCTGCCGCCTCCAGAAGGAGACCGGCATCCCGGCGGCCGCGCACCTGACCTGCGTCGGCGCCACCCGGGAGGAGATCGACGCGATCGCCCGGACCTACTGGGACAGCGGCATCCGCCACATCGTGGCGCTGCGCGGCGATCCGCCGACCGGCGTCGGCACCGCCTACGAGCCGCATCCCGGCGGCTACGCCTATGCCGCCGACCTGGTCGAGGGACTGAAGCGGGTCGCCGACTTCGAGATCAGCGTCGCGGCCTACCCCGAGAGCCACCCGCAGGCGGCCAGCGCCGCCCACGACCTGGACAACCTGAAGCGCAAGATCGACGCCGGCGCCACCCGGGCGATCACCCAGTTCTTCTTCGACGTCGGCGCCTACATGGGCTTCGTCGAGCGGGCGGCGGCGGCCGGCATCACCGTGCCGATCGTTCCGGGCATCCTGCCGATCACCAACTTCACCCGCGCGATCGAGTTCGCCGGGAGCTGCGGCGCCGCGATCCCGCCCTGGATGGCCGACCTGTTCGCCGGGCTGGACGACGACCCCGATACGAGGCAACTGGTCGCCGCGACCGTGGCGGTCGAGCAGTGCCGCCTGCTCCATGCCGAAGGGATCGGGAACTTCCACTTCTACACCCTGAACCGCGCCGAGCTGACGGTCGGCATCTGCCACATGCTGGGCGTCCGGCCGAAGCGCGAAGCCGCCGAAGCCAAGCTTGCCGCCGCCGCGTCGTAACAGACGCCGTCCCAGAATCACCACCGAGACAGAAGAACCATGGCCCATCTCCTCGACCTTCTCAAAGAACGTGTCCTGCTGTGCGACGGCGGCATGGGCAGCCGGGTGCAGGCGCTCGACCTGGACGTCGAGCGCGACTACTGGGGCATGGAGAACTGCACCGACGTGCTGGTCCTGTCCCGGCCCGACCTGGTCCGCGAGATCCACCGCGGCTATTACGAGGCCGGCGCCGACATGGTGGAGACGAACACCTTCGGAGCGTCGCCGATCACGCTGGGCGAGTTCGACATCTCGGACAAGGCGTTCGAGATCAACCGGCAGGCCGGCGAGCTGGCGCGCGAGGCGGCGGAGAGCTTCAAGGACGGCCGCCAGCGCTTCGTGCTGGGCTCGGTCGGTCCGGGCACGCGGCTGCCCAGCCTGGGCCACGTGGCCTACCAGCCGCTGGAGGACGCCCTGACGGTCCAGGCGCGCGGCCTGATCGCCGGCGGCGTCGACGCCATCCTGATCGAGACCTGCCAGGACCCGCTCCAGATCAAGGCGGCGGTCAACGGCGTTAAGGTCGCCAGGAAGGAGGCCGGCACCGACACCCCGATCTTCGTCCAGGTCACGGTGGAGACCACCGGCACGCTGCTGGTCGGCAGCGACATCGCGGCGGCCGCCACGGTGATCCACGCGCTGGACGTGCCGCTGATGGGGCTGAACTGCGCCACCGGCCCGGCCGAGATGTCCGAGCACGTGAAGTGGCTGGCGGAGAACTGGCCGGGCCTGATCTCGGTCCAGCCGAACGCCGGCCTCCCCGAGCTGGTCAACGGCGCCACCCGTTATCCCCTGCTGGCCGACGAGCTGGCGAACTGGCTGGAGCGCTTCGTGCGCGACGACGGGCTTAACCTGGTCGGCGGCTGCTGCGGCACCAACATCCCGCACATCCAGGCGACCGACGCGATGCTGCGCCGGCTCGCCGGGGCCGGCCAGATCCGCCCGACGGTGAAGCCGCGCACGCACCACTGGATCCCGTCGGTCGCCTCGCTCTACGGCCAGGTGTCGCTCCGCCAGGAGAACGCCTACCTGTCGATCGGCGAGCGCTGCAACGCCAACGGCTCCAAGAAGTGGCGCGAGTTGCAGGAGCGGCACGACTGGGACGGCTGCGTCGAGATGGCACGCGACCAGGTGAAGGAAGGCAGCCACACGCTGGACGTCTGCACCGCCTTCGTCGGCCGCGACGAGGCGGCGGAGATGAACGAGGTGATCACCCGCTTCACCGGGTCGGTGACGGCGCCGCTGGTGATCGACTCGACCGAATACACCGTGCTGGAGCAGGCGCTGGCGCGCCACGGCGGCAAGCCGATCATCAACTCGATCAATTTCGAGGACGGCGAGGAGCCGGCGGCCAAGCGGCTGATGCTGGCGAAGAAGTTCGGCGCGGCGGTGATCGCGCTGACCATCGACGAAGAGGGCATGGCGAAGACGGCGGAGAAGAAGCTGGAGATCGCCCGGCGGCTCTACGACTTCGCGGTCAACCAGCACGGTCTGCGGCCGGAAGACCTGCTGTTCGACCCGCTGACCTTCACCGTCGCGACCGGCAGCGAGGACGACCGCAAGCTGGGCCAGTGGACGCTGGAGGGCATCGAGGCGATCAGCCGCGAGATGCCCCAGTGCCAGATCATCCTGGGCCTGTCGAACATCTCCTTCGGCCTGAACCCGGCGGCGCGGCACGTGCTGAACTCGGTCTTCCTGGACCACGCGGTCAAGCGCGGCATGACCGGGGCGATCGTCCACGTCTCCAAGATCATGCCGCTGCACAAGATCCCGGAGGCCGAGGTCAAGGCGGCCGAGGACCTGATCTTCGACCGGCGCCGTGAGGGTTACGACCCGCTGCACGCCTTCATCGCGCTGTTCGAGGGGCGCAAGGCCGCATCGGCGGTCAAGAAGGAGCGGCCGGCCGCGATCGACGAGCGGCTGAAGCAGCGCATCGTGGACGGCGACCGGACCGACCTGGACGCCGACCTGGCGAAGGCGATGGAGAGCTATCCGCCGCTGGAGATCATCAACAGCTTCCTGCTCGACGGCATGAAGGTGGTGGGCGAGCTGTTCGGCGCCGGCAAGATGCAGCTTCCCTTCGTGCTCCAGTCGGCCGAGACCATGAAGGCGGCGGTGGCCTATCTGGAGCCGCACATGGAGAAGGTCGAGGGCCAGGAAAAGGGCACCATCGTGCTGGCGACGGTCAAGGGCGACGTCCACGACATCGGCAAGAACCTGGTGGACATCATCCTGACCAACAACGGCTACCGGGTGGTCAATCTGGGCATCAAGCAGCCGATCACGAATATCCTGAACGCGGCGAAGCAGCACAAGGCCGACGCCATCGGCATGTCGGGCCTGCTGGTCAAGTCCACCGTGGTGATGCGCGAGAACCTGGAGGAGCTGAGCCGAGGCGGCATCGAGGTGCCGGTTCTGCTGGGCGGCGCCGCCCTGACGCGGGGCTATGTGGAGGACGACTGCGCCAAGGCCTATGCCGGCGGCCGGGTCGCCTATGCCCGCGACGCGTTCGACGGGCTGTCGCTGATGGACAAGGTGGTCAACGGCCAGTTCGACACCTTCCTGGCGGCCAACCAGGCCAAGCGCCAGGGGCGCGCCACCAACCAGCGGCGGAAGCTGGGCCAGCCGGTCGAGGCCGACGCCGGGACGGTGGACGTGGCGGCGGCGCGGGCGCGGCGCGAGCGTCTGTCGGACGGGGTGGCGGTGCCGACCCCGCCCTTCTGGGGGCCGCAGGTGATCGGGCGCGTGCCGCTGAAGACGCTGGTGCCCTATCTGAACGAGCGGATGCTGTACCAGCTCCAGTGGGGCTACCGGAAGGACGGCAAGACCCTGGACCAGTTCAAGGAGTGGTCGAAGAAGGAGCTCCGGCCGATCCTGAACCGGATGCTGGCCATCGCGGCCGAGCAGGAGATCCTGGTGCCGCAAGCGGTCTATGGCTACTGGAAATGCGCCGCCGACGGCAACGACGTGATCCTGTACCAGGAGGACGGCAAGTCGGAGGTCGCCCGCTTCACCCTGCCCCGGCAGCGCAAGGAGGACGGGGAATGCATCGCCGACTTCTTCCGCGACGTGTCCCACGGGCCGTCCGGCCGGGACGTGATCGGGCTCCAGGTGGTCACCATGGGCCAAAAGGCGAGCGACGTGGCCCGCGACTGGTTCGCCGAGAACCGGTACCAGGACTACCTGTACCTGCACGGGCTCGGCGTCGAGATGGCCGAGGCGATGGCCGAGTATGTCCACAAGCGCATCCGCGCCGAGCTGGGCTTCTCGGCCGAGGACGACCGCGACATGGAGAAGATGCTCCAGCAGGGCTACCACGGCAGCCGCTACAGCTTCGGCTATCCGGCCTGCCCCAGGCTGGAGGACCAGGACCAGCTGCTGAAGCTGCTGAATGCCGGGCAGATCGGCGTGGAGCTGAGCGACGAGTCGCAGCTCCACCCGGAACAGAGCACCAGCGCGATCGTCGTGCATCACCCGAAGGCGAAATACTTCTCGGTGTGAGGGCGCGGGGGCTGGATCACGGACTGGGTGGAGGCGAGCGGCGCCTCCACTCCTTCTGAGACGGTTCAGGAACTCCGCACCCGCTGTCCCGATGCCTTCCTGTTCGTCTTGCTGGTCGACCCGCAGATTCGTTCCTACCCAAGCGGGCTATATCGCAATCCATATGAATAAAATTCAAATTAAATTATTCGGGAGCCAGCCATAATATCCACACCATGAACAGGGTCATGTTCCGCGCCGTCGGGTCGGGGCGAGCCCCTGGGAACCGCTGTTCTGATCTGAAGTTGGCCCCTCCGGAGAGCGGCCAACGACAGGACTCGGGCACCGAGTCATCGATCAGCCGTGCTCGGCAGTTCCTCATGCCTGGTGGAGATAAATCATGGAATCGCCAAAAGGCGTCAGCATCAGGACGATGCTGACGCTCGTCTTCTGCAGTGTCGTGGTTTTTCTGGTTTCGCTGATTGTCCTGGATAGTACGAAGTCCCTGAGAACTTTCTCGGAAGTGCGCACCGTGCAAGCGGTGACCCAGGCTTCGCATGATGTCTTCGCGGCGATGCAGGCGATCCGGCTTGAACGCGGCGCTACCCGTCGCGTCCTTCTGCATCCCGTCAACTCCGAACCGGCCACGATGGAAAAGCTGCCGGGCTGGCGCAACCAATCCGCGGACGTCGTGAACGTCGTCGCGGGGATTTGCGCCCGGATGCCCTGCGCAGCCGGACTGGGGGAGGTCGAGGTCCGTGATGCCATGGCGAAGTTGGACAGCCTCCGTCGCGATGCGGATGCTGCCTTGCAGGTCGATGTCGGCCAGCGTCCCAGGCAACTGATCGACACATGGATGGGAAGCACGGGGAGCACCTTGGAACTGCTCGCCAAGATCTCCAGCGTCCTGTTGGAACCGGCACGCGCGATGGATCCCCTGTTCAGCGAACTGATCGGCGTCAAGGAAGCCGCCGTGATCGCACGCGAAGCATCCACTCCCATCCGCGTGATGTTCGACAGCGCCGTGGCCAAGAAGGGTATCACCGCCGAGGATCGGCTCCAGATGGCGCTGGTCCGCGGCCGGCTGGACACGGCGTGGCGGATGCTCAAGGAGGCTGCACTGCGCCCCGGTGCGCTCGAACCGATCAAAGCCGCGGTAGCGGCGGCTGAGCGCAGCTACATGAACGATTACCTGCAGAAGCGCGAAGCCGTCCTGACCGCCATCGGCGCCGGGCAGGATCTGCCCGTTCGCCTGGACGAACTGAATATCCTTGCCGACAGGTCGCAATCCGACCTGGACGCGGTGGCCAACGTGGCGCTCGACGAAATGAACCGGCATGCCGCGGAGAAGGAGGCAGCGGCGGCGACCTCGCTGATGGCCAACGGAGCCATCTTCATGGCCGCGATCGTTCTGGGCATCACCGGGCTGAGGATCGTTCGCCGCCGTGTCACGACCCCGATCCGCGTTATCGTGGAGGCGATGCGGCGCGTGGCCCGGGGCGACGTTTCGGGCGAGGTGCCCTACAGGGACCGCCATGACGAAATCGGCGCCCTCGCGGACGCCCTGCTGGTCTTCAAGGACAATGCGGTCGAGCGGGAACGCCTGGAAGCGGCTCAGGCCGAGGAGCGCAGCGCCAAGGAACGCCGCGCCGCCGAGATCGACATGCTGATCCGGAACTTCGACCAGGGCGTCACCGGCATCCTGCGGACGGTGAGCGCGGCGGCCACCGAACTGGACGGCACCGCGCAGGGCATGGCCGCCATCGCGGAGGAAACCAGCCGGCAGGTCACCGCCTCGGCCGCCGCGGCTGAACAGACCTCGGCCAATGTCCAGACGGTCGCCGCGGCCGCGGAGGAAATGTCCGGCTCGCTCCAGGAAATCGCGCGTCAGGTCACCCGCTCCACCGGCATCGCCAATGCGGCCGTGCAGCAGGCGGAGCAGACCAACGGTACGGTCCAGGGCCTTGCCGAGGCGGCCCACAAGATCGGCGAAGTGGTCGATCTGATCTCCAACATCGCCAACCAGACCAACCTGCTGGCCCTGAACGCCACGATCGAGGCGGCGCGTGCCGGGGAGGCGGGGAAAGGTTTCGCGGTCGTCGCGTCGGAGGTGAAGAACCTCGCCACCGCGACCGCCAAGGCGACCGACGAGATATCGTCCCATATCACCAACATGCAGGCGGCATCGACCGGAGCCGTGGGCGCCATCGAGGGGATCGGCGGGACCATCCGCCAGATCAACGACATCACCGTCACGATCGCGGCGGCGGTCGAGGAACAGACCGCGGCGACCGGCGAAATATCGCGCAACGTCACCCAGGCAGCGGCCGGTACCCAGGAGGTCTCCGCCAATGTCGGGCAAGTGACCCAGGCGTCGGACCAGACCGGAGCCGCCGCCAACCAGGTGCGCAGCGCGGCGGGCCAGCTGGCCCAGCAGTCCGAGATGCTTCGCGGCGAGGTGGAGCGCTTCCTGGCCAGCATCAAGGCCGCCTGAGCCTCCCGGCCCGGATCCGCGAGGGACCTTTCACTGCGACCGGAGCATTGCCACCGCGACGGCCCCGGCCGTCATCTGGCCGTCAGGCGGTCGCACAGGGCGGGATCGCGGGGCTGGCAGTTCATTCTCTCGAAATGAGTGAACCTGATTTCAAGACACGGGTCGGCAGAATGAGACGACCCGCGCATAATCCGGGCAAGGGCGAGCCGAACATCCGGGGGAATGGGGAGACACATGGTAGAAGGAGCGGAAGGTGCGGCCGAACTATCGAGGGACTTGCTAATCAAGGCTTTCGACATGATGGGCGAACTGGCGGCTTCGGAAGGGAAAGTCGTCGAGATCGCCGTCTATCGCGGATCTTGCCTTCTGCTCGTCAGCGACATCCTGGACGTCACTCGCGACGTGGACGCGGTGTTCCTCAGCGAGCGTGGAATCGGCTACGAACTTGCCGACAGAGTCGGCCAAAGACTCGGATTGCCGGACAATTGGCTGAACCAGGCTGTGAAAAGCGTCGCTCCCCCGAAAGGCAATCCGCAACCCAATCTCCTTCCTTTCGGGGAATATCCCGCGGGCGGGCAGATCGGGCTGAGAGTCTTCCTGCCGACACCGGAATACATGCTGGCGATGAAACTGCTGGCGAACCGGCGCGACGACCCGGACGGGATGGCGCGGGACCGCAGGGACCTGTATCTGCTGATGCGGCTGACCGGACTGAAGACCCCGGATCAGTTGGCCGGCCTGATCAGGCTCTGCTATCCTGCGGTGCCTGGAATCAATGCGCGGATCGCCGCCAAGATCGACGACATCGTCCGAGGATATGGAAGTGCCGGCGAACCTGAAGCTCCGACCTGGAACGCTGGCCGAGGCGATCCGACGACATAGCGCCGGGCAGCAGAAGTTCGGCGTGGCTCTCGGCGAATTCCTGGATGAATTCTACCTGGACCGCGAGCCGTCCGGCCGCCGCGCCCGCATCGAGGAGGCTCCCGAGTTCGTCGGCGACGATATCATCGACGCCTATGTCGGCGCCGTCGGCGAGCACCTGGCCCGCCGCTGGAAGCTGGGCGATCCACCCGAATGGTCCGACGATCCCCGCCGGTTTCTCCGCCGCTTCTGGTTTCCCGAAGGCGTGGAGGCCGAGAAGCCGATCCTGCTGGTCGAAAGCCCCCTGGCCTTCCGCCGCCGCATGCTGTTCGTCGAAGCCGAACCGCTGCGCCGCGCCCGCATGCCCCATGACGAGCGGTGGCGGGCCTACGAGTATTTGCGGACGGGGATGATGCCGGATGATGAGACGGAGTGACCGGCCCGAAAGACGGCACCGCCATTATGGCGGTTGGCTATCCGGTCGTTGGCATAGGGCCTTTGATCTCGACCTGTACTTGACTGTCGGTATCGCCGTCGCTCCGGGCGATCCCGGCAAGTTGAAACCAAAAGCCAAAACGCATCGCAGCGCCTGAAACGGGGTGATCAATCGCTTCAGCCGGAACACCGGCCAGGACACCTCCGGCCATCGCTTTGCTTATACCCGAAACCACCATATTTGCCTTGCATTAATGCCGAATGTCATATATCTGGCGCCTCTCATGACATTCATCCAGCGTCGTACCGCCCTGTGCGGAATCCCGCGCCATGAACTTGAGAGACTGCCTTGCCGGCCACAATCTCCGATTTTATCACACTTCCTCCCCAATTCTAAGTCATATTTCCGGATGATGCGCGGGAGTGATGATCATGACCAAACTTTCCGACCATCGGAAACCTGCGAAGCCGGACGAATCCGAGATCCAGCCGCTGGTGGAATCACTGGATGACTGGATTTCCACCCTTCCGCCAGACCTGCTTGAGGACGGAGGAACGATCGACTGCGCACGACTGACTGTTGGATCGAACGTTATCGAATTACGGACGAAGCGCGCCCCCGAACCGGTCGCGTACAAGGTCGATCCACTTACGGTCCAGGATCGGTTGGACAATATTCTGCGCAATGCGAAGAAAAGCGAGGACCTGAATTTCCGCAAGGCGGTCGAGTCCGTCGCGAAAATGATCGAGAAGGGAGCGATCGAGCAAGCCCCTTTGGTCACCGTCATCCAAGTCAAAAGCACCAACAATGCGACCCGCGAGCAGCGGGCATCGGTGGAAGGGTTGGGATTGCGCAAGATACATCAACAGGTCACCCACCGTAACACCCCGGACATCCGCGGCATGATCAATGCCGTACCGCATCTGGTCAAAGCGAAGTATCACAATTATTCGGAACAGGCATTGAACGACATGACGCGTGATGCGGATGAATAGGTGCTCTTTTCTACGATCGATACTCCTGAAATCTTCGCCTGCCAGCGGATGGCATTCAAACAGTCGCTGTCGGTCGGCGACGAGTGAATCGCCTCGCACCTCGAATATATTGTTCTGAACTCAGGGCGGACCGGTAGAGACCGCAGCTGTACCGGCTTCACCGGCTTGTCGAGGAGTTGAAAGCCGTTGGCGTTGACCTGCCCTTCTGGACTCCGGACAGGTGATTGACGATGATCGACGCAACGTATCCGCGTGCGTACGCTCCAGGAGAGCCCTTCCTGTCCAGATGAGAAAAAGACATGTCATGGTCCCGGGACGGTCGGTCCAGCCCCCACGACTTGTTATATCTTAGGGGGCATCGACGCTCCGGCGTCGGCGTCGGCCTTCGGCCGAGGCCGACCTACAGCGAGCCGGACCGAACGGTGGCTGATCCGGTCGGGCACACGGGCGCCGCTTTTATTTCCCCGGTCCGGCGGGAGTGGCTTCGCGGCCGGGCCGGGACGGTTCCGCTCTCCCCCTCAGCTCAGCATGCTCGTCATCAGGGACCGCAGCTGCGCGGGCTTCACCGGCTTGTTCAATAGCTGGAAGCCGCTGGCGTTGACTTCCTCCTGGACCTCGGGCAGGCGGTTGGCGGTGATGATCAGGCTGGGGATGGGGGCGCCGCAGTGGCGGGCGACGCGCTGGAGTTCGGCGACGCCGGTGGCGCCGTCCTCCAGGTGGTAGTCGGCGATGGCGATGTCGGGCGCGCGTTCCATCCCGTCCAGGACGCCGATGGCCTCGCACCCCGTCGTGGCGGTCACGACCGTGCAGCGCCAGCCTTCCAGCAGGGCTGTCATGCCAGACAGGATGCTGCGCTCGTTGTCGATCACCAGCACCAGGGAGCCGGCGAGCCGGTTCGCGACGGCGGCGGGAGCCGGCTGGGGCGGGCGAGCGGTGCGGCCGCGCTCGCCGAGCGGCACGGTCACGGAGAAGACCGACCCCCGGCCGGGGACGGAACGGACGCCGACGCGGTGGTCGAGCATGCGGGCGACGCGCTCGACGATCGCGAGCCCCAGGCCCATGCCGCGGTCGCGGGCGTTCTGGTCGTTGCCCAGGCGGCGGAACTCCTCGAAGATCTCGGCCAGCTTGTCCTCGGGGATGCCGGGACCGGTGTCCCAGACCTCTATGCGCAGGCGGCCCGCGGCCTGCCGGCAGCCCAGAAGCACGCGGCCGGTGCGGGTGTAGCGCATGGCGTTGCTGAGGAAGTTCTGGAGGATGCGGCGGAGCAGCCGGATGTCGCTGTGGACCACGGCGCTGCTCGACACGACGCGGAACTCAAGGTTCCGCTCCTTCGCCTGGGCCGCGTACTCGGTCGCCATGGCGCCCAGCAGGGATTCGATCGGGAAGGCGCCGGGTTCCGCCTGGACGACGCCGGCGTCCAGCTTGCTGATGTCGAGCAGGGCTCCCAACAGGTCCTCGACCGCCGCCAGGGCCACGTCGGTATTGTCGATCAGCGAGGCGTTCTGGGGCGTCTGCTCCAGGTCGCTGAGCGCCGAGACGAACAGGCGGGCGGCGTTCAGGGGTTGCAGCAGGTCGTGGCTGGCCGCCGCCAGGAACTTGGTCTTGGACAGGTTGGCCTGCTCCGCGTCGGCCTTGGCGACCCGCAGCGCCTCCTCGATCTGCTTGCGCTCGGCGATCTCCTGGTGGAGCTTGCCGTTCAGCGCCATCAGGGCGGCGGTGCGCTCGTCCACCCGGCGCTCCAGGCTTTCCTTGGATTCCTTCAGCGCCTCGGCGACCATCCGGCGCTCGGTGATGTCCTGGATCAGGGCGAAATAGCCCACGACTTCGCCGTTCTCGCCGAAATGGGGGATATATGTCGCCAGCGCGTAGCGGACCGCGCCGTTCTCGGCCGGAAGCTCCATCTCGAAGGTGACTTCCTGGCCGGCGAGCGCCGCCAGCACGTTGGGCCGGCGCTGCTCGTAATGCTGGCGGCCCAGCGCCACCCACATGGGCTGGCCGTCGATCTCCTCCCGCGGGCGGTTGAACCAGTCCTCGTAGGGCTTGTTGACGAAGCGGAAGCGCTGGTCGCTGTCCACATAGGCGATCAGGGCCGGCATCGCGTCGGTGATGGTGCGGATGCGCCGCTCGCTGTCGCGCAGGGCCTCCTCGTTCCGCTTGCGCGCGGTGATATCGGTGTAGGTGTTGACGAAGCCGCCGCCCGGCATGACCGTGCGCCGGATGTCGAGCACCCTGCCCTGCCACTCCTCCTCCAGCGCCAGGGGGCGTTCCGCCAGATCCTGGTAGGACATCGCCATGCCGCTGAGCCCCGCCCAGCCGAGGCGGGTATTGTGCCGGACGAAGTCCTGGTATGTCGCGCCGTGCCGCACCACGTCGGGCGGCAGGTCGAGCAGATGGGCGAAATTGTCGTTCCAGGCGACCAGCTTCAGGTCCTTGTCATAGACCGCGACGCCCTGGGCGATGTTGTCCAGGGTGGCCTGGAGCAGCACCGTCTTCTCCGCCAGCTCCTGCTCCCGTCGGCGGGTCTCGTCGCGCTTCAGGTCGGTGATGTCGGTATAGACGCCGACCACGCCGCCGTCCCGGGTCCGCCGCTCGTTGACCTGCATCCAGCGGCCGTCGGCCAGCGCGTGGACATAGGGGCCCTGGGGGTTGCGGTGCTGGACCATGCGCTGGTGGAACCAGCCCTGGCCGCCGTCCCGGACGTCCTGCACCGACCTGGTCTCCACCGCCAGGCGGGCGATCTCGTCGAAGGCGATGCCGGGCCGGATCCGGTCCTCGAAGGCCGGCCAGAAGGCCAGGTACTTGCCGTTGCACATGACCAGCCGGTCGTCGCCGTCGAACAGGGCGAAGCCCTCGTTGACGGACTCGATCGCCTCGGCCAGCCGGGCCTGCACCGTCTCCGCCATCTCCTTGGCGCGGGCGAGGTCGCGGTTGGAGCGCTCCAGCTCGCGGAGCGTCTGCTCCAGCTCGATCGTGCGCTCGCGGACCTTGGTCTCCAACACGATGGCGGTCTGGAACAGCGAGAAGGCGCTGCCCTGGAAGTCCATGCTGCGCTCGACCCGGTCCATCAGGACCTTGTTGATGCGGTGCAGCTTCCGGTTCTCGCGCTCCAGCTCGGCGATGCGCTGCTGTTCCGGCGTCTGCCCCGGCTCGGGCGCCGGGGATGCAAGGGTCAGGACTCGCATCGCGCACCTATGGCGACGCCGGTGAAGGTCTGGTTGACATGCATCGCGTTGAACTGCTCTCCGTAGGTGCAGAACCCGATCACGTTGTTTCGGGCGAGCACCTTGGAAACCAGGTGCTTGATCTGCTTCTGCTCCATCTCCAGGCTGCGCAGGATGCAGTCGCAGCCCAGGATCAGCTCCGGCTCGCCGACATCCTCGTGCAGCCGGCTGAACAGGCTCTCCAGGTTCTGGACGAGGTCCACGCCCTCCGCGACGGTCAGCACGATGCCCTCGTCGATGGCGCAGAAGAAGGTGAGGCTCTCGTCGTCATTGACCTTCTGGATCGACCGCACATGGTATTCGCCGCCGACCCGCACGACCACGGGGTAGGCCGCGAAGATCATCGGGGTCAGCGGCTCGCCCTCCAGCCCGACCATCCGGGCATATTCCCGCCCGGCCGGCTCGGCATTGATCTCCGTCACGATGCGGCGGGCCGGATCGGCCTCGGTCACCACCATCTTGCGGTCGGAGCTGACGAAATGCTCGGTCCGGAACACGGTGAAGCGGCGCACCGTGTCGACCAGCACCAGGACGGCGGCATTGCTGCGGAATTCGCCGTCGTGGAGGATCCAGGTCCGGGTGAACCGGAGGTCGTCCCCGGCCGAGCCGCCGAACAGCGGGATGTCGCCGAGCGCCGAGTAGATCGAGCTGACCACCAGTTCCTCCCGCACGGACAGCCCGTCGATCAGCAGGAGGGCGAAGCTCTTGCCGGCGACGGGCTCGCGGCCGTCGAGGGTGGCGTCGAGGGCGGCGGCGTCGAGGGCGGCGTCCCGGCGGGCCGACAGGCTGCGCACCAGGGCATGGGCGTGGGCGATCTCGAACCCTTCCAGGTCGTCGATCCGCTCGGCCACGGCGGAGAAGTCGCTGCCCGGGAAGCTGACCCCGGTGATCGAGCCGGTCATGTAGCCGACCGGCGTGATCTCGCCCGCCGTGGTGCAGCCGATCACCAGCGTGTCTTCGAACAGCTCGGCCAGCGCGGGGCCGAGCGCTTCCAGATCGTACTGGGGCGAGCAGAATACCAGGACGAAGGCCATGTCGGGCTGGGCGACGGCGTCGTACAGGTCGCGGGCGGCCTGGCGGGGATCGAGGGCGTGGCTCATGCCCCGGCGCAGGCGGGGGGACCGCGCGTCGATGGCGGCCCGGCCCAGGGCTCCGGTGGGCTGGACAGGCACCTCCTCCTCGGCGGGCGGCGGCAGAGGCGCCGCCTTCACCAGACTGTCCAGGTGCTTGTGAGCCGGCACGCGCGACGTCCGACCGCCGACGCGGCCGGTGCGAGGCCCCTTGGCCATTTGAACTTCTCCGCCTTTCCCCTGGCTGCGGGCGGTCGGCGGAGGCGATCCAAGGGATCTCCCCGCCTGCGCCGCCCCTGCAGGCATAAAATTACCCCCCGGGGAACGGTTCTGCCAAGGGCGCTGCCCAGGGTTCGGCGTTAGACCAAAGTCTAAGCATCGGGTCCGGACCGGAACGCCGGCAGAAAAAACGGAAAATACGACGGCGTGTAAACGGCTTCACAGTCGCCGGCCCGCTCTCCGCCCATGATCCGCCAGCTCATGGTTAATGAACGTCAAATAAAACCGGAGGGACCTATCATGTTCGCCTTGCAGCAGATCACGATGCCGGCCGCCGGGCGGTTTCCGGCTCACCTGTTCCGGAGGATGCGGGCCGCCGTCCGGCGCCTGATCCGGGAGCGGGCCAACCGCAGATTGGAGCAGCACCTCTCGGCGATGGACGACGCGATGCTGCGCGACCTCGGCATCGAACGGCAGCGCATCCGCGACGCGGTGAGAAGCGGATGCCCGTGAGGGCGGCCGGAGGATTTCCCCGCGCCCACGGAACGATGCCCCGCCCCGAGGCATAAAGGAGGGTTGGAAAAGCAGGGCACAGCACGAGGGAAATCCATGTCCGCCGATATCGCCGAGCCGGGGCCGCTGCCGAGGGCAAGCCTGCGGGACACCATGGCCGCCGTCGCGGAAATCGTCCTTCCGACGATCTCCAAGGGCGTCATCATCCGGAGGCCGAAGGTGGTCGGGCTGGCGGAACGGCTGGGGCTGGACGGGCGGGCCGTCCGGCGCATGCAGCGGCTGCGGGCCAAGTACGGGCCTGGGCCGCTGATGCTGGCGATCCCGGGCCGCCACCAGGCGATCATCCTGTCGCCGGAGGACGTGCATACCGTGCTCGACAACGCGCCGGAGCCTTTCTCCCCGGCCAGCGCGGAGAAACGGGCGGCACTGGCGCACCTGGAGCCGCATGCCTCGCTGATCTCCCACGGGCCGAAGCGGGCTGACCGCCGACGGTTCAACGAGCAGGTGCTGGACAGCGGCTGCCCGGTCCATCGGATGGGCGAGCGGTTCGTCGCGGTCGTGGGAGAGGAGGCGGAGGATCTGCTGAAGACGGCGCACTCCCGCGGCGAGCTGGCCTGGGACGATTTCACCGCGTCGTGGCACAACATGGTCCGGCGGGTGGTGCTGGGCGACGCGGCGCGGGACGACGAGGACCTGACCGACATGCTGGCCCGGCTGCGCGCGGCGGGCAACTGGGCGTTCCTGCGGCCCCAGCGCAAAGGGCTGCGCGACCGCTTCTACGAGCGGCTGGAGGCGCATCTGGCGCGGGCCGAACCGGGCAGCCTTGCCGCGGTCATCGCCGCCACGCCCCGGACGGCGGACACCGCGCCGGCGCACCAGGTGGCGCACTGGTTCTTCGCCTTCGATCCCGGAGGAATGGCGACCTTCAGGGCGCTGGCGCTGCTGGCCTCCCATCCCGAGCAGGCCGGCCGGGCGCGGCGGGAGATCGGGGATGCAGGAACCGAGGGGCGCCGGGACCTGCCGTTCCTGCGGGCCTGCATCCTCGAGTCGCTGCGGCTCTGGCCGACCACGCCGGCCGTGCTGCGGGAAACCACCCGCGAGACGCGGTGGAACACCGGCACCATGCCGAAGAACACGAGCGTCTTCATCTTCGCCCCCTTCTTCCACCGCGACGACGAGAACCTGCCCTACGCCCACCGCTTCTCCCCCGACCTGTGGACGGAGGGCGTGCGGCAGGGAGGCTGGCCGCTGATCCCGTTCAGCGGCGGTCCGGCCATCTGCCCCGCGCGCGACTTGGTTCCCATGCTCGGCGGCGCGATGCTGGCGGCCCTGCTGGACGGCCGGCAGGTCGCCCTGAAGGAGCCGGGGAGGATTGCCCCCGGCGCGCCGCTGCCCGGGACGCTGGACAATTACACCCTGCGCTTCGACCTGCGGGATTGACCTGTTCCTCCCGGCCCCCGGCGCCAAGCTCTTGATCGAAAGTCTAATGTGCCGCACTCTCCTGCGACAATTAGTCTGCATCCAAGAAAAATCGGGACCGGGAGGAACCATTCCATGGACATGTCCGGCAGCTACCGGGTCACGGCGCCGCGCGAAGAGGTCTGGGCCGCGCTGAACGATCCGGCCATCCTGAAGCAATGCATCCCCGGCTGCGAAGAGATCGAGAAGCAGTCCGACACCGAGATGACGGCCAAGGTCACCGCCAAGGTGGGGCCGGTGAAGGCCAAGTTCGCCGGGAAGGTCACGCTCAGCGACATCGACCCGCCCAACGGCTACACGATCAGCGGCGAAGGGACCGGCGGGGCCGCCGGCTTCGGCAAGGGCGGCGCCGCCGTCAAGCTGATGCCGGACGGCGACGGCGCCACGGTCCTGGAATACACCGCCCATGCCCAGGTCGGCGGCAAGCTGGCCCAGATCGGCTCCCGCCTGATCGACGGGACGGCGCGCAAGATGGCCGACGATTTCTTCGCCAAGTTCAGCGAGGTGGTGGGAGGGCCGCAGGACGCCGGAGCGCCGGATGCCGCTTCCGGGGAACGGCCCGAGTCGGCCCCCGCGCCGGCGCCGGCCGCGGTTCCGGGCGGCCAGATGGCTGCCCAGCCGGCCGCCATCGCCGCTTTCACGGCGGCCGGTCCGGCGGCGGAGTCCCAGGCAACCGGGGAGGAACCGGTCGATCTCCGCTTGGTCGGAATGGTGGCCCTTGCCGTGATCGCTTTCACCGTCATCCTCTATACCATCGCCGGCAGCTGACCGGCCAGGTTCGGTCCGTCCGAATCCCAATCAATAAAAAGCCTTGGCAATAAAAAAACCTAGCGAGGAAAGGCTCAGAAATGCCCACTAAGGTAACACTGAGCGTCAACGGCAAGCCCGTGACGCGCGAGGTAGAGGGACGCACGCTGCTGGTGCAGCTGCTGCGCGACCATCTCGGACTGACCGGCACCCATGTCGGCTGCGACACCAGCCAGTGCGGCGCCTGCGTCGTCCATGTGGACGGCCGCTCGGTCAAGAGCTGCACCATGCTGGCGGTCCAGGCCGAGGGCGCGGAAGTAACCACGATCGAGGGTCTGGCGGCGGCCGACGGCACGCTGCACCCGATGCAGGCGGCCTTCCGCGAGCACCACGGCCTGCAGTGCGGCTTCTGTACGCCCGGCATGGTGATGAGCGCCGTGGACCTGGCGCAGACCCACGGGCAGCTGGACGAGACGACCGTCCGCGAGGGGCTGGAGGGCAACATCTGCCGCTGCACCGGATACCACAACATCGTCAAGGCCGTGCTGGCGGGGGCGGAGGCGATGCGCGCCGACGTTCCCCGGGCAGCGGAATGAGGAAGGGGCAGCAACCATGTCGAACTCTCCCGCCACCGGCAACGTCACCGGCATCGGCGCCTCCGTCAGGCGCCGCGAGGACTTCCGCTTCCTGACCGGCCAGGGCACCTATACCGACGACATCAACCGGCCGAACCAGACCCACGCCTATATCCTGCGCTCGCCCTACGCCCACGCGCGGATCAAGGGCATCGACATTTCGGCGGCGCTGGCGGCACCCGGCGTCGTCGCGGTCTTCACCGGGCAGGACATCGCGGCCGACAAGGTCAACGGCCTGCCCTGCGGCTGGCTGATCCATTCCAAGGACGGCAGCCCGATGGTCGAGCCGCCGCATCCGCCGCTGGTGCTGGACCGCGTCGTCCATGTCGGCGACCAGGTCGCGGTGGTCATCGCCGAGAACCGGGACCAGGCCAAGGACGCCGCCGAGCTGATCATGGTGGACTATGACGAGCTTCCCGCCGTCACCACCTCGACCGCGGCGCTCAAGGACGGCGCCCCGCTGGTCCACGAGCAGGCCGCCGGCAACATCTGCTACGACTGGCACCTGGGCGACAAGGCCGCGACCGACGCCGCCTTCGCCAAGGCCGCCCATGTCACCAAGCTGGACCTGATCAACAACCGGCTGGTGCCCAACGCGATGGAGCCGCGGGCCGCGATCGGCGAGTACGACCGCGCCACCGGCGACTATACCCTGTGGACGACCAGCCAGAACCCTCATGTCATCCGCCTGCTGATGGGCGCCTTCGTGCTGGGCATCCCCGAGCACAAGCTGCGGGTCATCGCCCCGGACGTCGGCGGCGGCTTCGGCTCCAAGATCTACCACTATGCCGAGGAGGCGATCGTCACCTGGGCGTCGCGGAAGATCGGGCGGCCGATCAAGTGGGTGGCCGAGCGGTCGGAGAGCTTCGTGTCCGACGCCCACGGCCGCGACCACGTCACCCACGCCGAGCTGGCGCTGGACGCGGACGGCAAGTTCCTGGGGCTGCGGGTCCACACCCTGGCGAACATGGGGGCTTATCTTTCCACCTTCGCGCCGTCGATCCCGACCTACCTGTACGCGACCCTGCTGGCCGGGCAGTACTCCACCCCGGCGATCTATGCCGAGGTCAAGGCGGTCTTCACCCACACCGTGCCGGTGGACGCCTATCGCGGCGCCGGCCGGCCGGAAGCCTGCTATCTGGTCGAGCGCATCGTCGAGAACGCGGCACGCGAGATGGGCATCGACAAGACCGAGCTGCGGCGGCGCAACTTCATCCCGCCGACGGCCATGCCGTACGACACGCCGGTGGCCCTCCAATACGACTGCGGGCTGTTCGAGAAGAACCTGGACCAGGCGCTGGAGCTGATCGACTACAAGGGCTTCCCGGCCCGCAAGGCGGAGTCGAAGGCCCGCGGCAAGCTGCGGGGCATCGGCCTCGCCAGCTACATCGAGGCCTGCGGCATCGCGCCAAGCAACGTGGCGGGCGCCCTGGGAGCCCGCGCGGGGCTGTATGAATCCGGCGAGGTGCGGTTCCACCCCACCGGATCGGTGACCGTCTTCACCGGCTCCCACAGCCACGGCCAGAGCCACGAGACGACCTTCGCGCAGCTCGTGTCCGACCGCTTCGGCATCCCGATCGAGAACGTCGAGATCGTCCACGGCGACACCTCCAAGGTGCCGTTCGGCATGGGCACCTACGGCTCGCGCTCGCTGGCGGTCGGCGGCTCGGCCATCGTCAAGGCGATGGACAAGGTGGTCAACAAGGCGAAGAAGATCGCGGCGCACATGCTGGAGGCGGCGGAGACCGATATCGTCTTCGACAAGGGCCGCTTCACCGTGGCCGGCACCGACCGGAGCCTGGGCATCGGCGACGTGGCGCTGTCGGCCTATGTGCCGCACAATTTCCCGCTCGACGAGCTGGAGCCCGGGCTGGACGAGCAGGCCTTCTACGACCCCAAGAACTTCACCTATCCCAACGGCACCCAGATCGCCGAGGTCGAGATCGACCCGGAGACCGGCGTCGTCAGGATCGAGAAGTTCGTGGCGGTGGACGATTTCGGCCGGGTGATCAACCCGATGGTGGTCGAGGGCCAGGTCCATGGCGGCATCGTCCAGGGCATCGGGCAGGCCCTGCTGGAGAACTGCGTCTATGACCCGGACACCGGCCAGCTGCTGACCGGCTCCTACATGGATTACTGCATGCCGCGGGCGGACGACGTGCCGAGCTTCACCGTGCAGTACCACGAGGAGGCGCCCTGCACCCACAACCCGCTCGGCGTCAAGGGCTGCGGCGAGGCGGGAGCGATCGGCGGCAGCGCCACGGTCATGAACGCCGTGGTGGACGCGCTGGCGGACCTGGGGATTTCGCATATCGACATGCCGGCGACGCCGGAGCGGGTCTGGCGCGCCATCCAGGGCGCTTCCGTTCCGCTGGCGGCCGAATAAGCGATCGGGAAGGAAAAGAGCCATGTACGCATTCGAGTATCACCGCCCGGCGACGCTGGCCGAAGCCGCCCAGCTCGCTTCCGGCAACGAGGACGCCAAGATCCTGGCCGGCGGCCAGACCCTGATCCCGACGCTGAAGCAGCGTCTGGCCCAGCCGAGCGACGTGGTCGACCTGGGGGCCGTTGCCGAGCTGCGCGGCATCCGGGAGGACGGCGACGCCCTGGTGATCGGCGCCACCACGCCGCACGCCGAGGTGGCGGCCAGCGCCGTGGTCAAGCGCCTGATTCCGGCGCTGGCGAAGCTGGCGGAGGGGATCGGCGACGCCCAGGTGCGCAACCGCGGCACCCTCGGCGGGTCGATCTGCAACAACGACCCCTCGGCCGACTATCCCGCCGCCCTGGTCGGGCTGGGCGCCACCGTCCGCACCACGACGCGGACCCTCGCGGCGGAGGACTTCTTCACCGGCATGTTCGAGACGGCGCTGGAGCCGAACGAGATCGTGACGGCGGTGTCCTTCCCGAAGCCGGGCAAGGCGGCCTACGTCAAGTTCCCCAACCCGGCCAGCCGCTACGCCACGGTCGGCGTGTTCGTCGCCGAGACCGGCGGAGGGGTCCGGGTGGCGGTCACCGGCGCCGCCCCGTCCGTGTACCGCTGGACCGAGGCCGAGCAGGCCCTGGCCGGCGGCCTCGACCCGGCGGCGCTGGACGGGCTGACGGTCGATCCCGACGGGCTGAACGCCGACATTCATGCAAGCGCCGAGTACCGGGCCAGCCTCGTCAAGGTCATGGCCAAGCGGGCGGTCGCCGCCTGCGGCTGATTGGCCGCTCGGATTTATGGATCATTCGTGTAGATTGCCGGCACTCTCCAGAGTGCCGGCCAAAGCTGGTCATAATCCACGAGGAATCACGGAATGAAGAAGCAAGTGTTGTTCGGCCTGGCGGCCGGCCTCGCCCTGATGGCGGGTGTGTCCGCCGCGTCGGCCCAGAGTGCTGCCGACGGCGAGAAGGTCTTCCGGGCCTGCAAGGCCTGCCACAGCCTCGAAGCGGGCAAGAAGGGCGTCGGCCCGTCCCTGCACGGCCTGATCGGCCGCCAGTCGGGCACCGTGGAGGGCTTCGCCTACTCCCCGGCGATGAAGAACGCCAATCTCACCTGGAACGACGAGAACCTCGCCAAGTACCTGGCCGATCCCAAGGGCTTCATCGCCGGCAACAAGATGGCCTTCGCCGGCATCAAGAAGGAAGACGACCTGAAGAACCTGATCGCCTACCTGAACGAAGCCGCCAAGTAAGGCGGCCCGGCGATCCGGGCGCAGTCCTCGATCGGGAGCTGCGCCCGGATCGCCCCGCGGCGTGCCCCAATAATGTCACAGGGCTCCACGGTACGCCTTAAGATTGATTTTAACCATAACTGGCAAGGTGTCGCCGTTCTCCCCCGCCCCGCTTTTTACGCGAGACCGGCATCATGGCACCCGATACCTTCACCCTGGAACCTGAATCCGAAGCACAGTCGATCCACCGCGACCGATTGGGTGAGCTGCGCGACCGGCTGGACCTGCTCAAGGCGGAAAGCGACCGGATCGCCCGCGGCTTCGTCCGGATGCACGGCCTGCGCGTCTCGATGGCGACTCCCGGAGCGGATCTCGCCGAGCGGATCGACCAGCTGATCATGCGGCACGAGGCCGACATCCTGCGCACCCACAGCCTGCTGCACGACGCGGCGAACCTGCTGGACGAAGCGGAAAACCTGTGGGCGCGCCAGGCCATGAGGCACATCCCGACGTCCTGACCGGGCTCGTCCGGGCCGCGGACGTGTAACCGATCCTTCACGAAAACGACGCCGCGGCGTCATCCATCTGGGCCATGGTCCCGTCTCAAGCCTTTCTAGTGCAATAAAGACGAAGGTTGGAGACAGGGCATGAAGACGTATCTCGGCGCCGCGGCCGGCCTGCTCGGCGCGGTCGCCGCCGCATTCTGGGCACCGGCGGCCTCCGCCGCGTCCGGCAAGCTGGTGCTGTACACCTCGCAGCTCGAGGCGGACGCCCAGCAGACCGTGGACGAGTTCAAGAAGCTGCATCCCGGTGTCGAGGTCGAATGGACCCGGAGCGGCACCACAGACCTGATGAACCGCCTGCGCGCCGAGTTCCAGGCCGGGTCGCCGCAGCCGGACGTGCTGCTGATCGCCGACGCGGTCACCATGGAAAGCCTGAAGCAGGACGGCCGGCTGGCCCGGTTCGAGAAGGCGCCGGTCGGCGACTACCAGGCGGGCCTGTACGATCCCGGCCTGACCTATTTCGGCACCAAGCTGATCACCACCGGCATCGCCTACAACAAGAACGCCAAGATGAAGCCGACCTCGTGGGCCGACCTGCTCAAGCCCGAGGCCAAGAACCTCGTCAGCATGCCGAGCCCGCTCTATTCCGGCGCCGCGGCGATCCACATGGCGACGTTGAAGGAGGCGCCCGGCCTGGGCATGGATTACTTCGAGAAGCTTCAGGCCAACGGCGCGGTCGCGGTCCGGGGCAACGGCGGCGTGATGACGGCCGTGGCCGGCGGCGAGAAGCTGTACGGCGTGCTGATCGACTATCTTCCGATCCGCGAGAACCTGAAGGGCGCGCCGGTCGAGTTCGTCTTCCCGACCGACGGCGTCAGCGCCGTGTCGGAGCCGGTCGCGATCCTGTCGACCGCGCGCAATCCGGAGGCCGCGCAGGAATTCGTCTCCTTCCTGCTGTCGCGCGAGGGCCAGGAACTGGCGTCGGCCCAGGGCTTCCTGCCGGCGCACCCCGACGTGGCGCCGCCCAAGGGCTTCCCCCGGCTGAGCGAGATCAAGGTGCTGCCGCTCGACAGCGCCAAGGCGCTGGCCGAGGATCAGGCCAACAAGATGGCCTTCGCCGACCTGTTCGGCGGCTGATGGCTCTTCACTCCGGCCTTGAGTTGCCCGGCCGCCAAATGACGCGGCCGGACGCGGCGATGCTGGCGGTGCTGGCGGTCCTCGTCGGGATCGTATCGGTGCTGCCGATGGTCCGCCTGATCGCCGAGGCTCTGGCCCCGCGCGGCGGCGAGGCGGCCGGGATCCTGGCCCGCGTGCTGTCCTCGCCCGCGACCTGGCGGGCGACCGGCAACAGCCTCACCCTCAGCTTGGGGGCGACCGCGCTGGCGGTGGCGCTGGGCGGCGCCTTCGCGCTGCTGGTCGGGCTGACCGACCTGCGCCGCAAGCCGGCGCTGGTGTTCTGCTTCATGCTGCCGCTGATGATCCCGCCGCAGATCACGGCACTGTCCTGGATCCACCTGTTCGGCCCGTCGAGCGTCCTGCTGAAGACCCTGGGCATGGCGCCGCCGCCCGGCACGCCGAACCCGCTCTACGGCAGGGGCGGCATCGTCCTGCTGATGGGTATCGAGCAGTCGGCGCTGGTCTTCCTCGCCCTGCGGGCCGGCTTGAGGGCGATCCCGCGCGAGCTGGTCGAGGCCGCCCAGGCGGCGGGCGCCGGCCGCTGGCGCGTGCTGGCGACCGTGGTGCTGCCGCTGGCGGCACCGTCGCTGATCGCGGGCACGGCGCTCGCCTTCGTCTCCTCCATCGGGAATTTCGGCATCCCCGCCCTGCTGGGCATCCCGGCGGGGATCACCGTGCTGCCGACGCTGATCTACCAGAGGCTGGCCGGGTTCGGGCCGGCTGTGCTGTCCGATGTGGCGGTGCTGTCGGTGCTGGTCGGCCTGATCGCCTTCGCCGGGGTGGCGCTCCAAGGCTGGCTCCTCGCCCGGCGGGACTTCCGCACCGTCGGATCTCCCGCCCGGTCGCTCGACTACCGGCTCGGCGCCCTGCGCCCGGCGGTCGAGGCGGCGTGCTGGCTGGTGATCGTGATGATCGTGGTGGTGCCCCTGGCGGCACTGGTCACCACGTCGCTGGTCCGCGTCTACGGGGCGCCGCTGGACGCCGCGTCCGTGACCCTGGCCAACTATCTTCACGTGCTGCTGGTCCACGACGCCACCAGCAGGGCCTTCCGCAACTCCTTCCTGCTGGCGGCGGGAGCCTCGGCGCTGCTGGTCTGCGTCGCCGTCCCGCTGGGTTACTTCGTGGTCTGGCGCCGGAACCGGGTGCTCCGCGTGCTGAACCTGCTGGCGGAACTGCCCTATGCCCTGCCCGGCGTGGTGCTCGGCATCGCGACGATCCTGGTGTTCATCCGGCCGCTGCCGCTGCTCGACGTGACCCTGTACGGCACGGTGTGGATCATCCTGGTGGCCTATCTGGCCCGTTTCCTGTCCCTGGCGCTCCGGCCGGTGATCGCCGGCTTCCACACCCTGGACCCGGCGATGGAGGAAGCGGCACAGATGTGCGGCGCCGGGCTGGTCCACCGCCTGCGCACCGTGATCGTGCCGATGGCGGCCCCGGTCGCGGCGGCCGGCGGCATCCTGGTGTTCCTCACCTCGTTCAACGAGCTGACGGTCTCGATCCTGCTATGGTCCTCGGGGGCGGAGACCCTGGGGGTCGTGGTCTATTCGCTGGAGGAGAGCGGCAGCACGGTGCTCGCGGCCGCCGTCTCGGTGATCGCGGTCGCCGCCATCCTGGCGATCATGCTGGCCGCATCGCTGCTGGCCCGCCGCCTGCCGCCGGGCGTGCTGCCCTGGCAGGCGTGAGCGGCGCGGATCACCGCGCCGCGGGGATCACCCAGCCGTCCCGGACCGCGACCCGCAGCGGCGTTCCCGGTTCCGGCACCGGCCCGTCGCCGATCAGCAGGGGCAGGCTTGCGTCCGGCAGGGCGTCGGGGACGACCTCGAGGGAGGTCGCCCCGCCCTTGTAGGTCGCCCTCCGGACGGTCGCGGCGAGCCCCTCCCCGCCAGGGACCAGTCCTTCCGGGCGCAGGCAGGCGAGCGCCTGCCCGGCGGCGGTCCCCGGTCGGCAGCGGAGCCGGGCCGTGCCATCGCCGATGCGGACCAGGGCGCTGGCGTCCTCGACCTCCAGCACGGTCACCTCGACCACGGCGCCCTTGCCGATGAAGCCGGCGACCATCGCGGTCGCCGGTTCGGCATAGAGGCTGCGCGGCGGCGCCACCTGGACGATGCGGCCGCCGTCCATCACGGCGATCCGGTCGGCCAGCGCCATCGCCTCGGCCTGGTCATGGGTGATGTAGACCATGGTGGCGCCGGTCTTGGCGTGGAAGGCGGCGAACTCGTCCTCCATGGAGGCGCGGAGATGGACATCCAGGTTGGCCAGCGGCTCGTCCAGCAGGACGAGCGAAGGCTCCATCACGAGGCAGCGCGCCAGCGCCACCCGCTGACGCTGGCCGCCGCTCAGCTCCGCCGGGCGGCGTGCCCCGTACCCGCCGAGGCCGACCAGGTCGAGCGCGGCATCGACGCGGGCCTCGTAAGCTTGCCCCCGGATGCCGGCGACCGTCAGCGGATAGCCGACATTGCCCGCGACGGTCAGGTGCGGCCACAGGGCGTAGCTTTGGAAGACGATGCCGACCCGGCGCCGTTCGGCCGGGACGTGGAGCCGCGGTGCCGATACCAGGCGGTCGCCGATCGTGATCGATCCGCCGTCGACCTGCTCGAACCCGGCGATCAGCCGCAGCAGCGTGGTCTTGCCGCACCCCGAAGGGCCGAGCACGGCCAGGAACTCACCGTTGGCGACGGCGAGGCCGACCGTGTCGACCGCCGCCGCCTGTCCGAAACGCTTCGTAACTCCGTCGAGAACCAGACCCGCCACCCAGGCTCACCCCTTGCCGCTTGAGGATAGACGACGCGGGACATAGCGCGGCCGGCGGGTCGGTGCCGTGAAGATTTGGTTACATCCCTCGATCAATACCCGTCGATAGTCCGAATCGGACGATTTCAGGCACGCCCCAGGGGCGTCTCGCTCAGGAGCTGCTGGCTCAGCAGCATGCGCTTGAAGATGGGCTTGTGCTCCAACCCGTCAGGAATGTCGAAGCTGTAATCGAGCAGGTCGGCACCTTCGCTCATGTAGAGCAGGAGGTCGTGCAGACGGGCGAGGGTATCGTTGTCGGCGGTTCCCATCGCCTTGTCGAGCAGGCCGTGGAGCTCTTGCTCGATCTTGACCTCGTGCCGCTGGCTCATGAAGCCCTCCATAGCAAAAAGACAACAACTAGGACAGTTTGGAACATGAACAGTTTGTCTGAAACTCAGACCTTCGGAGCAGGTGCATCGGGTGCATCCTTTAAAAGGTTGAAGTCACTTTATGGATGCACCGGGCAGGCGGAGCAAACCTAAAGGAGGCACCCTGGCATATTATCATAGGAAGTATACCCCGCCAGTCCGAGACGAAACGGAAACGGGCTTGTTGGAACGGCAGTTCCCGCCCTATCGCAAGCCAGCGTAAAAAGGAGTTCCGATGGCACCGGAGCAACAGCAGCCGCCGCAGCATCAGGATCAGCAGCCGGGCCGCGAAACCGAGATGACTCCCCGGCCCCAGTTCGCCCGGCGCGACTACAAGGGCAGCGACAAGCTCCTGGACAAGGTGGCCCTGATCACCGGCGGCGACAGCGGTATCGGCCGGTCGACCGCCGTCCTGTTCGCCCGCGAGGGCGCCGACGTCGCGATCGTCTATCTGGCGGAGGACAACGACGCCCAGGAAACCAAGAAGCTGGTCGAGAACGAGGGACGGCGCTGCGTGACGCTCCGGGGCGACCTCGGCGACGAAGGTTTCTGCCGCCAGGCGGTCGACCGCACGGTCGAGCAGCTCGGCAAGCTCGACATCCTGGTCAACAACGCGGCCGAGCAACACCCCAAGTCGTCGCTGGAGGAGATCACCGCCGAACAGCTCGAGCGGACCTTCCGGACCAACATCTTCGCCTATTTCTTCCTGACCAAGGCGGCCCTGCCCCACCTGAAGGAAGGCGCCTCGATCATCAACACCACGTCGGTCACGGCGTACAAGGGCAGCCCGCAGCTTCTCGACTATTCCTCGACCAAGGGCGCCATCGTCGCCTTCACCCGCTCGCTCAGCCAGTCCCTGGCGGAGAAGAACATCCGGGTCAACGGCGTCGCTCCCGGACCGATCTGGACACCGCTGATCCCGTCCACCTTCCCGGAGGACAAGGTCGAGCAGTTCGGCGGGAACGTACCGCTCGGCCGCGCCGGCCAACCGGAGGAGGTGGCACCCTGCTACGTGTTCCTGGCTTCGGACGACGCCTCCTACATGACCGGCCAGGTCCTCCACCCCAACGGCGGGTCGGTCGTCAACGGCTGACCGGAAGTCAGAGACGCTGCCCGGTGGCGGCGTCGAAGACGTGGCCGCTGGCCAGCTTCGGCATCAACCTGATGATGTCGCCGGGCCGGAAGTCGTGGCGCTCGACGAACATGGCGCAGGCTTCCTGCTCGGCCATCCGGCAGAATACCACGGTGTCGTCGCCGGTCGGCTCGATCACCTGGATCCGGGCCTGGATGCCCGGGCCGGATGGTTCGGTCACCAGGGTGAGGTGGCCGGGGCGTATGCCGTAGGTCACCGCCTGCCCGTCCCCGGCCCGCGTAAGCGGCTCCACCGGGAACCTGACTCCTCCGGTGGTCTCGACCCAGGCGCTTCGGCCGTCCCGGCGGAAAGTGCCGTCGAAGAAATTCATCGAGGGAGACCCGATGAAGCCGGCCACGAAGGTGTTGGCCGGGAAATCGTACAGTTCCAGCGGCGTGCCGATCTGCTCGACGTGGCCGTCATGCATGACCACGATGCGGTCGGCCATGGTCATGGCCTCCACCTGGTCGTGGGTGACGTAGATCGAGGTGGTGCGCAGGCGCTGGTGCAGCGCCTTGATCTCGGTCCGCATCTGAACCCGAAGCTTGGCGTCCAGGTTGGACAGCGGCTCGTCGAACAGGAACACCTGCGGGTCGCGCACGATGGCCCGCCCCATGGCGACGCGCTGGCGCTGCCCGCCGCTGAGTTGGCGCGGATAGCGGTCGAGATAGGGGACCAGCCCCAGGATGTCGGCCGCCTCGCGCACCCGCTTCTCGACCATGCCCTGGTCGGCCTTCCGCAGCTTCAGGCTGAAGGCCATGTTGTCGTAGACGGTCATGTGGGGATAGAGCGCGTAGTTCTGGAACACCATGGCGATGTCCCGCTCCTTCGGCGGCACCAGGTTGACCACGGTCCCGCCGATCGCGATCTCGCCCGCGGTGATCTGCTCCAGCCCGGCGACCATGCGCAGCAGCGTGGACTTGCCGCAGCCGCTGGGACCGACCAGCACGACGAATTCCTCGTCCATGATGTCGATGTCGATTCCGTGGATGACTTCGTGCTGCCCATAGGCCTTGCGGACCTGGGCGATCCCGACGGATGCCATGGCGCTGCCCTCCTCCCTGTTTCGACCGCTCTGACGGCGGCGCTTCAGGAAGGAAGCGTAACGGCTTATGGATGTGGCAACAAGCGCCGGGAGATGAGGGCAATCCGGTCAGCCAAATCGGTCAGAACGCGTCTTCCGGGGCTGCCGGCCGGGCGGAGGCCGTGAGCACCGCCTGGATCCGGGAGGCATCCAGGGTTCGCTGCCAATGGGCGAGCGCCCCCGTGTACTCTTCCAGGTTCAGCCGGCCCCAGTCGAGGAGGATGCCGCGGCGAATGGCGATGGCCGAGAACAGCAGCTTCAATGTCCGGCCGTTGCCCTCGCGGAAAGGGTGCTGGAAATTCATCTCCGCATAGAAGGCGCCCATGTCGGCGGCGAAGTCGGCCGACCGCTCGACCCGATCGAGCACGGCGGCGGCCTCCCCCGGGATCTCCGCCGCCGTGTTGAACACGATCTTTCCCTCGCGCCCCATGTTGATCGAGCGCGGCTCGCCCGCCCAGTCGTAAAGGTCCTGGAACAGGATGCGGTGGACCTGTTTCCAGACATCGAACGTGAAGCGGGTCTGGGCCTTTAGGTAGTTCTTTGCCTCCCGAGAACGATACTGGACCGCGGCCGCCTCGGCGTCCTTGATGTCGCCAGGGTCGGTCAAACCGAGGCGGTTGCGTAAGGCACCCGATTGCTGGACGTAAGGGTCCAAACCGCCTTCAGGGACAAGCTCTTCACAGAGAGAGTCTTCAACTCCAGCCATGTCGAAGAGGATTCAACGCTGCTTTGCGTGAGCAACCGCGAGAAGAATAGCCTCACGGTGGCTGAGCTTTCCTTCCTGCACCAGCAAAGCGAGGCCTCGGTTCGTCTCATCCTGCTCCGTTCCCTCCAGACGATTGATCGCCATGACCATTCGTTCGAGCTGGGTTGGTTCGGACAGGACCAGGCCAGCCTCCGACAAAAGACTGTCGACTTTGGCTTTGACCGAGTCTTCGCTCCGGGCAAGCTCGGCACTTCCGGAGGAGCTCTCCTCAACGAAGCTGGATACGCGGGGATAATCTTCGCCATGCCTGATGGACGGACGATCGAGAGCCGTTTCGAAATGATCTTCAACCATGCCGTCGATCCGCCGCCCGCCAAGCTGCATTCAGTCCTGCATGCTAGCACGATCGTGTGCCGAACAGAATTGAAATACCCCTTTCTGTCGGGTAAGGCCGGCGCAAGGATCACATCGGCCAGTACCGGCCGCTGGACCCGACCGCCACGGTCACCAGCCCCAGGATCAGGTTGATGCCGACGATCCGGCGGATCTGACCGAGGTTGCGCCCGCCTTCGGCCCAGTCCGCGGCGTCCACCGCCGCCTTGAGGCGCCGCCAGGGCGCGAAGAACAGGTGGGCGAACAGGGCCATCATGATCAGCCCGATGCCATGCATGACATGGACATGCAGGCCCGCCCCGGAGAACCCGCCGAAATGCAGGAAGATCATGGCATAGCCGCTGACCAGCAGGGCCGCCACCGCCGCCCAGACCCAGGGGAAGAAGCGGTCGAACGTGCCCCGCCACAGGGTCAGCCGCTGGGGCGGCTCAAGCGCGCCTGCCGCCGGCCGCAGGGCCATGTAGGCGAAGAACATGCCGCCGACCCAGACCGCGGCGGCCAGGCTGTGCAACACCAGTGCGAGTACCATAGGGGATTCCTTGCTGTCAGACCGTCGGGCCGCCGATGATCGGGAAGCGGGTCTTGATCTGCCGGCTCAGCGTGTCGCGGACCTGGCGGTAGAAGCTGAGGCGGGTCTCCCGGTTGCCGTCGATCATCGAGGGGTCGAGGGTGTTCCAGAACTCGACGTCGCAGGCCATGGTCCGGGTCATCTCGACGGCCCGGTGCTGCGCCTCCGGCGACAGGGAGATCACCAGGTCGAACGAGGTGTCCTCCAGGAAGTCGAAGGTCTTGCAGCGGTGGCGCGACAGGTCGATGCCGATCTCGTCCATCACGGCGATGACGAAGGGGTCGGGCTCGCCCTCGCGCACGCCGACCGAGTCCACATAGATGCGGTGGCCATGGAAGTGCTTCATCAGCGCTTCGGCCATCGGCGACCGGATCGCATTGTAGGTGCAGGCGAACAGCACGCTGGTGACGTTGGCGCTGTCGAACGCGCTGTTCGGGTCATCCATGTGCGTCCGCTCCGCCCCCGTCACCCGCGGATATGCAGGACGCAGATCAGGGTGAACAGCCGGCGCGCCGTGTTGTGGTCCACCTGGACCTTGCCGGCGAGCCGTTCGCGCAACAATTCCGACCCTTCATTGTGAAGGCCGCGCCGTCCCATGTCGATGGCCTCGATCTGGGACGGCGAGGCTTTCTTGATCGCCTTGTAGTAGCTGTCGCAGATCATGAAGTAATCGCGCACGATGGTCCGGAACGGGGTCAGCGGCAGCAGGACCTTGCTCAGGTCCTGGTCGGCGGTATCCCGGATGTCGAACAGCATGCGGTTGTCCTCCATGCTGAGATGGAGGTGATAGGGGCCGGAGTCGGGGCACTCCTCCGGCCGGAACAGATTGTCCTCGAGCAGGTCGAAGATCGCCACCGCCCGTTCGTGCTCGACCTCGGCGCTGCGCCGGACGACGCTGCGCTCGTCGAGGGCGACATGAACGATGCGGTGGTTGCTGTCTGTCACCGGGGGGCTCCATTCAGTCGGATCGACACGGAAAGCGCGTGCGCGCCGAGTCCCTCGGCTTCGGCCAGCGCCACGGCGGCGGGTCCGATGGCGCCGAGACTGCCTGGGTCGCACCCGACCAGGGTCGTGCGCTTCATGAAGTCGAGCAGGTTGAGGCCGGACGAGAACCGGGCGCTCCGCGCCGTCGGCAGCACGTGGTTCGGCCCTGCGACATAATCGCCGATGGCTTCGGGCGTGTGCCGGCCGAGGAAAATGGCGCCGGCATTGCGGACGCGGGCGGCCAGCGCGTCCGGGTCGGCCACCGCCAGTTCCAGGTGCTCGGGCGCCAGGCGGTCGACCAGCGGCACCGCCTCGTCGAGGTGCGAAACCACGATGACCGCGCCATGCTCGCGCCAGCTCTCGCCCGCGATGGCGGCGCGCGGCAGCGTCTTCAGGTGCCCGTCCACCGCCCGCTTGACGGCTTCGGCGAAACCGGCGTCGTCGGTGATCAGGATGGCTTGGGCGCTGGTATCGTGCTCCGCCTGGGACAGCAGGTCGGCGGCGATCCAGGCGGGATCGTTGGCGCCGTCGGCCACCACCAGGATCTCCGACGGGCCGGCGATCATGTCGATTCCGACGGTTCCGAAGACCTGACGCTTGGCCGCCGCCACAAAGGCGTTGCCGGGTCCGACGATCTTGTCCACCGGGCGGATGGTCTCCGTCCCGTAGGCCAGCGCGCCGACCGCCTGGGCGCCGCCGATCCGGTAGATCTCGTCCACGCCGGCGAGCCGGGCGGCCGCCAGCACCAGCGGGTTGAGCTTCCCGTCAGGCGTCGGCACGACCATGGTGACCCGTTCCACGCCCGCGACCTTTGCCGGCAGCGCGTTCATCAGGACCGAGCTGGGATAGGCCGCGGTGCCGCCGGGAACATAGAGGCCGACCGAACCCACCGCCGTCCAGCGGGCGCCGAGGCGGACGCCGGCCTCGTCGGTGTAGGACAGGGCCTCGGGCTTCTGGCGCCGGTGGAAATCCTCGATCCGGGCGGCGGCGGTCTTCAGGCTGTCGAGCAGGCCGGGATCGATGGAGGCGACCGCCCCGTCGATCTCCTCCGGTGCGATTCGCATGGTGCCGGCCGTCAGCGTGACGCGGTCGAACCGGGCGGTGTAGTCCAGCACGGCGGCGTCGCCGCGCTCCCGGACGTCGGCCAGGATCGCGGCGACGGCGTTCTGGACATCCTCCTGGGTTTCCCGCTTGGCGCCCAGCAGCCCGGCGAAGGCCGCCTCGAACCCGGGGTCGCGGCTGTCAAGGTCAAGCGGCATCAACGGCATCCCTGAAACTGTCGATCCAGCCGCCGATCTCCTCCGGCCGGGTCTTGTAGGCGGCCCGGTTGACGACCAGGCGCGATGTAATCTCGGCGATCCTCTCGATCTCCACAAGGCCGTTGGCGCGCAGGGTCGAGCCGCTGGACACGAGGTCGACGATCCGGCGGCACAGGCCCAGCGTCGGCGCCAGTTCCATCGCGCCGTTCAGCTTGATGCATTCGGCCTGGACGCCGCGCGCGGCGAAATGTCGCCGGGTGATCTCGGGATACTTGGTCGCCACGCGGATATGGCTCCAGCGCGTCGGATCGTCGCCCTCCACCATCTCCTTGGGTTCCGCGACGCTGAGCCGGCACTTGCCGATCCCGAGGTCGAGCGGGGCATAGATCTCCGGATAGTCGAACTCCATCAGCACGTCGTTGCCGGCGACGCCGAGATGGGCGGCCCCGAACGCCACGAAGGTGGCGACGTCGAAGGACCGGACACGGATGATGCTGATATGCGGAAGGCTGGTGGCGAACCGGAGCTGGCGGCTGTTCTCGTCGTCGAAAGCCGGCTCCGGCACGATCCCGACACGGTCCAGCATGGGCCGGACCTCCTGCAGGATGCGCCCCTTCGGCAAGGCCAGGACCAGCGGTTCGTTCGCCGGTATTGACGGGATTGGCAACGGTTTCTCCAGAACTGAGCGGCTCGACGCGAGTGATAGCACAAACGGCGCGGTTGTCACGCCCCGGGTCTGCGATCCCGGCCGGTCCGGGACAGCCGATTGCCAGTCGGCAGGGGCGCGGGCATACTGCGCCGGAACAAAAAAAAGGGGCAAGGCCGAATGTATGGACGAAAACGGGTGCTGGTCACGGGTGGCGCCGGGTTCCTCGGGTCATTCCTGTGCGAGCGGCTGCTCGGCGAGGGATGCGAAGTCATATGCGTCGACAATTATTTCACGGGATCGCGCGAGAACATCGTCCACCTGCTGGACAATCCCTATTTCGAAGTGATCCGCCACGACATCACCTTCCCGCTCTATGTGGAAGTGGACGAGATCTATAACCTGGCGTGCCCGGCATCGCCGATCCATTACCAGTTCGACCCGGTCCAGACCGTCAAGACCAGCGTGCACGGCGCGATCAACATACTGGGACTGGCCAAGAGGGTGAAAGCCAAGGTCTTCCAGGCCTCGACCAGCGAAGTCTATGGCGACCCGTCGATCCATCCGCAGACGGAAGCGTACTGGGGCAACGTCAACCCGATCGGCCCGCGCGCCTGCTATGACGAGGGGAAGCGCTGCGCCGAGACGCTGTTCTTCGACTATCACCGCCAGTACCAGCTGAACATCCGCGTCGCCCGCATCTTCAACACCTACGGGCCGCGCATGCATCCGCAGGACGGCCGCGTGGTGTCCAACTTCATCGTGCAGGCCCTGCGGGGCGAACCGGTGACCCTCTACGGCGACGGCAGCCAGACGCGGTCCTTCTGCTACGTGGAAGACCTGATCGAGGGCTTCGTCCGCCTGATGGCGGCACCCGACGACGTGATCGGACCGATCAACCTGGGCAATCCGGGGGAATTCACCATCCGGCAGCTCGCGGAGCTGGTGATCGAGATGACCGGGTCGAAGTCCGAGATGGTCTTCAAGCCCCTGCCCCAGGACGACCCGACGCAGCGTCGGCCGGACATTTCCCGCGCGAAGGAGAAGCTGGATTGGGAGCCGACGATCCCGCTGAAGGAAGGCCTGGCGCGGACGATCGCCTATTTCGAGCGGAAACTGCCGGAATGGCAGGGCTGACCGGCTAGGCCGTCGCCCGCCGGCCGGCCGGGTCCAGGGGAACGGAGCGGCCGGCCTGCGGGTCTTTGTTGCCAAGGGATGGCGCCGCCGGTTCAGGCGGCGTGACTCGCCTCACCCTGGGTCAGCAGCGCATAGATGGCTTCCGCACTGTCGGAGCCGCGCAGCTTGTCGCACATCGTTCCGTCGCGCAGCAGGCGGGACACCCGGGCCAAGGCCTTGAGGTGGTCCGCGCCCGCCGCTTCCGGCGCCAGCAGCAGAAACATCAGGTCGACGGGCTGGTCGTCGATGGCGTCGAAATCGACCGGCCTTTCGAGCCGGGCGAAGACGCCATGGACACGGTCCAGGTTGGCAAGCTTGCCGTGCGGAATGGCGATGCCATGCCCCACGCCCGTCGTGCCGAGCCTTTCCCGTTCGAGCAGCACGTCGAAGATCGCGCGTTCGTGCTGCCCGGTCAGTTCCGCCGCCTTCTTCGCCAGTTCCTGCAACGCCTGCTTCTTGCTGCCGGCGCGCAGGTTGGCGATGATGCTCTGGGGCGTGATCAGATCAATCATATGCTTTTATGGCGACGCCTGGTCAGGCGTCGGCTCCCTCAGTGCCTTTGGGATCGATCCAGCCGACGTTCCCGTCGTGCCGGCGGTAGATCATGTTCAGGCCGCCATGGGCGCGGTTGCGAAACATCAGGGCCGGAAGTTCGGCCAGGTCCATGCGCATGACGGCCTCGCTGACCGTGAGCGTGTCGATGGCGGTGGTCATCTCGGCGATGACCACGGGTTGGGGATGCCCGTCGTAGCCGTCCTGCGGCGAGGAGGGTGCTGCGTCATGGGTGTCTTCGTCATACCCGTCGATATGGGCTTCGTCGGGCTCCGCTTCCAGGATGTACTGGCTCGCGGGGAGCGGCGCCAATGCTGCGGCGCCGTCTGCCCCCTCGACAGTGTCGCCATGCTTGTGGTGGTCCTTCAGGCGGCGCTTGTAGCGGCGAAGGCGCTTGGCGATCTTGTCGGCGGCAGTATCGAAGGCGGGATAGGGCTCGTTGGCCTCGCCATTGCTCTGCAGCAGGATATTGCGGCCGACATGCACCGAAATATCGGCTTTGAACAGGTGGGCCTCGCGCGAGAAGACCACGTTGGCCTCGATCGGACGGCCGAAATACTTGCCGACGATGGCGGTCAGGCTCTCATCGACGTGGGTTCGCAGTGCGTCCCCGACGTCAAGCTGTTTGCCTTTGACGGATAGGTGCATGACGTAGGTTGTCCGGAGTTCTGGGCCCGTAGATGGGATCATGCAGGGCGACGTCACTGCTGGGCCGTGACGAAGGTGACGCCTCCCGAAAGTTGACGAACAGCCTCATGGCTGCAACCGTTCCCGGATTGGCGGAGTCCGGCCTTCTACCGCAGATCCGCCGGGGTCAGTCTCACAGTCTCATGGACTTTTCGCGGCGGCGCTGGACCGATGACGGGATCCGCATGGCCTCACGATACTTTGCCACCGTGCGACGCGCAATGTCGATCCCATCCGATTTGAGAATCTCGACGATCCGGTCGTCGGAAAGGATGCCTTCCGGAGGCTCGCCGTCGATGAGGGCCTTGATCCGGAATCGCACCGCCTCGGCCGAGTGGGCGGCCTCCCCGTCGGCCCCGCTGATCGAGGACGTGAAGAAGTACTTCAACTCGAACACGCCGCGCGGAGTCGCCATGAACTTGTTGGTCGTGACCCGGCTGACGGTCGACTCGTGCATGCCGATCGCCTCCGCGATGTCGCGCAGGATCAAGGGGCGCAGATACTGCACGCCCTTGACGAAGAACAGGTCCTGCTGGCGGACGATCTCAGTCGCGACCTTCAGGATCGTGTTGGCCCGCTGGTGCAGGGACTTCACCAGCCAGTTGGCGGAATTGAACCGCTCGGAAATATACTCCTTCTCGGCCTTGTTGCGGACTTCGCCGCTGACCTGGGCGAAGTAGCGCTGGTTGATCAGCACCCGCGGCAAAGTCTCCGTGTTCAACTCGATCAGCCAGCCGCCGCCCGGCTGCAGCCGCATCAGGATGTCAGGCGTGACCGTCTGCACCACCTGGTGGTCGAAACGCAGGGCCGGCTTGGGATCCAGCGTCCTGATCTCCGCCACCATGTCGGACAGATCCTCGGCATCGACGCCGCAGACCTTGAGCAGTGCCGGGACGTTGCGGGCCGCCAGCAGCTCCAGGTTGTTCAGCATCGCCTGCATCGCCGGATCGAGGTGATTGCGCTCGCGCAGCTGGATTTCCAGGCACTCCTTCAGGCTGCGGGCGAAGACGCCGGGCGGGTCGAAGCGCTGCACCCGCCGCAGGACCGCCTCGATCCGGGAGAGTTCGCAGTTCAGCTGCTCGGCCAGGGCGTCCAGGTCGCCCGTCACGTAGCCGGCGGCATCGAGCATGTCGATCAGGGCCAGCCCGATCAGCCGGTCCACCGGATCGGCGATATCGACGTTGAGCTGGCCGATCAGGTGGTCGCGCAGGCTGGTCTCGCCGCTCAGCGTCTGCTCGAGATTGTAGTCGCCGTCCTCGAAGCTGCCGCTGCCGCCCTTCGACGACCAGTCGCCGAAAGCCTCGGTCCCGTCGAAGCCGCCGTCGGCGGCGCTTCCGTTGGTCCAGACATTCTCGAAATCGGTGTCAAGCGGCGCGTCCGACCCGCCGGCCATGTGGTCCGACGTGGTCAATTCGTGGGTGTCGAGCTGCCTCTGGTCGGCGCCGTTGACGGCCGGCGCCGGCTCCGCCTGGTCGATGCCGCCTTCGCGGGCCCCCTCGCCCGCCCCGCCCTGCGCCCCGGTGCCGTCGCCGTTGGCCTGGCCGCCGCCGAACTCCGCCTCGTCGCGCTCCAGCAGGGGGTTCTGCTCGATCTCCCGGTCGACATAATCCGACAGCTCCATGTTGGAGAGCTGCAGCAGCTTGATCGCCTGCTGCAGCTGCGGGGTCATGACGAGTGACTGGGTCTGTCTGAGATCGAGACGTTGTGTAAGCGCCATGGTACCAGGAAGGTCGTTAGAGGCTGAACCTTTCGCCGAGATAGACCCTGCGCACGTCCTTGTGCGCCACGATCTCCGACGGCTCGCCCTCCATCAGTACCATACCATCGTGCAAAATGTATGCCCGATCGACGATATCGAGCGTTTCTCTTACATTGTGATCAGTTATGAGTACGCCGATACCCCTGTCGCGCAGATGGGTCACCAGTTCGCGGATGTCGTTGACCGCGATCGGGTCGATTCCGGCCAGCGGCTCGTCCAGCAGGATGAAATGCGGCTGGGACGCGAGCGCGCGGGCGATCTCGACGCGGCGGCGTTCGCCGCCGGACAGCGCCAGGGCCGGCGTGCGGCGCAGGTGGGAGATCGAGAATTCCGCCAGCAGCTCGTCGAGCATGGCTTCGCGCGCTTCCCGGTCCGACTCGACCACCTCCAGCACGGCGCGGATATTGTTCTCGACCGACAATCCCCGGAAGATCGACGCTTCCTGCGGCAGGTAGCCGATGCCCAGGCGCGCCCGCCGGTACATGGGCAGGGTCGTGATGTCCTGCCCGTCCAGGCTGATGGTGCCGTAATCGGGCGAGATGAGGCCGGTGATGATGTAGAAGCAGGTCGTCTTGCCGGCGCCGTTCGGCCCCAGCAGTCCCACGGCCTCGCCGCGCTGGACCGTGACGCTGACGTCGCGCAGCACCGGCCGCTTCTTGTAATGCTTGCCGAGATTGCTCGCCCTAAGCCCTTGGTTGTCAGCGACCAGGCGCGGTGCCGGCCCGCCGTCGGGCCGAAGCGCCGGCCGGGGGGACGGGGCGCTGATTTCGGAACGATCCGGCTTCCTGAACTCCCGGATACTCAATTGCCGGTGCCTCCGGGTTCTGGTTGGGCGGATCCTGGCTGGGCAGGCGCGGGTGCGGGCTGGGCGCCGCCCGGCTGCTGGCCGGGGACGAACAGGCCGCGGACGCGTTCGCCGGTGCGGTTCCCGGTGCTGAGCAGGCGGCTCACTCCCGTGTTCATGTTCACCTCGGCGGTCTGGCCGTTCAGGTGGTTGTCACCCCGGGTCAGGCGCACGTCACCGGTCAGGGTCGCTATGTTGGTCTTGAGGTTATAGACGCCCTCCCGGCCCCGCGCCACATCGGTGGGAGTCGTAATCACGACATTCCCCTGGGCGTCGATGCGGGTCATTTCCAGCGTCCCGTCGGGCCCCTCGGCGAACAGCCCGACCAGGACGTCGGCCCGCACCCGGTTGGCTTCGCGCACCGCCACGGCGTCGCCGCGGGCGACGGCGAGCTTCTGCGCCTCCCAGTATTCCAGGCTGTCCCGGGCGGTCACCACGTCGGTCGGGGTGACGAGCTTGAGGTCGGACCCGGTGACGACCGCGACCTGCTTGTCCACGTCGTAGACGGCGCGGTCGCCGTAGACGTTCTGCTCCGGCGAGAAGATATGGACCTTGCCGTCGGCCGCCAGCCGGAAGATCTCGGTCCCGCCGGACGGGATGTCGCGGTAGTAGGCCACCAGCGTGTCGCCCTCGATGGTGACGTCGCCGCGCTTCGCGACCGCGTTGCCGCGCGCGACATAGGCTTTCTGTTCCTGGTGCCATTCGATGGCCTGGTCGGCGTCGACCGCGATGGGAAGCCCGTCCCCGCCGGTGCCGCCGACCCCCTGCGCCAGGGCCGGCAAGATGCCGAGGAATGCCGCCGAAGCGAGGACTCCCGAAGCAAGGACCAATTTGCGAAACCACGTGTTCATCGCTCGACCTGCTCCGGAATGGACTGTTCTTGGGGCGCCCGCTCGGCGACGCGGGGCGGCGCATCGGGGATGACCGGGTCGCCCGCCCCGGTAACCGGGGAAGCGCCGGCCGGGGGTTCGGTAACCGGGGGTTGTGCGGCCGGAGATTCGGCGGAAGGAGCGCCCGAGCCGGGAAGCGCGCTGGAACCGGACAGGCCGGGCGCCAGGTTGAGCCGCGCATGACCCGTGAAGACGATGGTCTGGCCGCTGTCGAACAGGCGGAAGCCCTGGGCGAACAGTTCGCCGAACGGCCCCTGGCCGGTCACCGGCAGGTCGCCCCAGGCGTTCCCGGCATTGACGTCGACATGGGCCTCGTCCGTCTTGAACTCGTAGCCCCTGTCGTGGAACAGGTTGGCGTTGCCGAGCAGCAGGAGCTTGCCGGTCTGGTCGTTGTAGCGCCCCCGGTCCGCCTTAAGCGCGACCCAGGTGCCGTCCTGGAGGGTCAGCTCCGCCTGGGGCCGCACGAGGTCGAGCACGCCGGGCTCGCTGGTCGACTGCACGGCCCGGTCGGCGGTCACCGAGAACGGCCGGTTCTGGCTGTCGGTTCCGACATAGAGCGCCCGCATCATCTCGAGTTCGCCGGAGTCGCGCCGCTGGGCCGACTGCTCGACGCCCTGGATGCGGGGCCACGCCGCCAGCAGGGCGATCAGGCCGAAGGCGAGCAGCGGCAGCACCACCTTCATGAACCTGACGAAGAAGGAATAGGCGCCGCCGGCCCGGCCGATCCGGCGCATGCGCGCCGTCATGTGGTCCGCCTGGGGCCCGTCCGTCTGGGGGTTCGGGGGGGAGGCTTCCCGGAGATCGCGGCCCCGGGGATCCCCGGGGCTGCCGGGAGTGGGATGGACCATGGCGTCAGGCCACACCGGCCCGCAGGCAATCATGGATGTGGATGATGCCGACCGGCCGGCCGTCGTCGGTGACGAACAGGCTGGTGATCGCCATGGCGTTCATGATGCCCAATGCCTCCCCGGCCAGCGCCGACGGCCTGATCGTCTTGGGATCGGCGGTCATGACGGACGCGGCGGGACGGCCCAGCAGGTCGGGGTTCATGTGGCGCCGCAGGTCGCCGTCGGTGATGATCCCGGCCAGCCGGCCGTCGGGGCCGGTCAGGCCGACGCAGCCGAAGCTCTTGGCGGTCATCACCAGGATCGCGTCGCAGACCCGGATGTCGATCGGCGCCAGCGGCAGTTCCGCCCCCTTGTGCATCAGCTCGGTGACGCGCAGCAGCTGCCGGCCGAGCTGGCCCCCGGGATGGAACACCTTGAAGTCGGCGGCGGAAAAGCCGCGGCGCTCCAGCAGGGCCACGGCCAGGGCGTCGCCGAGCGCCATCATCATGGTGGTCGACGTGGTCGGGGCCAGGCCGAGGGGACAGGCCTCCGGGCTGGACGGCAGGATCAGCGCCACGTCGGACTGCTCGGCCAGCGACGAGTGCGCCCGCCGGGTGATGCCGATCAGCGGGATGCGGAATCGCTTGGCATAGGCGACGATGTCCGCCAGCTCGGCCGTGTCGCCCGAGTTGGACAGCGCGATCACCGCGTCGTCCTTCCCGATCATTCCCAGGTCGCCGTGGCTCGCCTCGCCGGGGTGGACCCACAGCGCCGGCGTCCCGGTGGAGGCGAGCGTCGCCGCGATCTTGCGCGCCACATGCCCGCTCTTGCCCATGCCGGTGACCACGACGCGGCCCGTGATGCGCCCGAGCAGCCCGACCGCGCGGCCGAAGCTGGCGTCAAGGCCCGCCGCGAGGTCGATCAGCGCCTCCGCCTCCAGGCGAAGGACCCGCCCGGCCACCGCGATGTCGCCGTCGAGCAACACGTCGACCGGCGCCGTCTGCGCGAGCGTCCTGTCGGGGTCGGTCGAATGGTCCAAGGCTGGCTAACTCCCAAGTCTGTTCGGGCAAATTCCCGTCGGGTTGCACTCGTCGGGTGAATTTCGTCCCAGGGGCGCGAAAGCGCCCGGTCCGATCCGGCCTGGGCGAAGACAGTATGCCCACCGCCCGGAACCGGGTCAAATCCGCGGTCTCGCTAAAGTGCCGCAGACGATGACATCCTGCCTGGATGCTGTGCATCTCCGGCCCGGCGGCACCGCCGCCGGCGAGGGGTCAATGGGCGAAGATGTCCTGGTCCGCCCAGCCGCCGAGATCCAGCGCAGCGCGGGTCGGCAGGAACCGGAAGCATTCGGCCGCCAGTCCGGTGCGCCCCTCGCGCTCCAGCATGGCGTCCAGCCTGCCGCGGAGTTCGTGCAGGTGAAGCACGTCGGATGCCGCGTATTTCAGCTGTTCGGGCGTCAGGTCGGCGGCACCCCAGTCCGAGGATTGCTGCTGCTTCGACAACTCCACGCCCAGCAGGTCCTTGCATAGGTCCTTCAATCCGTGGCGATCGGTGAAGGTGCGCACCAGCCTGGAAGCGATCTTGGTGCAATAGACCGGCTCGCACACGACTCCCAGGTAGGCTTGCAGGACGGCGATGTCAAACCGGGCGAAGTGAAACAGCTTGGTGACGCCCGGGTCGGTCAGCAGCCGCTTCAGGTTGGGCGCGTCATATCGACCCTGGCGGAACTGCACCATGTGGCAGTTGCCGTCGCCGGCCGAGAGCTGGACCAGGCACAGGCGGTCCCGGACGGGGTTCAACCCCATGGTTTCGGTATCGATGGCGACGCTGGCGCCGAAATCGTAATCGTCGGGGAGATCGCCGTCGTAAAGCTCTATGGGCACTGCAGTCCATCCCGGAAGCGGGAACGGCCGCTTCGATCCACGTGCACCTTGTAGAGATAAGGTGCCTGCGATCTAGCGGCCGTTACCGAGGAATTGGTGCCCAGGAGAAGACTCGAACTTCCACGACATTTCTGCCACAGGTACCTGAAACCTGCGCGTCTACCAATTCCGCCACCTGGGCGTTGTGGAACCGGGATATATGGCCCGGCCGGCATGCTGTCAAATGCTTTTTCACGCCCTCCCGGCCCGGGCGGGGAGAGGCGGCGCGGCGTCGCTGCCGCACCGGTGCCGCGGCGCTGGCTCCGCGCGCCCGCTTTCGTTATAAGCACTGCCCAACAGCCCCGCGACGCTGGTCCCAGCGCCGGAAGAGGGGGCGCCGGCAATTTCAGGCTTGGAGAAATCGATGTCCTTTCGGTATCGGGTAGCCACGGTTTTCGGCGGGTCCGGGTTCATCGGCCGCCACCTGATCAAGCGGCTGGCGAAGACCGGCACGGTGATCCGGGTCGCGACCCGCCACCCGAGCACAGCCAATTTCCTGCGCATGAACGGCGCGGTGGGCCAGATCATCCCGATCGCGACCAACATCAACGACGACGCCTCGGTCGCGGCCGCCGTGCAGGGCGCCGACATCGTGATCAACCTGATCGGCATCCTCTACGAATCCGGCTCCAACACTTTCCAGGGCACGCAGGCCGACGCGCCGGGCCGCATCGCGCGCGCCGCCAAGGCGGCCGGCGCCCGGCGCTTCGTCCAGATCTCGGCGATCGGGGCCGACGCCAACTCCGCCTCGGCCTATGCCCGGACCAAGGCGGCAGGGGAGCAGGCGGTGCTGGAGGCGTTCCCCGAAGCGACGATCCTGCGGCCCAGCATCGTCTTCGGGCCGGAGGACGATTTCTTCAACCGCTTCGCGGCGATGGCCCGGATCTTCCCCGCCCTGCCGCTGATCGGCGGCGGCCACACCAGGTTCCAGCCGGTCTATGTCGGCGACGTCGCCGAGGCGATCATGAAGGCCCTGGAGCTGCCGGAGGCCCAGGGCAAGACCTACGAGCTGGGCGGTCCGCGGGTCTACACGTTCCGGCGGCTCATGGAGCTCGTGCTGGCGGAGACGCGGCGCAAGCGTTTCCTGGTCCCGATTTCCTGGTCCATGGCGGAACTCCAGGGAAGGATCCTCGGCAAGCTGCCCAAGCCCATGCTGACGGTCGACCAGGTGGAACTGCTGAAGTCGGACAACGTGGTCTCGCCGGGCGCGGCGACGATCCACGACCTGGGCATCGACCCGACCGCGGCGGAGGTCATCATCCCGACATACCTGGACCGGTTCCGCGTCGGCGGGCGCTATTCGCAGCGCGCGGGCGGCTATACCGCCTGATCCCGGCCGTCCTGTTCCGGCGCTTCGGAAATGCGGGCTTCCCAGCCCGCATTTTTTTTGCCTATCCTGGCGTGTTGATGCACCGCGTCACCGGTTGCGTAAAGGCGCGAGGATGCTGGCGGTCTTGGGCTATAGTCCCATTTCGGACCTATTTGACACCTAACCGAGAAGGCGGCCTGCACAAATTTCAGACAAACCGGGGTGGCTCCGGCAAATTAGTCAATGATCATGACCTATCCGCTGTTTTTTGCTGGAAAGGCCTATGAATATGACGTATATCGGCTGCACCCGGCATAGTCTGGACAAGTTTGTTTCCACCTCCCCGCGGTTACGCCGATGTGGCCGTGACCCTTTGGATGCGACCGGGGGCCCGATTAAGCCTTTGACGTCCCGAGGGGCTGAGCTGAAGGATTGTTCGCCATGGCGCAGAAGATGTTGCAGTTCGTCCGCACCGACCAGCGCATGCCCGACAAACGGGATGCAGCGACGCGCAGGCACGACTTCAACGAGATCTATGGCGAGTTCGACCAGGAAGGTGCCGAGGAACAGTCCGGCCGGTGTTCCCAGTGCGGCGTGCCGTTCTGCCAGGTCCACTGCCCGCTCCACAACAACATCCCTGACTGGCTGAAGCTCACCGCCGAGGGACGGCTGGAAGAGGCCTACGAACTGTCGTCGGCGACCAGCAACCTGCCGGAGATCTGCGGCCGCATCTGCCCGCAGGACCGCCTGTGCGAGGGCAACTGCACGATCGAGCAGTCGACCCACGGCACGGTCACCATCGGATCGATCGAGAAATACATCAACGACACCGCGTGGGAGCGGGGCTGGGTCAAGCCGCGCCTGCCGCTCCGCGAGCGCGGGCAGTCCGTCGCCATCATCGGCGGCGGCCCCGGCGGCATGTCGGCGGCCGAGCAGCTGCGCATCAAGGGGTACGAGGTCCACGTCTACGACCGCTACGACCGGATCGGCGGCCTGATGATGTACGGCATTCCCGGCTTCAAGCTGGAGAAGCACGTGGTCAGCCGCCGGGTCCAGCTGCTGGTCGACGAGGGCGTCATCTTCCACACCGATTTCGAGGTCGGCCGCGACGCCACGCTGGCCGAGCTGCGGGCGAAGCACGACGCCGTGCTGATCGCGACCGGCGTGTACAAGGCGCGCGACCTGACGGTCCCCGGCTCCGACCTGGGCAACATCGTGCCCGCGCTGCAATACCTGACGACCAGCAACCGCCAGGGCCTGGGCGACGCGGTTCCCGACTATGACAGCGGCGCGCTGAACGCGGCGGGCAAGGACGTCGTCGTGATCGGCGGCGGCGACACCGCCATGGACTGCGTCCGCACGGCGGTCCGCCAGGGCGCCAAATCGGTCAAGTGCCTGTACCGCCGCAACCGCGCCAACATGCCGGGCTCCCAGCGCGAGGTCCGCAACGCCGAGGAGGAGGGCGTCGAGTTCGTCTGGCAGTCCGCCCCGGAGGCATTCGAGGGCAAGGACGGCGTCGTGACCGGCGTCCGCGCGCACCGCATCCATCTCGGCGTCGCCGACGCCAGCGGCCGGCAGATCCCGCAGGTGATCGACGGCTCCTCCTACACGCTGGACGCCGACCTGGTGATCAAGGCGCTGGGCTTCGATCCGGAGGACCTGCCGACCCTGTTCGGCGAGACCGGCCTGAAGGTCAGCCGCTGGGGCACCGTGACGGTGAATTTCCGCACCATGATGACCAGCCTGGACGGCGTCTTCGCCGCCGGCGACATCGTGCGCGGCGCCAGCTTGGTCGTGTGGGCGATCCGCGACGGCCGCGACGTCGCCGAGCACATGCACGCCTACCTGATGCAGAAGGCCGAGGCCGGCGCATCCGCCGCCGTCGCGGCCGAGTGACGGCCGCCCCCTCGATGCCATGTCCCTCGACGTTGGACCAAGAGACGTCGGACCAAGAAAGGAACCGCCCCATGACCCGTGAAATCCCGAACCAGGGCGAGCAGTTCGTTGCCGAGTACCGGGCGAACGTCGAGGCCCTGACTGCGGTCCATGCCTATGATCCCGCCGACGAGCACGACGCCTGCGGCGTCGGCATGATCGCGGCGATCGACGGCAAGCCGCGGCGGTCGGTGGTGGAAAAGGGTATCGAGGCGCTCAAGGCCGTGTGGCACCGGGGTGCCGTGGACGCCGACGGCAAGACCGGCGACGGCGCCGGCATCCATGTCCAGGTGCCGCAGCAGTTCTTCCACGACTACGTCAAGCTGATCGGCCACATCCCGCCGGACCGGCCGCTCGCGGTCGGCCAGGTGTTCCTGCCGCGCCTGTCGCTGGAAGCGCAGGAGCGCTGCCGGTGCATCGTCGAGACCGAGATCCTGAATTTCGGCTACTATATCTATGGCTGGCGCCAGGTCCCGGTGAACGTCGACATCATCGGCGAGAAGGCCAACGCGACCCGGCCCGAGATCGAGCAGATCATCATCGGCAACGCCAAGGGCGAGACCGACGACCGGTTCGAGCTGGAGCTCTACATCATCCGCCGCCGGATCGAGACCGCCGTCCGGGCCGAGCAGATCAACGACTTCTACATCTGCACGCTGTCGTCCCGCTCGATCGTCTACAAGGGCATGTTCCTGGCGGAACAGCTGACCTCCTTCTATCCCGACCTGCTGGACGAGCGCTTCGTCTCCAACGTCGCGATCTACCACCAGCGCTATTCGACCAACACGTTCCCGACCTGGCCGCTGGCCCAGCCGTTCCGCATGCTCGCCCACAACGGCGAGATCAACACGCTGAAGGGCAACGTGAACTGGATGAAGGCGCACGAGACGCGCATGGACCACGAGCGTTTCGGGCCTTACGTCAACGACCTGAAGCCGGTGATCCCGATCGGCTCGTCGGACAGCGGCGCGCTCGACGCCGTGTTCGAGGTGGTCGCCCGGGCCGGCCGGTCCGCGCCGATGACAAAGACCATGCTGATCCCGGAGGCGCTCGCCGCCGGCGACAGCATGCCCGCGTCCCACCGCGCGCTCTACGGCTACATCAACGCCGTCATGGAGCCGTGGGACGGGCCGGCGGCGCTCGCCATGACCGATGGCCGCTGGGCGGTCGGCGGCATGGACCGCAACGGCCTGCGCCCGATGCGCTACACCATCACCGCCGATGGCCTGCTGATCGCCGGGTCGGAGACCGGCATGGTCAAGGTGGACGAGAGCACCGTCGTCGAGAAGGGCCGGCTCGGACCCGGGCAGATGATCGCGGTCGACCTGGCCGAGGGCAAGCTGTACCACGACCGCGAGATCAAGGATTATCTCGCCTCCCAGCGCCCCTACGACAAGTGGGTCGGCAACATCACCGAGCTGGACAGCCTCGTGAAGGCGGCCCCGGCGGAATCCGCCGTGCTGGCCAAGGACGAGTTGCGCCGCCGCCAGCTCGCGGTCGGCATCACGATGGAGGACCTGGAAACCGTCCTCCACCCGATGGTGGACGAGGCCAAGGAAGCGATCGGCTCCATGGGCGACGACAGCCCGATGGCGGTCCTGTCGGACAAGTACCGCGGCCTGCACCACTTCTTCCGCCAGAACTTCAGCCAGGTCACCAACCCGCCGATCGACAGCCTGCGCGAACGCCGGGTGATGAGCCTGCGCACGCGGCTGGGCAACCTGGGCAACATACTGGAGGAGGATGCGACGCAGTGCAGCCTGCTCCAGCTCGAAAGCCCCGTGCTGACGACCGCCGAGTTCCGCGCCATGCGGGACTACATGGGCGAGACCGCGGCGGAGATCGACTGCACCTTCGACGTCACCGCCGGCCCCAACGCGCTGCGCGACGCGCTCCGCCGCATCCGCCAGGAGTCGGAGGACGCGGTGCGCGGCGGCGCCACCCACGTCATCCTGTCGGACGAGCAGGTCAGCGCCACCCGCGCGCCGATGCCGATGATCCTGGCGACGGGCGCGGTGCACACCCACCTCGTACGCCAGCAGCTCCGCACCTTCACGTCGCTGAACGTACGCACTTCCGAGTGCATGGACGTGCATTACTTCGCCGTGCTGATCGGCGTCGGCGGCACGACGGTGAACGCCTACCTGTCCCAGGAGGCGATCGCCGACCGGCACCGCCGCGGCCTGTTCGGCGACCTGACGCTGGAGCAGTGCCTGTACCGCTTCAAGAAGGCGATCGACGAGGGCCTGCTGAAGATCATGTCCAAGATGGGCATCTCGATCATCAGCTCGTACCGCGGCGGCTGCAACTTCGAGGCGGTCGGCCTCAGCCGCGCGCTGGTCGCGGAGCATTTCCCCGGCATGGTCAGCCGCATCTCGGGCATCGGCCTCGCCGGCATCCAGAAGAAGGTGCTGGAGCAGCACGCCATCGCCTTCTCGGAGGACGTGATCGCCCTGCCGATCGGCGGCTTCTACAAGTACCGCCGCAACGGCGAGCGGCACGCCTGGGAAGCAGGATTGATCCACATGCTGCAGCAGGCGGTCGCGACCGACAGCTACGCGACCTTCAAGAAGTACACCGAGGCGACCAACAAGCGCCCGCCGATCCAGATCCGCGACCTGCTGGATTTCCGCTCGACCCGCGAGGCCATCTCGGTCGACGAGGTCGAGAGCATCACCTCGCTCCGCAAGCGGTTCATCACGCCCGCGATGTCGCTCGGCGCCCTGTCGCCCGAGGCGCACGGCACGCTGAACGTCGCGATGAACCGGATCGGCGCCAAGTCGGACAGCGGCGAGGGCGGCGAGGACCCGGCGCGGTTCAAGCCGGACAAGAACGGCGACAACTGGAACTCGGCGATCAAGCAGGTCGCCTCGGGCCGGTTCGGCGTCACCGCCGAGTACCTGAACCAGTGCCGCGAGATCGAGATCAAGGTTGCCCAGGGCGCCAAGCCCGGCGAAGGCGGGCAGCTGCCCGGCTTCAAGGTGACCGAGATGATCGCCCGCCTGCGGCATTCCACGCCGGGCGTCATGCTGATCAGCCCGCCGCCGCACCATGACATCTACTCGATCGAGGACCTGGCGCAGCTCATCTATGACCTGAAGCAGATCAACCCGGACGCCAAGGTCTGCGTCAAGCTGGTGTCGCGGTCCGGCATCGGCACCATCGCGGCCGGCGTGGCCAAGGCCAACGCCGACGTGATCCTGGTCTCCGGCCATGTCGGCGGGACCGGCGCCAGCCCGCAGACCTCGATCAAGTATGCCGGCGTGCCGTGGGAGATGGGCCTGAGCGAGGTCCACCAGGTGCTGACCCTGAACCGGCTGCGCCACCGGGTCCGGCTGCGCACCGACGGCGGCCTGAAGACCGGCCGCGACATCGTGATCGCCGCGATGCTGGGCGCCGAGGAGTACGGCGTCGGCACCGCCAGCCTGATCGCCATGGGCTGCATCATGGTCCGGCAGTGCCACAGCAACACCTGCCCGGTCGGCGTCTGCGTCCAGGACGAGGAGCTGCGCAAGAAGTTCGTCGGCACGCCGGAGCGCGTCGTCAACCTGTTCAGCTTCCTGGCGGAGGAGGTCCGCGAGATCCTGGCCCAGCTCGGGTTCCGCACCCTGAACGAGGTGATCGGCCGGACCGACCTGCTGCACCAGGTCAGCCGCGGCGGCGCCCACCTGGACGACCTCGACCTCAACCCGCTGCTGGCCCAGGCCGATCCGGGCGACAGTGCCCGCTACTGCACCATGCAGGGCCGCAACGAGGTGCCGGACACGCTGGACGCCCGCATGATCGCCGACGCCCGCCCGCTGTTCGAGGAGGGCGAGAAGATGCAGCTGGCCTACAATGTGCGGAACACGCACCGGGCCATCGGCACCCGCCTGTCGGCCATGATCACGCGCAAGTTCGGCATGACCGGGCTCCAGCCCGGCCACGTCACGGTCCGCCTGCGCGGCTCGTGCGGGCAGTCGCTCGGCGCCTTCGCGGTACAGGGCATGAAGCTGGAGGTGCTGGGCGACAGCAACGACTATGTCGGCAAGGGCCTGTCGGGCGGCACCATCACCGTCCGGCCGACCACGAGCAGCCCGCTGAAGACCAACGAGAATACCATCATCGGCAACACGGTGCTGTACGGCGCCACGGCGGGCAAGCTGTTCGCCGCGGGCCAGGCCGGCGAGCGCTTCGCGGTCCGCAACTCGGGCGCCAAGGTGGTGGTGGAAGGCTGCGGCTCCAACGGCTGCGAGTACATGACCGGCGGCCTCGCGGTGATCCTGGGCAGCGTCGGCGAGAATTTCGGGGCCGGCATGACCGGGGGCATGGCCTTCATCTACGACGAGGACGGCAGCTTCTCCCGCAAGGTCAACGAGGAGAGCGTGATCTTCCAGCGGATCGAGGTGCCCCACTACGAGGCGATGCTGCGCGACCTGATCGCGGAGCATGTCGCCGAGACCCAGAGCAAGTTCGCCGAGCGCCTGCTCAACGACTGGCATCTGGTGCGCGACAACTTCTGGCAGGTCGTGCCCAAGGAGATGGTCCACCGGCTGGACGTGCCCGTGCGGGCACCCCAGGCGGCGGACTGACCGGGAAGGCGCATCCCGGCGCTATATGTCGCATGAGGGCCGGCCCGGCGGGGCCGGCCTATCGCCCGCCCGGCGCGTTGGCTAAGGTTACCGCGAATAAACCACTCTCCCGACTGTTTCCGGTCAGGAGGGGGTGGAGACGCAGGGGGGCCGACGTCATGCCTGAGTGCGCGGGAATGGAGATCTCCGTCCGGCCGGCCAACGGGATGGACGGGCAGCGTTGCGCTGAAATCTACCTGGCTTCCCGCCGGTCCGCTTTCCACTGGCAGCCGGCCGGATCCTTCGTCCTGGAGGACTATCACAGGGCGATCGAGGAGGAGGAGGTCTGGGTAGCGGAAGTCGGCGGAGTCGTCGTCGGATTCGCCTCGATCTACCGTCCGGAGAATTTCGTCCACAACCTGTTCGTCGATCCCCGCTGGCAGCACCGCGGCGTCGGGACCATCCTCCTGGAGCGCGCCTGCTCCCATCTGTTCCGCCCTGCCCGCCTGAAATGCCTCGCGGCCAACCAGGGCGCCCGCGCCTTTTACGAGCGCAACGGCTGGGTCGCGGCTTCCGCAACCTTGCCGGCGGACGATCCTTACGTTCTCTATCAAAAATAGCCTCACCATTAGGTCGCAATCCTAATGCGTGGCATTTAATAATCCTTTCGTGCTATGAAACGGGTCCAATGACCGGAAAGGTCACCGTATCGGCGACTCCAATCCTGGAATTCCCGTGACCCAACAGCGCGTAACGCCGACCATTTTCCTGAGGATCTATGCGCTTCTGCTCTTCGTAGTGGTAGCGATGCTCGGATACAACGAGTGGACGACCAGGTCCGACGCGCTGATGCAGGCCGCGGAGAAGTCCCGCGCGCTCGCCAATCTCGCGACGGAGCACACGCTTCGCATGTTCGAGATCAACGACATCGCCCTGCGCAGCGCGGTCGAGCATTTCAGCGAACTGGACATCACCCGCCTGGGCGATTCGTGGAGCGACTGGGACTATCTGGCGACGCTGGAGGCGAGCAGCATCGGCAGCGAGCTGGCGCAGATCCGGCACATGCTGATCATCGATCCGAACGGCATCGTCCGCATCCACTCCCGCCGCTATCCGGTGGAGCCGATGGACAGCTCCCGGAACGATTTCTTCCAGGCCCACAAGGACACTTCCGGACCCAGCCTGTTCGTCGGCGCCCCATCCATGGACGGCGGGGGAACCGACCTTTATTTCTCGATGAGCCGCCGGATCAGCCGGCCCCGCGACGGCGCCTTCGCCGGGGTGGCGGCGGCGGCGGTCAAGCCGGACATCTCGCGGCGCTTCTTCGACTCGATGGCGGCGGGAACGCACGGCATCCTGTTCCTGATGCACGAGAACGGGACCATCATCACCTCCCACCCGTTCCGGGAGAACCTGATCGGCCGCAAGCTGCCCGACGGTTCGCTGCTGAACACCATCCGCAACTCTCAGCCCCAGCTGCCCGCATCGGTCGACGTCAAATGCTGCTTCGACGAACAGGAGCGGGTCCTGGCCTACCAGCGCGTCGGCACGTTGCCGCTGTTCGTGGCGGTGGGGCTAGCCAAGACCGACGTCCTGGCGGACTGGACCCGCGACCTGATCCAGAACGCGCTGATCACCGGCGTCGTGCTCGCGGGGTTCACCACGGTCGTGGTCCTGATGCTGGGGCAGTACCGCCGGCAGGTGCTCGCCCACGGCCTGCTGTCGGCGACCTACGACGCGGCGGGAACCGGCTTCTGCATGGTCGACGCCGACGGCAGGGTGGTCCGCGCCAACGCGGCCTACGGCACGCTGTGCGGCATCCCCGAGCGGCAGCTGGTGCAGCGCCCCTTCGTCGAGGTGTTTCCCCCCGACGAACGCAACCGGGCGCACGACCTGCTGCGGTTCGGCCATCCCGGCGACCAGCTGCCGCCCCAGATCCTGAAGCTGCGCCACTCCGACGGCCGCATCCGCCGCGTCCTGATCACGGTCGGCGGCTTCTCCGACGCGTCGGGGCAGCTTTTCCTCATGGTGGCGGCCAACGACGTCACCGACCGCGAGCGGCAGGAGGAAAGGCTGCGCGAGAGCGAGCGCCGCCTGCGGCAGGCCCAGCGGATCGCCGGGATCGGCTGGTGGACGATCGATCTCGGGACCGGCGGCGTGGTCTGGTCCGACACGCTCTACGAGATCTGGGGACGCGACCCGGACTTGCCGCCGACCCTGGAGAGCTGGCGCTCGTCGATCCACCCGGACGACCGGTCCCGCCTCAACGACGCGGACCTCGCGGACGGGCCGGACTGCACGCGCGAGTACCGGATCATCCGTCCCGACGGCACCGAGCGGCATGTCCGCGAGGAATTCACCCGGAGCCGCGTCGGCGGGGAGCAGCCCAAGGGCGAGCAGACGACGAGGCTGTTCGGCATCATCCAGGACGTCACGGAACTGCGGGAGAACGAGCGCGCCCTGGCGGACAGCAAGGCGCGGCTGCGCGCCGTCCTGGACGTGGCGGTGACCGGCATCCTGGTCCATGACGAGCACGGCAGGATCCAGCTCTTCAACCCGGCCGCCGAGCACCTGTTCGGCTACCGGGCGGCCGAGGCCAAGGGGCTGACGATCGACACGCTGATCCCGCCCGTCCCCTCGGCCGCCGGAACCCAGCCGATCCTGGGCGTCGCCCGGGAGGTCACGGCGCGCACCCGCGACGGCCGCACCTTCCCGGCCTATCTGGCGGTCGACGAGTATGTCGCCGACGGCCACCGCATGTCGGTCGGCGTGCTGCTGGACATCAGCGAGCAGAAGCGCCGCGAGCAGGAGATCTTCCAGGCCCGCGACCGGCTGGAGCGCCAGGCGGCCGACCTGTCGGTGCTGGCCCGCAAGCTGGACCAGGCCCGGCGGGAGGCGGAGGAGACGAGAGGGCTGGCCGAGGCGGCCAGCCGGGCCAAGTCGGAATTCCTGGCCCATATGAGCCACGAGCTGCGCACGCCGCTGAACGCGATCCTGGGCTTCTCCGAGATCATGGACCAGGAGTATTTCGGCCCGCTCGGATCGCCCCGCTATACCGAGTACAACCGCAACGTCCTGGACAGCGCCCGCCACCTGCTGAGCCTGATCAACGACATCCTGGACCTGTCCAAGATCGAGGCCGGCCGGTACGAGCTGGAAGAGGAGCATGTCGACCTGACCCGGATCATCGACCCGGTGATCCGGCTGGTCCGCGAACGGGCGCTGCGCAAGGACCTGACGCTGAAGACCGCGATCGACCGCCTGCCGCCCGTCATGGGCGACGAGCGCGCGCTGAAGCAGATCCTGATCAACCTGCTGACCAACGCGGTGAAGTTCACCGAGCGCGGCGGCGAGATCGAGGTGACCGGCCGCGAGGAGCAGGACGGCGACATCGTCATGACCGTGCGCGACACGGGAATCGGCATTGCCGCCGACCAGATGGAAAAGGTGCTGGAGCCGTTCGGCCAGACCCGGAACGCCTACATGGCCGGCGAATCGGGGACCGGCCTGGGCCTGCCCATCACCCGGTCGCTGGTCAACCTGCACGGCGGAACGCTCGAACTGAAGAGCCAGCCGGGCGTCGGGACCACCGTGACCATACGCCTGCCGGCCTTCAGGGTGATCCACCCGCGCCTGATCGCCGCCACCTGATATCTCCAATGGGCATATGCCGCCAACCGACCCCTATGTTTGGCGGAACGCTTGCGTTATGGTGCCCGCCCCATGCGAACCCTTTATCACTTCTGGCTCTCTCCGTTCTCACGCAAAGTGCGTATCGCGCTGGGCGAGAAGGGCCTCGACTTCGAATTGCAGGTCGAGAAGATATCGGACCGCCGTCCCGAGTTCCTGGCGATGAACCCGGCGGGCGACGTGCCCGTGCTGGTCGAGGACGACGGGACGGTGCTGGCGGACCATATCGCCATCTGCGAGTATCTTGACGAAGCCTATTCGGAAAAGCCGCTGATCGGGTGCACCCCGGTCGAGCGCGCGGAGACGCGCCGGCTGGTCTCCTGGTTCGACGGCAAGTTCAACACCGAGGTGACCGACAACCTGGTGGGCGAGAAGCTGATCAAGCGCTATCTCGGCTGGGGCTATCCCCACGCCCCGGCGATCCGCGCCGGGCTCCAGAACATCCATTACCACCTCGACTACATAGCCTATCTGGCGGAACGGCGGAACTGGCTGGCCGGCGATACCTTCAGCCTGGCGGACATCGCGGCCGGCGCGCACCTCTCCGCCGTCGATTACCTGGGCGACGTGCCGTGGGACGACCACCCGGAAGCCCGTCTCTGGTATTCGCGGATCAAGTCGCGCCGCAGCTTCCGGCCGCTGCTGTCCGACAGCCTGCCCGGCAATCCGCCGCCGGCCCATTACGCCGACCTGGATTTCTGAGCCTCCGGACCATCCATCGGCCCGAGCATTCCAAACCGAACGGAGAGATCAGCCGATGCTGCGCGTTCCAACCCCGCTCGCCGTCTGCCTGTCCCTGGCGCTGACCGCCCCCGCCTGGACCCCCGCCCGGGCGCAGGTCGTCGTCCCTCCCGTGATGGACCAGGTCGTTCTCGACCTGACCGCGGAGGACTGGGTCGGGACCGATACCGCCCGCGTCGAGATCGTCGCGGATGCCGCGGCGGCCGGATCCGCGGGAACCGGTTCCGACAGCCAGCGGGACGACCTGCTGAAGGCGGTGAGCGCGCTGGTGCCGGATGCGCAGTGGCGCATCACCCGGTTCGACCGATCGACCGACCAGGCCGGGCTGGAGCGGCGGCGCGCCGTGATCGAGGCACGCCTGCCGGAAAACGCGCTGGGCGGGCTGGCCGACAAGGCCCGGCAGGCGAGCCGCCCCGGCCTTCAGCTCCGCATCGGGACGATCGAGTTCACCCCCACCCTGGCGGAGACCGAAGCGGTGCGGGCACGCCTCCGGACGGAGATCTACGGCAGGGCGGCAGCCGAGCTCAAGGCGCTGGAGCAGAGTTTCCCCGGGCGCTCGTTCCGCATGGGCAACATCGATTTCGCCGAGGCGCCCGTCCCGGTCTACGCCCGCAAGACGCGCGAGGCGGGTCCCGCCATGGCCATGGCGGCGCCGATGGCCGACGGAATGCCGGAGGAGTCACCGATGAACGTGTCGGAAAAGCTGGTGATCCGCGCCCGCGTCGTCCTGTCGGCGGTGGCGCCCCGCGAATAGCGGCAGGACTCCCCGCAGGCTTGAACAAGGAGGGGTTTCAGGCGTTTGGGAACCGTGTCGAGGGCCGTCGCGAATCCGCGACGCCCCTGCCTGCCATGGAGCCCAGGCGATGATTTTCCTACCGCCGCCGCCGCCGCCCGATGCGCGTGCCCCGAATGGCGGACCGCGCCGCCGGGGCGTCGTCCGGGTCGTCCTCGCCCCTCTCCTGGCCGGTGCCGGCCTGCTGCTGCTCGCCGCCTGCGGCGACGGCGGCGAGCAGCAGCAGGGCGGTGCCCCGCAGCAACCGCAGCAGGCGGTTCCCGTCGGCGTCTTCGAGGTCAGGCCCGAGCCCGTGACCCTGGGCGAGACCTTCGTCGGCCGGATCGAGGCGATCCAGCGGGTTGAACTGAGGGCGCGTGTCACCGGCTTCCTGGAGGAGCGGCTGTTCCGCGAGGGCCAGACCGTCGAACAGGGCACGCCGCTGTTCCGGATCGAACCTCAGCTCTACGAAGCGGTCGTCGAGCAGCGCCGCGCCGACCTGGCCCGCGCCGAGGCCGAGCAGGAGAACGCGACCGTCCAGCTCCGCCGCGCCCAGGAACTGGTCCAGCGCAACAACATCCCGGAAGCCACCGTGGATGAGCGGCAGGCCGCCGCCCGCACCGCCGAGGCCGGCGTGCTCCAGGCGAGGGCGGCGCTGCGCCAGGCGGAAATCGACCTCGGCTATACCGAGATCAGGGCGCCGATCGCCGGGCGGATTGGACAGGCCCTGTTCGACGTCGGGGACCTGGTCAGCCCGGAATCGGGCGCCCTGGCCGAGCTGGTGACCCAGGATCCCATCCATGTCCTGTTCCAGGTCAGCCAGCGCACCCTGCTCGAAGCCCAACGGGCGGCGGGATCCCGGGGACTGGACCCCAACCGCTTCGTCGTCCGGGTGCTGCTGCCCGACGGCAGCGAGTACCAGCACCAGGGCACGGTGAATTTCGTCGGAATCACGGTCAGCCAGCAGACGGACACGGTGCCGGTCCGCGCCGAGGTGCCCAACCCCGAGGGCCTGCTGCGCGACGGCCAGTTCGTCCGCGTCCTGATCCAGCCGGACGAACCCGAGTTGGCCATCACGATCCCCCAGGCCGCCGTCCAGGCCGACCAGCAGGGCAACTTCGTGCTGGGCGTGGACGGCGAGAACATGGTGCGGATCCAGCGGGTGGAAACCGGCGAGACCCTGGACCAGGGCCGGGTCGTCGTCCGGTCCGGCCTGAAGGAGGGCGACCGGGTGGTCATCCAGGGCATCCAGCAGGTCCGTCCCGGCGCACCCGTGGATCCCAGCCCGGTCGACGCCGACCAGGGGGCGTGATCCATGCTCTCCTCCGTCTTCATCGACCGGCCCCGCCTGGCGATGGTCATCTCCATCGTGATCGTCCTGGCGGGCCTGCTGGCCCTCACCCGCATACCCGTCGCGCAGTTCCCCGACATCGTGCCGCCCCAGGTCAGCGTCACGACGCTCTATCCCGGCGCCAACGCCGAGACGGTGGAGGCGACGATCGCCCAGCCGATCGAGAGCCAGGTGAACGGCGTCCAGGACATGATCTACATGAGTTCGACCAGCGGTAACGACGGCAGCTACACGCTGACCGTCACCTTCGCCGTCGGCACGGACCCGGACATCAACACGGTCAATGTCCAGAACCGGGTGCGCCTGGCCGAGGCGTCGCTGCCCGAAGAGGTCGCGCGCCAGGGCGTCCAGGTGCGCCAGCAGTCCTCCGCCTTCCTCCAGCTGATCAGCCTGGTGTCGGAATCGCCCGAGTATGACGAGCTGTTCCTGAACAACTACGCCCGGATCAACCTGCTGGACGAGATCTCCCGCGTGTCCGGCGTGGGCGAGGCGCGGCTGTTCAGCGAGTATGACTACAGCATGCGGGTCTGGCTGGAGACCGACCGCCTGACCAGCTTCGGCCTGTCGCCCAATGACGTGGTCGCCGCGATCCGGTCCCAGAACGTCCAGGCCGCGGTCGGACAGCTCGGCGCCCAGCCGCAGCCGAGCGGGCAGCAACTGGAGTTCTCGCTCCAGGCGGCGGGCCGGCTCACCGAGGTCGCGCAATTCGAGAACATCGTCCTCCGGGCCGACGCGGACGGATCGCTGCTGCGGCTCAGCGACGTGGCGCGGGTCGAGCTGGCCGCCCGGTCCTACTCCTCCGCCGGCACGTCCAACGGCCGGCCGGCGGCCGTGCTGGGCATCTATCAGGCGCCGGGGGCCAATGCCGTCACCACCGCCCAGGAGGTGCTGCGGGTGCTGGACCGGCTGGAGGAGCGCTTCCCCGAGGGCGTCCACTACGAGGTGACCTACGACACGACAGTGTTCGTGACCGCCTCCATCGAGGAAGTGGTCACCACGCTGGTCGAGGCCTTCGTGCTGGTCCTGGTGGTCGTCTTCGTGTTCCTGGGGAACTGGCGGGCGACGATCATCCCGATGCTGGCGGTGCCGGTGGCCCTGATCGGCACCTTCGCGTTCCTGCTGATGTTCGGCCAGTCGGCCAACACGATCTCCCTGTTCGCCATGGTGCTGGCGATCGGCATCGTGGTGGACGACGCGATCGTGGTGGTGGAGAACGTCGAGCGCGTGATGCGCGACGAGAACCTGCCGGCGCCGGAGGCGACCCGCAAGGCGATGGGCCAGATCACCCCGGCGATCATCGCGATCACGCTGGTCCTGCTGTCCGTCTTCATCCCCGTAGGCTTCATCCCCGGCATCACCGGCTCGCTCTACGCCCAGTTCGCGCTGACCGTCTCGGTCGCGATGCTCCTGTCGGCGATCAACGCCCTGACCCTCAGCCCCGCGCTCTGCGCGCTGCTGCTGAAGCCCCACGAGAAGCACGGGCGGATCATGGGCTGGATCCAGGATCGCATCGACAATGTCCGGAACGGCTATTCCCGCCTGGTCAACCGGCTGGTGCGAATGGCGATCCTGTCGCTGGTCGTGGTCGCGGCGGCGTTCGGCGGCTATTTCGGCCTCTCCGCCATCGTGCCCGCGGGTTTCCTGCCGGACGAGGATCAGGGCGCCCTGTTCATGGAACTGCGGCTGCCGCAGAACGCGGCGCTAAACCGCACGCAGGTCGTGGTGCGCGACGTGGAAGGCCTTGTCCGCGACATCCCCGGCGTGCGCAGCGTCACCGCAGTGGCGGGCTTCAGCCTGCTCGACAGCCTCCAGGCCGGCAACGCCGCCTTCATGGTGGTGCTGCTCGACCCGTTCGAGGAGCGGACCGAGGCGGGGACCACCGCCTTCGACGTGCTGGCCCAGATCCGGCAGCGCACGGCGACCGTGCCCAACGCCCAGATCCTGGCCTTCAACCTGCCGCCGATCTCGGGCCTCGGCAACACCGCAGGGTTCGACTTCCGGCTCCAGGACCTGACCGGCGGCGAGCCGGCCCAGCTCGCGGCGGCCGCCGGCGGGCTGGTGGTCGCGGCCAACCAGGATCCCGCCCTGGCTCAGGTCTTCACGACGTACCGGGTGGACACCCGGCGCCTGTTCGTCGAGGTCGACCGGGAAAAGGCGCAGGCGCTTGGGGTCCAGGTCAGCGACGTCTACAACGCGCTCCAGACCACGCTGGGCGGCTTCTACGTCAACGACTTCAACCGGTTCGGCCGCACCTGGCAGGTCAACGTCCAGGCCGAGGCAAAGGACCGCGACCAGGTGGAAGACCTCTGGCGCATCCATGTCCGGAGCGCCGACGGGGCCATGGTGCCGCTCCGCAGCCTCGCCTCGGTCCGGTTCCAGCTGGGTCCGCAGGCGATCAACCGTTACAACAACTACCGCAGCGTCGCCATCCAGGGATCGCCGGCGCCGGGATACAGCTCCGGCGGCGCGCTGTCCGCCATGGCGTCGGTCGCGGACCGCACCCTGCCTCCGGGCTTCTCCTTCGCCTGGTCGGGCATCTCGCTCCAGGAGCAGGAAGCGGCGGGACAGACGCCCATCATCCTGGCTTTGGCCGTCCTGTTCGCCTACCTGTTCCTGGTGGCCCTGTACGAGAGCTGGACGATCCCGATCGCGGTCCTCCTCTCGGTCTCGGTCGGCTTGTGCGGCGCCATGCTGGCGCTGATGGCGACGGGGCTGGCGAACGACGTCTATGCCCAGATCGGCATCGTGGTGCTGATCGCGCTCGCCAGCAAGAACGCGATCCTGATCGTCGAGTTCGCCAAGGAGCAGCGCGAGGCCGGCGCCTCGATCCGGGACGCCGCCCGGGAAGGGGCGCGGCTCCGCTTCCGGGCGGTGATCATGACCAGCCTCGCGTTCATCTTCGGCCTGATCCCGCTCGTGACGGCCGTCGGCGCCGCGGCGGCGAGCCGGCGCGGCGTCTCCACGGCGGTGTTCGGCGGCATGATCGCGGCATCGAGCCTTGGCCTGTTCGTCATACCCATGCTCTACGTCGTGATCCAGAGCATGCGGGAATGGACGACCCGCCGCGTCCGCGGCCAGCCCCGCCGGCCGGAGTCCCCCGCCCCGGCGGAGTGAGGCGCCATGCCGCGCCGGAGAAAGGGGCGGCAGGATTGCGGCGTAGCCCGGATGGATCCCGCCAAAGGTTACGGATATCCGCGAAAGCTCACCTCACGGTTTTGCTGCAACGCACTATCATCCATCCACCGGCTGCGTCGGGATCGCCCGCGGGCCGTATTTCTGAGGATCGGAGCACAAGGCACGCCATGAGCAGAACCGAAACCGCCGCCGGACCCGCCACCCTTACCTTCGACGAACTGAACAGCCGATTGAAGGGCAGCGGGCTGATCGCCCAGAGCCCGGGCGTCTATCACGCCGACCATATCCTGATCGAGGGCAGCGCGCAGGACCGCCTGGTCGTCTGCGCCGTCGCCGCCAGGGAAGCCGACGGCCTCAAGATGGTGGCCCGCCTGAAGGAGGTGCTGGCCGATGTCGGCAACGTGATGATCCACACCGCGCCGAACCGTCTGCGCGCCGGCTGATGCCCGCCGGTCCCGCCGGCCTTTCTTGAATGAGACTAAATCGCACGCAAAGGGGGTAGCGGCGATTTTATCGAAAACGGTCGGGCCTCCGTCCTGTTGCCGGAAACGTCTTCCCAAAAGGACGGAGGTTCTTCCCATGTACTATCACGACAAGCGGCTTCAGTATCCGGTCCGCGTCGAGACGCCCGATCCGCTGTTCGCGCGCCAACTCCAGCAGGCGATCGGCGGCATCGAAGGCGAGCTCCGGGTCTGCCTGCAGTACTTCTTCCAGGCCTGGGGAGCGCGCGGCCCGAACACCAAGTATCGCGACATGCTCCTGCATACCGCGACCGAGGAGATCGGCCACATCGAGATGCTGGCGACCGCCGTGGCCCTGAACCTGGAGTCCGCGCCGCTGTCGCTTCAGGAGACCGCATCCGAATCCAACCCCGTGGTCAACGCCGTCATGGGCGGCGAACGCCCGCGCCACATGGTCGAAGGGATGCTCCACAAGCACCTGCTGTCGACCGGCCTGGCCGCATTCCCCGGCAATTCCGACGGCGCCCCGTTCGACTGCTCGCATGTCTATGCCAGCGGCAACCTGGCCGGCGACATGTTCGCCAACGTCACGGCGGAAGCGACCGGGCGGACGCTTGCCGTCAGGCTCTACAACGCGGCGCACGATCCCGGCATGAAGGACATGCTGAGCTTCCTGATCGCCCGCGACACCATGCACCAGCAGCAATGGCTGGCGGTCATCGAGGAGTTGGGCGGACCCGCGGCGCTGCCGATCCCGAACAGCTTCGACCAGAGCCTTGAGAAGCAGGAGTTCAGCTATTCCTTCTTCGGCACCGACAAGGACGGCACGCCGCCACCGGCCGGCCGCTTCACCCAGGGTCCGTCGCTCGACGGCAAGGGCCAGTTCTCGGCGGTCCAGGCAGCCCCGCTCGGCGACGAGCCGGTGCTTGGGCCCGCGCGGCCGTCGTCCGGCGCGCAGAAGGAACAGATGTAACGACACGGGCCGCGGCCGGTGCATCGGCGCAGCCGGTGACACCGCCGCCGCCATGACCTACACTCCCGCGCCGCTCCCCCGGAGCGGATCGAGACAGTCGGGAGGTTGGACATGGTGCCAGTCACGATGCCGGCACTGAAGCCCGGTGCCGTCATCCATGGCCCGAAGGCCATGACGGACACGCTGCTGGGCGACTTCGCCGGCGAACTGCAGAGCCGCGGTTTCAGGGTCGCCGGCCTGATCCAGAGGAACCTGGACGCTGGCGACGCCTGCGCGTGCGCCATGGAGCTGGTCGACATGGCCAGCGGCGAGGCCATCCGCATCTCCCAGGAACTCGGCGCGGGTTCGACCTCGTGCCGGGTCGATCCGGCCGGGATCGCCGAGGCGGGATCCCGGCTGCGGTCGGCCCTGGACGGCAAGCCCGACCTCGTCGTCGTCAACAAGTTCGGCGCGCTCGAGAAGGACGGCGGCGGGCTCGCCGACGAACTGCTGTGGGCCATGGCCGAGGGGCTGCCGGTACTGACCTCGGTCGCCGGGCGGCTGGTCGGCGAATGGCTGGAATTCTGCGGCGGCCACTGCGACCTTTTGCGCCCCGACCCGGCGGCGTTGTGGGAATGGTGGGGCGGTCAGCGGCTCTACCAGGACCTCCTGCTCGGCGTGCCGGACGGGCCGGTCGGCCGCATCGTCCGTAGCGCCCACTGGCTGCTGGTCGAGGGACCGGATGCCTGCGGCCTGGCGCGGCTGCCGCGCGGGGCCGACCAGGCGGGGCGGCCGCTCGAAGCCTATGCGGAACGGGGCTTGCGGGACCTCGCCGGGCTGGTGCAATCGACCGACCTGTTCGAGGCGGCGGTGGGCCTGGCCTCGCTGAACGCCCATTACAACAGGCCCGACCTGGACGTGGGCGGCGGCAACGGGCTGGACGCCTTCGCCGCCGAGGAAGGCCGCGTCGTCTGCATCGGCGCCTTCCCGGACATCGCCCGCCGCATGCCCCACGCGCTCGTGATCGATGCCCAGCCCGCCGCCGGCGAGTATCCCGCCGCGGCGGCGGATTTCCTGCTGCCCGGCTGCGCCGCGGCCGTCATCACCGCGTCGACGCTGGCGAACAGGTCCCTGCCCCGGCTGCTCGACCTGGCCCGCGGGTCGCGGGTGGCGCTCGCCGGGCCGGGCACGCCGCTGACGCCCCGGCTGTTCAGCTACGGCGTCGAGATCCTGGCGGGCTTCATCGTGGACGACCCCGACGGCATGGTGCGCAGCCTCGCCGAGGATGCCACGCCGCGCGGGTTCCGGACGTTCGGCCGACAGGTCACCCTGCACCACCCGGAATGACGGGAGCTCCCCCCTGGTTCAGGCCTCCGCCCCCCGCAGCGGCGCCCGGCCGGGCGCTGGTGGTGGGGGGCGGCATCGCCGGCGCGGCCGCGGCATCGGCGCTGGCGCGGCGAGGGTGGCGGGTCACGCTGGCGGAACGGCGCGGCCAAGTCGCCGCGGAGGCGTCGGGCAACCCGGCCGGCATCCATATGCCCCGGCTGGTCGCCGGCCGCTCGCCCGAACGGACCTTCCATGCGGAAGCCTATCTTCACGGGCTCCGCGAGCTTGCCCGGCTGGGACCTCCGGTCGGGCGTTCGGCCTGCGGAGTGCTCCAGCTCGCCACGGACCACCGGCAGGCGGAACGCCAGGAAGCGGCCTTGCGGGCACCGATCCTGCCTGCGGGCATGGTGCGCGCGGTCGGGCCCGACGAGGCGAGCGAGCTTGCCGGCATACCGGTCCGGTACGGTGCCCTGTGGTTCCCCGAGGCCGGCTGGGTCGATCCGGCCTCCTTCGCGCGGGCGCTGCTCGACGGGACCGCCTCGGTCCGGCTGGACACCGGGATAGCGGAACTCGTCCATGACGGGCGCTTCTGGCAAGCGACCGGCGCCGACGGCATCGCCCTGGAACCCGCCGACGCGGTGGTGCTGGCGAACAGCCTGGATGCCCGCGCCTTCCCGCAATCCGCCTGGCTGCCCCTGTCGCCGCGCCGCGGTCAGATCACCGTCGTGCCGGCCACACCGCGCAGCGCCCCCCTGCGCTGCGTGATCAGCCACGGCGGCTATCTCCTCCCGGCGCGGCAGGGCGGACATCTGGTCGGTGCCACCTTCGACACGGTCGAAGACCGGGTACCGGCATCGCCGCAGGAGCCGGACGCCGCCGACGACGCCCGCAACCTCGCCGAGGCCGACGCCCTGTTTCCCGGACTGTTCGAGGGGGCGGGCACGCCGGCGGGCCGAGCCTCGCTGCGGGCCATGACCGCCGACCATCTTCCGCTGGTCGGCCCGGTGGTGGACCGGGACCGCTTCGTCGACGATTTCGCCGGCCTGAGACGGGGGCGCCCGGAGCGGAGCTTTCCCGACGCCGTCCATCACCCGGGCCTCTGGGTCATGGCGGGACTCGGGGCACGCGGGCTGGTCACCGCCCCGCTGGCAGGCGAGCTGCTGGCGGCGCAGATCTGCGGCGGCCCCTGGCCGGTCGCGGCCGACGCGGCCGGCGTCCTCATGGCGGCACTCCATCCGGCGCGTTTCCTGGTGCGCGATCTCAAAAGGCGCCGGTCGTAATCCGCACAGAAGGATTAGAACAAACCATCCGTCGAGACCAGGATAGAAGAACTGTGCGTGTTGCGACACACTGTGGCCACAAGGTGCCTGCGTCCGCGAATTGCCACAGGCGAAACATCGAATCCGCTGGCTACGGTCCGTTCGCAGAATTTCGGGGAACGGGGCCTGACAATGAATTCGTGGAGGAAGCAGCGTAACGCCTGCTTGATTGGTCTTGTGCTCACCTTTGCCTTGGCGGCGTGCGACGGGGAGCGGGAAAACAAGGAAAGCTCCGCCGGACCGCAGGACTCGATCACGGAGAACCAACCGGCAAGCCCCTCCCGGGAACCGGCAGCCGAAGCTCCGGTGCCGATGCCGGAAGAGGCCGAAGCGCCCCCCGCCGAGCCGGAGACCACGGCCGAAACGGGGGACGGAACGGAAGCGGCCGACCAGCCGGCTCCGGTCGCGGGGCCGACGGGCAACGAGCCTGCCGCCGGCGGGGAGTCGATTCCACCGATGGAGTCGGACGACGGCGAAGAGGCGCGGACCACCCTTGCCGAACCGGCACCCGGTTCCGAACCCCCGCCCGAGGCAGCTCCCGCGCCGGATCCCGTCCCGGATGCGCAGTCCGAGGCAGCGGCCGGCGCGCCCGCGGAACCGGCCGCCGGTTCGCCGCCGTCGAGAAGCGCACCCGCGGCGAAGGTGCCGCCGACCAAGCCCGCCGCCGGCCCCCCGGCGCCCGAGACGGCAACGGCCGTGCCGCCGCGCAAGCCCGAGCGGGCGTCGGCTGCCGCCCGACGGGACGAGACGGCGCCCCCGCCCGCGCGCAAGCCCCCGGCAGACCAGGGGACGGCTGACGCCCCGATCCGGCAGGTGGCCGCGATGGCCCCGGCCGAGCGGCTGCCCTCCGACCCTTCCGTGGTGCCGACCCAGGCGCGCGCCGACGCCCACCCGGACCTGAGCCAGATGCTGTTCAAGATCCAGGAGGTCCATTTCAACCCGGGAAGCGCCAGCCTGACCCCCGGCGGCGAGCGCAAGACCCTGACGGCCAGCCGGTTCATCTCGGACCTGCGGGTCCGGTCGATCAAGGTCGTCGGCTATACCGACACGGTCGGCCCGACCGCCTTCAACCAGGAACTCGCCCTCGCGCGCGCCGGATCGGTCGCCAGGCTGCTGGAGCAGGCCGGCGTTCCGGGCGGGCTGATCGAGACCGTCGGCATGGGCGAGACCAAGGTGCCGATGCCGACAAGCGACGGCATCTCCGAACCGCTCAACCGCTGCGTCGGCATCCTGGTCGCGGTCGACGATACCCCCTGACCCTAGCTCAGGCCGTCATGGCCCCGGTGGCTTTGGCGGCCGTGCGAGTTGCCGCGCCTCGGCATGCCGCGTATCTGGGGGACGAGTTCCGTCGCGAACCGGTCGAAGACCTTGCGGAGTTCCTTCAGCGGCTCGCGATGGAAATCGATGCGGATGTCCCACAGCGGATACTCCTCGGCCGCGAAGACGTAGATCGTCGCCGACTGCGCGCCCCGCCGGTCGCCTCCGGCCCGCTCGCCCGCCTCGAGGCCAAGGAGCAGGCGCAAGGCCAGATCGGCGTCGCGGTCGGCTTCGAAAGCCTCGGCACAGGCCCGCAGAGTGTCCGGACCGGTAAGCAGGTTGCCCTGGACCGAGAACCCGTCACCTTCCAGGCTGCCGGCATGGTCCTCGCATTTCGCCCCGGTCCAGACCGCCGTGGCCCCCGCACCGTCGATCACCGCGACCTGCCGGTAATCCCGGTCCTCGTCCCTGGCGATGACCGCATCCAGCGCCTGCCGCGCACCATGCCGGCCGGCGCGCAGCAGGGCCAACCCGTCCAACCCCAGGTAGGGATTGATCCAGCCTTGGGTGGCCACCGCCCCGGCTCCGGGCGCGGCGTGGGTCAGCAGCTTGCCCACGCCGGGCATCCCGGTGACGGCCGCGACACCCACTTCACCGCTGCGGGGGCAACGGGCGACGATCGAGAAGGTCACCGGGGCGCCTCCCCGGCGGCTGCCGTGGCGCCGCCGACGGCCAGTCCGGTCAGGGCGGCGGGGGGCGAAGAACGTTTCATGGCATCCCTGCGACATGGGTCGAGCGGAGCCCGCCGCTCAAGGCAGGCTTCCGTTCGGCTCCAGTTGGAAGGATCGCCGGGTTCTTCAACCCTCCGGAGGCGGCGGGCGGCGGCGAAGAGGGCCGGTGCGCTGGCCGCGCCGGCGCGGCTTCCGATCCATGTTGCCCGGACCGCCCGGACCCTGGCCTCCAGGCCCCGGATCCATCGGCTGTCCGTCGTCGACCGCCGAGTCCTCGACCGGTTCGGGCGGCCGGCGGTCCGCCATGGCGGTGCGGTACCAGTGTTCGGCATATTGCAGGTGGCCCTGGGCGGTGATCTCGTCACCCGCGGCCTTGGCGTCCTGCGCCAGGTCCAGATAGCGCGCGTGCTTCGTCATGGCGTCGCCGCGAACCCTCTCGGGGTTGCCGCCATCAAGGCCGGGGGCGCGGTTCTGACTTCGGAAAGAGGGGCGATTGTGTCTAGGCGGCGGCACTTTTACGTCCTTTGTTGGGACCGTCCCGCGGTGGTGGCGTATGGATCTTGGATACACTCCACCGCGACAGGTTCGAACCTTTTGGAATAGACCGGAACGGGGTGCCCGGTCATGCAAAATCGTTCGGTACGCCCAGGAACGCCGCCCATCTGTCGCTCCGGGGCCACGGAACGGCTCCGCGGCCCCGCTGAAATGCCGGGGTCAGGCGTTGTCGACGCCGCCCATGCAGAGATATTTGATCTCCAGGTACTCCTCCATGCCGTATTTCGACCCTTCCCGGCCGACTCCGCTCTCCTTCATGCCGCCGAACGGCGCGACTTCGGTGGAGATGATACCCTCGTTGATGCCGACGATGCCGTATTCCAGCCCTTCGGCGACCCGCCAGATCCGGCCGACGTCACGGCTGTAGAAATAGGCCGCCAGCCCGTACTCGGTGTCGTTCGCCATCCTTACCGCCTCTTCCTCCGTGTCGAAGCGGAACAGCGGCGCCACCGGCCCGAAGGTCTCCTCGCGGGTGACCTTCATCTCGGTGGTGACGTCGGCCAGGACGGTCGGCTGGAAGAAGGTGCCGCCGAGCGGGTGGCGCTCGCCGCCGACGACGATCCGGGCGCCCTTGGACAGGGCGTCGCGGATATGGTCCTCGACCTTCTCGATCGCCGCCATGTCGATCAGCGGACCCTGCTGGGCACCCTCGGTCAGGCCGTCGGCCACCTTCAGCGCCTTGACGGCTTCCGCCAGCTTGGCGGCGAAGGCGTCGTAGATGCCGTTCTGCACCAGCAGCCGGTTGGCGCAGACGCAGGTCTGCCCGGTGTTGCGGTACTTGGACGCGATGGCGCCCTTGACCGCCTCGTCCAGGTCGGCGTCGTCGAACACGATGAAGGGCGCGTTGCCGCCAAGCTCCAGCGAGACCTTCTTCACCGTCCCGGCGCACTGGGACATCAGCTGCTTGCCGATCTCGGTGGAGCCGGTGAAGGTCAGCTTGCGCACGATCGGGTTGGTCGTCATCTCGCCGCCGATCTCCTTGGCCGACCCCGTCAGGACGCTCAGGATGCCGGCCGGAACCCCGGCCCGCTCGGCCAGGACGGCCATGGCGAAGGCCGAATAAGGCGTCGCCGTGGCCGGCTTGATCACGATCGGGGCGCCGGCGGCCAGCGCGGGGCCGGCCTTGCGGGTGATCATGGCGGCCGGGAAGTTCCACGGCGTGATGGCGGCGCAGACGCCGACCGGCTCCTTGGTCACCACGATCCGGCGGCCGGCGAGGTGCGCCGGGATGGTATCGCCGTAGACCCGCTTCGCCTCCTCGGCGAACCACTCGATGAAGGAGGCGGCATAGGCGATCTCGCCCCGCGACTCGGCGATCGGCTTGCCCTGCTCCGCGGTCATGATCCGGGCGAGGTCCTCCTGGTTCGCCATCATCAGGTCGAACCAGGTCCGCAGGATCTTGGAGCGCTCCTTGGCGGTCTTGGCGCGCCACGCGGGATAGGCCCGGCCGGCGGCCTCGATCGCGCGCCGCGTCTCGGCCGCGCCCATGGCCGGGACGGTGCCGAGCTTCCTGCCGTTCGCGGGGTTGGTGACGTCGATGGTCTTGCCGCTGTCGGCATCGATCCACTGACCGTCGACATAGCACTGGCCGCGCAGCAGCCCGGCATCCTTGAGGCCGAGCGTTGCCGCGGTTTCAGTCATGGCGCTCATCGGTGGTCTCCTTGGTGCTTGAGTCTTCCTGATTGATCTTTGCCGGGACGACGGGACCGTCGAACCGCATGGAGGCATAACGTCTATGTGGCGGACAGTGCCCTCCCTGCCCAGCCCTGCGCGTGGCGGCGCTCTGCCGGAGCGCCACGCGGTACGAAGCCAGGCCCTATGGGCCGTCGAGCAGGCGGGAGACGGCAAGGCAGAGCGCCGGGACGCTTAGGGAGGCTGACCGCCACAGGATGGAAACGTCCAGCTTATGATAATCGTGGACCAGTATATCCCTCATGCCGGCCATCGCGCGCCGATCCACCGGAGGATTGGCAAGCCTGAAGGCCTTCGAAAGGCGCTTCGTGGCCTCGCCGATCACGATCAGCCGATAGGCGACCGCCGACTGGGATTTCAAATCGGCGATGAAGTCCTGACCGTCCATGGTCCCGACGAACGCGGTGACCCGGCTGCAGGCATCCCGGATATCGCCGACGGCGATGCGGTCAGCCGGCGACATAAAGGGGATGTGCCGCTTCGCGAAACAGCCGGATCCTCGGCTGATTGCCGTGTTCCAGCAAACCCGTCCAGCTATGGAAATGGGCCGAACGGCCGAAGATCCCGGAAAGCTCGTCCTGCATGTGGACGATGTCGAACAACGTCCACTCCGCGTCCGGCCGCATGGTGACCAGGACGTCCAGTTCGGCATCCGGGTCCGAGCGCTCCTGCTCGGGAAGGTCGAGCAGGGGAAGTTCGGCCACCTTCCAGCGGTCGCAGAAGGCCGACAGGTCCGCCTCGATGTTCCTGTACCGGTCGAGCGCCAGATAGCCCATGGTCCGTCCCCGTTGCATCGGGGGTACTATAGGCTTCGCGGCGCCCCCATTCCAGCGCGGGCCCGCCCCCTTCCCTACTTCGACTTGGCGGCCTTCTCCGCCGCCCTGCGGGTGCGGAAACCCGCCGCCCAGCCTTCATGGACGCTCTGCTTGGACCGCTCCACCGTCAGCGCGTCGGCCGGAACGTCCCGGGTGACCACGCTGCCGGCCCCGACGATGGCGCCGGCGCCGATCGTCACCGGGGCCACCAGCGCCGAGTTGGAGCCGATGAAGGCGCCGGCCCCGATCTCGGTATGGCTCTTGAAGAAGCCGTCATAGTTGCAGGTGATCGTGCCCGCGCCGATATTGGCCTTCGCGCCCACGCTGGCATCGCCGATATAGGTCAGGTGGTTGACCTTGGCGCCCCGGTCGATGCGGGCGTTCTTCACCTCGACGAAATTGCCGATATGCACGTCCGGCCCGATGTCGGCACCCGGGCGCAGCCGCGCATAGGGGCCGATCAGGGCGCCGCTCGCCACGCGCACCTCCTCCAGGTGGCAGAAGGGGCGGATCTCGACCCGGTCGCCGACCTCGACGCCGGGGCCGAAAACGACGTTCTGCCCGACCGTCACGTCGCGCCCGAGCCGCGTGTCATGGCTGAAATAGACCGTCTCGGGATCCGCCAGCGTGGCACCCCCGGCCATGGCGGCGGCCCGCAGGCGATGCTGCATCAGCCGCTCTACGGCCGCCAGCTCGGCGCGGGAATTGACGCCGACCACCTCCTCGGCCGAGGCCTCGACGACCCGGCAGGCGTGCCCGGCGGCCCGCGCGACCGCGACCGCGTCGGTCAGGTAGAACTCCCCCTTGGCGTTGTCGTTGCCGATGGCGTCCAGCAGGGCGAACAGGCGCCGGCCGTCGAACGCCATCAGCCCGGCATTGCACAGGGTCACCGCCCGCTGGTCCTCGGTCGCGTCGAGATACTCGACGATCGCCTCCAGGCCGCCATCGGTCCCCTGCATGAGCCGGCCGTAGGCACCGGGATCGTCGGGACGCATGCCCAGGACGACGACCGCCGGACCGCCGGAGGCGCCGTGACGCGCCTCGATCATCCGCGAGAGAGTCGCGGGCGTCACCAGCGGGGTGTCGCCGTAGACGACCAGCACGTCCCCGTCGAACCCCTCGACCAGCGGCCGGGCGGCCATGACCGCGTCGGCGGTGCCGCGCTGGCTTTCCTGGACGACCGTGGCGTGGGGCGCCACCTCGGCCGCGACATCCTCCATCCCCGGACCGACCACGACGACGATCCGTTCGGGGGCCAGGGCCGACGCCGCGGCGACCACGTGGCCGACCATCGAGCGGCCCGCCACCTTGTGCAGCACTTTCGGCAGGTCCGACTTCATGCGGGTGCCCTTGCCGGCCGCGAGGACGATGCAGGCGAGCGGACGGCGGGTTTCGGTATGGTGCGTCGATGTCATGGTGCTGTTATCGTCTGATCCGCGTTCACGGGAGGGTCGGACCTCCTTGTGCCACACCTCCGGCCTCCGCCAAAGCCCTCGATCAGGGAACCGGCCGGAACGACCATCAATGCAGGATATTGGGGAACAGCCGCATGCCTCGACTACAAGCCGTGATCTTCGACCTGGACGGCACCCTGATCGACAGCGCGACCGACATCACGGCCGCGGTCAACAAGCTGCTGGACAAGTACGACCGCCCCCCCATCACCGTGGAGCAGATCCGCGTCATGGTCGGCGACGGCGCCCCGGTCCTGCTGCGCCGGGTCTTCGAGGCGACCGGAACCAGTCTCGACCCGGACAGGGCGCCGGCGATCTACGCCGATTTCCTGGAATTCTACGAGAAAGAGCCCGCCTCCCCCGACTCGATCTTTCCCGGCGTGCCGGAGACGCTGGACCTGTTGCTGACGCGCGGGCTGAAGCTGGGGCTCTGCACCAACAAGCCCGAACGCGTCACCCGCGAGGTCCTGGTCCATCTCGATCTGGGCCGCTTCTTCGGATCGGTCGCCGGGGGCGACACGCTGCCGGTGCGCAAGCCCGACGGCGGCCATGTCACCTGGATCATGGACCGGCTCGGCGTGACCGACGGCGCCGCGGTCATGGTCGGCGACAACCACAACGACGTCGCGGCGGCCCGGGGCGCCGGCATCCCGGTGGTCGCGGTCAGCTACGGCTATCCCCACATCCCCACGGTCGAGATGGGCGCCGACGCGATCATCGACCACTTCGCCGAGCTTCCCGCCGTACTGGACGGGTTAGCCGCTCGCTGATTTCGCAAGCGCCGGCCCGGCAACATATCCGCCCCGAACCCATTGAAGGTCCGAAAGAGGGATGCCAAGTCGTCGCACTGGTTAACGCGCGGCTAAGCTCCAAACTTCGTCGTGCCGGAACCGGAATCAGAAAATTCCTGTTCCGGAGCCTGTAGGACAGAGGACGGGAGCGGACAATGGACATCGATCCGTTGATGTTGTCGCGCATTCAATTTGCTTTCACGATATCTTTTCATATCCTTTTTCCAGCCTTCACCATTGGTCTCGCGAACTGGATCATGGTCCTCGAAGGTCTTTGGCTGAAGACCGGACGCGACGTCTATCGTCAGCTGTCCGAGTTCTGGACGAAGATCTTCGCGATCTCGTTCGGCATGGGCGTGGTGTCGGGCATCGTGATGTCTTACCAGTTCGGCACGAACTGGAGCCGCTGGTCGGACATCACCGGCAACGTGCTGGGGCCGCTGATCCAGTACGAGGTGGTCACCGCCTTCTTCCTGGAGGCGGCCTTCCTCGGCATCCTGCTGTTCGGCCGCAACAAGGTGCCGCGCGGCATGCATTTCTTCGCGGCCAGCATGGTGGCGATCGGCACCATCATCTCGTCCTTCTGGATCCTGTCGTCGAACAGCTGGCTGCATACCCCGGCCGGGTTCGAGATCCGCGACGGCCGGTTCTTCGTGACGAGCTGGTGGGAGGTGGTGTTCAACCCGTCCTTCCCGTACCGCCTCGCCCACATGGTGACGGCCGCGTTCCTGACCACCTCGTTCGTGATCGCCGGGATCAGCGCCTGGTACATCATCAAGGGCCGCTTCGCGGAATACACCCGGATCAGCTTCGGCATGTCGCTGGGCCTGATCGCGATCCTGGCGCCGTTGCAGATCCTGCTGGGCGACCTGCACGGCCTGAAGACGCTGGAGGTGCAGCCGGCCAAGATCGCGGCGATGGAGGGCCACTGGGAGGGCGGCGAGGGGGCGCCGCTGATCCTGTTCGCCTGGCCAGACATGGAGGCCGAGGAGAACCATTACGAGATCGGCATACCCTACCTGTCCAGCCTGATCCTGACGCACGAGCTGGAAGGCGCCGTCCCGGGGCTGAAGGAATTCGCGCCCCAGGACCGGCCCTACGTGCCGATCGTCTTCTGGACCTTCCGGATCATGGTCGGGATCGGCTTCCTGATGCTGTTCGTGGCGATCGGCTTCGTCTTCCTGAGCTGGCGGCGCCGACTGTACGACTCGCCCTGGTTCCACTGGATCTGCGTGGCCATGACACCGGCCGGCTTCGTCGCGATCCTGGCCGGCTGGTTCACCACGGAGATCGGGCGCCAGCCCTGGATGGTCCAGGGGCTGGTGCGGACCGCCGACGGCGTGACCCCGTCGCTGACCACCGGCGCCGCGCTGACGTCGCTGGTGACCTTCCTGGTGACCTACGCCCTGATCTTCACCGCCGGGACATATTACATCCTGCGCCTGCTGCAGATCGGCCCGCATCCGCGCCACGAGGAAACCACCCACCAGGCTCGCCAGGAAGCCGGACGCCCGAAGCGGCCGATGTCGGTGCCTGACGAACGAATCGAACCGGCGGAGTAAGCGACATGGAATGGTGGCAGGACCTCACCCTGATCTGGACCGGCATCGTCGCCTTTGCGATCATCATGTATGTCCTGATGGACGGATTCGACCTGGGGTTGGGCATCCTCTTCCCCTTCGCCGGGCGTGACGTCGATCGCGACGTGATGATGAACACGGTGGCCCCGGTCTGGGACTTCAACGAGACCTGGCTGATCCTGGGAGGCGCCGGCCTGTTCGCGGCGTTCCCCCTGGCCTATGCGGTGATCCTGCCGGCGCTGTACCTGCCGCTGCTGGCCATGCTGATCGCCCTGATCTTCCGCGGCGTCGCGTTCGAATTCCGCTTCAAGGCGAAGAGCAGCCGCTACCTGTGGGATGCCAGCTTCCATTTCGGATCGCTGGTGGCGACCTTCGTCCAGGGCATGGCGCTCGGCGCCTTCATCCAGGGCTTCGACGTGGAGAACCGCGCCTATGTCGGCGGCATGTTCGACTGGTTCTCGATCTTCAGCCTGCTGACCGGGGTGGCGCTGGTGGCCGGCTATGCCCTGCTCGGCTGCACCTGGCTGATCTGGCGGACGGAGGGACCGCTGCAGGAATGGGCGTACAAGCTGTCCAAGCCGCTGTTCCTGGCGGTGATCGGGTTCATCGGGCTGGTCAGCATCTGGACGCCGCTGGCGAACCAGACCATCGCGGACCGCTGGTTCTCCTGGCCCAACATCCTCTACCTGTCGCCGGTCCCGATCCTGACGGCGGCCCTGGGCCTGCTGTACTGGCGGGCGATCAACAAGCGGAACGAGGTCCAGCCGTTCGCCCTGTCCATGGGACTGTTCATCCTGTCCTTCGCCGGGCTGGCGGTCAGCCTGTGGCCGAACGTGATCCCGCCCAACATCAGCATCTGGGACGCGGCCTCGCCGCCGGAAACCCAGGAATTCCTGCTGGTCGGCATGGCCTTCCTGATCCCGACGATCGTCTGCTACACGATCTATTCCTACTACGTCTTCCGCGGCAAGATCGGCGAGGACGCCGGCTATCACTGAGGCCCGGTGTCACTGAGGCCCGGTGTCACTGAGGCACGGTGTCGGCCGAAGTGAGATGCATGATGACGTCGCCGAACCGGCTCTCGCCCTCCAGCCGGACCGGGACCGGCGGCAGTCCTTCCACCACGGGCGCCAGCATCAGCGCGATGGGCGCCCGTTTCTCCTGCTCGGTTATCACGCCGTCCTGCTTCCACCGGCCCGCCAGCACCGTCGAGGTGACTTCGCAATGGACCGCGGAGCCGCTGAAGACGGAATAGCGGTTGGGGACCAGCTGGCGGTTCCCGACCGTGCGGAAATTCAAGTCGTAGCGGCGGCGGCCGTCGAACACCGGGACCGTCCCGGTGCAACCGCGCCCCGAAGCGACGCCGGTCGCCACCGAGAGCACCGCCGACAGGGGATCGGTGGTACCCGGCACCATCTCCGGCGGCACGGGATCGCGCTCGGCCGGATCGTCGGGCGGCCGGACGTCGGCGGTGACGCCGCCGCTACCGTCGTAATCCAGGCTGACCGCCCGCTCCCGCCCCCGCCAGGTTCCGCTCTGCCGGTGCGACCGGGGCTCCGCCTCCCCTTCCCGGATGAGCCCGACGGAACGCGACAGGTTCCGCCAGGGAAAGAAGGTGCCGATCAGCCCCTGGGTCTCGGCGCTGACCTCGACCTCGTAACCGTCGCGCCCGACATCGAGCAGGATCGACGCCTGAAGGACTTCGAAGCCCCCGGCATAGATCGCGTAGCCGAGCCGGACCTTCTCGGCCGCCGCTGCCGAGGGGGCCAGCGCCGCCACGGCTCCGCCGACCAGCACGACGGCCGGGATGGATCGCAATGATGTCGGCATGGCGCCGGGGCCCTTCCATGGATCGAACATGCACGACCCATTTAGGGCGCGGCATCGTCCGTGCAATTTTGCCTCCGGCATTTCCGATGCTTGACATAGCCTTCCGACCCCAATAAATAGGGCCTCCGCCGCACAGGCGGGCGCGTAGCTCAGCGGGAGAGCACTCCCTTCACACGGGAGGGGTCACAGGTTCAATCCCTGTCGCGCCCACCAGCCTCTTCATGGATTCTCAGTCAGGTTTGCCCGGGATCGCCCAGGCGGCCGGAGCGGCGCGCCGGCAACGCTGGGAAGGCATGCCAAGGGGCGCGTCTCGGCATCCGTACGGGATCTGGCACTGCACCCGGTTCAGCCCTTCCGGCACAGGGTCAGAACTGCCAGCCGGCGGGGATCCATGCATAACCCGTATCGGTGCGCAGGATTCGTCCGAGACCGGGGAAAGGGTAGTGAAAGCCGAGGACGAGCATCCGATCGACCGCTGCCTGATCGAAGATGCGCCGGCGTGCTGCCGCGGCCGCCTCCTGATCGCGATCCGGTCCGGGACGCCAGTTCCGGTCTATGTTGACCACGGGGTGGTACGCGAGATCGGCTGTCAGAAGGAGTTGGTCCCCGCCGGAATGAACAAGGAACGTCGCCATGCCTGGCGTATGGCCGGTGGCGGCGATCGTGGTCAGGCCCGGCAGGAGTTCCGCGCCGGCTTCGTAAAGCTCGATATCCTGGGTGACCGGCTGTACGCTTCGCTTGATGTCGGCCGCAAACCGCCGTCGGAACTCCTCGGGCACCGGCATGTACGACAGATCCGGCTCGTTTTCGACGAAGAACGCCCAATCCGCCCTCGGCATCATGACGCTCGCCCGCGGAAACGCCCGGCCGCCATCGGGAGTCCGCAGATTACCGACGTGGTCGGGATGGGCGTGGGAGACCACGACAAGGTCGATGTCGTCGGCCGAGAGCCCAATCGCACGAAGATTTTCGAACAGGCGGCCGCCGTTCGGTCCCATGGTGCTGCCCGCACCGGCCTCAAGAAGGATGCGGCGTCCGCCGATCTCCAGAAGCAGGGTGTTCAAGTTGAGGGTCATGTGGTCGGTCGGGAGGAAGGCCCGCCGCAGGACCTCTTCCAACTCGCCTTCCGGCGCGTCGCCAGCATAGACCTTCGGCGGGCCGCCGATGAGGCCGTCGCTGAGCACGGTCGCGGTGATGTCGCCGACCCGAAAGCGATAATGGCCGGCATTCCCGGCCGGAGCGGACGTCGCCGGCTGGGCGAAGGCCGCTCCGGGATGAAGGTTGCCGAGAAGCGTCCCGGACGCGCCGGCGACAGCAGTCAGCATGATCTTGCGTCGGTTGATCGTAAGCATCGTGATCCTTGATGTCGGGGCTGTCGGCCAGGTCCCATGGTCCGGTCGCGAAGGTGACACTCCCCCATTGTTTTGATAAGGTGATCAAATGCGAACAACCTGATCCGCTGAGGCAATCAATCGTGACCATACGGCTCGATCATCTGGAGACGTTCGCGCTGATCGTTCGAGCCGGCGGCTTTCGCGCCGCCGCCGCCGAACGCGGCGTCTCCTCGTCGGTGATGAGCCAAACGATGGGAGCGCTCGAGCAGGCGCTCGGCATCCGCCTCCTGAACCGGACGACACGCAGCATCGCCGTCACGGAAGCAGGCGAACGCCTGCTGAAGCGGCTGCGCCCAGCCCTGGATGAGATCCGCTCGGCCCTCGCCGAGCTTGACGAATTGCGAGAGCAACCGTCCGGGACGCTGCGCATCAACGCGCCGGGACCCGCGGTCGACCACGTCCTGTGCCCGCTCGCCTTCGCATTCATGAAGGCGCATCCCGAGGTCAAGGTCGAGATCGTCAGCGACGCCGCGATCGTTGACATCGTCGAGCAGGGATTCGACGCCGGCGTCCGGTTCGGAAAGCAATTGGCCCAGGACATGATCGCGGTACCGCTCGGACGACCTCTCCGCTATGCGATCGTCGCTTCTCCGGGCTATCTGCGCGAACGCGGGAGGCCGACCGTTCCGTCCGATCTCATCGGCCACGACTGTATCCGCCGCCGCTATCCCGGCGGGACCCTTGCCACTTGGGCGTTCGGAAAGAACGGCGAAACCGTCGAGATCGCGCCGGAAGGACGGCTGACCTTGAGTTCGGCGCACCAGGAACTCCAGGCCGCCATTGCCGGGCAAGGTATTGCGCACGTGTTCGAGGACTACGCCCGTGCGCCGATCCAGGACGGGAAACTCATCGAGATCCTGGCGGACTGGAGCCCGCAACTGCCGAGCTGGTTCCTGTACTATCCGAACAAGCGGCACAGCAGTGCGGCGATGCGGGCGTTCCTCGAGTTCGCCCGCCTGTCGACCCGTCAGGCGGCCCCGGCCGCCGCGTCGACTTGACTCTCCTGTCGCGTCCGCTTCCGGACGCGACAGAGCCTCGGCTGAAGGCCTGAAAGGGATCGCAGGCTATCGATCGGGTCGGGTCCGGGCCGCGCCCCGGCCACCTGGAAACCAGGTTGAAGGCCGGATCGCGGCGACCAGGCCCGGCTATCGTCCGGCGGACTAGAAGATCAGCGCAAGGAGACCGATCACGACCAGCAGGCCGATAAGGAAGATGACACCTACCGTGCCGCCGATGAACTTGAGCATGAAAAGGCTCCTGTGATTTCCGGTGACCGAGGCCCGATCCAGGGGATCGCGCTCCGGCACGATATTCTTGCGTGGCTCAGCGGCCGGCGCTGTCCTTGCCGGTGACGGCGTCCTTGATGCCGCCGACCGCTTTCCGGATCTTGCCTTCGGCCTTGTCCGCCTTGCCCTCGGACTGGAGCTTGCTGTCTCCGGTCAGGTTGCCGGCCCCTTCCTTGATCTCGCCCTGCATCTTCTTCATCGACCCTTCGGTCCGATCGTCGTTCATGAGTTTCTCCTTGCTGCACCGGCCTCACGGCATCCGGTTCCGTCGCCTTGGGACGGCGTCGAGGGTAAGGACACCCATGACCGAAGAACGGTTCCTTGAAAAATCGCCGGATGATCGATGCGTGGAATCAGTTCAGGAGTCGGGCACGGCCGATCCACTTCAGGTCATTCTGCGCGAATGCGGCGCCTGAAAGATCGTCGAGGGTAACGGCAAGACGGATTTATTTTGGAACTCCACCGCCGGACCGGGCGTCTCTTCCTGCAGGACACGGGGTCGATTTCAGCAAGGACGCGAGGCAGGATCATGGACGACACCGAATGGCTGATCGCCCGTGAGGTTCCCGGCCTGCGCCGATACGCCCGGGCCCTGGTCAGGGACCGTGACCGTGCCGACGACCTCGTGCAGGAATGCCTGGAGCGGGCCCTGCGCAAGCAGCATCTCTGGCGGCAGGTCGGAAGCATACGGGGATGGCTGCTCAGGATCCTGTACAATGTCCATATCAACCTGATCAGGCATCACCGCAGAACGCCCGAGACCACCCCGCTGGAGGACATCAGCGTCACCCAGCCGGCCCGCCAGTTCGGGCATATGCAGCTCCAGGAGATGGCACGGGCCCTCGATGATCTTCCCGCCCCCCAGCGCGAAACGCTTCTGCTGGTCGTACTCGAGGGCCTGAGCTACGAGGAGGCCGCCTGCGTCCTGGATGTCCCCATCGGCACGGTGCGTTCGCGCATGTCGCGCGCCCGCGAAGCGCTCCAGTCCTTGAACCTCGAAGAGACGCGTCCCGCCGCCGTGAGCCCCGTCACCCTGAGGAGGGTGAAGTGATGGATGACTACGACGATATCCGCGACCTCGACCTGCACGCCTACATCGACGACCTGCTCGACCCGCCGCGGCGGCGCGCAGTCGAAGCATACCTGGCGCTGCACCCCGCCAAGGCCGAGTGGGTCAGGCGTTGCCGGCTGCAGAACGATGCCATGCGGGCGATCTTCGGACCCGTGGCGGAAGAACCCCTGCCCAGCCGGCTGTCATCGGCGTTCAAGCCGAAACGGCCGTCCCGGTTTCCCGGCCTGGTCAGCCGTATGCCGCCGCTTGCGGCAACTCTTCTCCTAGGGTGCGTACTGGGATGGTCGGCGGCGGTGCTGATTCCCCGCCACGAGGTCTCGACCCAGGTCCTTCGCGAAAGCGCCTCGCTGGCGCATGCGGACGTGCGGAAGGCTGCGGTAGCGGGGCATCTGGCGCCGTCGGAGCCGGTGCTGCGCCCGATCCAGTGGATCGAGCAGGCGAGCATGGTCGATCTGCAGATCCCGGATCTGAGCCGCTACCGGTTCAGCCTGGTCGGCAGCCAGGTAACCGCGACGACCAACCGTTCCCAGGCCGCCCAACTGTCATACCAGGACGACCAGGGCCGGCGGCTGACCCTTCAGGTCCAGCCCCGCCTTCCCGACCCGGATCCCGACATCGAGACCGAAACGCGCAATGATGTTCGGGTCGCCTACTGGCTCGACGGTCCGCTGATGTATGTGATGGCGAGCGATCTGCCCAGGGACGAGGCCTTGTCGGTAGCCGAAAGCCTCCACCGCTCCATACGCAAGATGCCGCCTCCGGAGCCCGATCCGGAATTCGGCATCGCCAAGCGGCTCCGGTCGTTCCTGTGGACACGCGGATGACGGGAAACGCCGCGGGGAAGGAAAGCATGCGACCATCCGCATTGCGGATGACGCCGTTGACGGCCGCGCTCGCCCTCGCGCTGGCGCCCCCTTTGGTGATTTCCGCGCAGGGCGGCATGGACGCAGGGGCGCATCGCGAGCGGATCCAGGCCGGGCGAGACGGCAGCGCCGACGGCATCGGGGCGGAATCCGGCATCGTTAGCGCGAACGACCTGATCGGCCGAAGCGTGATCGGCGCGGATGGCGAGGTGCTGGGCAGGATCAGCAATTTCCTGCTCAGTCTTTCCGGCGGCATCGAGCACCTGATCGTTGCCAGCGGCGGCTTCCTGGGTTTGGGCGGTCGGGAGGTGGCCATCCCCTGGTCGGAGGCCGAGGCCGACTTCGACACGGGCCATGTCCGGGTCACCCTGACGCGGGGCGACTTCGACGAAGCTCCGGATTACGGGCAGGCCGGGAGCATCGATGCGGGTCGGGATGCCGGCGGTCGATGACGCTTCAAGGCAGGGCCGGCGTCTGCCCGAAGACAAGACAACGCAATCACGAATGAACGGAAAGGAAGTAAAAGATGCTCAGCGTATTCGGAAAAGGTCTGGGGTTCATTTTTCTGGTCGGTCTGACGACCGTCGGCGTCCTGAGCGCCGTTTCCCCCCGGGGCGCCAGGAAGGTCGCCTCCGCCGCCTACGATCTCGAGGAGGACCGCCGATCCCGGGCGACCGACCGGACGGCTGGATGAGCGCGGCACCGGCCACCGGGGCACCGGCGGCCGCCACGGCATCGGGCAGGACGGTCTATCCTCTCTGGTTGCGGCTGCCCTGCACGCTGTTCGTGATCGTGTTGGTGCCGGTCTATTGGCGCGAGTACGGACCGGGCAACTTCCTGTGGTTCTCGGACATCGCCCTGTTCTCCGTCGTGACCTGTCTGTGGACCGGCAACAGGCTGCTCTTCTCCATGATGGCGGTCGGGGTGCTGCCCCTGGAGATGGTCTGGACGATCGATTTCCTCACGGGCGGCACGCTGGTCGACCTGGCCGGCTACATGTTCGACGACGAGTATCCGCTCTACCTGCGTGCCCTGTCGCTGTTCCACCTGTTCCTGCCGCCCATCCTGGTCTGGATGCTGGTCCGTCAGGGCTACGAGCCGCGCGCCCTGCCGGCGCAGACCCTGCTGGCCTGGATCGTGCTGCCGGCGACCTGGCTGCTGACCTCCCCGGACGACAACGTCAATTGGGTCTTCGGCCCCGGCGAGGACCCGCAGCGGTTCATGGACCCGTTGCCCTACCTCGGGCTTTACATGCTGCTGCTGCCGGTCGCCGTCTATCTGCCGATGCACGCCTTGCTGAAAAGGCTGTTCCGGTGACCCGCCCTGCCCGGCCCGGCGTCCCCTCCCTCACAGCACCCGCACCGCGACCTGCCCGGTAAACGGGCAGGCGGCGGCGTACTCGTATCCGATGCCCGTTTCCGCAACGCACTCCATGAACGCCCTGTACTCGTGCTCGCGCCAGGTGCGGTTCCCGATGAACTCGTCGAACACCAGGATCGTGCCCGGCGCCAGCCGGCCGGCCAGCGCCGTCAGGACGGTGCGGGTCGAGGAGTAGATGTCGCAGTCGATGTTGGCGAAGCGCACGGGCGCGCCATGGGCGGCCAGGAACGGCGGCAGGGTGTCGTCGAACCAGCCGGCGTGAAGCTTTACGTTGCTTCCCACGGGTGGCAGTTCCAGGCCGGTGGTGAAGCTGCCCCGGCGCTGGCTGCCCCAGTCCTCCGGCAGCCCCTCGAACGAGTCGAAACCGTGGACTTCCTGGCCGGCGGCCTCGGCGATATGGCCGATCGAGGTTCCGCGACGGACGCCGAACTCCAGCACCAGCCCCTCGCCAGCCGCGAGGCCGACGCCGTGCCGGAGCAGGTCGGCGCCGCAGCCGAACAGGCGGAAATCGGCGGCGAGGCGCGGCAGCAGCGCGCGGACACCGTCCACCGGCGCATGGTGATGCGGGCGGTCGCGGAGCGGCCCGTCCAGGATCGCGACGGCATCGCCGTCCCTGCCGTCGAGCAGCGCATAGGCGGCCAGGAAGGCCCAGTATTTGCCGTTGGCGCCGTGGCAGGCGGTCGCCCGGCGCAGGCGGTCGACCGCGTCGTCGAGCGACAGGGCCTGGAGCGCCGCGGCATGGCTCTGGAACCAGCCGGCCGCGAGGCCGGGCTGGCGGTCCAGCAGCCTGTCCCAGGCGGCCAGCGCCGCGGCGGGGTCGCCCAGCGCGTGGCGGCACATGGCCTCCTCGTACAGCAATTGCCCGGTCTGCCCGCCGGCCGAAGCGGCCCGAACCGACAGGCGGACGGCGTCCGCATAGCGGGCATCCAGCCGGTAGGCCGCGGCCAGCGCCTCCCACGCGTCGGCGAGGACCGGCGGCGCCGTCGCCAGCGGCTCCATCAGGGCGACCGCGACATGGGGCAGGCCGGCGGCGGTGCAGGCCCGCGCGAGCTGGACGCGGATCCCGATGTCGTCGGGATCGAGCTCGGCGGCGCGGCGCAGGTGGAGCAGCGCCGGCTGGAAATCCTTCATGCCGAGATGGGCCGTCCCGAGCAGGGCCAAGCCGCGGGGCGGCAGGTCGGGCCGGGAGGCGAGCAGGCGGCGCGCCGCCCGGTACCGCTTGGCGGCGATCAGGCCGCGAGCGGCGTCGATGATGTCCGGCTGCATGAACGACCCCCTGCCCCGCCTGCCGGCTATCTAGCTGCGCCGGCGGGCGGGGGCAAACCGGAATGTCAGGAACCGTGGCACCGGTGACCTGTTAGGGTCGGGTCTTCAAAAACGGCCCGCGGCACCCCAGTTCAGGGCGCATCATGATCAACTCAGACCAACGGCGGCTCGACCGCAGTTTCGAGCGCCTTCAACGCCGCCTGCCCGGCTGGATCGCCCGGCCGGTCGGCGGCCTGCGCAAGCCCGACGCCCGCTGGATCCGGATACCGGCCGGCGTCCTCTTCATCCTCGGCGGCCTGGTGGGCTTCCTGCCGATCCTGGGCTTCTGGATGGTTCCCCTGGGCGTGCTCCTGCTCGCCCTGGACGTGCCGTTCCTGCGCCGCCCGACCTCGGCCTTGATGATCCGCGGCGAGCGGCGCTGGACCGAATGGCGCCGCTCGCGCCAGGCCGCCAGGAACGGTCAGGCGGCCAGCACCAGCCCGGAGTGACCGGCCGGGCCGCAGTCCGCCGGGCCGCTTCCGGCCCGGGTTCCCGCGTAGCTTTCCCATAGCACGCGGAAAGCCGGTTGACGCTCCAGCAGCGCGTCCAGCGATCCCAGGTCGACCACCGCGCCGTCGGCCATCCAGACGATGGTGTCGAAGCGCGTCAGCAGGTGCAGCCGGTGGATCGAGGACGCGATGCAGGCGTCGGGGAACTCGGCCAGCAGGTTGTCGTAGATCCGCGCCTCGGTGGCCGGATCCATGCTGCTGGTCGGTTCGTCCAGCATGATCAGCGAACTGTCGCGCGACGCCAGGATGCCGCGCGCCAGCGCCAGCCGCTGCTTCTGCCCGCCCGACAGGTTCAGCCCGCGCTCGGTGATCTCGGTGGCGAGACCCCCGGGAAGCCGGTCGATCACCGGGCCGAGGCAGGCGAGGCTGCAGGCCCGCTCGACCGAGGCGGCCGGATAGGCGATACCCATGGTGATGTTCTGGGCGACCGATCCCTCGAAGATCTCCGGATCCTGGGGCACCAGCGTCGCGACCGGGCCGAGGTCGCCCAGGTCGGGCCGGGCCTCGCCGTCGAAGGCGATGGACACGCGGTCCGCCTCGTAGAGGCCGGCGAGGACCCGCAGCAGGGTGCTCTTGCCCGATCCGCTCTCGCCGATGAGGGCGATCCGGCCGCCGCGCTTCAGCACCAGGGAGACGTCGCGCAGCGTCGGCCGGTCCTCGTGGCGCGCGGCGTGGCTGAAGGTCAGGCCGTCGATCCGGATCTCCCGCCAGTCGGCCGGGACCGGCAGGGCCGAGGCCGACCGGCGGCTCTCGGCCGACAGGATCTCGTCCGCGCTGCCGATGTCGGCCTGGTAGCGCACCAGGTCCTGCCAGTTGGTCGCCATGGAGCCGACGACGTTCCCGATCTGCTGGGAGTACTGGTGGACCATGACGGCGGTGCCGAGCAGGATCACGCCGTCGCTCCGCCAGGCGAGCCATGCATAGAGCGCCACCAGACCGCAGCGGATCGCGTTGTTGAGCAGGTCGATCGCGCACCACTTCGCCTCGTTGAACAGGATGCTCCGGCGGAGCGGCGCGAACACGGAGGTCAGCCGGGCAGCCACCGCCGAGCGGGTGGCCGCCTGGAGGCGGAGGGTCAGGACCGTGGAGATGTTGCCCAGGCAGTCGATCAGCTCCGCGGTGTAGCGCCGCTCGAACCGGTTCTCCTCGTTCAGCAGGAAGACCATGATCCGGTCGAACCGGACCAGGATCGCGAAGATCAGGGCATAGCCCAGCACGGCCGCCGCCCCGGTCCAGGCCGACACGAGGCAAAGTGCCACCAGCGGGCCGATCAGGCTGACCGAATTCTGGAGATAGATGAACTGGTGCTGCGAGAAGCCGAACAGCGCCTGCGTCGCCTTCGCCATGCGCTGGATCGTATCACCGGAATGGTGGCGTTCGTGCCAGCGGAGCGGCAGTGACACCGCCTTGGCATAGAGCGAGTCGGCGAACCGCTCGCGGATGCGCACCGCCATGAAGCGTTCCAGCACCCGCCCCGGCCCGTGCATCGCCCAGCCGAGCACGCAGGCGCCGAACATCAGGGCCATGTTCCACCCGGCGAGCGTCACGTCCTGGGTTCCGGCGGTGCCCGCCGCCTGGAGCGAATTGACCGCCGCGCCGAAGAAATAGGGGATCGCCAGCCGCACCGCCTGGGCCAGGAACAGCAGGCTCAGGAATGTGACGACCAGCGACCTGCTGCCTTCCGCATGACGCCAGAAGGCCGCGTAGAGCCCGCGGATGCCGCGATGGACGGTCGCGGCACGGGGATGCTGGGGGATCGGGGGAACCGGGGAAATCGTCATGACGTCTCGTGCTCTGGACGCGTGCCGGAAGCTGTTCCGGCTGGTCCGGGGACACTACCGCCATCATGGTTAATACCGGCTTTACCGTGATTTCCGGCTGAAGATGCCGCTCACCTGAGGCCGGTCCGGACAGTCCCGACCCCGCTGACCCGCACCGACGGCTTGCGCGCGATCCGGTCGGCGTCGATGGTTCCGATACCGGAGATGCTGAGATCGGCGCGGTCCGCCGGAGCCTGGACCCGGATGGTGCCGGTTCCGGCGATGGAGGCCGTCAGCATGTCCACCCGGCCGCCGCCGACGGTGATATCGCCGGCGCCAGAGAGATCGGCTGTCAGGTCTCCGTCCACCCTGGCGACCGTCACGGCGCCGCTGCCGAGGATCCTGACCGTGGCGTCGGTGACGGCGCCTGCGGCGGCCTGCCCGGCGGTGACCTCGATCGCGAGCGGCGCCCTCAGGTCGGCGATATCCCACTCCCCGACCGCCCCGGTCGCGGTCATCGGGGTTCCCGCCGGAACCCACAGTTCCACCTCCGGCAGGTCGCCGTCGCCGGTGCCCTCCGACCTGATGGTGAGGCCGCCGACCCGGGTGACCGCCCGCGCGCCGAAGCCGGTCGCGATGGTCACCGCCGACCCGGCCCCGAAGCCCTGGACCGGCGCGGCGGTGACCACCAGCGCGCCGTCCTTGGCATACCGCGACAGGTCGTCGATCCAGGACGCGGGGCCGGTCGCCCTGAGCCGGATGGTACCCGAATCATGGAGGCGGACATGCACGCGGGCCGCCAGTCCGCGGAGGTCGAGCGCGCCCGCGCCGAAGCTCTCGTCGATCGTCGCGCGATCCCGCGCCGAGGCGGGACCCGCCGCCAGGGCGAAGGCCATCATGACGGTGGCCAGCCGGTACCGGTTCATCATCATATTCCTCCAGGAATGAACGGGCTTGCGCCGTCGCCTACTCGCCGTCCTCGATCAGGAGGCAGGTGGTCTCCGGCGCGGGGCTCAGCAGCATCACCATGCGGCCGGGCGCGGAGCCGCGGCGGAAGCGCAGGCTGTTGGACGCGTCGAAATAGTTCACCGCCGCATCCCGCAGGTCGCCCTCGTCGATGATGCGGCTGCCCTGCTGCCAGCATTGCAGGCGGACGGCGCCGTCCGGGGCCAACGGGACGGCCCCGCCGGACCTTGCCCCCAGCTGCGGCCCTCCCTCCTTGACCACGGTAGCGGCCGCGACGCCGACCGCGAGCGCCGACAGGGCAAGGCTCAGGGCGATCGGCCGGAACAGGGGGATCGCGGAGGGAAAGCCGGTCAGCATCCGCCGCGTCCCACGTTGTTGATCACGTCGCCGGTGATGATCGTGACGACCTCGCGCGGGGCCGTGGCGCCCCGGGGAACATAGACGTTGCCCACGGCCTGGCTGCCGCAGGACAGCTTGCCGCCCTGGGTCGTGCCCTGGGTGAAGTCCTGGTCCTGGAGTTCGCCGCGCCGGCGCCAGCTCTTGGCGATCTCCATCTGGATCTTGCCGTTGAACCGCGGTTCCAGATGGGTCCGCTGGTTCAGCTCCTTCGCCCCGGCGCCGCCCGGCGTGGATAAGGCCAGGAAAGCCCCGGCGATCAGGATTGCCGTCGGTGTCCGCATTGAGAAGCACCTCCCCGAGGGATAGTGACCGGCGGAGAGTCCGCCATGTCGGTCCGGTACACTAGGCCGCCGCGCTCCTGTCGTCTGTGAACGCCTTCACCCCGCCCACAACGGCAGGCAAGAAAACGGCACGGATCCTCATGAGGACATACCCTTGCAATGAAGACTAGAACGAGTCGTCACTAAAGCTTACTACCCGATCGGTTTGGCCGGGCGCCCGGAATACTTATATTTCCTGCTTGTCCCGGAGCGGCATTGGGGGGTTATAATAAATCAAGGATGTTGCCGTCGGCTGCCGCAGCCGGCCAGGCCCGAGGCCCCGGCCGGGCGGCGGACAATGCGACAGTGGGGACGTTTCTCCGATGAGAGTTCTGCGGTTCCTTGGCCTGCTGGTCATCGCCCTGTCCTGCTCCGTTCCGTCCGGCGCGGGACCGGCACGCGCTGCCGATGCGGACAAGCGCATCGCGCTGGTGATCGGCATCGGCGCCTACCAGTTCGCCCCGGCCCTGCCCAATCCGTCCAACGATGCCCGCGCGATCGCCGCAGCCCTGAAGAACCTGAAGTTCGAGGTCCAGGAAGCCTATGACCTGGACAACCGGGGCTTTTCCAGTCACCTCCGCGATTTCGGCATCCGCGCCGCCGAGGCCGACGTGGCGGTGATCTTCTATGCCGGCCACGGCCTCCAGGTGCGCGGCCAGAACTACCTGCTGCCCTCGGACGCCCGGCTGGAGCGCGAGCGCGACCTTGTGTACGAGGCGATGCCGCTCAACCTGATCCTGGGGGAACTGGCCCAGGCGCGGAAGCTGGGAGTGCTGATCCTGGACGCCTGCCGGAACAACCCGTTCGCCGACCGGCTGTCGCGGAGCAATGCCGGGGCGCTGCGGGAGCGTGACGTTTCGGCCGGCCTGTCCCGGGTCGACGACACCCCGAGCGACACGCTGGTGGCCTTGGCGACGCGGGCCGACGCCCTGGCGGAGGACGGCACCGGCCAGCACAGCCCCTACACCATGGCGCTCCTGCAGAACCTGAACGTGCCGGGCCTGGAGCTGGGCCTGTTCTTCCGCCGGGTCCGCGACAACGTCATGGAGGCCACCCAGGGCCGGCAGGAGCCGTTCATCTTCGGGTCGCTGGGCGCCACGGCGTTCTATTTCAACCCGACCCCGCCGAACCGGAACCCGGAGCTGCCGGCCCTGAAGCCCATCGTCATCGGCGACACGTCGGACGCCGTCAAGCTCGGCATCGGCCGCATCGCGGATCCGGACGGCGACGAGGTGTTCGCCCAGGTCTCGGGCCTTCCGGCGTTCGGGCAGGTCCGGCTCGGCGAAAGGCTGGTGCTGATCGGCGACTATCTCAGCATCGCGCAGCTGTCGCAGGTCACCTACAAGCCGGATGTCGGCGCGGTCGGCCCCGCCGGCAACTTCGACTTCACCGTCATGGACAACAAGGGCGGGACCACCCCCGGCAGGATCGCCATCACGGTCAACCAGTCGAACCGCCCGCCGGTGGTCGCCGGCGAGAGCACTTTCCGGATGGCGCTGCCGCAGCTAGGGCTCGAGGCGCCGACCGACCCGGACGGCGACGCGCTGACGATGACGGTCGCGGCCGTGCCGTCCCGCGGCTCGGTCCGCAAGGGGACGCAGCCGGTGCGCGTGGGCGAGAAGCTGACCGCCGCGGACATCGCCGGCCTGACCTACGATCCCGGGCAGGCGGCTCCCGGCCAGGCCGGCAGCTTCGCGATCCTGGCGGACGACGGGCGTGGCGGCAAGGCCACCGCCTCGGTCCGCATCGAGCTGGACACCGCCGGCACGCCCCCGGCCGGGCAGGAGCTTGCAGACGTCCTGTGGCAGCAGGTCCGGACGCGCGGCCAGGCGGCCGACTTCGCCGCCTACCTACAGCTCTTCCCGGACAGCAGGAACGCGCCGCTGGCCCGCGACCGGGTGGCGGCCCTGGCCCCCGCCAAGCCCACTCCCCCCGCCGCGGCGCCGGCCGCTCCGGCGAAGTCGGAAATGGCCGCGGCCGAGCCGCCCAAGCCGGCGCCCGCCAAGCCGGAACCGGCCAAGGCGGCGGAGCCGCCGAAGCAGGAGCCCCCGAAGCCGGAACCGGCGAAACCCGCCGGGCAACTGGCGGCGGCCGAGCCGCCGGCCTCCCCGGCGACCCGCAACAAGGGCCAGTCCAACAGCTTCCAGGATTGCCCGGAATGCCCGATCATGGTCCGCCTGCCGGCCGGCAGCTTCACCATGGGGTCCGCGCGCGGCGATCCCAGCGAGCAGCCGAGCCACAAGGTGAGCCTGAGCAAGCCCTTCGCCCTGGGTATGTTCGAGGTCACGGTGGGGGAATGGCGCGCCTGCGTCCAGGGCGGCGGATGCAGCGACATGCCGCGCATGGCCGGCGCCACCGACGAGACGCCGGTCCATAACGTCCACTGGCGCGACGCCCTCGCCTATACGATCTGGCTGTCCAAGAAGACCGGCCAGAGATACCGCCTGCCCAGCGAGGCCGAGTGGGAATACGCCGCCCGCGGCGGCACCGCCGGGCGCTACTGGTGGGGCGACGCGGTCGGCGTGGCGAACGCCAACTGCGAGAACTGCGGCGGCATGTACGAGCGGATGACTCCCCTGCCGGTGGGCAGCTTCAAGCCCAACCCGCTGGGCCTCTACGACATGAACGGCGGGGTCGCCGAGTGGGTGGCCGACTGCTGGAACAAGGACTACCGGGGAGCCCCCGCCGACGGCGGCGCCTGGACCCAGGGCGACTGCCGCAAGCGGGTCCTGCGCGGCGGGTCCTGGCGGAACGACGCGGACTCTCTGTCGGTCACCGGGCGCTTCAGCTACGACCAGGACGTCCGGTACCTTGCCAACGGGTTCCGGATCGCCCGCGACCTGAACTGAATCCGGGCGAAAGTGTCGCCTGGTTTACTGCGGGCATGCAGGGAAGCGGCCAGCATGGGGCGATATTCACGGAGGTTACCATGCTGATCCGACACCCCCGAACCAAGCGGCCGCCGGGCTGGCTGGCCCTGGCATTCTCGCTCTGCGCCGCCGCCGGAACCGCCGCGGCCGACCAGGCCATCGTCGTCTCCGCCACCGTCCCGGGCTTCACCGTGGGCCAGGTGGTCGAGGACGGGGCGCCGGTCCTTCTGCCGGAAGGGACCAGCGCCCTGTTCCTGTTTGCCAGCGGCCGGACGATCACCGTCAAGGGACCCTATGACGGACCGCTGGACCGGCTGTCCGGCGGCACGCCGGTCCAGGGCCGCCTGTCCGGCCTGTTCGGCGGCGACCGGTTCGCCCAGAACGACCTGGGCGCCGCCCGTTCCGTCGATCCCGCCCCGGGCGGACAGGCCGGCGGGCTGGCCCCGATCGACCTGTCGCTGCCGGGAACCTGGTGCGCCGCCGCCGGCCAGCCGCCGGAGCTCCGGAAGCCGGCGGACCCGGCCTTCGAGCGGGCGATCCTGCACGCCGCCGACGGCGAGGAAACGGTGATCTCCTGGCCGGAGGGCATGGAGGTGCAGCCCTGGCCGGCACGGGCGCCGCTGGCCGACGGGGCGCGGATGCTGGCGACGAGCGGCGACCGGACCCGGAGCAACGCGCTGGTGCTCCGGCTGATCGAGGACCGGGAGGCGGCGGCCGGCGACGTCGGCGCGCTGGCGGTGGCCCTCGTCCGGGCCGGCTGCAACCGGCAGGCGGAGTACGTGCTGACCGCCATGGGCGAGGCGCTGGCCCCGCTGGACCTGTACCTGTCGTCCGACCGCGGGCTCTATCCGACATACCGGCGCGGCGACCAGATCCGCCTGGTGCTCCAGACCAACCGGGATGCGCACCTGTATTGCTACTTGCGGCGTCGGAACGACCTGATCCCGATCTTCCCCTCGTACCAGTCCGACGGATCGCTGGTCAAAGGCCACGCGCCCTTGACCTTCCCGGGCGACAGGATGCCGCTCCCCCTGTCGGCGTCGGAGCTGGGCGGCGACGGCGAGGTCCGGTGCTTCGCCGCCGACCAGGACCTGCCGCCCTCGCTGTCCGCCGAAGCGCAGGCGTTCCGCCCGATGGACGGCGACGCGGTCGAGCGGCTGGAAGCCACACTCGACGGGCTCAAGCGGACCCGGCTGGTGGTCGCCCAGATCGTGCTGCGGGTCGAGTGAGGTCGCTTGCAGGAGGTCGGAACGCCCGATCGCGGACTTGGCGCCGGGGGGCCGGCAGGCCGGTTCCGTGCCCTGCCCGCGGGATTGTCGCCGCCCTGGATCACGGGTGCGATCATCCTGGCCATCGCGGCCGCCTCCTTCCTGCTGGTCCGGATCGCGCCGCCGCTGAAGCTGGCGGACGAGAGCTTCGGCGACCTGCTGATCGGTCATTTCGCCCCCGCCGAGCCCCAGCACGCCGGCATCGCCATGGTGGCCCTGGGAGAGGACAGTTTCGCGGCGCTGGCCTGCCGCTCGCCGGTGGACCGCGGGTTCCTGGCGGACCTGGTCGGCCGGCTCAAGGCGGCGGGCGTGCGGGCCATCGGCATCGACATCCTGTTCGACCAGCCCACGCTGCCGGAGCTTGACGAGGCCCTGCGCCGGCGGCTGGCCGAGCCCGGCGTCCCGGTGGTGGCGATCTCGGCGCTGGAGAAGACCACCCTGACCGAGCGGCAGCACGCCTTCCTGAGCGCGTTCCTGTCCGGCATCCCGCACGGCTACGCCAACTTGGCGAAGGACAGGCTGGACGGGTCCGTCCGCTGGCATGTCCCGGCGGCGGAGGATGGGACGCCCAGCTTCCCGGCGCGGCTGGCGCTCGCCCTGGGCGCGGAGCCGCCCGCCGAGCCTTTCCGAATCGCTTGGCGCGCCGGGCCGGACGACGCGACGCCGCCCTTCCCGATCTACCCGGCGGAACTGGTCCACCTGCTGCCGCCGGGCTGGCTGGCCGGCAAGGTGATCCTGGTCGGCACCGTGCTGTCGGGAACGGACCGCCATCGGACGCCCCTGTCCAGGACCGGCGCCAGCATGCCTGGAGTGGAGATCCAGGCCCATGTCCTGGCCCAGATGCTGGAGAGGCGCGCCGGCGGGCGGCTGCCGTCCGGCTGGGAAGGCGCGCTGACCCTGGCGCTGGCCGCCGCCGGAGTGGCGCTGGCCATGGCCGGGCTGCCGGTCTGGCTGCTCGCCGCGTCGGGTGCCGCGCTGACGGCGGCCCTGTGGGCGGGGGCCGCCACCCTGTTCGCCGCGGGCGGGCCCCTGGTCCCCCTGCTCGCCCCGTCGCTGGCGCTGGCCGGGGGAATCGGCGGCATGGCGGCGCACCGGTCGCTCCGCGAACGGGCGGACCGGCGCACCCTGATGCGGCTGTTCGCCACCCATGTCTCCCAGCCGGTCGCGGAGGAGATGTGGCGGGAGCGGGCGACCTTCATGGCGGGAGGGCGGCCGAAGCCCCAGCAGCTCACCGCCACGGTCCTGTTCTCGGACATCCGGGGCTTCACTACGATCTGCGAGGCGCTGCCGCCCGAGGCGTTGATCCGCTGGCTCGACACCTATCTGGAGGCCATGACCCGGCTGGTCGGGGAGCATGACGGGGTGGTGCTGCGCTTCATCGGCGACGCCGTCCTGGCCGTGTTCGGCGCGCCGGTCGCCCGTACCACCCAGGCCGAGATCGACGCCGACGCGGCGCGCGCCATGGGCTGCGCCCTGGCCATGGGCCGCGAGCTGGAGGGCCTGAACCGGTCCTGGCGGGAGGAAGGGCTGCCGCCCGTGATCATCCGGATCGGCATCCATACCGGCCCCCTGGTGGTCGGCAGCCTGGGAGGGGAGCGGCACCGGGAATACTCGCTGCTGGGCGACACGGCCAACACCGCCGCCCGGCTGGAGGCCCACGCCAAGGAAGTGGCGGAGACGACCTCGCCCTGGTGCCAGGTGATCGTCGGCGAGGCCACCTGGCAGGCTGCCGGCCCCGGCATCGCGGGCCTGCCGGTCGGCGAGATCGCGCTCCGCGGCAAGAGCACTCCCGTCCGCGTCTGGCTGCTGCGGGACGGAGCCTTCAGCGGACCGTGATGGTGATCCGCTTGGACGTCACGGGCGGGTCGTGCGGCACATGGTCGAAGTCGCCCATGAGGAGCTGGATGGTGTGGCGTCCGGGCGGCAACTCCAGATAGGTCTCCGTCTGGCCGCCGCCGAGATGGACATGGTTCCGGTCGTTCGGGATCGGCTCGTCCAGCGGCGGCAGGTCCCGGTCGATGATCAGGTGGTGGTGCCCGGTGTTGGGACGGTCGATGCCCGAGGGCGCCACGCCGAAGTTGCGCAGGCCCAGCCAGACCTTGAAGCGGCCGGTCACGACCTCGCCGTCGTTGGGCCACCCGATATAGGCATAGGCGTCCTTGGGCGCCGGTCGGCGTTCCGCGGCGGTGGCTGTGACGGCGATGAGGGAAACCAGGCCTAATGCGATGACGGCGACCAGGGCGTTCGATCTCATGGCGAGCCTTTCCGGTTTTCAGCGTACCGTGATCGTGATCCTGTTGGACGTCACCGGCGGGTCGTGCGGCACGTGGTCGGCATCGCCCAGCAGCGTCTGGAGCGTGTGCTGGCCGGGCGGCAGCTCCAGGCGGGCCTCGGTCTGGCCGCCGCCGAAATGCAGGTGGTTGCGGTCGTTGGGAATGGGCTCGTCGAGCGGCGGCAGGTCGCGGTCGATGATCAGGTGGTGGTGCCCGGTATTGTCCCGACGCACCCCGGCGGGGGCCACGCCGTAGTTCTGGAGCCCCATGCGGACCCACAGCTTGCCGCCCTCGATCACGGCGCCGTTGGGCGGCCAGATGATGTAGGCCCGGGCATCCTTGGGGGCGGGCATCCGCTTCGCCGGCGCGGCGGGCTGGACCGCGGGGGCCGCGTCGTGATGACCGGCACCGTGGCCGGCATCCTGGGCCAGGGCGGGCGCGGCAGCGACGCAGGCGAGAAGGAGTGCGGCAGCTCGATTGATCATTTCAACTCCTGCGGCGGATTCCTGTCGATCCTTGCGGGCGCTGGTCCGATTGTCGGACAGGAGCGAACAAAGTTAAAATGCCCTTGGGGTCGGGAGTCTTCTGGATAGGTCGATCCTGCCCGGTCGGGTATCTCAGTCCAGGCGGGCGAACTGGACCCGGCGGTTCGTCCGGTCATAGGCGTTCCCGGTGAGGGGGTGGCCCTCGCCCATGCCGACGGCCTGGATGCGGGAACCGGGGATCCGGTGCTTCGCGGCCAGGTACTCGGCGACGGCGCGGGCCCGCTTCTCCGAGAGGGCCTGGTTGTAGGCGTCGCTGCCGGAGGCGTCGGTGTGCCCTTCGACCTTGATGCGGAGTTCCGGCGAGTCCTGCATGACCTGGCCGACCGTGTCGATGTATTCGAAGGACTCGGCCGGGATGACGGCGGAGTCGAAGGCGAAGTTGATGCGGAAGCCGAAGGCCTTCTCGTCCACGTCGCGGGCGGACGGAGCCGGCGGACCCGCCGCGACCTCGGCCCGGGGGACAGGGGCTTCGGCGACGGCCGGGACGACCTGCTGGGCGGATGCCACGACCGGTTCCGGAACCGGTGCCGATACCGGCGGCGAGTAGGCGGCGGGGGCCGGCGCCGGGGCCGCGTTCTGGACCGCCTTGCCGGCGGCGCCGACGATCTCGATGCTGCGGTAGCGGGGCGCCGGGGCGCTGAGAAGTTCCTGGACCTCGGAAACGGTGGGCGGGCGGTCGAACATCCTGACCTCGGCGCCGTGGCCCGGCGAAGCCAAGGCCGGGGCGAGCAGGATTGCGGCGGTGGCGGCGAGGCTGCGGGCGAAGGGGCTGTTCATGTCCGGTCTCCATGGCTGGGCGTTGGCCTGTGCATGGAGGGGAAGCTAACCGCGGCGGCGGCGCCGCGCAGTGAACGGCTTCACCAGTGGTTAACTATCCATGGCGGGCGAGGACCGCGCCGGCGAGGTAGAGGGAGCCGCAGATCATCACCCGGGTCGGCCCGGCGGCGCGCGCCATGAGTTCGGCCAGGGCCTCCTCCACGCCGGCGGCCGGCTTGGCGTCGGCGACGCCGGCGGCGCGCGCGGCCTCCGCCGCGGCCTGGGGAGGGAGGGAGGCCTCCTCGCCCGGAACGGCGACCGCGCGGAGCAGCGGCGCGTGGGGAGCGAGCGGCCGCAGGAAGTCGGCCGGCTCCTTGGTCGCCAGCATGCCGAAGATCAGGTTGAGGGGAAGGCCATCGGTCGTGGCCCAGCGGCCTGCCTGGGCGCCCAGGACCTCGCCGGCGGAATCATTGTGCCCGCCGTCCAGCCACAGTTCCCATCCCGGGGGCAGCCGGTCGACCAGGGGGCCGCGCGTCAGCCGCTGGAGCCGGCCGGGCCAGGAGACCTCCGCCAGTCCGCGCACCACCGCCGCGTCGGGCACCCGGGGGCCGGGCAGATGGTAGAGGCAGGCCAGCGCCACCCCGGCATTGACGATCTGGTGGGCGCCCGGCAGGGCCGGCAGCGGCAGGTCGGCGCGTCGGCCGGGTCCCTCGAACCGGAAGCCGTCGCCGGCGGCCGCGACCGTCCAGTCCTCCCCCGCCGCGTGGAGCGGGGCGCCGATCGCGGCGGACCTGGCGCGGAAGACCGCCATGGCCTCCTCCGCCGGCTGCGGCGCCACGACGGCGGGAACGCCCGGCTTCATGATGCCGGCCTTCTCGCCCGCGATGGCGGACAGGGTCGGCCCGAGGAACTGCATGTGGTCGTAGGAGATGCGGGTCAGCGCCGTCACCGCCGGGCGGTCGATCACGTTGGTGCTGTCGAGCCGGCCGCCCAGGCCGGTCTCCAGCAGGAGCACGTCAGCCGGCACGCGGGAGAAGGCCAGCATGGCGGCGGCGGTCGTGATCTCGAAATAGGTGATCGGCTCGCCCCGGTTCGCCGCCTCGCACTCTTCCAGGATGGTGGCGAGATGGTCGTCGGCGATCAGCTCCCCGGCCAGCCGGATGCGCTCGTGGAAGCGCACCAGATGGGGCGAGGTATAGACGTGGACGCGCCGGCCCGCCGCCTCCAGGAAGGCGCGCAGGAAGGCGATGGTCGATCCCTTGCCGTTGGTCCCCGCCACATGGACCACCGGCGGCAGCCGCAGGTGCGGGCTGCCGACGGCCTCCAGCATCCGGAAGGTTCGGCCGAGCGACAGGTCGATGACCTTGGGGTGAAGGTGCTTCAGCCGGTCCAGGACCGGGTCGGCACGCTCACCGCTCGGGACGATCACCGGGGGTGACGGCGGCCGGGGCGCCGTTGGGGGCTGGCTCAACTGTCTCACCGCTCTGGGGTTGCGCCGGCGCCGGGGACGCCGGTTCCGGCTCGGCCGCTTCGACGGGCTCGGCCTCGGTCGGGGCGGCCTTCGCCGTCGCGGCGGGGGCCTCGGCCTCCGGCTTCGGCAGGGGGACGATTTCGGCGGAAGGGCCGGGTCGGCCGAGCAGGTCGAGCACCCGGATCAGCGTGGCCCTGAGGTCCTTGCGGTGGACGACCATGTCCACCATGCCGTGCTCCATCAGGTACTCGGACCGCTGGAAGCCTTCCGGCAGGGTCTCGCGGATGGTGTCCTCGATCACGCGGGCACCGGCGAAGCCGATCTGCGCGCCCTTCTCGGCGATATGCAGGTCGCCCAGCATCGCGAAGGAGGCCGTGACGCCGCCGGTTGTCGGGTCGGTCAGGACGACGATGTAGGGAAGCCCCGCCTCCTTCACCATCTGCACCGCGATGGTGCTGCGCGGCATCTGCATCAGCGACAGGATGCCTTCCTGCATGCGGGCGCCGCCGGAGGACGGCACCACGACCAGCGGCGCCTCCTGGAGGACGGCGAGCCGTGCCGCGGCCAGCAACCCCTCGCCCACCGCGATCCCCATGGAGCCGCCCATGAAGCCGAAGTCGAACGCGGCGATTACGGTCGGGATGCCGCCCATCCTGCCGTGGGCGACCTGGATCGCGTCGTTCTTGCCGGACTTGGCCTGGGCTTCCTTCAGGCGGTCGGTGTAGCGCTTCTGGTCGCGGAAGCGCAGCGGATCGACCGGCACCTTGGGCAGCTCGATGACCTGATAGTCGTCGTCGTCGAACAGCATCTTCAGGCGCTTGTCGGCATCCAGGCGCATGTGGAAGCCGCAATGCTGGCAGACGTGGAGGTTCTCTTCCAGGTCGCGGTGGAAGATCATCGCCTCGCAGTTGGCGCACTTGTGCCAGAGATTGTCCGGCACTTCCTTCTTGGTGTAGAGCGCGCGGATCTTCGGGCGGACGAAATTGGTAAGCCAGTTCATGGTTCGGGGTCTTCGCCGTTCGTGGAGGCTGAATGCTTGGAGGCGGTTTGCTCGGGAGGCTGGATGCTTGGGGGCCGATCCCTGGGAAGCTTGCCTGGAAAGCGTACCTGGAGGCGGATGCCTCGAGGTCAGCCGCGAGCGGCGCGGACGCCGTCGGACAGGGTTCGCACGAAGGCCAATACGTCGTCGACCAGTCCAGGAGCGGGCGAGCCGTTCTCGTCCAGGTTGGCGGCGATGCGGTTGACGATGGCCGACCCGACCACGGCCGCGTCGGCGAGCCGGGCGACGGAGGCGGCGGCTGCCGGCGTGGTGATGCCGAAGCCCACGGCCACCGGCAGGTCGGTATGGCGGCGCAGCCGTTCGACGGCGGCGGAGATCGCCTCGTCGGTGGCGGCCCCCGCGCCGGTGATGCCGGCGATCGAGACGTAGTAGATGAAGCCGCTGGTGTTCGCCAGGACGGCCGGGAGGCGCCGGTCGTCGGTCGTGGGCGTCGCCAGCCGGATGAAGTTGACGCCGGCGGCCAGCGCCGGCAGGCACAGCTCGACGTCTTCCTCCGGCGGCAGGTCGACCACGATCAGGCCGTCCACGCCGGCGGCCCGCGCATCGGTCAGGAAGCGGTCGACGCCGTAGGCGTAGATGGGATTGTAATAGCCCATCAGGATGATCGGCGTCTCCGCGTCGGTCAGGCGGAATTCCTCCACCAGCCGCAGCGTGCCGCGCAGGGTCATGCCGGCCTTGAGCGCCCGCAGGGACGAGGCCTGGATCGACGGGCCGTCGGCCATGGGATCGGTGAAGGGCATGCCCAGCTCGATCACGTCGGCACCGGCGCCCGGCAGGCCCTGGACCAGCCTGAGGCTGGTGGCGTAGTCGGGATCGCCGGCGCTGACGAAAGTCACCAGCCCGCCGCGCCCCTCGCGCTTCAGGGTCTCGAACCGGGCGGCGAGCCGCCCGCTGTCGGCCGCGCGGCTGGAAGCAGCCTGGCCGGAACGATCTTGGCCGGATTGGGCGGCCATTGCCGCCGCGGTGTCGCCATGGTCGATGGCAGCGCTCATATCTTGACCCCCAGGGCGTCCGCCACGGTGAAGATGTCCTTGTCGCCCCGGCCGCACAGGTTCATCACCAGCAGGTGATCCTTGGGCAGGGTCGGCGCCAGCTTGGTGACAGCGGCCAGCGCGTGGGACGGCTCCAGCGCCGGGATGATGCCTTCCAGGCGCGAGCACATCTGGAAGGCGTCCAGCGCCTCGTTGTCGGTGGCGGAAATGTACTCGACCCGGCCGACATCGTGCAGCCAGGAATGCTCCGGCCCGATGCCGGGATAGTCCAGGCCCGCCGAGATCGAGTGGCCCTCGGTGATCTGGCCGTCCTCGTTCTGGAGCAGGTATGTCCGGTTGCCGTGCAGCACGCCGGGGCGACCGCCGGTCAGCGAGGCGGCGTGGGCCCCCGTCTCGATGCCGTGGCCGGCGGCCTCGACCGCGACCATGCGGACGGTCGGCTCGTCCAGGAACGGGTAGAAAAGGCCCATGGCATTGGAGCCGCCGCCGATGCAGGCGACGAGGCTGTCGGGCAGCCGCCCCTCGGCGGCCATCATCTGCTCCCGCACTTCCTCCCCGATGACGGATTGGAAGTCGCGCACCATGGCCGGATAGGGGTGGGGGCCGGCGACCGTGCCGATGATGTAGAAGGTGTCGTCGACGTTGGTCACCCAGTCGCGGAGCGCCTCGTTCATGGCGTCCTTGAGGGTGCGCGAGCCGGAGCTGACCGGCTTGACCTCCGCTCCCAGCAGCTTCATCCGGAAGACGTTGGGCTTCTGCCGCTCGATGTCGGTCTCGCCCATGTAGATCGTGCAGGGCAGGTCGAACAGGGCGCAGACCGTGGCGGTCGCGACGCCGTGCTGGCCGGCCCCGGTCTCCGCGATGATGCGCCGCTTGCCCATCCGCCTGGCCAGCAGGATCTGGCCCATGCAGTTGTTGATCTTGTGGGCGCCGGTGTGGTTCAGCTCGTCCCGCTTGAAGTAGACCTTGGCGCCGCCGAACCGGGCGGTCAGCCGCTCGGCGAGGTACAGCGGGCTGGGCCGGCCGACATAGTGCGTCAGGTAATGGCGCAGTTCCGCCTTGAAGGCGGGATCGACCTTGGCCGCGTTGTAGGCCTGCTCGACCTCCAGGATCAGGGGCATCAGCGTCTCGGCGACGAAGCGTCCGCCATAGATGCCGAAGTGCCCATGCTCGTCCGGACCCGAACGGTAGGTGTTCAGCCGCTGCATCACGCTACCCAGCTGGTCGCCGGGCTGCCCGTCGCCGGACTCGGCCGGGGCGGCGGACATGGCGGAAATCGGCGTGTTGGTGGTCGGAGATGTCACTGCTATAACTCTCGTGCCTTCCGGGAGCGGCCACCATAGCCGCGCGTCATTTGTTTTTAAAGGAAGATACGCATGAGAAGGGCGCGACGCAGGGCAGCCTTGCCCAGCGGCGGCGCGTTCCCCATCTAGGGATGAGGCAGCGCCGGCCGGGGCTGCCTCCGGGGTGCCGGTTCCGGGCCCGCATAGCTACTCGCTCGCTGGAGGAGGATGCCGCGTGACGACACGATTGTCCCTGTTCAACAGCCCGCTTCTGCTGGGTTTCGACCAATTCGAGCGGACGCTCGACCGGATCTCGAAGAACTCGGCGGAGGGGTATCCGCCCTACAACATCGAGCAGATCGGCGAGGACGGCCTGCGCATCACGCTGGCGGTGGCAGGCTTCACCATGGACGACCTGACTGTCCAGACAGAGGACAACCAGCTCGTGATCCGGGGCCGCCAGACCGACGACAAGTCGCGCATTTATCTGCATCGCGGCATCGCGGCGCGCCAGTTCCAGCGCAGCTTCGTCCTGGCGGAGGGGATCGACGTGGTCGGCGCCACCCTGGACAACGGGCTGCTGCACATCGACCTGAAGCGCCCGATCCCGGAGCCGAAGGTGCGGACCATCGCGATCCAGCAGCCGCCCGGCGGGCAGGACGACGGCGCCACGGCCCGCACGATCGACGTGACGCCGGAGCCCGGCCGGTCGTAGGCCGAGGGGAGCCAAGCCGGGGCGGTCATAGGTGGGGTCGTAGGCGATACGGCAGCACAAAACGCCTTGCGGCATGTTGTCCTTGAAGGAACACGGACCGAACCCGTTGTGAGAAGATCGCGGGCCGCGCCCTTTCCTGCCAGGAATGCGGGCTGCGCCCGCCGGACAGTTTCGTTGCAGTTCGTTACAGAAAGACCTGACATCATGAATATCAGCCCGAACTCTTTGCGCCAGATCTCCAGCCAGGATTTCGTGGCATTCGGCGTCAACGACCTGGCCTATATCAAGGTGGTCGATGTCGACGGCTCCACCGGCTACGCGATCCACGCCGCCGACGGCACGCCCCTGACAGTGATGCCCGAGCGCGAAGCCGCCTTCGCGGCCGTGCGCCAGCACGAGCTGGAGCCCGTCAGCGTCCACTGACGCGCGGGGCACGCCGGCGCCGCGCCGGTCCCCGTCAAGCGGCACGCACCGCCGGCGTCCGGGCCGGCGGAGGCATCGTGACGGGAACGTTCCCTCGCAGTCATCCAGCCCGCAGCGTAGCTTCATCTTCGGTTCACCCTGAGCCGCCGGCTGGGTGGGCGCTTCAAGTCTCCTACGAAGCGATCCAACGCCGGGTCGGCAGGTTCGGCCCGGCGAACGCGCGTACGCCATGCCGGCGGAACAAGGCAGCGGTTCGATAGCTCATCCGCAAGCTGCCGAAGAAGCACGGCCACGCGGCCAAGTTCGCGTGACAGTGCGGGCGCGATGCCCCTGACCCAGAGTTTCTCGGTCAAGCATGATTGCCGTTGCCCGCCGCCGTGATAGCATACGTGCTATCAGCTTCTTTGTGGTGAAACATGGCACAGGTGATCATTAGGAACATCGAGGACGAGGTCGTCGAGCGCCTGAAGCAGATCGCGGTGAACAAGGGCACATCGCTGGAGCAGGAGCTGCGCTCCATCCTGGCCGAAGCCGCCTACAGGCCCGACCGCGTCCTCTCGGAGCTTGCACATCTGCGTGCCCTTACTCCGGCCGGAATCCGGCCGCTGGCCGAGGACTTGGTGCGCGAGGGGAGAGATGAACGGTGAGCGCGGCCATCGTCGATGCCAGCGTCGCGCTCAAGTGGTTCGTCGAAGAGGAAGGGTCGAGCGATGCGGCCGACCTGATCGCTGGCGGTACCGCGCGCCTGGCTCCGGACCTTGTCATTCCCGAGGTTCTGAACGCCGCCTGGAAGGCCTTCTCTCGCGGCTTCATGGTGCGGGAGCAATATGACGCCATTCCCCGACTGTTGCCGGATCTGTTCCAGGACATCGTGCCGACGAAGCGTCTCGCATCTCGGGCAGCGACCCTGGCCCGGGAGATGGGTCATCCAGCTTACGACTGCTTCTATCTCGCTCTGGCCGAGGAGCAGAACCTGCCGCTGATTACTGCCGATCGCCGCCTCGTCAACCGGGTTGTCGATACGAAATTCGAAAGGTTGGTCGTCAAGCTGATTAGACAGGCGGGCTGACCGGTCCTGACGAGATGAGCATCCCCGTTTCCGGCATGGCGGTGCATGGTCGGGCGGGGCGGCGAAAGGACTGGAGCGCTGCCGGGAGCGCTCCTCCGGTTGATCAGTGACAACCGTGCCCTACAGCCTCGGTCAGAAGCGGAGATTGCCGAAGATCTCCGCCACGATCTCGTAGGAACGCAGGCGGGCCGCGTGGTCGAAGACCATGCCGCTGACCATGATCTCGTCAGCGGCGGTGTCCTCCAGCAGGGCTTCCAGGCCGGCGCGGACGGTCGCGGGCGATCCGACGATGGAGCCCCGGAGCTGGCTTTCCACGGCGGCGCGCTCGCGCTCGGACCACAGTTCGTCCATGTCGTCCACCGGCGGCGCGATCCGCATGGGATGGCCGCGGACCAGGTTCAGGAAGCTCTGCTGGTGGGAGGTGAACAGGCGCCGGGCCTCCTCGTCGGTTTCCGCGGCCACCACGTTGATGCCGACCATGGCATAGGGCTGCGACAGGACCTCAGACGGGCGGAAGGCGCGCCGGTACAGGTCGAGGGCCGGCAGCGTGTTGGCCGGCGAGAACTGGCGCGCGAAGGAGAACGGCAGCCCGAGCTGACCGGCGAGCTGGGCGCTGAAGCCGCCGGAGCCGAGCAGCCAGATCGGGATGTCCATCCCCTCCCCCGGGATCGCCCGGACCCGCTGGCCGGGAACCGCCGGGCGGAAATAGGCCCGCAGTTCGGCCAGGAGTTGCGGGAACTCGTCGCCGGTCTGGTTGAGGTCCCGGCGCAGCGCGTGGGCGGTTACCTGGTCGGTGCCGGGGGCGCGGCCCAGGCCCAGGTCGATCCGGCCGGGATAGAGGGATTCCAGCGTCCCGAACTGCTCGGCCACCACCAGCGGCGCGTGGTTCGGCAGCATGATCCCGCCGGAGCCGACGCGGATGCGTTCCGTCCCGCCGGCGACATGGCCGATCAGCACGGCGGTCGCCGAGCTGGCGACGCCGGGGATGTTGTGGTGCTCGGCGAGCCAGTAGCGGTTATAGCCCCAGCGGTCGGCGTGCCGCGCCAGGTCGAGCGTGCAGCGATAGGAGTCGGCCGGGGTCGCCCCTTCCACCAGCGGCGACAGGTCCAGGACCGAAACGGGGGTTTCGGACAGTTTGTTCATCATCGTCATCCAATCGTTCCCGGTCGCGGGAGTCAGTCCATGACCGAGGAGTCTTCACGGAAGGAATGGCCGGGCCAGAGGTCGGGCGCGGCGCGGGCGTATTGCGGCGGGAAGGCCACCTGCCCGCCCAGTTCGCGGGCGGCGCGCCAGCCCCAGTGCGGCTCGTCCAGGACGGTGCGGGCGAGCGCCACCATGTCGGCCTCGCCGCCGGTGACGATCCGCTCCGCCTGCTTCGGTTCGACGATCAGGCCGACGGCCATGGTCGGGATTTCGGCCTCGCGGCGGACGCGGGCCGAGAACGGCACCTGGTAGCCGGGCGAGGTCGGGATCTTGATGCCCAGGGTGACGCCGCCGCTGGAGCAGTCGATGAAGTCGCAGCCGCGGGCCTTCAGCAGCTTGGCGAAGGCGACGGACTCCTCGATGGTCCAGCCGCCGTCCACCCAGTCCGACGCGCTGATCCGGATGCCGAGCGGCCGGTCGGACGGCCACACCTCGCGGACGGCGTCGAACACTTCCAGCGGGAAGCGGGTGCGGCCGTCGAAGTCGCCGCCGTAGGAGTCCTCGCGCCGGTTGGCGAGGGGCGACAGGAAGGAATGCAGCAGGTAGCCGTGGGCGCCGTGCAGTTCCATCAGGTCAAAGCCCAGCCGGGCGGCCCGCTTGGCGGTCGCCACGAAGCCGTCGCGGACCCGCTTGAAGTCTTCCGCCTCGAAGGCGCGCGGGGCGGGCCAGCCTTCGGCGAACGGGATCGCGGAAGGGGCGATCGTCTGCCACTCGCCCTGCCCCGCCGGCAGCGACCGTCCGCCTTCCCACGGGCGCTGGGCCGACGCCTTGCGGCCGGCATGGCTGACCTGGATTCCCAGCTTGGCGGTGCCGTAGCGCCGAACGGCCGCCATGACGCGGGCCAGCGCCGCCTCGTTCTCGTCGTTGTAGAGGCCGAGGTCGCCGGGGGTGATGCGGCCGGCCGGTTCGACCGCCGTCGCCTCCAGGATCACCAGGGAGGCGCCGGAGTTCGCCAGCATGCCGAGATGCATCACGTGCCAGTCGTTGGCGTTGCCGTCCTCGGCGCTGTACTGGCACATCGGCGACACGACGATGCGGTTGGCGAAGCCGACGCCGGCAAGGTCGATCGGCGTGAACAGGCTGCTGGTCATGACAGGTCTTTCTCCCGGGGACGGTTTAGCGCCAAGCGTTTCACATGGCTACGGTAACCGCCGGGGAGAAGATTTGGATGCGCATGGCTGCCCGGCCGGAGCCGGGATATCCCTCGGGATTGCCCCTACTCCGCGGCGGCGCGGCCGTAACGGTCGGGGACGTAGAGGCGGTCCCGCCAGAAGCCGCGGGTGTCGATGACGATCTTGTTCAGCAGTTCCTTCGCCTCAATCGCCCGGAACTCCGCATGGTCCACCAGCAGGACGGCGATGTCGGCCTCGGCCAGGGCGTCGGACATGTCGCAGAAGCGCAGGTTGCCGAACTCCGCCAGTTCGCGGGGCAGGCGCGCGACGTGGGGCTCCACCGCCAGCACCTTGCCCAGCCCTTCCCGGGCGATGTGGGCGGTGATCTCCAGCGCCGGGCTCTCGCGCAGGTCGTCCACGTTGGGCTTGTAGGTCAGGCCCAGGCAGGCGATCACCGGGTCCTTGAAGCGCTGGGCATGGCGCCGGATGCGTTCGATGATGTGGAGCGGCTTGGAATCGTTGACTTCGCGCGCGGTGCGGATCAGCCGCGACGCCTCTGGCATGCCGTCCACGATGAACCAGGGATCCACCGCGATGCAATGGCCGCCGACGCCGGGGCCGGGCTGGAGGATCTTGACGCGGGGATGGCGGTTGGACAGCTCGATCACCCGCCAGACGTCCAGGCCCATGCCGTCGCAGATCATCGACAGCTCGTTGGCGAAGGCGATGTTGACGTCGCGATAGGCGTTCTCGGTCAGCTTGACCAGCTCGGCGGTGTTGGCGTCGGTCATCAGGCAGGCGCCCTTGACGAAGATCCGGTAGAGCTGGTCGGCGCGGGCGGCGCAGGCCGGGGTCAGGCCACCGATGATGCGGTCGTTCTCGACCAGCTCCAGCACCATGCGGCCGGGCAGGATGCGCTCCGGGCAATAGGCGATGCGGATGTCGGAGCGTTCGCCCGCCGCGTGGGGGAACGTCAGGTCCGGCCGCAGCTCGGCGAGCTGGCGGGACAGCCGGGCCGAGGTGCCGACCGGCGAGGTGGATTCCAGCACGATCAGGTTGCCGGCTTCCAGCACCGGGGCGATCGACCGGGCCGCCGCGTCGATGTAGGCGAGGTCGGGCCGCTTGTCCTCCGTGAGGGGAGTGGGTACCGCGATGATGAAGGCCTCCGCCGGCTCCGGCGTCACGACGGCGCGCAGCTTGCCGGTCATGACGGCGGCCCGGACCAGCATGTCCAGGTCGGGTTCGCTGAAATGGACCTTGCCCTGGGTGATCATCGAGACGGCGTGCTCGTTGACGTCGACGCCGATCACCTCGACCCCGCGGCTGGCGAGCGTGGCGGCGGTGGGCAGGCCGATATAGCCGAGGCCGATGATCGCGACGCGGGAGAACTTATGCTGCACGGGTCAGCTCCTTGAGGATGCGCTCGGCGGCAAAGCCGTCGCCGTAGGGATTGTGGGCGCGACGGGCCTCGGCATAGGCCCGCTCGTCGTCGAGCAGGTGCTGGGCCGCGCCGACGATGCGGTCGATGTCGGTTCCGACCAGCCGGACCGTGCCGGCCTCGACCGCTTCCGGCCGCTCGGTCACGTCGCGCATCACCAGCACCGGCTTGCCCAGCGACGGCGCTTCCTCCTGGAGGCCGCCGCTGTCGGTCACGATCAGGGTCGAGCGCTCCATCAGGTGGACGAAGGGCAGGTAGTCCTGGGGCTCGATCAGGTGGACGCCGGGACGGTCGCCCAGCAGCCGCATCACCGGCTCGCGGACATTGGGGTTGAGGTGGACCGGATAGACGACCGCTGTGTCGCCCCGGTCGGCGAGCCGCGCCAGGGCGTGGCAGATCCGCTCGAAGCCGCCGCCGAAGCTCTCGCGCCGGTGCGCGGTGACCAGGATCACCCGCTTGCCTCCGGACAGGAAGGGAAAGCGCGCGTCCATCTCGCGGGCAAGGCCGGCGTCGCCGCGCAGGCGCCCGACGGTGTGCAGCAGCGCGTCGATCACCGTGTTGCCGGTGACCAGGATGCGGCGGTTCCCCAGCCCCTCGCGCAGCAGGTTGTCGCGGGAGCTGGCCGTGGGCGCGAACAGCAGGTCGGCCATGCTGTCGATGACCTTGCGGTTCATCTCCTCCGGCCAGGGCTGTTGGAGGTCGCCGGTGCGAAGCCCCGCCTCCACATGGGCCACGGGGATGCGGGCGTAGAAGGCGGCCAGCGTCGCGGCCATCGCGGTGGTGGTGTCGCCGTGGACCAGCACCCGGTCGGGCTTGATCTGGGCCAACAGCCGGGTCAGGCCGGTCAGCACCGCCGTGGTGATGTCCGCCAGGGTCTGGCCCGGTTTCATGATATCGAGGTCGTGGTCCGGCACGATCCGGAACAGGGCCAGCACCTGGTCGAGCATGCTCCGGTGCTGTCCGGTGACGCAGACCAGGCTGTGGACATCGGGAGCCCTGTCGAGCGCGCTGATGACCGGGGCCATCTTGATCGCCTCAGGGCGCGTGCCGATGACCGAGAGTATTTTCTGCATCCGTCCTGACCGCTGGCGGGCGGCCGGAGCATGGCTCCGGCCCTGTAGCTTCAGTCAGGAAAATTGCTCGACGGCGGTCGGCGCGGTCAATGCCGCCTAAGGTCGTTTCCCGAAGGAACCCAGGCGAGAACGGGTTACCACCGCGCCATGCTCGGGATTTGAAAGTGTTTGCTTTGCATTTTACTTATTTTCATTTGCCCGGTGAAAGTCCGGATCAACGGACTATTCAATCCACCGGGTGAGCGGGGCGGCGGGTCGTCGGCCAGGGCTCGCCGATGTCTTGAAGGCGGCAGACCCAGCCGGCGGCTTCCAGCTTGATGCAGGCGCCGCCGGAGAAATGCAGGGCCACGCCGCTGTCCATGCCCTCCAGCGCCAGCAGGGCCAGCATCTGGCGGCGTTCGTGCAGGTCGATGCCCTTGGTCTTCACCGCGGTCACGCCGTCGAAGCAAATGCCGCAGTTGGTCCGCTCGAAGGGAACGGCGATGTCGTCGCCGTCGTCGCCGTCATAGCTGGCGTCCACCGGGATGTCGGGCTGGCCGGGCGCAGGATCCTCGACCGCGCTCTCCCACTTGAAGCGGTTGGCGACCATGACGAAGCGGTTCTCTTCCGGGAGGAAGCACATCTCGCCGATCGGCACGATGGCGTCCTGGAGGATTCCGGAAATCACCTGGAGGTCTTCCTGATCCTCCGCGCGAAGCTTCATCGGGGCAGTCATGGGTGTGGTCTCGTTCTGCAGGGGGTACTGAGTCCCCCCGCATATAGGCAGGGATCAGCCCGCCTTCACCCTCTCGATGTCCGCGCCGCAGGCCGACAGCTTCTCCTCCAGCCGTTCGTAGCCGCGATCCAGGTGGTAGACCCGGTTGACCTCGGTCTCGCCGTCGGCCGCCAGACCGGCCAGGACCAGCGAGACGGACGCGCGCAGGTCAGTCGCCATGACCGGCGCGCCGGTCAGCCGCGGCACGCCACGGATCAGCGCGGAGGCGCCGTGCACGGTGATCTTGGCGCCCATGCGCGCCAGCTCCGGCGCGTGCATGAAGCGGTTCTCGAAGATCGTCTCGGTGATCATGGCGGCGCCGTCGGCGACGCACATCAGCGCCATCATCTGGGCCTGGAGGTCGGTCGGAAAGCCGGGGAACGGCTCGGTCATGACGTCGACGCCGGTCATGACGCCGTTGGCCCGCGCCACGCGGAAGCCGCGCTCGGTCTCGGTGAAGGAGATGCCGGCGGCGCCCAGCACCTTGGTCACGGACTGGAGATGCTCCAGCCGGCCGTTGATCAGCTCCAGGTCGCCGCCGGTGATCGCGGCGGCCATGGCGTAGGTGCCGGTCTCGATCCGGTCGGGCACGATGGTGTGGTAGGCGCCGTGCAGCCGGTCCTTGCCCTGGATGCGCAGCGTGTCGGTGCCCAACCCCTCGATCTCGGCGCCCATGGCGATCAGGCAGCGGGCGAGGTCGGTCACCTCCGGCTCGCGGGCGGCGTTGACCAGCACGGTCTCGCCCTTGGCGAGCGAGGCGGCCATCAGCAGGTTCTCGGTCGCCCCGACCGACACCGTGGGGAAGACGATCTGGGCGCCATGCAGGCCGTTGGGGGCGGAGGCCAGGATGTAGCCTCCCTCCAGTTCGATCTGGGCGCCCATCTGGACGAGGCCCTTGATGTGCAGGTCGACCGGACGGGCGCCGATCGCGCAGCCGCCCGGCAGCGACACCTTGGCGACGCCGCAGCGGGCGACCAGCGGCCCCAGCACCAGGACGCTGGCGCGCATCTTGCGGACCAAGTCATAAGGGGCGGTGGTGCTGGTGATCTCCCGCGTGGTCAGCTCGATCACGCGGCCGGCGGCACCGTCCTGGGGAGCGGAGCCGTCCATGCCGAAGACGACGCCGTGCTGGGCCAGCAGGTTGGCCAGCGTGGTGATGTCGGCCAGGTGGGGAAGCTGGGCGAGCGTCAGGGTCTCGTCGGTCAGCAGGCTGGCCGTCATCAGGGGCAGCGCCGCGTTCTTCGCGCCGCCGACCGCCAGGCTGCCGCGCAACGGCCGGCCGCCGCGAATCCGGATCTTGTCCATGGGTATTCAATTCACCTTGGTGGGGGCGGCGACTATCTAGGACGGCTATAGTTAATGGACCGTTGATCACAGCGCCGGCTCATCATGTCACGCTGCCGCGCCGCCTCCCGAATCCGGATATCGGTCGTGGCCGACATCGGCGACGGTCTCCGAAAGGCTGGGCGTGCCCGCGCTTCTACCCGACGCCGGGGCGAAGCTCAAGGGTCGCCGTCCCCTTCCCGCACCGGCGGGGCCGGGTCCGGAGCGGCCGGGACGCCGGACTGGCGCCGCTCGCGCGCCTGCTCCTTGCGTTTGCGCAGGTTCTCCCGGAGGGCGGCGGCCTGCCGCTCCTGCCGAGTTGGGCCGGACGCGCCGGGGCGCGTCGAGGGGGGCTGATCATCGGTCATCTCGGCCGCGATCATAGGCCGGAAGGATCAGGAACGGCCAGCGTCGTCGAGCGGCGCGCAGGCGTCGGAAATGCCGCGCAGGCTGCCGCAGGCATCGACGCCGCCCATGGGGGTGAAGCGCATTACCACCCTGCCCTCGCTCTCCCGGCGCGACGGGCGGGAGGAGAGCCGCGGAGCGTCGTCGTCCTCCTCGTCGATGCCGGCGACGTCGTAGCCGGCGGCCTGGATGATCGGGGGTTGGGCGACCGCCGCGCGGACGGTCTCGACGCGCACCGGCTCCGGAGCGGCGGCGACCTGGACGGCCTCGCGCACCGGCTGCGCCGGCTTGGCCGAGGGAACGGGCTTCGGACGGTCGGCGGCGGCGACCAGGACCGCCGGCACGCCGTCGGTGCCGCGCGGCGCGGTCCGGCCGACCACGGGAGCCAGGGCCGCCATGTACTGGCGCGTCTCGCGCGGCAGCCGCTGGCGCCCGGCCTGGACCGCGGTGTAGCAGGCGGGGCCGCAATTGTAGGCGGCGAGGAAGCCGGGGCTGCCGAACTGGTCGTACATCTCGCGGATATAGGCGGTGCCGGCCATGATGTTGTCGCGCGGATCGGTCGGTGACGGCCCCAGGCCGTGGCGTTCGCTCAGCTCGGCATAGGTCGCCGGCATGACCTGCATCAGGCCGATGGCGCCGGCCGGGCTGGTGATGGGCCGGCCGTTGACGGTGGCGCGCCCGCCGCTCTCGCGGTGCATGACCGCCCTGATCCACTGTTCCGGGACGTCGAACCGCTCGGCCGCCTCGGCGATCAGGTCGCGCCAGGGATCCTTGGGATCGGGCGGCAGGACCGGCGCCGGGGCGAGCGCCGCGACCTGGATAGGCTCCAGCGCCGCCGGCCCGGAAGCCCCGGTCTGGCCGGTGCTCGCGCAACCCGAGACAAGCCCTCCCAAAAGGAGTACCATGGACGCCTTAACCCCGAAATTCGAGCAGACCTGCCGGCGTCCCTGGTTACGCTTGTCAGTCATGGGGTTGCGCCTCTTTGTTAAGGTTTCGTTTGAAGCTTGTCCCCCTGGATTACTGATACAGCAGCAACACTGTCAAGCGACAAACACCCCGAAATTGCCGCAGCTATGCCTTTCTTCAGACAGATTCCGGGCCGTGGGACTGGTCATTCAGTGGTCCGGTCCAAAATGCCGCAGAGAACAAAGATAGAAGATCGTGGGGACGGCGGCTTTTCGACTGTCCGATTCGCAAGGTGATCGGAACCTTTCGCCGCCGCCGGGAGCACTGTTCCCGGGTGCCCGCGTTAATACTTCAGCCGAGCCCGAGGACGTCTCGCATGGAATAGAGGCCGGGCGGCTGGCCATGGGCCCAGAGCGCCGCGCGGACGGCTCCGACCGCGTAGATCTGGCGGTCGTTGGCCCGGTGGCCGAGCTCGATCCGCTCCCCCTCCCCCGCGAAGACGACGCTGTGGTCGCCGACCACGTCGCCGCCGCGCATCACGGCGAAGCCGATGTCGCCGCGGCGCCGCTCGCCGGTGTGACCGTCGCGCAACCGCGCCGAGACCGCGTCCAGGTCGACGCCCCGCCCCGCCGCGGCGGCCCGTCCGAGGCCCAGCGAGGTGCCCGAGGGCGCATCCACCTTGTGGCGGTGGTGCATCTCCAGGATTTCGATGTCGAAGTCCGGCCCCAGCGTCCGGGCGACCTGCTCGACCAGCACCATCAGCAGGTTCACGCCCAGGCTCATGTTGGGTGCGTGGACGATCCTGGTGTGTTGCGCGGCCTTGCGCAGTGCCTCGGTCTGGGCGGGATTGAGACCGGTGGTCCCGACGACGTGAACCGTCTTGGCCTGGGCCGCCAGGGCGGCGTGCCGCTCGGTCGCCTCCGGGCTGGTGAAGTCGATCACGGCGTCGGCGTCGGCGAAGAGCTGGACGGGATCGTCGGTCGCCAGCATGCCGATAGGATCGAGACCCGCCAGCGCCCCGATGTCCTTGCCGATCGCCTCGCTTCCCGGCCGGTCGGTCCCGCCGGCAAGGCTGCATCCGTCCGTCGTCAGGATGCGGCGCACCAGCATCTGGCCCATGCGCCCGGAACAGCCAACCACACCGATCTTCATCACCCTGCACTCCCTGCTGGATTTCCCTGTGTGGGCGGAGCTTTAGCACGATCCGGCGTTGCGGGCAGCCCGGGAAGGAGGCTGATTTTAAATCATGGAAAGCGAAGCTTTGGCCTTGCGGAGGCCGGATCGCTATGGCATATACCGCGCCACCGCAGACGGCGCTGCTGTAGCTCAGTGGTAGAGCACTCCCTTGGTAAGGGAGAGGTCGACAGTTCAATCCTGTCCAGCAGCACCATCCCGGATCGCATCATGTCGGATCCGGTCGAGGCTCGCGGCGCCTCCTCTCCACTATCCCAATATCAGTTCTTTTTCCGCCCTCTTCGAGCGCGGTGTTCACTCATGCGCCCCTTCGTCGCGCGGCTCTCCGTGATGCGGCTCGGGTGATTCTTCAGCGTGGCGAACAGCAGAACGCGAAAAGCCCGGATCTTGCGATCCGGGCTTTTCGCTGGGACTTGGTTGCGGGGGCTCGCAACCACCTTAACCTGCTGTTCGATGCCCGCAGGCTGAATAGCGGCTAAAGGTTCGTTTCAGAGCGCTTGTGCGACCTGGTTCAGTCCACCCGACCGGTCTCAATGACGCGGCGTAGCTGATAGCGCTCGTCTGACGTCACCAATACCGAAGTGGTAATAAATTGCGGGTGTTGTTCGCCGCTCCGCCGCCCCTTAGGGAAGATCGGCAACAAAACTGCGATTGCCGGATTTAGCCGACGCGGTTCCCAACCTAGATGATCTTTTAGCGCGTAGATCGAGGTTAAACGCTCATCCTCGACCCACAACCCGGCGACGTGAATAGCATCCGCCCGCGTATCGTTTCCGGTTGCCGCCATATCGAACCCAAGAAAAGCGTCTGTCGTAAGACGCACGCTGCGTATCGGGTGACCTATGGCTGACGACTTTGTAGCATAGCCAAGGTGGGCTAGCTCAGATACTGATTCTTCCAAGTCGCGTCGATCAATTCCCGTGAACGCGTCCACGATGCCTTGAAACATCACTGGCTCGCTTCGTCCGGTCGTGTTCGAGGACAGCAGCCAAGTCAGCACTTCGAGAGCGAGGCTACTCAGAACAATACTTGGCTCTAGCTTCGCTTCAAGACGCTGGAGGCGATCTTCATGGTTGTTAACCAGCGCGGAAATTTCATTCCAGAACCGTTCGAGATCCTGCTCGAATTGACTGGGATGGGTATATCCATACAGATGAGCCAAAGCCGCAGTGACTGGAGTAGCCTGCGCAAGAGCCTCAATAGAGCGGCGAAGTGCGGCTCGCTTTTCGTTGCGGGTTGGTGGCTCCAACTTCTTTTCACTCGTCAAATTAGCCCCCATTCTGAAATTCTTCAAATCCGTCGAATTCGTCCCGAACGACGGCCTCTATGGTCACAACCTCCACATCTGTGAGCGCCTCGAATTCGCCCTGTCGCCGCTTCTTTGAAAGCACCCCGCCGTTCTGCCGAATGAACATGATGAGGTTCTCGGCGAGGCGGTCGGGCATTTCGACCGTGTCCATGATCCGGCGCAACGCCTCGTCATGGCGGCGCAGATAGTCGATCTCGCGCGGCAGGTCGTGTTCGACCGTCCGCTGGACGCACCCGTAGAGGAATTCGGCAGCCGCCGTGTAGTCGAAGTACCGGTAGAGATCGGCTGTATCGTTGAGTACCTCGACGTTCCTGTCCGGCGTTGGCCGCCACTCGATGAAGGGCATCAAAGGTCCGGTGTCGGCCTGAAGGGTCGTCCGGTAGCTGTCGATCCGATCCAGCATGACCGAGGAAACCGGGAAAACCATGCCTGGCGGGGTAAACTTCCGTTCGGCAAGGACATGGTGGATCAGGCAACGGTGAAGCCGCCCGTTGCCATCCTGTAACGGGTGGACATAGACGAACCCGAAGGCCGTGATTGTAGCCTGCAAGACGGGGGCGATTCCCGCCTCACTCATCCTGTCGTTCGCCTCGATCAGCCCCTCCATGAGGTCGGCGAGGTCGTCAGGCCGTGCACCGATAAATTCCGGCAGCGGATCGTGGTTATGGTCACGCTCGCCGAGGAACACGCCTTCTCTCCGAAGCCCCGGCTGTATGAATCTCGTATCCTCGATCAGCACTTGGTGGAGCCGGACGATTTCGTCGACATCGAGCTTGTTGCGCCCCGCCTGCATGACGGCGCGGCCCCATCGCTCCAGCCGGTTGCGTGGCGGACGTTCGCCTTCGATCTCGAAGCTCGCGCGGCTGTCGGCCAGCAGCATGAAGCTCGCGGCTCTGACGACGAGGTGGGAGCCGGTGCGACCGACGGTGTCGCGCGCCTTCTCGTCGAGCGCCTTGCCGACGAACTCCTCCAGCGCTTTGGTGCGGCGTATGACCGGACAGAAGCGCGCCGTGCCCAGCAGGTTGTCGCGGACGCGGTGGCGTCGCGACAGGCGCGGCTTGGCCGTGAAGTACGCTGCTGGATCGAGAAGATCGATGGCCGCGACGTTCTGGGCGTCGGGCAGGTTGAGAGTTTTCCCGGTCAGCTTCTCGTAGAAAAACCAGATGCGCCGTGCCGGAACGCCCGTCGGCGCTGCGCGCACGAGCTCTTCGACGGAGTCCATGGGAACGGCGTCGAAAACGCGTTTGAGGATCAGAAGATCGAGGACTTCATGCCGAAAGGCGAATGTCAGGTGATCGGCGAAGGTATCGCCGGGCCAGTATCGCTTGTCGAATACCTGCCAGATGCCTTCTTCGCGCTGGCTTCCTTTGATATGCTTTTCCGAGCAGCAGCTGGGCCGCCGAACGGGAGCTTTGATCGATAGCGCCTGAACCAGCGCAGCCCAACCGGCGAGGCGCGTCCCTTCGGGAACGGCGCTCTCTTGAAAATGGGGCGCATGGGCCAGCTCCAGCTGCATAGGTCGAAAAGTCCTCTTGGTCGTCGAAAAACCCCCCTTCTATGAAGTTGGGGTCGAAAATCACAATATCAGCTTCTTGGGTCGAAATCCATTAATTTTCGTCGCGGTGTGCCGCAAAACCGTCTCTCAGGTCGAAAATCGCCTCAAACCCGCGGTCTACTCATCCCTTCTGTAACCATAGCCCTTGCGATGGCGGTGTCCGTGACGGGGCGGCCGGCCATCGTCATCTCCATCGTCGGCGTCGTTCCGCAGGTCCGGTGCATAGCCATCCTCGCTCTCGTCAGTGTCCACGGCTCCATGCGCGAACCCGGCGGCATCATTGAAGCGCTCCCGCAGATCGCCCTCAGCGAAATCCTGCTTCTTCCAGAACCCCTGATCGCGCGCTGCGTCGTAGAAGTCCTGCATTGCCATGTTCTCGGCGCTGCGCGTCTGCTCGGCCTTGTGCTCCATCTCAAGGACTGCGATCGCGTGCAGCCGCTCCGCCTTGCGCATCGCCTTTTCGAGTGAGGATCGCTCGCGCGTGTCGAGGCGCGCATGCAAACGCCGCAGTCTCTCGACCTCCAGCTTCTCGCGGGCATGGCGGCGCGCGAGCGCATCGTCTTCAAGCCGGTGCCGCTCTTTGGGATCGAGGTGCGTCATCCTCTGGATATGCGAGAGAACCGAGCGCAGGCCGGGCGTGCGCGCGATCAGGTCGGCGACGGCGCTGCGCACGCGGAACAGGATGCCCCTGCTCTCGCTCTTCTGCGCCGCATGCAGCGCGAGCCGTTCGGCCTGGTGCCGCGTCAGCAATTCCTGCGCGGCCATTTGCAACTCAAGGCGGCGGGCGGCCTGGTTTCCGGCGAGCTTCGCCTCGGCCTGCCGCCGCAGTTCCTCCAGCCGCTGCCGCGCGCTTTGCCGCTCCTGCTCGCGCTCCTGTTCCTGCCGCTGCTCGCGTTGCCGCTCATCAAGAGCCTGCGCGCGCTGGCGCACCTGCTCCTTCGCCTCTTCGACCGTCGGCAACTGCTCCGGGCGAAGGGCCGCGAGCCTGTCCTTTATCGCGCTCGCCTTGTGGCCTTTGATGTACCGTGTGAGGCTGTGCACGTCGCCGGATTTATCCACCACCACAAGACCGCGCTTATCGCCTTTGGCGAGCACATACCCTTTCTGCTCAAGCGCGGCCCGGAACGCCTCCGCCGTGTCCGAGGCCTCGTAAGCGGCGGTGATTTCGGCGCGCCGCTCCTCTGGGTTAATGCCGGTCGCCTCCGCCTGCGCCTTCTCGGCGAGCGTCGCTTCGAGCTTCTCCTTCTCAAACTTCTGCTTGTCCTCCCAGGCCTTGAGGCCGGGCGGAATCTTGAGGCCGAATTTGTGCGAGAGCGCGACCGCCATATCCATGAGCTTGCGCCGGTCGTGCGCCATGTGCACGGCGCGCATCTTTTCGATGTTGGTGCGCGACCAGACGACATGGCAGTGCTCGCGCGAAATACCGCGCTCGTCCGGCTTCACATGGAAGACGACGGCGCGCGGCTGCCCGGCAAGACTGAGCCGCTCCTCGATCATGCCGATGGCCTCGAAATACTGCTCGCGCGTGAGCGGTGACGGCGGACTGATCGAGAGGCTGTAGAGATACTCGCGGGCGCGGGTGCCAAGCGACACCGCCTCGAACTCGGAGAACGCGCCGAGCAGATCATTCGCGACCGCGCCGTACACTTCCGCCACCTCGATGGACTCGTTGTCGAACGCGTTCATCAGGTGGATCGCGAGATCGGCGCCGTTGCCGCGCTGGTTGCCTTTCAGGATCACGGCTCTCTCCCGAGCGCCTGAAAGAGCGCGGCGCGCATCTCGGCAAGATCGCGGTGGGCAGCCTCGATCCGGGCATCGGTTGTTCCCGGATTGCCCGCGTCTGCGCACGCGCGCAGGGCGGAGGCGAGCTGCCCCATTTTGCCGATAAGATGGGCGGCGATTTCTTCATTGATGGTGGGCTGGCGGCTCGCGCGCAGCGGCGGCTGCCCCAGCACGGCATAGCGGATGAGAGAGGCAACAGACACAGCGGCCCGGTTGGCCTGCTCTGCGATCAGAGCGGCTTCCTCGTCGGTGAAGCGCGCCTTCAGCGTGATCTGGCGCTGCCTCGTTTCGCTGCCGCTGCCTGCCATCTCCTCTCTCCGGTTGCCGCGGGCGAAGGACGCTCCCTGCCCGTGGTCCAGCGCCGGAACGCTGGTCGTCCTCCAGGGTGCGAAAACCCTGGTCGATGGGTTCCACAGGGAGAGCCGAAGTCTCCCTTGGTCGAAGCCGGTGCCGAAACACCGGTCGTGGGTCCGGGGGCGCGAAAGCCCACGGTCGATGGGTCCAGGGAGAGCGAAGTCTCCCGGTCCGGTTTCCAAAGGGCACGAAGGCTCTTTGGTCGTGATGCACCGGCGATACGGTGCGCTCGGCTGGGAAGGGTTCGATGCCCGGAACAGCCGATGCCGGGGGGATGCAACGGGGGGCGGCTTAGCGCCCCCTTGCCAAGATGGCGCGGGGACCCCGCGCACATCTTGTATCCGGCTCTAACGACCTATTCTCTCTATTGTCCGCCATCAATATTAAGGAAGCTTTAACCATCCTTAACGGGGCAGACATAAGGCAGGAAGCGCTGAAGATACCAGCACTTAGGCCCGTTGGTCAAACATTGGTCACGGGCTATACATGGACGCCGTACGAGCCTGATGGGCTCGTGCGGGCGACATCTCTCAGGACGGGTTCTGTTGCATGAACAGGGCTTCCCGTTCGCCGATATAATCGGAAACGGCATCATCGACCTGGCACTCGATGGCGACGACACTGGGCCAGCGGCCAAAACGGTCGGGGAAGAACGCAGCCCCGCACTCCTCGATCAGGTACTGGCAGAGCGCGAGATCGTTCGTACCGGCGGCAAGGTGGAGTGCGGCAAGGCCCGTATCACGGTCGAGGAAATTGACATCCGCCCCCTGCTCGATAGCGGCCCGAACGCGCGCCATGTCGCCCTTATAGGCGGCAGCGATGAGCTGCGCCGACGGCGGCAGGTAGCCGCCGCCTTCGCCGGGCCGGGTGTGATCGGTCGGGCGCTTGTCGGTCATGTCGCGAGCCGCTCCGCCGCTGCCGGATAGAACTGAATGTCGGCGCTGCGCCGGAAGCGCTGCGCTTTGCGATCATCGGGTACGACGACCTCGAAGCTGTTGCCTTTCAGGGAATACGTATCCGGTCCCCGCTCGGGGGCCGGGACCGCTTCCAGACTGTAGACCTTGGGCTGGCGCGTAAGGCTGTTGCGCAGCACGGCATAGAAGAGCGGCGCGATGAACAGGAGCACGCCGTCGAAAGCAAATCGGCGGTCGCGCCCTTCCTGCCGGTCGATCACGAGTTCGCGCATTTCCAGAAAGGCTTTTCCGGGCACGGCGGCGAGACTCGCATGCGAGGCGAGCGGCGCGAAGTCGCGTGCTACGCCGACGCGCGGCCGCATCGCGCCATGGCGCGAGCGGCCCTCGAACGCGCCGACGAAGCGCTCGATGGCGAAAGCCGGAGCGGCGGCGGCGTCGCCATCGTCCAGCCGCTCGAAAAATCCGCATAGCGCCGCGCCCAGCGGCGGGATATCGCGGCCCTCGCCGTAATACGGCAGGTGCTTCACGAAGCCCTGGCAGAGCGCGACGTAATGATCCTGCGTCTGGTGCCTGGCTTTGAGGAAGCGTTGCAGCGTCGAGAGGGTCATTTCCATCTCGCGCGGGTGCGACTTGATGATGAGCGGCAAGAGCGCGGGCACCCCGATCCGGCGCTCCTTCATATAGCGGAGCAGCGCGCGGCGGATGCGCTCGCGCTCCGCAGCGTCGAAGCCGGTCATTGCCTGCGGCTCGTTCATCGGCCTCCCGCGCTCCGTGCCCAATCCGTGCTCAAGCATGACTCCCCTTGTCTGACGCATCAATGGCATCAGGCGCGGCAACCCGCGCCCGCACATTACCAAGGGAGCGGCGATCATGGGATGGCTCATCGGAGGAGGGTTTGGAGCGTGCCTCCTCTTCGGCCTGCTCGCCTGGCGCTTCGAGGGCCGCAATTCCGGTACATACGGGACGGCAAGCTGGGCGCGGGTCTGGACGCTATTCGAAAAGGGACTGTTCCACGGGCGCGGCCTGCGGGTCGGGGACTGGGCGGGACAGCTCAGTGTCTTTTATGACGGCATTCACGCCATCACCTTCGGTCACTCGGGCTCAGGCAAGGGCGCATCCGCGATCCTGCCCAACCTTCTATCCTATCCGTGGTTCTTCCTGATCGATCCGGGCGGCGAGAACACCGCCATCGCCGCGAAGCACTGGCGGGAGCGCGGCTTTCAATTCGGCTGCATCAACCTCTTCGGCATGTTTCCGGAAGAGCCGTGGGCGCTGCCTGCGCACGGCTTCAACCCGCTCGATTTCCTCGATCCCCAAAGCCGGGCCTTTGCGGCGGACGCGCTGGTCTTCGCCGAGATGCTGACGCCGCGCACCGGCAATGAGAGTGGCTCCAACGCCTACTTCAAGGATGCGGCCCAGACGGCAAAGCGGGCGATGATCGTTCACATCAAAACGACGGAGCCGGAGGAACGGCAGAACCTCGCAACGCTGTACCGGTACGTGAGCAGCGGCGCGAAGGGCTGGGACGCCCTCCTGTCGGCCATGAAGGCCAATCCGGCCTGCGATGGCCTCGTCAGCCTCGAAGCGGGCGAATTGGAGCGGATCAGGGAACAGGCCTCGGAAGAATTCTCGGCGATCAAATCGACGATGCGCCAGGATTTGAGCTTTCTTGCCGATCCGCTGGTCCGCGAGAAGCTCAGCCGTTCGGACGTGGATTTTTCCATTCTCAAGGGCCTCAAGCCCGATCAGCGGGGCGGCATCATCAGCGTCGTCCTGCCGCTGGAATACATGGACAGCCACGCGGCCATCCTGCGCCTCGCGCTCGCCTGCGCCATCCTGGAGATGCAGCGCAAGCCGCTTGCGAAGAGCAAGGTCATCTTCCTGATCGATGAAGCGGCGGCACTGGGAAGAATCCTGCGTTTCCCGAGCTGGCTCGCGACGATGCGCAAATACCGCGTCGTGATCTGGAGCATCTGGCAGAACATGGGTCAGCTCGTCGATCTTTACGGCAAGGGCTGGCAGACGCTCATCGGCAATTGCGGCCTGCTCCAGATCCTCGGCGTCGGCGATCTCGAAACCGCCGAGCACACCGAGAAGCTCCTCGGCAAGTGTACGATCAGGACCGTCAGCACGAACGGGCGCGGTGAGCGCTCCCATTCCGAAACCGGCCGGTCTCTGCTGATGGACGACGAGCTGCGCCGCCTCGAAGAGGATCAGCAGGTCGTGTTCATCGGCAATCTGCCGCCAATCGCGCTGCGCAAGACGCCGTACTGGCACCGCCCGGAATTCGCGGGGCGCTTCTACCGCAATCCCTACTTCGATCACGACGCGCCGGGGGTGAGCGCCGGCGATCATCTGAACGCGCTCGGCGGCAGGCTTTATCTCGCGCTCGTGTGGTGGATGGCGCCGCACCCCATCGCCGCGTGCATCATCATGCTGCCGATCGCGCTCTATGTGCTTTCGGCGATCCTGGGCGGGAGGTGAGCGATGCTTCTCGTTCTCCTGTTAGGGTGGGTCGTCTTCGCCTATGTCTTCGCGGCGCTGCTGCATCTTCTCGCATTCCTGCTGATGTGCCTTTGCGAGGCGCTGGCGCTCCTCTTCAGGGCGGTCCTCTGGCCGCTTTGTAAGGGCCTGTTCCGCCTCCTTCGTTCGGCCTTCCTCATCCTTTTCTATTTTGCCGACGAGCTCCGGCGCGGGCCGGAACGCGAGGATCGAACCGACGAGCCAGCGGAGCCCGAGTTTCTCGATCTCTATGCGCAGGCGGCGGCGCGGCTCGGCCTGCCGCCCGTCTTCGAGGCGGCAGAGCTGGAGCGTGCCTACAGGCAGGCGATCAGAAAAGCGCACCCGGATGCCGGTGGGTCAGTCGGCGACGCGCAGGAAATCAATGCGGCGCGCGATCTGATCGTGAGGGCGCGCGGCTGGAAGTGACCAGCCCGTGCTCAATCAATCGCGCGGCGAAAATCAGAAGCTGCGAGCAGGCCAATCCACGAACGGAGGTCTGCAATGGCAAGGCGCAGCACGACGCGAAACTACTGGCGGGAGTCGGACCCCGACTTCAACCCGCAATTCAGGCGGCGCTGGTTCGAGCCGGTGGAAACGACAAAGCCGGTGACGATCCGCAAGCCCAAAGAGGCGCAGCTCCCCCGCAAGGGACCACGGAGCGAAGCCCGCTAGGAGGACCACTGATGCTTCCCACCCTCACGAAATCCAGCGGAAAGGGCGCGCTCCGGCGCGCCCTCGAACGCTTTGCCGAACGCGAAGCGCAGCGGCGGCGCGTAACCCGTATCGGCTTCCTGATCGACGCGACGGCAAGCCGGGCATCGAGCTGGGAACAGGCGCAGATGTTCCGTTCGGTCCAAAAGCTGGGCCGCCTTGCGGTCCGGCTCGTGCGCTTCGGCGGCGGACGGCTGACCGATGACGGATGGTTCGACGATCCCCAAAAGGCCGCCGCCGCTATGGCGCGCGTGCGCTGCCAGAGCGGTGTCACACAAATCCTGCCTGGCCTCGCCGCGTTCCTCGATGCGCCGCCAGAGATGCGGCCATCGGCCATCATCCTGATCGGTGACAGCTTCGAGGAAGACGCGCGCGAGGCGGAACGCGTCGGCGCTGCCCTGCGGAACGCAGGCATCCGCGTCTTCAGCTTCCTCGAAGGGGATGACGGCACGGCACGAGCCGTGTTCGGCGGACTTGCGCGCCTAACCGGCGGCAGGTTCGCGGCGCTCGGCGCGGAGCTGCCGCTGCACGCCCTGTGCGAGGCCGTTGCCCTGCTCACGGCGGGCGGCGCGAAAGCGCTGGCGCGCTTGCCGGACGGTCCCGCGAAACGGCTCCTGCTCGCAGGGCCGTCCACGAAGGAGAAAGCCCGATGACGAAGATAACCCTGCGCATCGATGACTGCGTCTACGAGTTCGCAGCGTGGGCGGCAGAGCAGCGGGGCTATGGCAGTCCCGAGCATTACCTGTCCGTGATGCTGACCGGCGCCGTGCTCGACGACAAGCACACGCCGGAAGAGGACGGCGAGAAGCCTCGCGCCTCACCAACCACCGATCTCGATGACGGCCTTCCGTTCTGAGGTGATGACCATGGACGCCATGAACGAAACAACCCCTGTGGAAAGTCTTGACGCGCTGCCGGATGAGAGCCTGCGCGATCTGATCGACCGGGCGAAAAGCCTGCTTGCGGCGCGGCAAAGCGAGCGCCGCAAGCAGGCCCTCGCGCAAATCCAGCAGCTCGCCAAAGCGCACGGCCTTGCGGTAGCGGTCAGGCAGCCCGCGCGCAAGCGCGGGCGTCCGCCCAAGGCAGACCCGCAGACTTGAGCCCAGAGCGCACCCGTGACATGTGCGCGGACGCCCCGCAAAAGCGATGGGCACGGCGCGCGCCGTGCCCATCGCTACTAAATGAAGAGAGCGCTTACGCGCTCTCCCCCTCTTCTTTCGGCTCGCTCGTCCGCAGGACGATGCGGCCCCCCGCGACCGGGACCAGATCGAGCGCGAGCGTGAAGCCCTTGCCGTCCTTGTGGTCCCAAGCGGCCCCGATGCGGGTCCAGGAGGCGTTCTCGCGATCCGGGACGTGGTAGGCGATGAGAGCCGGGGCTTTCTTTTCGTCGGTCGTTTTCTGCGTGTCGTGTGTCATTGGTCTTCTCCTTCGGTTTCGGTTCAAGATGACCGGTACACGGCAGCAGGGCGGCAAAGCCGCAAAGCACCGAAGGGAAACGGGCAACACGGGAGCGCATGCGAACGGAGCGGGCAGCCCGTTGCTTTTGCGGCGCGCCCTGCGCAAGAACCGATAGTCACTGCAACCGAAACCCCCAAGGGAGAAGACCGGCACGGCACGCCCGGAACGCCGCAATGTAGCTACCGCTATCCGGCCCCGCCCCGGCGCTGAACCCTCCTCGCAAGCCGCGAGCCCAGCACGTGGGGTAGGAGCAGCAAGGCCTTTGCCTCCCGCGATCTCACCTTCGGTCGTGCCGCCGCATCATCCAGGACGACTCCGAAAGACAGGGGGCGAGCGCTATCAGCCTCTCACCGGTTCAGGCTGTCGACGGCGGCACCGCCTTGCGCGACGAGGGCCGCATGTTCGAGAAGCCGCCGCGTCGCCTTGTCAGCCAGATCGGCTTGGACGCGCGCCTCGCCGATCACCAGAAGGACACCGCCGGTGACGACATCGAGCTCCACGCGCCCGCCACCGCCGAGATGCGCGAGCAGGAGTTCATTCAGCCGGATATTCGTTGCCTGGGTCGGTCCGGGCTTGCGGTAGTGCGCGAACCGGCGGCGCAGATCGGCGGTCTCGCCGATATAGCAGCGGAGGGAGTCTTCGCCGACGAGGCGAAACCGGTAAAGGCCGGGAGCGCTCGGCACTGACGGGAAGCGCAGCGAAGCCGTACCGTCGAGATCGACCAGCCCGAGCTTGAGCCACTGCATGGTGAGGGCGAGTTGCACGGGATCGCCTTCCGGCACGGCCTCCGCCGCAGGCGGATGGCTGCGAGCCGTCCCTCGGGGCGGCTCGGGGCGCGGGCGCGGTGCAGCCTCCTGCGCCGTGCCCGCGCGCCGGAAGGTCACCTGCTCGGCGGCAAGATCGAGGTCGCCCGTCTCCCATCCGGCGGAGAGCCACGAATGCGAGTGGCGGCTGGGGTTCGGATCGTTCGCCCACCATGCCGGGAACTGCCGGGCGCTCGCTGGCAAGCTAAATCCGAGAACCTCCTCGATCTCACCAAAGCTCATGCGCCGGGACGATGGCCCGAAGCCTGCGAGATAGGCCGACAATGTTTCGTACTTGCTCAGTCTTCACCCCTTTTGTCCTGCCCTTCGATGTTAATCCGATTCGCTGCTCGCGGCTTTGCATATACAAATCTGCCGGGCACGCGCTCGCACCCGGCAGATCGCTGACGACTGGCCCTCACCACCACGATGTGTAGTAGACGGTCAGGCCTGCCGAGAGCGCCTCGCGCGCGCGGTTGATGAACGCGAGGTCGTCTGCCTCTTCAGAGCCATCGGACGCGCCGAAGAAAAAGCCGGATGTGTGCGGCAGTCGCTTCGCCTTCACGTCGGCCTCCAGCCGGTCGAGATCGTCGCGGCCGAGCCGGACATTCACGCAGTTGAAGATGTCTTCGGCTCCGCCTTTCTCGCGGTAGAGCGCTTCCATCCAGCCATGCAGGTTCGGGTGCTTGCGCCAGTAAGACAGCTCATTGGCTGCGCCGACTTTGAAGTCAGTTTCAGCCTCCGGGTTCTCCGCCGTCGTCATGGCATACATGTCCAGTCCCATTGTCGTTCTCCTTTTTGTTGTTGGGCTGGCCCCATGCCAGCCGTGCCCTGCCGTGCGGCGGGGCGCCGGGCCGGACGCAACGCATTCTTGGGGGGACCGCCGGAACGGCGGGGGAGCCGGGAAAGCAAGTTGCGGCCACGAGGACCGCGCTCTGCCAGGCTGGGCGCAAAGGCTGGCTATGGTGGGGCTCGGCCCGTCACAAAGGAGAAGCGGGACGGGTTCAGGCCACCATGGCGGCGGCGTCACCAGAAAAGGAGGGAGATGACCAGGCGCGGCGCGCGCTCAATCGAGAAAGCGCGGCACCCGCTCCTTAAGCAGCGCGACCAGCTCGGGCTGCATGAACTCGTAGTCGTCCGGTATCCCGAGGACGACGACCGGCTTGTCGCCGAGCGCCTGCCGGAAGCGCTTCCTTATCTTCTCGCGGTGGCGCTGCTCCATCACGAAGAGACTGTCGGCCCATGCGACCAGCTCGTCCGTCAGCGGGCGCGGGCACGCGCCATCGAGGCCTGCCGAGCGCACCTCGAGTCCGGGATGCCCGGCAAACACGGCCTCCGCCGTCGGGCTCCGCAGCCGGTTGGCGGTGCAGACGAACAGCAGCTTCATGCGTCGCCTCCCTTCGCGCCCGCAGGGCGCACGAAATTCTAGCAAGCCGCGCCGCGAGGCCGGAAGGGCCTCGCGGCGCGGCGGGACGCCCTATCCCGCCCCGCACGGCTCGGATTGCGCCACTGCCTCCTTGCGATAGCGCGGCTCGATGGCGCGCAGCTTTCCCTTGAGCTCGCCTTTGATGTGCGCGGCAATGACCTTCGCCGCGAACGCATCCGGCGTCAGGCCCGGCGCGGGATCGGCTTGGATGCCGAGGAAGCTCCGGTATCCCGTCTCGCTGATGAACGGGCGAAGATGATCGACCGCGTGCGCGGCAAAGCCCGGCCAATACCCAATGCCGCAGCCGATCCCGAACATGCCGTCCATCTCGATGCGCACGCGCATCCCGTTCACGCAGGTGACAAATTCGCCCTCCTGTCCCCAGAGCGGCACCGCACCCGGCGCGGCTGCGGTCTGCCGCGCCAGCACGCAGCCCGGCGAATCCTCGCCAGCCAGAATGCCGGGCTCGCCCGCATTGAGGCGCAGCGCAAGGCGCTTTGCCTCCTTGCGCAAAGCCATCGCCGCATCGACATCGGCGGCGAACATCGCCGCATGATGCTGCCGGATCAGGAGGCGATAGAACGGGATCGCCTCCGCCATCGTGCCCGGCAGGTGGGCGGTCTCCCGCTCCACCCTGCGCCTGCGGTTCTCGTCCGAAGCTGCGGACAGCAAGGCATCGAAGCCCAGCTGCCCGCTCTGATCCTGCGCCCTGCTCATTCTGCGGCCTCCGCGAGGGCGGGGGCTTGCAGCCCGTTCAGGTAATCGGCGGCGCGCTGCGCATGAGACGCGGCGGTAAAGATCGCCCGCTTGTCGTTCTTCAGTACCTCCAGCCATGAGCCGATATAGGCGGCGTGATCCTCGCGGGGCTCCGGCGTAAGGTCGAGATCGGCGGACAGGAAAGCTGCCCCGAGTTCCGCGACGAGCTCTTCCATCGCATAGCCTTCATCACCCCAGCGCTTGCGGCCAAAATCCCGCTCCAGCCGCGAAGGGTGCCGCGTCCAGTGCGTGATCTCATGAGCGAGGGTCGCGTAATAGCTTTCCGCATCGCGGAAGGCCTCGAAGGGCGGCATCTGCACCCGGTCTTCGGCCATGGTGTAGTAAGCCCGGTCTCCGCCGTGCCGCACATCGGCGCGGGTAGCGGCGAAGAACTCATCCGCCCGCGCGTTGCGCTCCACCGGATCGAGCCGGGGTTCCGCGAGCCCATAGAAATGCTGCGGCAGCCCTTCCACCTGCTCCACATTGAAGACGGTATAGCCCTTGAGGAACGGAATCTCGCGCTCGGCCTCCTCGCCGGTCGCCTCGTCGCGCTCGGTCTTCCTGATTCGGTCGGCATAGACGACGAGGCTGCCATGCTCGCCCTTGCGGACATGCCCGCCCATCTCCTGCGCCTGTTTGAAGGTCATCCAGATCGGCGCGGCAAAGCCCTTCGCCACGGACTCGCCCCACAGCATCAGGACATTGATCCCCTGATAGGGCATGCCGTTAAAGCGCAGCGGCCTCGTGATCCGCCCGGCGGCGTGCTCCGCGCTCCACGGCTTGAGCCACGGCCTGACGCCCTGCTCCAATTCGGCCACGATCCGGCCCGTGATCCTCTCGTAAACGTCTGTTTTCACTTTCTTTCTCCTAGTCTTGCTGGTTGCGCATGCAACCGGACTAGGCCCGCGCCAATGAGCGGGGGGATGCCGTCAGGGCCGTCTCCGGCGGAGGGGGATCACCCGGCCTGCACGACCAACGGGAGGAAGGCCGGGGATACCGCCGGACGACGCCCGGAGCGTAAGCGCAGGGCTTGGCCTTGACGGAGGAAGGGGCCGCAGGCCCCAATCGAAAAGAAGGAGGTGTCAGCCGCAGGCTGTCATTGTCTGACCGCGCGAGGGATCGTCACCGAATGGCGGAGACGGCGATCAGCGGCTCCGCGAGCGAAGCGAATAGAGCCCGGTCCGGCGAGGCCGGACGCGCCATGAACTCAGATGTAGAATTTGAACGGCTGACGCTCGGCATCTTTCGCCGAACCCATGGTCAGAATATCACCGACCTTGTCAGCGAACCGGACGGTTACCGGCAGGCCATCATTGAAGTTGCAGGCATTATAATTGATCTTGGTGAGACCCATGATGTCTGAGAGCACCGCCTCGATCTGCGGCGTCGGGCCGGTGCTGCGCAGCACCGTGATAGAAAGCGGGTTGGGCGTTTCAGGGCCGATATATGTGCCAAGGCGGGGCAGGAACCCGTTCGTCCAGAGATAGGCGTTCTTATTGTCAAGGATCATCGCCGTTCCTCGCAGAACCGGGTAATCCCCGTCCCTGAAAAGCTTTACATCTCCCGAAGTCGTCTTGATCCGGACACCGACTACGTTCGTTCCGGGCGGGGCCGCTTCTGAAAATGCTCTCCATTCCTCGTCGCTAAAGGTCGTTCTCCCGTGGATAAACAGCTCCTTCGGAAGCGTTCCATGCTTCTCCTTGTAGGTCTCCAGCACCATCGATACGAGGTTTTTCGCCTCGGCCGCCTTTAGGTGGAATTCACGCTCCGCGGTCTTCCATGGGCCGTTCGCGCCTCGGAATACGACGCCGTCCCCTTCGCTCAGGAACATCTGCGCCGCGCAACAGGCATGGTTTTGCGGGTGGTTGGGGAGAACCTTGAATACGAGCCCAACATAGCACACGCCCGGCCTCACATTGGCGAGCTTCCATGGCGGCTTTGGCTGGGTCTTGTAGTAGAGCCCGGTTGCCAAATTCCATGCGATGGAAGCCGGCTCCTGAAGCGCGCGCTTTGGATAGCCTGCACTGTTCTTGAAGCTCTCCGGAGCGAGTGTCGTCTCGCGGAGAAGCTGTGACGTGTAACCAACCTTCAGCATGCGCGCCTTCACTTGGCGATGGAAGTCGGGGATATCGTCGAAGATCAGCTCATCGCTCTGGTCGATGACCTCGCCGAGCAAAGGAAGATCCGAACGGACCTTCTGCCGTTTTATGAAATCTCCTTTGACTAAACCGATGCCCGAGCGCCGCGAGAGTGGTTTGCAACGGTCAAACACTAGCTCCGGCAGTACAAGAAGCCAGACATCAACCTTATGCTCTTCGTTCCGGTCGTGCCGAATGATTTCGTCAATATACAGATCGACAGCCTTCGCGACGGCCTCGTGATGGTTGAGGGTCTTTGTCGCTTCGTCGATAGCTTTTGCGCTCACCATACGGCGCACAAATTCATCCGGACTGATGGATATTCCGAAGGCTTCGGCAAGGCCGGGAAAGTCCGAAAGATGAGGTCGTTCCTTCTTTTCGCCCTTTCCGGGAGGTGGAACCGACACAAGACCGGATATCCTCTTGGCCCATGTCGTGACGTATCCAATACCGGCTTCGGTTCCGACCACGCCGACAGACACCTGCTTCACGCGGCGTGGTGCATCGTGAGGACCGTATAGGAACAAGCCGTCCTTGGGGTGATCGGATGTCTGCCCATTGCCGAACTCCATCACAGGCTCCGGGATATGCAGGACCGCTAATGTCTTCTCCGGGAGCTCCATTATTCCTCGTCCTCTTCGTACCGTGCATTCCCGAGCGTCTCGTCGTCTGGCTCCTCGTCCTCATCGGCCAGTAAGTCCGGAAGAACCGTAGTCACCGGGGACGTGAAGAGTAATGGTGCGGCATCCAGCTTCACGAACGCCTCGGCCGCAAGCGGGAGTCTCACGAAGGCCTGATCCCCTGAAAGGAGCTCGAGGAAGGCCATGAGGCGGCCATGCCACTGCTTGTTACGCCAACCTTTGCATACGCGTCGGCGAAACCGATGCTGCAAATCCTTGTCTTCGAAAACCGGCCCCGCCTTGTCGCCGTTGGCTTCCGCAAACAAAACACGAGACTTGAGCCTGAAGTGCGGGAATGGCCAGAACCCCGGCGCGGCGGTCACGCCGAACTGCCACACTTTTCCCTGCGCCTTGTTGCGCAGCATCGACGAGCGGTTCTCACCCTGTGTTCCCCAGCGCAGCTTTTTGCCTATCGGCATCTGGGCGTCCGAAGCGTGGAATCCCGGAACCTGCGAGTAGCGATATTCAAGAAGCCCCAGCTCCCGGCAGTAACTCTCCCAGGCCTGCCGAAACATCGAGACGATCATATTAGCGGCTTCACGCCTGCCGATAGCAGGAGACTCTGCCCCACTCTCGATGAAGCTCATGAGCGGCATCTCCGCAGCGAGAGAGAACCGACCTACGTGACCGAGAGATGCGTTGATTTCATCCAAGGTGCAGAAAGAGAAGAATCCCCGCAGATAAATTTCTGCGGGAAAGCGCATGTCGCGGCATTCCTGATGCATCGCCTGATGGCTGATTGCGCCGCTCGGCTGGAAGTAACGTATCGTGTCCGGAATCTCGGCGATCCGCAGCCAGTTCGAAGTTAGGCGCTCCGGCGCATTCTCAATCCTTATCGCATGACGAGATTTATAGTTTTCCCAGTTCGGATTGATTGCAACCTCGTTGCAGTCGCGGGGGACGCCCTGATTTTCAAGCGCTTCGAGCAGTTCCGCGAGACCTTCGGCCCAGCGGTTCTCGAAGTTGATGTACTGAAGTTCACCGATCCCGAAGAGCTTTTTGTACTTCTCAAGCCGGAGCGGGATGATGAAGCGCGAGTCTTTGAGTTCCTTGACCAGATCGGAGGCGATACCGATTTCCTCCTGCACGCCCGCTTTCGCCAGCGTCACGTCGCGGCAGCAAATGAGCATCTTGGCCGCCCGCGATTGAAGTGTCTCGGTTATTTCGCGCCGCCAGCGGTCGCCCGGCTCCAGTGTCAGCACGTCAGCAAACGTCTTGTAGCCTTGCGCCTCAAGCCGGGGCGCGAGCCAGAGGACGAAATCATCGTCTTCCGGCGTTCCCTTGCTGATGAAGACGACGTCTCGCTTTGCCGGGATCGCCTGAGTCACTGCATTACCTCCGGACCGAGTGTCGTTCGCGCCGGGGTCGCATCTACTGCGGGCCAGACCTGTTTGCCGAGCCTGATGAACTGGGTGATCGCAAGCGCACCACGCTCGTTCCGGGCCTTGCTGCCTGGCTTCGTAAGCGCGAGTTCAAGAGGGGCACGAGCGGTTTCGAAGATGGCCTGCGGTTCGAAGAACTCGTTGAGCAGAATGAGCATGACACACTCCCACTCATGATCGCCGTATCGATCCGAGCCGCTGGCCGACCATCCTGCAGCCCGTGGGTAGGCACCTGGTGTCAGGCGACGTGAGAAAGTCCTCCCTGGACGACACGAGGAAAGGGCCCCCTAACGACGTAGCGGGGGTGAAGGATGGACGGCACGGAGACAACTTTTCGTTCCTCTGAAGGATTTGTTCGGGGGGACACGATGCTGGCGCCGGAACAGGTGACGGTGATGATGCGGCTCCAGCAACTGGGCTGGGGGACGAAGCGGATCGCACGGGAGCTTGGATGTGACCGCAAGACGGTGAAGCGTTATCTGCGGCAGGGTGCCTGGCAGGCGTACCGGCAACCACAGCGGTCGCGGGCCCTGGACGGGCTTGAGGTTTGGCTGGCCGAGCGGTTCCGGCGCCATCGCGGCAATGCCGACGTGGTTCGCCAGGAACTGGCGACGGAGCACGGCATCACGGTGTCGTTGCGTACCGTGGAGCGCGCGGTGGTCGGACTGCGTCGGGAACTGGCCGCCGAGGCCAGGGCGACGGTCCGGTTCGAGACGCCGCCGGGCCGGCAATTGCAGATCGACTTCGGCGCCACCGGGGTTGTGATCGGTGAGGAGGTCGTCCGCGTGCATCTGTTCGTGGCGACGCTGGGTTACTCGCGGCGCAACTTCGTCGCGGTGTTCCGTCATGAGCGGCAGACGACCTGGATGACCGGGCTGGAAAGGGCCTTTGCGCACTTCGCGGGCGTGCCGCGCGAGGTTCTGATGGACAATGCCAGGGCGCTGGTGACCCGCCACGACCGGGAGACCCGGGAAGTGACGTTCAACGAGCGCTTCCATGCGTTTGCCCGTTACTGGAAGTTCAAGCCGCAAGCCTGTGCGCCGTACCGGGCGCGGACCAAAGGCAAGGACGAGAACGGGGTCGGCTACGTCAAGAAGAACGCGCTGGCGGGACGGCGGTTTGCCAGCTGGGAGGCGCTGGAAGCTCATCTGGTCGCCTGGATGCGCGACATCGCCGACGTGCGCATCCATGGCACGACCGGCGAGCGGCCGATCGACCGGTTCACGCGGATCGAGGCGGCCAGCCTGCAGCCGCTGGAGGGGCGTCCTCCCTATCATCAGGTTCGGGAACTGCGCCGCAAGGTCCACGCCGAGGCGACGGTCGAGATCGACACCAACCAATACAGCGTGCCCTGGCGGCTGATCGGCACGAGCGTGACGGTGGAGATGAGCGCCGGAATGGTACGGGTGTTCCAGGCCGGAGTTGAAGTCGCGCGTCATGAGCAGGCGAACGGACGACGCCAGCGTGTCCTTGATCCCGGCCACCTCGCCGGCATCGTCGGAAGTCGTGTGGGAACTCACCATCCGGTGCCGCCGAGCCGTGTGGAACCGGCGGTGCCAGAACCAGAGCTTCTCCGGCCGCTGACGGAATACGAAGCGGTGATCGGAGGTGGATGGTGAGCGCCGAAACCGATGAACTGACCCAGATGCTGACGCGTCTGAAGCTGACGGCGATCCGCGACCAGCTCGACGCGCTGCTCGATGAAGCGGCGCGGCGACAGATGAGCCTTCGGGAGACGGTCGTCTTTCTGTGCGAGGCCGAGATTGCCCGCAAGGATGAACGTCGCGTCCACATGGCCCAGAGCCTTGCCAAGTTCCCGTATCTGCGCACCCTGGATGACTTCGAGTTCGACGCCCAGCCGTCGCTCGACCCGCGGCAGATCCGCGACCTGGCAACCTGCCGCTGGATCGCCAACGGCGATGCGCTTCTGGTTCAGGGGCCGCCGGGGGTTGGCAAGACGCACCTGGCCGTGGGGCTCGGCCGTGAAGCGATCCGGCGCGGTTACTCGGTCTTGTTCATCTCGGCGTCCTCCCTGGTAACGGTTCTGAGCAAGGCGCAGGTGGACGGGCGACTGGAGGAGCGGTTGACCCACTTCGCCAAGCCCAAGCTGCTGATCGTCGATGAACTTGGCTATCTGCCCCTGGAGACCCATGCCGGGCACTTGTTCTTCATGCTGGTCAGCCGCCGGTACGAACGGGGCAGCATTCTGATCACCAGCAACCGGAGCGTGAGCGAATGGGGCAGCATCTTCAACGATAGTCTGGTCGCCACCGCGATCCTCGACCGTTTGCTTCACCACAGCCACGTGATCACGATCCGCGGCGACAGTTATCGCCTGCGCGAAAAACGACGCTCGGGCCTGATCAAGCCAAGTCAGGTCGTCACCGATGCACAGGCTTCGGTATAACCTGGCAGATATCTCCGGGGGTGAGTAGCAGGCCAGCGCCTGCTCCCATCCCTGAACGATGATCTCCTGTTGGGTGGGCCCCCTCAAGCCAGGCCCTGCGGGCCTCCGCCTCCGGCGGCTTCGGGCTTGACCGGGCCCACCCAACAGGAGAAATGTTCCACCATGGATTGTAAGCAGCAATGACACTGGACTGAACCGGGGGCCCTTTCCTCATGTCGCCAGGGGGCTCCATCCTGACGTCGGTTGACACCTGGCTTTGATCTGTATTCTGCGCCCATCGTCGTCGATGGCGTCGTATCCGGGCGCGCGCGCCTCAGCGAGCTGGAGCCCCAGGATCTTGGCAGCCAGGTACTCACCCATCTCGCCGGTAATACCAAGAGGCTTGCCGGTTAGTGCATAATACTCGACGGCAGCCTGCTTTGCGCGTTCAAGAATTTCGCCTGCTTTTTCGATGTCGATCATCTACCAGCCCCGCCTTATCTATTCCCAGCCGCGCCGGATATCGGTTCGGCTGCACTGCGGGCACTGGACGGCGGACGTGGGCCGGTTCAAGCGTTGCGCTTCGCGCTGCTCGGCCTCTGTGAGTACCTGGGCTTCAAAACGGTGTCCGCAGTTTAGGCACCGAAAGCGAACACTGTCAGCCATGAGAGACCCCCGCCTGATCGAGGAACTCGGTCCAGAGCCGCTCAGCGGCTTGCTCCGGAGAAACCCTCTCGTCGGAGCCGCCGAAACCGAACGCCCCTGATTTCAGGAACAGGTCATAGTCGTCGGCTTCGATGTTGAAGCTGCCATTCGCCGTGTTCGGCGGCGCATTCTCGGAAAAGGAATAAAAGATGTCGCCCAGGCCGATATTGCCGGCACGCGAATGGACTGTGATATGAGCCGTCCCGCGATCCATGCCCCTGTTGACCAGGGTACAGCCAAAACTGTTCGGACCAAGGGACGCAAAGCGCGCGCGGAGCCCATCGACCTGATTGATCTCGTTGGTCGCGCTGTCGAAATAGCTCCGAATGGCCTCGAAAGCTCCTGTCCGGAAGTCGCTGCGGTCTATCTCGTCGAAGTCCCTCTTCACCCGATAGCGGGGCGCATCAGTGCGGACGCGCACAGGCTGCGCGGGCGGCGCCTGCCCCGGCTCGTTCTGAGGCACTAAGCGCCGAAGCTCGGTGACGATGTTCAGAAAAGCGGTGTTCTGATTCGTCCACTCCACAACTGGCTTGGCGTCGTGCGGCAGCGCCTTGAGCTTGTGAAGGGGTGAGGCGCGCCAGTCGCAAGGCTCTACGATGATCGGAACCACGCGCGCCTCGGACGCTTCATGCCGCTCGAGAGCGCGGGCCATCTCGCGCTCGTAGCAATAGGCAGATGCGAGAAAATCAGGGCTGACCAGAAGAAGGAACAGGTCGCATACCTCGAGCTGCTCCGAGATTTCGTGATCCAGCTCACTGCCCGCAAGGATATCGCGGTCGAACCAGGTCTCGATCTGCCCTTCACGGCGCAGAACGGCGAGATGAGTATGCAGGCGATCAAGCGCCCAACTGTCCTTGTGGGAATATGAAATGAACGCCTTCACCGCCAGTCTCCTCTGGTTCAATGCTTGTTGTCGCGCGGAGGATTAGGATCGTTGCCCGAAGCAACAGTATCCGAATCGCGCCACTTGCCATCGCGGCCCTGAACCCGGACCTCGCCGCCGCCAAGGTTGCGCACAGTCTCCTTGGCCCGCTGCTCGGCCTCACGCTGCGTCTGGTGGACGCTGCTCGCGCGATCCGCGCCGGGCGCGCGTACCGCCCAACCTTCCGGGTGCTTGGTTACAAAGCGGTCGTTCTTTCCCATGCTCGCCTCCAGGATTCTGTTGACCGCACCAGCGCAGTCAGGTAAGAAACTATATGCATCGTCTTTCGATGTCAATATAGTTTCTATACCCTTTGGAAGATGGCAGCATGGAGCATGGGACGCAGGACATACGATGGGGGGTCGAACAGCGGCTCGAATTCATCGAGTTCCGCCTTTTCTGGGAAGGCGGCGTCAACCGCGCCGACATCATCGACATGTTCGGGGTCTCGGTGCCGCAGGCGTCGAAGGACCTGTCCCTCTATCAGGAGCACGCGCCCGGAAACGTCGTCTATGACAAGAGCGCGAAGCGCTATGTTGCGGCCGAGCAGTTTTCTCCTCGCTTCCTGAAGCCGGACCCGGACGTGTATCTGTCGCGCCTGCGCTCGCTCGCAGAAGGACTGACGAGCGCCGCCGAATCGTGGATTGCGCAGCCGCCTGGAGCCGATATCGCCCTGACGCCGAAGCGAGAGATCGACATCGGCGTGCTCCGGGCAATTCTGAACGCCGTCCGGGATCAGCGTTCGATAGAAGTGCTCTACCAGTCGATGAACCGCGCGCGGCCCGAGCCCGTCTGGCGGCGGATCACGCCGCACGCTTTCGGCTATGACGGTCTGCGGTGGCACGCACGGGCTTACTGTCACCTCGAGGACAAGTTCAAAGACTTCCTGCTGCCCCGCGCTCTCGATGCTAGGAATCCCGGAGAACCCGGCGCCCCCGGCTCTCAGGACAAACTCTGGAACGAATACTTTAAGCTGGAAATTGCGCCCCATCCTGGACTTACTGACGGGCAGAAACGTGTCGTCGCTAAAGATTACGGCTTCAAAGACGGCAAGGGCTCTGTATTAATCCGATACGCTATGTTGTTTTACGTTTTAAAGCGTCTCGGATTACTTTCTGATCCCGAAAAAGAAGATCCACGACGACAACATATAGTTGCTCTAAACAAAGCAGAAGTGTTAACTGCTCTTGAGCAATCAAACATGTCGCAGGAAGCAAGCCGCGATATTTCAGCGCTGGCTGGGGGCGAGTAATGGTTACACTCGAGAACATACGCGACGGAGCGGTGGTGCGCGGTATCGCGCCGAACCAGACTGTTCAGATCGTGTCGGTGGACTGGATCGGCGACCAGGCCCTCAATGTCGTATTCCGCGACCAGAACGGCTCCGTCTCCGAGAGCACGCTTTATCGCGACGACGAGCACCGGCTCGAACTCGATGCCAGAGGCAGGCCCTGGTCCTTCGATGCCGACGGCGCGCTGTTGCGTCTCGTGACCGAAGCCAACCGCATCAAGCTCGCCCATTATTTCGATCCTTATCTCGCGATCCACACCAGCCTCGTCGATCCGCTGCCGCATCAGATTTCGGCTGTGTATGGCGAGATGCTGCCGCGCCAGCCCCTGCGCTTCCTGCTCGCCGATGATCCGGGCGCGGGAAAGACCATCATGGCGGGGCTGCTGATGAAGGAGCTGATCGCGCGCAGCGATCTCGAGCGCTGCCTCGTGGTTGCCCCTGGCAGCCTCGTCGAGCAGTGGCAGGACGAGCTCGGCGAAAAGTTCAGCCTCGAGTTCGATATCCTGACGCGGGACATGATCGAGACGTCCCGCTCGGGCAACCCGTTCAATGACCGCAACCGCCTGATCGTCCGGCTCGATGTTCTCGCCCGCAATGAGGAGCTACAGGAGAAGCTCCTGAAGTCGCAGGAGTGGGATCTCATCATCTGCGACGAAGCGCACCGCATGTCGGCGACCTATTTCGGCGGCGACGTCAAATACACGAAGCGCTACCAGGTCGGGCAGCGGCTCGGGCAGATTTGCCGCCACCTCCTTCTGATGTCGGCAACGCCGCACAACGGCAAGGAGGAGGACTTCCAGCTCTTTATGGCGCTCCTCGACGGCGACCGGTTCGAAGGCCGGTTCCGCGACGGCGTCCACTACGCCGATACGGCCGACATGATGCGGCGCCTCACCAAGGAGGAGCTCCTGCGCTTCGACGGCCGCCCGCTCTTCCCCGAGCGCCGTGCCTACACCGTCAAATACGCGCTCTCTCCGAAGGAGGCAGCGCTCTATACGGCCGTCACGGATTACGTACGCACCGAGATGAACCGCGTGCAGCGCTTCGCCGAGGGTGACGGCAAGAAGCGCAACAATGTCGGCTTCGCGCTGCAAATCCTGCAGCGGCGTCTCGCCTCTTCGCCCGCCGCCATCTACCAGTCGCTCAAGCGGCGGCGCGAGCGCCTCGAAAACGAACTCGCCGAAGCGCGCCTCGCGGCCAAGGGCTACAAGGCCGATCTGGGCCAGCCTGCTGTGAGCAGCGAGGTGCTTCGGAACCTCGAAGAATATGGACAGGAAGAGATCGACGAGCTCGAGGACCTGATCTCAACCGGCGCGACCACCGCCGAGACGGTCGAGCAGCTCGCCATCGAGGTCGAGACGCTAAAGGGTCTTGAGCACATGGCGCTGGAAGTCCTGCGTTCGGGCGAAGACACCAAGTGGTCGCAGCTCAACAAAATTCTCGATGACGATCTGATGATCGACAAGGACGGCAACCGCCGCAAGCTCATCATCTTCACTGAGCCAAAGGACACGTTGCACTACCTGCTCGACAAAGTCCGGTCCCGGCTCGGCAACCCGGAAGCGGTCGACGTCATCCATGGCGGCGTTACCCGCGAGGAACGGCGCAAGGTGATCGAGCGGTTCATGCAGGACCGCGACATGCTTGTGCTTATCGCCAACGATGCGGCGGGCGAAGGCGTCAACCTCCAGCGCGGGCATCTGATGGTCAACTACGACCTGCCCTGGAACCCCAACAAGATCGAGCAGCGCTTTGGCCGTATCCACCGGATCGGCCAGACCGAAGTCTGCCACCTCTGGAACATCGTCGCCGCCGACACGCGCGAGGGCGAAGTCTATGCCCGCCTGCTCGAAAAGCTTGAAGCCGCGCGCGAAGCGCTGGGCGGCCGCGTGTATGACGTGCTCGGCGAGTTGTTCGACGGGGTCGCGCTCAAGGACCTCCTCTTCGAAGCCATCCAGTACGGCGAGCAGGAGGACGTAAAGGCACGGCTCTTCAAGCAGGTCGATGGCGCGGTGGATCAGAATCACCTGCTTGAGCTTTTGAAGCGCCGCTCCCTGGCGAACGACACGATGCCGGAAGCGAAGGTCCACGAGCTCCGGCTCGAGATGGAGCGCGCCGAAGCGCAGCGCCTCCAGCCTCACCACATTCAGAGCTTCTTCGTAGAGGCCTTCCAGCAACTCGGCGGCAGGCTCAAGAAGCGCGAGGAAGGCCGGTGGGAGATCACGCACGTTCCCGTGCGCATTCGTGAGCGCGACCGGCAGAGCGGCACCGGCGCGCCGATTCAGAAGAAGTACGAGCGTATCTGCTTCGAGAAGAGCTGCATCAATCAGCAGCCGGTGGCGACCTTCGTCTGCCCCGGCCACCCTCTGCTCGAAGCCGTGATCGGCATTGTCCGCGAGGATTACGAGCAGCTCATGAAACAGGGAGCCATCCTCATCGATGACACCGACGCAGGACAGGAGCTCTCGGCTATCTTCCTGCTGGAGCACAGCGTCCAGGACGGTCGCCGCACGAGCACTGGCAACCCGCACATCATCTCGCAGAAGCTTCAATTCGCCGCCATCGACAAGAGCGGGCGCACCACGAACGCCGGCATCGCTCCGCACCTTAACCTGCGGCCCGCCGAAGCCGATGAAGTCTCGCTCGTTCAGGATCTCCTCGATGAGGACTGGCTGCGCTCCGATCTGGAACGGACGGCGGTCCGGTTCGCCACGGTCGATCTCGCGCAGGGCCATGTCGCAGAGGTGAAAGCCCGCCGCCTGCCCGAGATTGAAAAGGTCGAGCGCGAGGTTAAGGCCCGCCTTAAGAAAGAGATCAATTTCTGGGACAGCCGGGCCTTCGAGCTCAAGGAAGAAGAAAAGGCAGGCAAGAAGACGCGCCTGAACTGGCAGAACGCACAGCGCCGTGCCGAAGACCTGGCCGAGCGCCTCAAAACCCGTCAGGCCCAGCTCGAGGAAGAAAAGTTCATCAGTTCGCAGCCGCCTCGCGTACGCGGCGGCATGGTGGTGATACCGCGAGGGCTACTAGAGGCACGCCAGGCGAAGCATGCCACGAACGGCGCTCCATCCGGCTTCTCGGAAGACCCGGTCGCCCGCCGCGAGATCGAACTCGCCGCAATGGAGGCGGTAATGGCCGCAGAGAAGGAACTCGGCAACGTGCCGACGGACGTGTCCGCGCAGAAGATCGGTTACGACATCGCGTCCTACAGCCCGTCCTCACAGCACCTGCGCTTCATCGAAGTGAAGGGCCGGATTGATGGCGCAGACACCATCATGGTCACCCGCCAGGAGGTCATCACCTCCCTGCACGAGCCGGAGAAGTTCATCCTCGCCATCGTGCGGGTAGAAAACGGCTACGCGCGCGAGCCCCGCTATGTCCGCCGCCCGTTCTCGCAAGAACCGGAATTCCACATCACCGCGATTCAAGTCAACCTCAAGAGCCTGCTCGAACGGGCGGAGAACCCCAAATGACCCAGCCCTATAAGAAGAAACTGATCGAGGTCGCCATTCCGCTTGAGGCTATCAATGCGCATGCTGAAAAAGAAAAAAACAATCCATTCTTAAAAGGACATCCCCGATCACTGCACCAATGGTGGGCACGGAGGCCGAATACAACTGCACGGGCAGTGCTATTTGCTCAAATGATAGATGATCCATCCTCTAGTCCGGAGCAGTTTCCCACTGAGGAATCTCAAGAGGCAGAGCGGGAACGGCTATTTGACTTGATTGCTCGTGGATGCGGATGGGGCGCCGACGTAGACCGCGGTGCTCTTGAAGAACTAAAATCTATTGCTGCGAGATGTATGGGCAGCAAACTCGACGAGTTAAACTTCTATGATCCGTTCTGTGGGGGAGGCGCAATTCCACTAGAGGCGAAACGAATCGGACTGAGATCCCACGCTTCGGACCTGAACCCGATAGCTCTGCTTATTACCGCGGGACAGATCGAGGTGCCCGAGTTTTGTTTCGGCCTACCTGGGGCGAACGAGAGCTTCTCGTCAACCAGAGGTTCCCAGGGTCTACAAGGCGTCGCCTCGGATATTGTGTTCTATGCAGGCCGGATGCAGGCGATGGCTCAGGAGAGAATAGGACACCTGTACCCCGCTATCGCCGTGCAGTCATCTAAGTACACTCCGAGCGCTTACATTTGGGCCCGAACGGTCCCATGTCCTGATCCGGCGTTTTCAGGGCTGAACACGCCTCTAATCCGATCTTTCAGTATCAGCTCAAAAAAAGGAAAGCAGATATGGTTGGAACCTCAAAAAACTCCGAACGGAATTGCCTTCGTAGTTAAGAAAGAACCTGCAGATCGCTTTCATTCTCTTCGTGCGCCCAGCGTGTCAAAATCAGGAGGTGAATGCCTAATCTCTGGAGCGGCGCTTCCTCTCGATTACATACGTAGAATGGCTGATGCCGGGCGCATGGGAGCCCAACTAGCTGCAATCGTCTGCGACCTACCTTCCGGACGGACAGCGTTCGCCGTTGACGATTTTGCTCCCGTCAAAATCCCCCCGGACCAGTTGTCGAAAGTACCGTCTATACCTCTCCCCGAAAAGGCTCTTGGCTTCCGGGTCCAACAGTATGGGATGCATGATTTCCGAGATATCTTTTCGCCTCGCCAACAGGTTTGCCTACAGACCTTCTCGGAACTTATTCTAGAAGTTTGGAAACTGATAGCTGACGATTTTCAAAAGAAATTCGGTATATCCGATAAAGCGGAGCATTACGCCTCGACCGTATGCAAGTATCTTCAGATGTCAATTTCGAAGATGGCAGATTATAACAATACGATTTCATGTTGGAATAACAACAACATGAATGTTACTCATCTCTTCACAAAACATGCTATCCCAATGAGCTGGGATTATTGCGAGGTAAACCCATTTGCAAACCTCATGAGTTTTGTATCCATTTCTCAGTCGGTCGCCACGTCGGTTGAGAATCTTCCGGATGGCCCGTTAGGCACAGTGTTCCAGCACGATGCGGCTGACTCTCAAGAGCGGGTCTCAAATGCGGTTATCAGCACTGACCCGCCATACTACGACAATATCGGATACGCTGATCTGTCGGACTTATTCTATCTGTGGGCGCGCGATAATCTACAGACAATTGAACCCAGCATATCCACCACGTTGGCAGTGCCAAAGACTGAAGAAGCGATCGCATCCCCTTTCCGTCATCCCACGCGGTCAGAAGCAGAGAGCTGGTTCATGCAGAAGATGCAGAAGGCCATGCAAAACCTCTGCTCAGTTGCATCTCCGTCTTCGCCCATCACAATTTACTATGCCTTCAAGCAGAAGGAGATAAGCGACGAAGGCGTGTCATCTCCGGGGTGGGTTAGTTTTCTCGAAGGCGTGCTAAATTCCGGGCTGTCCGTCGTAGCAACCTGGCCAGTACGTACCGAGCGGGCAACAAGATCGGTCGGAATCGGAACGAACGCGCTTGCAAGTTCTGTGCTCTTGGTGTGCAGGCCGAGGATTAAGAATGCAGGAGTTATCACTAGAGCGGAGTTCATCAGAACCTTGAAGCGTGAGCTTCGGCCTGCTCTCAGTCATCTTCAAGCAGCTAGCATAACTCCTGCCGATATGCCCCAATCATCCATCGGGCCTGGAATGGGTATATTCAGTAGATATGAAGCTGTAATAGAGAGCGACGATAAGCCGATGACAGTGAAGTCCGCTCTTCAATTAATAAATCATGAATTGGACGATTTCATTGGTGGTTTCCAAGGTGAATTCGACCCAGAGACGCGCTTCACAATTACGTGGTTTGAACAGAATGGAATGAATTCGGGTGAGTATGGGAACGCCAATAGCATCGCCCAGGCCCGAGGGATTTCAGTTGAGAGTGTTAAACATGCCGAGATTGTTGAGAGTGCGGCCGGAAAGGTTCGAATTCTTCAGCGCGAGGAGCTCTATTCAGATTGGAGTCCGCTGAGTGACCCTCACTTAACTGTGTGGGAATGCTGTCAGCATGTGATTCGACGTCTTGAATGCGATGGAGAGCATGCAGCGGCGATGTTGCTAAAACAAGTCGGGCCAGAGATGGGCGACGCGATAAAAGATCTTGCCTACTGCCTATATGACATCAGCTCAAATAAGAGAAAAGACGCCAAAGAGGCGACGTCTTACAATTCTCTCATTGCGGTTTGGACAGAGCTGACTCGTCAAGCAGCAGCGATACACGACGTCAGCGGCGACCGCCAAGTCGCAATGAATTTCTGAGGGGGTTGAGCAGTGGCTAAAAGCACGAGACAGTACGTTTTCGAAGGCATGGAGCTTCTTCCCGAAGCGCTGACCCCCTTTGTCGAGAAGCGCCTTGAGAGCTCCGTCTCCGGGCACTGGCAGCTCGAGGTCGTGAACCGCGTGAGCGGCCTCAAAGCCAACTCTAAAGGGGAGGTAGCTTGGGACCAGCAGGCTTTGCTCAAAACCATGATGGCGTTCTGGAAAGACGCCTTCGCCATGGTGCTCGGCCATCCGGAGCGCTCCTACGTATCCGAGCTGCTCGAGGTGCGGAACAGACTCTCCCACAATGAGAACTTCACCTACGACGACGCCGAACGCGCGCTCGACACTATGCGCCGCCTGATGGAGGCTATCAGCGCCGGGGAGACCGCCGAGCAGATCAGCAAGATGCGCGACACGATCCTGCGCACCAAGTTCACGGAGCTTCAGCGGAACGAAGAGCGCCGGAAGACCCAACGGCTCGACATTTCGGTCGAGACTGTTGCCGGTCTATTGCCGTGGCGTGAGATCGTCGAACCACACCAGGATGTGGCGACGGGCGAATTCATGCAGGCGGAGTTCGCCGCTGACCTCGGCAAAGTGCATACCGGCAGCGCCCCGTCGGAGTACCGCGATCCGCAAGAGTTCTTCAGCCGCACCTACCTGACCGACGGCCTCAGCACGCTGCTCATCGGCGCAGCCAAACGGCTCTCGAAGGCAGGCGGCGATCCGGTCGTCGAGTTGCAGACCAATTTCGGCGGCGGCAAGACGCACTCGATGCTCGCCCTTTACCACATGGCAAGCGGCACACCGGCCCAGGACCTGCCGGGTCTTGATCGTCTTCTCGACGAACACGGACTCACGGTGCCGAAGAAGGTGAACCGCGCGGTCCTCGTCGGGACTTCACGCGGTCCGCAGGATGTTCTGAACGCCGATGGCCGAAAAATCCGCACGACTTGGGGCGAACTTGCCTGGCAGCTCGGCGGGGCCGAAGGCTTCGACATGGTTGCTGAGAACGACGCAACCGGGATCGCCCCAGGTTCAAACCTTCTCGAAGAAATCTTCAAGCGGTACGCGCCCTGCCTAATCCTGATCGACGAGTGGGTCGCCTACCTGCGCCAAATCTACAAGGTCGAGGGCCTACCGTCTGGCTCCTTCGATTCAAACCTCTCGTTCGTACAGTCTCTTACCGAAGCTGTTAAGGCGAGCCCCGGAACCCTGCTCGTCGCGTCGCTACCGGCGTCTCAGATCGAAGTTGGCGGTGAAGGCGGTCAGGAAGCGCTCGCGCGCCTGAAGCAGACCTTCTCCCGAGTGGAATCGTCGTGGCGACCTGCCTCGCAGGAAGAGAGCTATGAGATCGTTCGTCGGCGGCTCTTCAAGCAGATACCGGGCGACAAGTTTCACCACCGGGACAATACACTCAAGCAGTTCGCCAAGCTATACCGCGAAAACACCAACGACTTCCCGCAGGGCTGCGCTGACGAGGATTACCGCCGCAAGCTCAAGAAAGCCTACCCGATCCATCCCGAGCTCTTCGATCAGCTCTATACGAGCTGGGGTTCACTTGAAAAATTCCAGAGAACGCGCGGCGTTCTGCGTCTGATGGCGCAGGTCATCCATGAGCTCTGGATGAGCAATGATCCTTCGGTGATGATCATGCCGGGGAGCGTTGCCATCAGTTCCGCGCGCGTGGAGCCGGAATTGCTGCACTACCTCGATGTGAGCTGGCAATCTATCATCGCTGCGGACGTAGATGGCGCGACTGCGACCCCATATAAGATAGATCAGTCAGCCCCCAACCTCAACCGTTACTCCGCCACACGCCGTGTTGCTCGCGCGGTGTTCATGGGGACGGCTCCCACGCATCAACAACAGAACAAGGGACTAGACGACAAGCAGATCAATTTGGGCGTCGTCCAGCCGGGTGAGCGGCCGTCGATCTTTGGTGATGCGTTGCGCCGCCTGACCAACCAAGCCAAGTTCATGCACGCGGACCTTGGCCGCTACTGGTACTCGATGTCGGCCAGCCTCAACCGGATCGCGGCGGACCGGGCGGGCCAGCTTGAAGAAGCCCTCGTCCTGATGAACATCGACAAGGAGCTTAATAAGTACATCAACAGCATCGGCGACCGCGGCCATTTCGACGCTGTGCAAGTCGCGCCGGGCAGCTCGGCCGACGTGCCGGACGAAGCGGGCGGCGTTCGCGCTATCGTCCTTGGCGTTGCGCACCCGCATACGGGGCGAGACGGTTCCGAGGCCATGACGGAGGCGAAGGACATACTCCTGCAGCGCGGGAGCACGCCTCGCGTCTACCGCAACATGCTGGTGTTCATCGCTGCGGAGTCCCGTCAACTGGACAATCTGAAGGACGCCGTGCGCTCCGCGCTGGCATGGGGCGAGATCATCCGCGACACCAAGCGGCTCAACCTCACCCACAGCGATAGTGCGCTTGCAGAGGCCAAGCTCTCCGAAGCCAATGAGACAGTCAAAACCCGTCTCAAGGAAGCCTGGTGCTATCTCCTGTACCCGGTTCAGGAGAGCGCGCAGGCGGATGTCGAGTGGACGTCCGGCAAGATACCTGCCCAGGACGGCCTGCTTTCGCGGGCCAGCAAAAAGCTGGTGAGCGACGAAGGCCTGCTGATCGAACTTGGGCCAACCCGGCTCGACCGCGACCTGCAAAAGTATATCTGGAACGGCAAGGCGCACCTCTCGCTCAAGGACATGTGGGAGTACCTCAACCGCTATACGTACCTGCCGCGCCTAAAGAATCAGGCCGTACTCGTGAAAGCGGTCCAGGCAGCGATTTCAGGCATGATCCCTGGTCCATTTGCATATGCAGAGCGTTGGGACGAGGCTTCTCAGTCTTATTTGGGTCTGGTGATCGAGAGGGGCGGAAATGCTCCGGTCGTCATCGACAGCGACAGCGTTATTATCAAGCCGGCCGTCGCTGAAGCGAACCGCCCGGCGCCCAAAGGTGAGACGCCTGCCGCCCCGAATGGCGGCTTCGACGGAGCTGGAGCCTCTGGGTCTGGTGGCAATGGCTCTACCCCTCCGGACGGCGGCGCAAGCGCGCCTGCCGAGGAGAAGTTACCCACCCGCTTTATCGGGACGGTGATGATCTCACCGGACCGGCCAGCGCGGGAGATTCACCAGATCGTAGAGGCCATCATTGAGCAGTTGACGACGGTGCCGGGAAGCGAAGTCACGCTAAAGCTGGAGATCGATGCTGAGGTTCCGAAAGGACTGGATCGGTCGAAAGTGCGCACGCTGATCGAGAACGCAACGACTCTAGGCTTCATAGAAAAGGTGGTTCGGTAGGAATCCCCTTCTTAGGCGTCGGGTATACCAGCCAGACACTTCCACTGTGTGGCTCGCGTAAGACGTCTTCGCGCCGCGCCACGAGCGCGGCGCGTGCCTGAAACGCTTTTCGAATAGCGGCTTCGCTGAGAGGGATTCGCCACAAGTTTGCCACACGCCGAAACGGGCCAAGCCGGACGATGGCAGATTTCTGCGGGTTTACGAGGGGCAGTGGTTTGTGGCGAAAACGTACCCCGAAGTGCCGTTTCTTTCCGTAACTTTAAGCTAAGTCATTGATTTGAAAGTGGTGGGCGGTACAAGGATTGAACTTGTGACCCCTTGCGTGTCGAGCAGAAAAAAAGAACAATAAACCAGCGTGTTAGCTGGCATTCGCCACAGACTTGCCACATGAGTTTTGCCGCATGCAGCCGAGCACGCTGACGGGACTTTGCTGGGCGGCCTCAACACGTTCGATCAGGTGCCCATAGACGTTCAAGGTCGTCTGGATATTTCGGTGCCCCATGAGGGTCTGTATCCGCTTCAGGTTCACCCGCTGGTCGATCAGCATCGAAGCGTAGAAATGGCGAAGATCGTAAGGCTTGTACTTCGGACGTTCGACCGTCTCGCCATCCTCCTTTACCTTCACCATCAAGCCGGCTTCCTCACACACGCTGGCAAATCCCCGGTTGCGCCAGTTGCGAACGCTCTGCCATTTGCCGGTGTTCGTCGGAAACACGAGATCGTACTCGTTCTTGATGGACTTGTTGTCGGCATAGTGGCGGATCATACCGAGCGTGTCCGTGCTCAGGTCGATAAACCGGCGCCCGGCCCGCGTCTTGGTGACTGTGATCTCGGTTCCGCCGCCTTCGAGTGCCCGGTCAACCTCAACCCCTGTCTCCTTGATGCTCGCCTTCGCGAGCACCAGATATTCCTGCGGCCGCATGCCGGAATCCACGGCGAGGTAAAGCATGGGTCGGTATCGTTCCCACGTCTTTTGGGTCTTGCGGTTCCTCGCATTCGCGAGACGATCTGCGGCGGCAAGCAGCTCCTGAATCTCGCGCTCGCTCGGGATGACGACCGGCTCGTCATAGCGCGATGTCGCCGCGACCGTGACCCCGTCCGCCATGTCGTAGGCGAGCGCGCCGCGACCGACGAGCTCCTTTACCATCGAATGAAAGGAGGTGAGAACCTTGTTCGCCACGTCCCTGCTGTGCTGCTCCAGCAACCATGAGCGAAACTGGATGATGTCCGGCTTGGTCAGCTCATGGAGCTCCTTGTCCCAGGCGTAATCATTGATGATACCGGCGCGGTATTCGTAATTGGCGAGCGTGTATTTCGTCACCGGCTCCCGGCCGTTCCGGCCTTCCCGTTCGCATACGTCGAGCCATTTTTGAACGCCTTGACCGACTGTCCTTATCTCTGTGCTGAGTGCCGTGCTGGCCAATCTTGCGCCAGCATCTTCCCTGAACGCCCGCGCTTCTTTCAGCGTGGTGAAGGTCTTGTAGGCATAGCCCGTCTTAGAAGCTTTACTCGGGTAACGTACTTGGTAAGTCGTACCTTTTCTGCCTGTTCTTTTTCTTATATCTGACATTGCTAAACATGATTAAACATGGACTCTGTAAATACAAGAACAATATTACCGTTCTCGGTTCTTCGATCTATTTTCCGCTTGCGCCTGCAATTCCTGATAAATGCGTACCAGCGTCCCCTTCTCGATCTTGAGCCTGCCATCGATGGGGTCAACGAAGAAGGGAAGTTTCCTTTGGCCGGTTGCGTCCTTGTCCGCCGCCCGCTTCATCTGCCGCTCGTTGAGCTCAAGCCCCATTTCGGCGAGCACCTGACGAGCCTGATCCAGATCGATGTAGCAAGGCAGTTTCAATCCTCTTCCGTCCTTTCCGGTCCGCCGCGACCCTTATAAGTCGTAGTCCTTGCAGGCGGGCCTGAAGTGGTTCGTGTACATGTAATGGACATAGCCGCCTCCGGGGCGGCGGACCTTGATCTGGTCGCCGTGCTCGTCGGTCACGAATATCTTGAGGCGCGGCGCTCTCACATAACGGACGTTGTAGATGTCCTTCAGCACCTGGATGTCTTCCCAAAGAGCGTGCGCCAACTCGTCAACGCTGATCGTCCCAAGCTCTTTGTACAGTATCGTAAAGCCAGTCGGCTCAAATGGCCCTTTGCTTCCAGCCATTTCTCTCCTTCGCAATAATTACCATAATATAATTATATGATAACATCTGCGTCCGGCTGGCTGCAAATTTGCAAATGCAAGTAAGTCTGCTGAACGCCTTGGTCTGAGCCGCTTTCCACGCATCCACAGCCCTCGGGTGACGTTAAAGACGCCCCGCAGCATCCGTGCCTGCACCCTGGCAGCGCCGGTCATCTTCTCCTCTTACTCTCCTCCTTTCGGTCCTCACGGCCCTTGCCGCCCATGGCGGGCCTTTCTGTCGCGATTTTGTGTGTCTGGCAGCGCGAAAGGCCCTGATGGGCAGGGCCTGAAGAACCAAGGAGGACACGATGACGAGGATCATCACTCCCGGCAGCCTGCAAGGCCGCAGCCTTCCTGAACTGCAAGCGCTGTTCCACGCCGCCCAGCAGGAGCTGGTGCAAAGCGAAGCTGGCTCGCAGGCAAGGCGCGATGCGCTCTCAAGCCTTGAGACGCTGAGCCTTGCGATGGCCCAGCGCCGTCTGCGCGGCCCCGGCCTGTAAGGTCAACCGCCTCCTCGATCCCGTGGTGAAAGCCACGGGATCGTTGCATGCAAAGCCGGTGACCAGCCCGTGCTCAAGAGAAAAGCAGCCGCGAGGCGCATTCTGAAGACGATCAGGAATTCAGCTTACGCGGCAGGCCATGCGAGCCAGCAAAACCAGAGCAGCGCGCGAAAAAGCGCAGGCGAAAGAGAAGCCTCATCCAGGCTTCGCCGCGCTCGCAAGGCTGCTCGCCCGCGATCTTGCCAAACGAACCCCCGAAAAGCCGTTGAGCCCGAGTCTAAACGGTGCATATCCTAGGGATTCAAGCTTCGAGGATGCGCCATGACTAGGGTTGCGATCTACGCGCGGTACTCATCGGACCGCCAGCGGGAAGCCTCCATCGAGGATCAGGTGCGGCTGTGCGAAGAGCGCGCCGCCCGCGAAGGCTGGAAGGTCACGCAGCACTACACCGATCATGCGATTTCCGGCGCAAGCCTGATGCGGCCCGGCATTCAGGGCCTGATGCAGGACGCGCAAGCAGGCAGGTTCGATGTCGTGATCGCGGAGTCCCTCGACCGCCTGTCGCGCGATCAGGAGGATATTGCAGGCGTCTACAAGCGGCTTCGCTTTGCGGGCGTCGCCATGCTCACGCTCTCCGAAGGCCCGGTGAGCGAGCTTCACATCGGCCTCAAGGGCACGATGGGCGCGCTCTACCTAAAGGACCTCGCCGACAAGACGAAGCGCGGCCTGCGGGGCCGCGTCGAGGCGGGGAGGTCCGGCGGCGGCAACTCCTACGGCTATGACGTGGTGAAAGCGTTCGCCGCCTCCGGCGATCCCGAGCGTGGCGAGCGCCGGATCAACGAAGCCGAAGCCGCCACCGTCCGGCAGATTTTCAACGAGTATGCCTCCGGCAAGTCGCCGCTCGCGATTGCCCATGACCTCAACGCCCGGAGCATCGCCGGTCCGTCCGGCAAGGGCTGGGGGCCATCGACCATCAACGGCAACTGGAGGCGCGGCACCGGCATCCTCAACAACGAGCTCTATGTCGGCAAGCTCGTCTGGAACCGGCTCGCCTACATCAAGAACCCTGACACCGGTAACCGCGTCTCACGGCTGAACGACCCCTCCGAATGGATCGTGAAGGACGTACCGGAGCTGCGGATCGTCGATCAGGAGCTCTGGGATGCGGTGAAGGTGCGGCAGGGTGCCATGCGCAAGCTGCCGGAGTTTCATGAACGGCAGCGCCCGCGCATGCTGCTCTCATACCTCCTGAAGTGCGGCTGCTGCGGCAGCGGATGCAGCAAGGTCTCGGCGCGCCATTACGGCTGCTCGGCTGCCCGCAACAAGGGTACATGCGAGAACCGTCTCACCGTCAGGCAGGACGAGCTCGAAGGGCTCGTCATCTCCGCCCTGCAAACGCAGCTCATGGACCCGAGCCTCCTCGCCGAATTTTGCGAGGAGTACACGCGGCATCTGAACCGTCTGCGCAGCGAGAAGAATGCGACACTGAACGCGGCCAAGGCCGAGCTCGCGCGCCTTACCAGGCAGCGCGAGAACATCATTGAGGCGATCAAGGACGGCGTTCCGGCGGCGGAGGTCAAGGACGGCCTCGCCCGCATCAGCGCACGGCGCGAGGAGCTGGAAGCACTACTCGCGGGCACGAAGGAAGAGCCTGCCCTGCTGCATCCGGGCATGGCAGAGCACTACCGCAGCCAAGTTGCCAGCCTTGCGCATGTGCTGAGCGCCGAAGAGAACCGCGCGGAAGCAGCCGACATCCTGCGCTCGCTCATCGACCGGATCGTCCTCACCCCGAACGGGGAGGGAAAGCTCGACATCGATCTCCATGGCGATCTCGCGGGAATCCTGAGCCTCGCCACAAACGCGAACAGGCCGCTCAGTGAGAGCGGCCCGTTGCAGGACAAGATGGTTGCGGGGAAGCGCAACCGCCTTGTCCTGCCGGGCGGCAAAGAAAAAGGCCGCCCGGATGTCCGGACGGCCGATCTTGTTCAGCAGGTTAAGATGGTTGCGGGGGCAGGATTTGAACCTGCGACCTTCAGGTTATGAGCCTGACGAGCTACCGGGCTGCTCCACCCCGCGTCAGGGCGACGGACATGCGGGAGAATTCGTGACGGTTGGTTTGCCTTGAAGCGCGCGGGCGATTGGTGGACCTGGCGGCGACCTACTCTCCCACGTCTTGAGACGCAGTACCATTGGCGCGGAGGGTTTTCACGGCCGAGTTCGGGATGGGATCGGGTGCGGGCCCCTCGCTATGACCACCAGGTCGACCAAGCGCCCGGGTGCTTCGAGGTGATGAGGATGCGATGCGTCTTCGACGGATGCCTGTCGTGCGGGCTTTCTGCTGCGCATGACGCGCGATGTCGGGATCAAGCCGATCGAGCGATTAGTAAGGCTTAGCTTCACGCGTTGCCGCGCTTCCACACGCCTCCTATCGACGGGATGGTCTATCCCGGCTCTAAGGGGAGTGCTTGTTTTGAGGGGGGTTTCCCGCTTAGATGCTTTCAGCGGTTATCCCGTCCGCACTTAGCTACCCGGCGATGCGGCTGGCGCCACAACCGGTACACCAGAGGTGCGTCCATCCCGGTCCTCTCGTACTAGGGACAGCGCCTCTCAGCACTCCGACACCCACGGCAGATAGGGACCGAACTGTCTCACGACGTTCTAAACCCAGCTCACGTACCACTTTAATCGGCGAACAGCCGAACCCTTGGGACCTGCTCCAGCCCCAGGATGTGATGAGCCGACATCGAGGTGCCAAACCTCCCCGTCGATGTGGACTCTTGGGGGAGATCAGCCTGTTATCCCCGGCGTACCTTTTATCCGTTGAGCGATGGCCCTTCCACGCGGGACCACCGGATCACTATGGCCGACTTTCGTCTCTGCTCGACTTGTCGGTCTCGCAGTCAGGCTGGCTTATGCCATTGCACTCGTCGAGCGATTTCCGACCGCTCTGAGCCAACCTTCGCGCGCCTCCGTTACTCTTTGGGAGGCGACCGCCCCAGTCAAACTCCCCGCCATGCAGGGTCCCGGCTCCCGGTTCAGGGAGCGCGGTTAGATGCCAGAGATCCCAAGGGTGGTATTTCAAGGATGGCTCCGCGCAAGCTGGCGCCTGCGTTTCATAGCCTCCCACCTATCCTACACATGGGAACCCTGGCACCACTGCAAAGCTGGAGTAAAGGTGCACGGGGTCTTTCCGTCTGACCGCGGGTACTCCGCATCTTCACGGAGAATTCAATTTCGCTGAGTTGGTGTTGGAGACAGCGGGGAAGTCGTTACGCCATTCGTGCAGGTCGGAACTTACCCGACAAGGAATTTCGCTACCTTAGGACCGTTATAGTTACGGCCGCCGTTTACCGGGGCTTCAGTTCGGAGCTTGCACCCCTCCCTTTAACCTTCCGGCACCGGGCAGGCGTCAGACCCTATACGTCGTCATGCCAGACTTCGCAGAGCCCTGTGTTTTTAGTAAACAGTCGCCACCCCCTGGTCTGTGCCCCCCGCCCCTGCTTGCGCAGGAACGGGGCCCTCTTCTCCCGAAGTTACGAGGGTAATTTGCCGAGTTCCTTCAACACCATTCTCTCAAGCGCCTGGGTATGCTCTACCTGTCCACCTGTGTCGGTTTCGGGTACGGTCTGTATGGCAGGGCTGTTTCCAGGAACCCCTCCAGCGCACGGCCAATCCGATAAGGCCGCACGCACTTCGGGATTCGTCACCTCTGCCAGGCCCTGGAATATTAACCAGGTTCCCATCGACTACGCCTTTCGGCCTCGCCTTAGGGGCCGGCTCACCCTGCGCGGATTAACCGTGCGCAGGAACCCTTGGACTTCCGGCGAGAGTGTTTCTCACACTCTTTGTCGCTACTCATGTCAGCATTCTCACTTGCCATACCTCCAGGCAACCTCACGGGTGCCCTTCATCGGCCTAGGCAACGCTCCGCTACCACGTCGTCATCGTGAGATGATCGACATCCGCAGCTTCGGTGGGTGGCTTGAGCCCCGGTACATTTTCGGCGCAGGCCGGCTTGTCTAGACCAGTGAGCTATTACGCTTTCTTTAAAGGATGGCTGCTTCTAAGCCAACCTCCTGGTTGTCATGGCCTTCCCACATCCTTTCCCACTTAGCCACCACTTGGGGACCTTAGCTGGCGGTCTGGGCTGTTTCCCTCTTGACGATCGACCTTAGCACCGACCGTCTGTCTGCCGGACTGTGCTCCACGGTATTCGGAGTTTGGTTAGGTTTGGTAAGCGGTGAGGCCCCCTAGCCCATCCAGTGCTCTACCCCCGTGGGCAATCATCCGACGCGCTACCTAAATAGCTTTCGCGGAGAACCAGCTATTTCCTGATTTGATTGGCCTTTCACCCCTAGCCACAGGTCATCTCCGACTTTTTCAACAGGCGTGAGTTCGGTCCTCCAGTGCGTGTTACCGCACCTTCAACCTGCCCATGGCTAGATCATCAGGTTTCGGGTCTAGAGCATGCAACTGAAACGCCCTGTTCAGACTCGCTTTCGCTGCGCCTCCACCTACCGGCTTAAGCTCGCTGCATACTCTAAGTCGCTGACCCATTATACAAAAGGTACGCCGTCACGGCACAGGGCCGCTCCGACTGCTTGTAGGCATCCGGTTTCAGGTCTGTTTCACTCCCCTCGTCGGGGTGCTTTTCACCTTTCCCTCACGGTACTGGTGCACTATCGGTCACTGAGGAGTACTTAGGCTTGGAGGGTGGTCCCCCCATGTTCAGGCAGGATTTCACGTGTCCCGCCCTACTCGAGGATCGCGGAGGTCATTACCCGTACGGGGCTGTCACCCGCTCCGGCCCGACTTTCCAGACGGTTCCGGTTGTCCCTCTGCGACCACTGGCCTGGTCCGCGTTCGCTCGCCACTACTTGCGGAGTCTCGGTTGATGTCCTTTCCTCCGGGTACTTAGATGTTTCAGTTCCCCGGGTTCGCCTCTTCCTCCTATGTATTCAGAGAAAGATACCGCCGAAGCGGTGGGTTGCCCCATTCGGAAATCCACGGATCAAAGCCTGCTCGCGGCTCCCCGTGGCTTATCGCAACGTGCTGCGTCCTTCATCGCCTCTCAGTGCCAAGGCATCCACCAGATGCCCTTCAGACGCTTGATCTCGACATACGGATGCGTCACGCGCAGGAGAAAGCCCGCACGCATCCGGCAAAGATGCATCATCATGACCCAACCGACTGCCTCCCCATCGCTGGGGCGACGGCCCTGTCGGGTCATCCTCGGTCACGAATTCTCTTCACATGTCAAAGATCCCATACCCGCCTCGGCGGATACCTGTTTTCTCTCCCGCGGATATCCTGGTTCCCGGTCTGCGTCATGATCTGTCATCATTCGCCCTGCCCTTCCTCCCTGGTGGAGGCGGACGGGATCGAACCGACGACCTCATGCTTGCAAAGCACGCGCTCTCCCAACTGAGCTACGCCCCCGAGGGGAGGATGGTGGGCCTGGGAAGACTTGAACTTCCGA